>CAYGRE010000032.1:6885-64223 GCA_964352215.1 uncultured Bacteroidia bacterium
TAATTGTATTGATTGCGTGAAGTCTAATTGTATTGATTGCGTGAAGTCTAATTGTCACTGTCGAGTGAAGTCGTTGTTGAAACTGATACCAAGGTGCAAATACCGGATATCAGAATCGTTGCGAATCATGAATTGGTATTTATTCAGCGCTTAAAAAAGGTTCCACTTTATAAAATGAAACAAGCACCCTTCTGAATAACAGCCTCTTAGGTATTTCCGCAGAGGTTATCCCATTTATTCAGAAAACCAGATCAATTCTCCTGATCCTGCACCAACTCTCGTTCCCGGAGATACTCTCGGGGAGTGACCTTGGTAATTTTCTTGAAACTCCGGTTGAAGGCTGTCTTCGAGTTAAAGCCAGACATCAAAGCGATGGACAAAAAGGTATGGTTCTTGAATTCATCCTGTACGACCCTGGACTTGAATTCTTCGACCCGGTAGGTATTGACAAAGTCGTTGAAATTGACACCGAAGCCATCGTTGATCACCTTGGACAGGGTATGTACATTGGTATCCACCATCTCCGCCAAGGCAGAGAGGGTCAGTTTGGGATTGAGATAGGGGCGTTGATCCTCCATCAATTCCTTCAATTTACCCTTTATTTCCTCCCACTCCTCCGTTCCGGGATTGTCAGCTTCCACTTCTTGCGGGATATTTACGGCGGGTTCGGCTTCCACCTCAGGACTCATTTTGAAGATTTCAGGTTCCCGGATGGCAAAATAACCGAGGCAGAATACCGTCAATGAAAATACGATGTACAACAGGTCCTGGCTTCTCTCCGTGAGTCTTTCCAGGTCACTTTCTACTACCATATCGAGTCCACCGATTACATAACTCCCCAACCAGATCAGCAGGCAAAGGGCTTTCAGGCCCATGACCGTTCGGAGAAAGCTGAGATTTTCCTCGTAGGCGTAGTTATTGTCCGCGGTCTTACGGTAGATGGTGATGAGCCGCCAGCCATAGATCCAATAAATGGTATTGAATACCAGGGCCACCCCACCGGTGATCATGAACCAGGGGCGCAAGCCGAGATCGGTATTGAGTGAAATGAAGGTAGGATCATCCAGCAGGAAAAGCGGTATCCAGGCAATGATGTGAATGAGAAAAGGGATGAAATGGAGCCAGATTCCCGATTTCAGTTTCAATGGTGCTGACCATAACAAGCGCCTCAGATAGAGAATAAAAACCGGAGCATAAAGGAACAGGATAATGTCCGGCACCAACATGAGCTTTGGCAGTTGCTGGAAGATTTCCCGGTCATAGACCGCCACCCGACCAAAAAGGGAGATGGAAATGAGCAGGATCAGGATTGAAAGGACCCGGTTAGCGGCGACGTTGTTGTTTTGTAGGGTATTGATGGCAATGATCAACAATACCCCCAGCACTCCGGCCAGCAGCCAGATGAAAGTCAGAGCGGTAATGGGGTTGCCTGAGATATCCTCCCAGGTTTCGATCTCTGCATAGATGGTATTATCGGGCTGGGAATTGTATTGGTATTCGCGGTTGTAGCGGGCCCGGCCATTGCGGCGGCCTTCCGCCGTTTCCCAATTGCCCCGGCAAAACTTGTATTCCAGAAGGTCACCGATCATGGGAACGCTCACGTAAAAGGTGCCATCTTCCCTCCTCTCCATCTTGTATTTGGGATCTCCGGGGTGCCAACTGTTAAAGTTGCCTACAATGTAAATCGGTGCATCCGGGGGCGTCTTGCGGGGAATTTCAGTCACCACTATGTGTACTGTTCCCCTGGCATTGGCGGGGGGGAGATCTTCCCAGGAAGCAATGTCGATGCGAATGAGACTATCCACTTTAGGTGGGATCAGGACTTGTCGGTTGGTAATGGCATTGCCCATTGAATCTCCTTCGACATTGTCCCATGAACCTCGGGTGACTTTGAATTCAATGGGAAATGAATCAACCGGAATGTCCAGACGGATGCGACGATCCCCATCCGGAAGCAACTGGTAGAGGGTATCCCCTGGTTGCCAATTGTTAAAACTACCTGTTAAATACAGGGTATCCATCGCGGGGGTATTTCCCGGTAAAGAGGCAATTTCAACGACTGCCTGGCCAAAGAGCTTCCCTCCCCCAAGCAGCATCAAAATGCACAAAGTCTTTATGAAATCCTTCTTCCTGGCCAGCATACCGGACCCAGAGCTGTTAGTCTGATTACTTTCCTTTTATCCCTGTGAAGATAGGGAATATTCCAGCCATTTTATTTTGTATGCATGCATCACAATTTGCTATTGTATGCATGCATCATTAAATTTAGAGCACAGTAAATTCATCAACTTCATCCTTAAACCTTTTAGATTTACATGAATCGATTAGTAGCCACTCTGGTACAAGTATTGACACTTCTCTGCTTGTCCACTTCACTCCAATCACAGAATTTCCAGTACCCTTATGTGGAGAATTTCGGGACTGCCCAGCAATATCAGTTGGGTGCCCCTAATCCCAGTGAAGGTACCCAGATCATTCCGGTGGGAATCGACCTTTATGAAGGCAATGACCCCAATACCATCTATTATGGGATGGTTCCGCCGAACTCTTCGAGCAAGCCGGTCATGGTATTTGTCCATGGTTATGCCTCCAATGCATCCGTCTGGTACTCCGGTAATGACAATATGTACCGCGATGTCTATGTCGACGGATACCGTTCCGCCTTTGTGTCTCTGACACCGAACCGCCATATATGGACCAATGGGTATATGCTTTCCAATGCCATTGACCAAATCCGTAATCACTACAATGTAAACAGCGTGGTCGTGGTCGCATGGAGTAAAGGTGGGGTAGATACTGACGCCTCCATTGTTCATTATGGAGCCAATAGCAAAGTCAGCGAAGCCTTTACTTTGAGTACTCCTCACCAGGGAACGAGCATTGCCGAGGTTGCCAACAGTGTACTCCTCAGCTTGGTGAACATCATCTTCATGCAGAACAACGATGCGACCAAATCTCTGACCAGAGGCTACCTCAGCTTTTTCCGTTCCATCACGGACAACAATCCCAACAATACGGTGGGTTATACCACACTGGGTGCCTGGGGAAATGGTCCTCTGAACCGTCTCGATATTCCCCAGACCATTTTGCATGGCATCGATGGCCCCAGGGCGAACGGTGGCAATGACGGGGTGGTTCCTTACAATAGTAGCCGCCGTCCGGGTGGTCGTGAGCTGTTCTCAGGCCAGCGCAAGGAATACGGTTGGTTTGGGATTCCCTACTATCCCGGCCCCTCCCAAACCGAACTGGATCACTTTGAGGTGACCCGTGGCAGCAAGGTATGGCCGTTTATCAAAGGGGTGCTCAACGGTACGCTCAGAACTGCCCCCAACCAGACTCCGGCCGATTACCGGATGGATCCCGTAGTCAGAAGCCAGACCCAATTGATCGCCTCCACAGGTACGGATAAAACCTTCTACGTCCATGGTCAGGACCAGGAAGTTCAGGTCATGCTGATGGGCAAAAACCTCCCCAAGGAGTTGGTTGCTGAATCAGTCAATGGCGGCCAGGCCCTTTCTCTGGAAATGGTTCAGGAAACGGCCGAAGGCAATATCTACCTGGCCAATACCCCGGTTGCCGGAGCTTACCGCATCTCCCTGCCGGGCGAGTACATTGCCATGATTGAAGCCGAAGGTGGCCCCACCGCTGCCCTCGAACCACTTTTCCCATCCGGAAAGAATCTCTTTGACGCAGAACATGCCATGGGTTTCAAAGTGACTGCAGAAGGAATTGAAGCAGGTGACCTCGAAGGCCTGAAGGTGCATGGCACATTGAACCGGATCAATGATCTGCAACTGGTGGCTACCGACGATGCCCCTCAGGTACTTGAATTTATCCGGGAGGGAAATGCCTTCCGTGCTGTCGCGGGTGATGATCTCCCATCAGGTGTCTATTCAATCTCCGTGACCGTAGAAGGTCAGGACTTTGTGCGTACCCTGGTGACAAGCGTGGCCAAGGTTGGACAAACTGCTACTTCCACCAATGCTCCAGCATTGCGCATCACCGATGTTTACCCCAATCCATTCTCGGACGTACTGACCATTGAACTGGAAAGTGCCAGTGAGGGAGTCTTAAATATTTACGATTTGCAAGGTCGTCCGGTCAAGGAATTTGCGGTCACAGGTGGAAGCCTTCAGGAAGTAAAATGGAATGCCAAGTCAGAAGGAATGGCCAATGGCATGTACATTCTGGAATTCAGCAATGAAGGTGGGCAGAAGATCAGCCAAAGGGTGATCCTGCAATAGAACCACTAAGTATTCTGCAGAATACGAAGAGACGTTTCCGTTTGGTTGCCAAGAGGTTATCACTTGGAAACGTTTCTCTTTTTTATAAGCTATCAGTATCGGAGCGATTGGGATGTCGAATTGTCTGTTAGTCTGGCGATTGAGGTAGCAGGGCAGTTGAAGCAGTTACAGTAGCCGGGCAGTTGAGGCAGTTGAAGCAGTTGCAGTAGCCTGTGCCAGGTAATAAGGGGGTGTGACTTCCTGCAACAAATTCTATATTTGAACCAAGGTTTCTCACGGTATGAAGAAATATTACCATATCCTTATCCTCCTGGTGTTTTCCACCAGCCTGATTCTAGCAGGCTGCGGGGAAAATCAGCCGGCTGACCGGGGGAGCAGCAACGGTAAACCCAAAATGAGCCCACACCCTACCTTACCAGATTACCCTTTTCCCTACCAGTTGGATCAACCTGCGGAAAAATTCCTGCTTCCTCCGGAACTGGTAGAAATCTCGGGCCTGGCCTGGGTGAAAGAAGGAGTGCTGGCGACGGTTCAGGATGAAGAGGGAAACATCTACCTTTTTGACCTGAGTGTGGGGGTAGTTACCGAGAAGATTAAATTTGGGGACCCGGGAGATTATGAGGGGATTGCAGTGAAGGGTGAAGACTTCTGGGTGGTCAGCAGCAATGGGAACCTGTACGAGGTGGAGCAGAATGGGCAGGTCAATCAAATCGAAACTTTCCTGAACAAGGATTATGATGTGGAAGGCCTTGAGTGGTACGCGGAGAAGGGGTTCTTTTTACTGGCTTGCAAAGGATTTCCGGGAGAGGGAGCTACACTGAAGGACAAGAAGACCTGCTATGCCTATGATCCAGCTACCGGTGTCCTCTCCGATCAGCCCTTTCTGGTAATCGATCTGGAAGAGGTAAAACAACGCAATTCCAGGGAGCAAGGGGATAATGCTTCGCCCTCCATTAAGCTAAAAAAGGTCTTTCAACCCAGTGGGATAGGGATACATCCCCTTTCCGGTGACTTTTATCTGATCTCCTCGGTAGGGAAGAAGCTAGTGGTCCTGGCTTCCAGCGGTCAATTACTGCATATTGCCTCCCTTGATTATCCTTACTTTTCCCAACCTGAAGGAATATGCTTTTCCCCGGAAGGAATCATGTATATCTCAACCGAAGGATCCGGGAGCACTGGCAAAATCTTCCGGTTTGATCCCCATTTGTAGGGCCCCGGGCACCTTAGGAAAATCTTCCAATTTGATCCCCCTTTGTAGGGGCAGGCGTCACCAGGGCCCCATCGGAATTCGGGAGGCGAATCTGAATGCTCTTTCCAGCCAAAAGGGTTCAAGTCCTTTACGACTTAGAAATGAGTGTAAAAATTATCAATTTGCGGGGTGCAGCTTTTCATTCCACATATCAAGAGACTTGTTTTCCTACTCCTTTTGGTGCCTATCGCAGGCTGTACCGGGGAAATGACCTGGGTACGCAAAGACATGCGGGACTGGCAAAGTGATAGCCCCTCCCCCTCTTCGGTAGCTCATTCCCTGTTTCTGGTCGGTGATGCGGGCAAGGCGGTTGATGGTGACCGGGTCATGGTGGCCCTTGAGCGTCAATTGCAGGTTTCTGATTCCGATGCGGTGGTTTTCCTGGGAGACAATCTCTATCCGGTAGGGCTTCGGGAAGAGGACCACCCAGGGCGGGAAAAAGACGAATCCCATCTTCGGGCCCAGGTAGAGGCAGTCGCTACCCACGCCGGCCAGATGGTATTTGTACCTGGGAACCATGATTGGGAACAAGGAGGACGAAACGGATACCAGAATGTCCGGCGGGGGGAAGCGTTTGTGGAAGCGATCGCCAATCGGGGCAATGTCTGGCTGCCAGACGATGGCTGCCCCGGACCAGAAGAACTTCCCCTTTCCAGTGATGCCACCCTGATCATTGTTGATACCCAATGGTGGCTCCATCCTCATGAAAAACCCTCCCTTGAATACGATTGCGATGCCCGGTTCAAAACAGACTTTCTCGCCTTGCTGAGGGATGCCCTGGAACGGAACAGGCACAAGAAAGTAATCGTGGTGGGCCACCACCCTATGTACAGCTATGGAGCACATGGAGGCCGTTTTCCAGCCCATACCCACCTGTTTCCGGGGGTGATGGCGAAAAAGAATGCCTTTCTTCCTCTACCGGTTCTGGGGAGTCTGGCGGTCATTTACCGCAAGGCCTGGGGCAATATTCAGGACATTCCCCACCCTATTTATCAGGAACTCAAGAGAGAGTTGACCAGCCTGTTGCAGGATTTCCCCAACGCCACGTATGCCTGTGGGCACGACCATAACCTGCAATACCTGCCCGTGAATGGCAACCACTATATCGTCTCCGGCTCAGGCAGCAAGACCAGGTATGTTGGCAAAGGGAAAAAGGCGCTGTTTACCACCGATGAACGGGGATTTGTGCGCATGGACTTTCATGAGAATGGGGAAGTCTGGGCCAATTTCTTTGTAGTGGATGAAGAAGCGGTGGAAACTCTGGCCTTTCGTAAAAAGCTCTACACCCATTCCACGGAACCAGAGACAGAAACTCCTTCCGCCCCCTACCCCAAATATACAGACAGTACGGTCACTGCCTCAGGAGACGACCGATATGAACGTGGGGGATTCTACAAATTGATCTATGGGGAGAATTACCGGGAAGAATGGGCTACTCAAATCGAGGTCCCTGTTTTTGATATGTGGGCGCAAGGTCTCCGTATTGAGCAGCAGGAGGGTGGATTCCAGGACAGGTCACTCCGCCTGGCCGATGATGCAGGTCGCCAATGGGTGCTGCGCTCCATCCGTAAGTTTCCCGAACGGGTCACCCCGGAAATGGTACGCGGCCCCCTGGCCGGGGAGGTGGTACAAGACCAAATCTCCGCCTCACACCCTTATGCTGCACTTACGATTCCACTTTTGGCAGAAGCGGCCGGGGTCTTCCATACCAATCCGCAACTGGTCTGGCTCCCCGATGATCCCCGCCTGGGGAGTTACCGGGAATTGTTTGGCGGTGGGCTTTACCTCTTTGAGGAGGTCGCTGTGGGTAACCGGTCCGACATCGCATCTTTTGGATGGAGTGAAATGATCAGCAGCACCCTCAAACTGGTGGAGAATATGCATGCTTCCAGTCACCACCAAGTGGACCAAGGGGCAGCTTTGAAGGCCCGGCTCTTTGACTCCTGGTTGGGAGACTGGGACCGGCACGATGGACAGTGGGCCTGGGCCCGGTTCGTGGAAGACAGCATGTTCATTTACCGTCCGATTCCCCTTGACCGCGACCTTTCCTATTTCCGGTCGGAAGGACTTGCGACCTGGGCGACCTTCCGAAAATGGGGACTGCGCAACTTCCATGCATTTGATGAGGAGATCCGGGATATCAACGGTCATGCTTATGCAGCCCGGTACTGGGACCGTAATTTCCTGACGGAGTTGAGTAAAGAGGAGTGGATTCAAACAGCGAAGGAGCTTCAGGAAGCCCTGACGGATGAAGTGATTGAGGAGGCCCTTTCCCGCTGGCCTCTGGAGATTTATGATCTCTCAGGTGACCAGATCAAGCGTTTTCTGAAGTCCCGCCGGGACCTGATGCATGAATATGCGGAGACTTACTATGAATTCCTGGCTGGTGAGGTCGACATCCTGGGGAGCGATGAAAATGAATTCTTCAAGGTGGAACGCCTGGAAGATGGTGCGACCAGGGTGCGGATGTGGCACCTTAGGCAGGATGGGGAGAGAGGGAAAAAGCTCTACGACCGGGTATTCTTCAAAGGGGAGACCCGGGAGATTCGAATTTGGGGACTGGATGGCAAGGACGAGTTCGAAATAGAGGGTGAAGTCAAAAAAGCGATCAAGGTCCGGGTCATCATGGGCGATGGCCGGGACGAAATCAAGGACGATAGCAGGGTGAATGGGCTGGTGCGAAAAACGTTGGTCTACGACCGGGAGGACAAGGAAAATCAGTTGGAAGGCGGTCCAGAGCTGCGGGACATGCAAAGTAAAGACCTTGATGTCAATGATTATGATCGCAGAGCCTTCAATTACAACCGGACCAGCCCCCTGCTCACGGGTGGTTTCAATATTGACGATGGTGTATTCATTGGATGCGGGGTACATTTCCGCAGATACCGCTTCCGGCGTTCACCCTATGCCCTGGATGAAAAGTTGATGGCCAATATTGCCCTCGGTTCCCGCGCTTTTAACCTCTCCTACAAAGGCATCTACCCTCAGGCAGTTTGGGGTTGGGACTTCGTTGCGGATGCCGATATCCGGGTGCCCAATTTTGTGCAGAACTTCTATGGGCTTGGGAATGAGACGGTCATCGTAAATGAAGATGACATTGGCTATCACCGGACCCGGTTCAACCAAGTCCTGGTTCAGCCGGGCTTGCGGAAGCAATTCATGCATGGGCAGGGAGGCCTCAGCTTCAGTCTGATTGGTGAATACACCGATGTCGAACGGACCCCGGACAGGTTTGTCACGGACATTGCCGAAGCGGCTCTGGACAGTGTACAGGCATTCGATCCCAAATTGTACGTGGGCGGGGTGGCTGGTATCGACATTGACACGCGGGACTCCAAAGTGATGCCTACGAGGGGCATTTACCTCACTGCTTCTGGTGGCCATTACGAAGGTTTCAATGACACTTCACCCTCCTTCAGGAAATGGCAGGGGGCCTTCTCCATGTATTTCAGATTCCGTATTCCATTGGAGACAGTCCTCGCATTGCGGGTCGGGGGAGGCAAAACCTCCAGGGATGCGCCTTATTTCCACCAGCAATACCTGGGCGGCGCTACCAACCTCCGGGGATTCCGCAAGCTGCGGTTTGCGGGCAACAGTTCCTTCTACCAAAATACAGAGTTGCGGATTCAACTGGCCAAGTTCACTTCTCCGCTGTTTCCGGCCCGCTTTGGGATCGTTGGGATCAATGATTTTGGCCGGGTTTGGGTGGAAGGTGAAGATTCAGATGTGATGCATTGGGGATATGGGGGTGGGGTGTGGTTGACGCCTTATGAGGCGACTGCGGTTACCTTTGCCTATACCAAAGGGAGTGATGGGTGGTTGCCCTATCTATCGGTGGGCTGGAAGTTTTGAGGGGGTCTGTTGCCAATATGCAGGTGGAAGTTTTGAGGGGGGCCGTTGCCAATATGCAGCCGGAAGTTTTGATCGGGTCTGTTGCCAATATCCAGGTGGAAGTTTTGATTGAGTTCACCTGCCAACATTCAGGAAGAGCAGAAGTTCCAGTCACCTGCTAACAATCAGGTCGTCTATGTAGTTGAATTTTTCAAATAGATTGAAAGTAATGCCAGAACTACCAGAAGTAGAGAATTTTAGGAAATATGTCGAAGGGACTGCATTGGACCAGCGGATCGTCAAAGTTGAAATCACAGACGGCAAGGTGGTCAAAGATCCCCAGGACCAATTCTTAGAACGCTTGCAGGGCAATGTGATTACGGGTACGGACCGGGTAGGCAAATACTTGTTCCTGCTCATGGAGCAGGGTGGCCCCCTGATGATGCATTTTGGCATGACGGGATCACCGCGTTATTTCCGCGATCCGGAGGATGCTCCCCGGCATGGCAGGGTGAACTTCCGCCTGGATTCAGGGTATACGCTGGCCTATAACTGTCCCCGTAAGTTTGGCCGGTTGATCCTCGCGGACAGCGTCGAGGCCTATTGCAAGGCCAATAAGATTGGGACGGATGCCGCTAAGATCAGTTGGGACGAGTTCCAGACGAATCTGTCAGGTCGGAAGAGTCCGATCAAGTCGGTCCTGATGAACCAAAGCCTGCTGGCCGGAGTCGGCAACTGGATTGCCGATGAAGTATTGTACCAGGCGGCATTGCACCCCGAGGAGCCGGTAGCGGAATTGACTGAGACCGACCTAAAATTGATCTATGACAAGATGGGCTTTGTCCTGCAAACTGCTCTCACCCATGAAGCACACTTCCCACACTTCCCAATGGACTTTATGATCCACAGCCGCTGGACGGATTCGGGAAGACCTGATGCGCCCCGGATTGAATTGGAGAAGTTGACAGTTGGGGGAAGAAGTACCTATTTTGATCCGGTGCGTCAGGTGAAGCGCAAAAAAGAAGTGCGGACCTGAAGCTATGCCTCCGATCCGCACCTGGTCTTAAATGTTGTGTTATTTAGGTCAGTGCTTTTTACCGCCCATTCACGGTAATAGCTGTTGTTCCTTGATAATATTGTAGTCAGAGGTCCTTCCCGAAAGAGCAATGGTTTACCGAGAATCCTTGCGGTTTTCCGAACAGCTTTGCGCTTTTTCAGAAGAACCGGCCCCTTGCCACGCTTATCCCAATGCTACTTTACGCATCTTGAAGTAGTTTTTCAGGTCCACATATCCCAAATCCTGAGGCAATTTCATTTCCACAGTCCCTGCAACTACATCATAGCGAAATTCTCCTAAGCTAACGCGGCTGCACCCTCTGTTCTGGCCGATGGTTCCGGTGGCCAGGGGCTTGCGGTTTTCATCACCATCAATGGTGTAGAAGTATCCACTTGGGCAGCGGCTGAACCACTCTTTACTTTCAACATCGGAAGGGTCAATCTTACGAACTGCCTCCAGCACTTGCTTATCCAGTAATTTGCGGGTCTTTTCACCGACTTCCTTGTCATGGGACCGGAGGAATTTCTCATCGTAATCCAGGAATTGATTGTCCAGGTTTTCAAAGTAATCTTTGAGGATGGTCAATTTCTCAGCTTCTGAATGGGTAATTCCCAGGTCCAATGAAGTATTTGAGACTGCCACTTCTGCTTCCTGGTAAGCTGCCTGATCCTGGTCTGGGGTTTCATCTGGTGCCTGAGCCAGGACTGGGATCTCATCTGGTGCCTGCACTTGGCCTGAAGTTTGATCAGGTACCTGCGCTTCGGTCGTGTGCTTCTTCTTCTTCTTGTCTTTCCCTCCTTCGGGGCCGGCATTGCCCATTACCTGATCTCCTATG
Source organism: uncultured Bacteroidia bacterium (assembly GCA_964352215.1). GTDB lineage: Bacteria > Bacteroidota > Bacteroidia > J057 > JADKCL01 > CAWUKT01. Next base: position 18,102 of record CAYGRE010000032.1, read on the forward strand.
AAGACAAGCATCGGGATGAGCAAGAGAGTGGCGAACAGTTTTCTAGTCATGATTTCAATTCGATTAAGGTGATGGGTTACAAAACGTGTCTTTATTTACAGATGGCCCAATCGGTAAACCAACAGGTGCCAAGGGGTATCATTACAACCGGTGAGGGATGAATTTCAGGATGATTTCTGCGACAATCAGGTTGGGAACCCAGCTGACCCAGGCAGAACTGGTGACAACGAATTCGTGGTCCCAATAGAGCACCGCAGAGCCTAAGGGAACATAAAGTCTAAGGGTGACCGCGGCCATGGTGAGGGCAAAACTGCGGGTGATCCAACGGACGTGACCATTGTAATCCCGGTTACGGATGGTCTCATAAGCTTTGAAGGTGGTCCAGAGCCAGAGCACGGCCATAACGGTAAATCCTAAGCTGCTGAACCAGCCGCCTTCTGCGTAGAAAGCCATGAACAAACCAGATGGTCCAGCCAGAAAAAGGATGGAAGCGATGTAGGCCTTGCCGATCTTCTTGTGCAATGCCATCCGCTTGCGGCGAAAAGATTTAAGGAACTGGAAGGGCCCCAAGATGATAGCGATCATACCACCAATGATATGGATATAAAAGGAGGTCCGCCAGGCAATATTTTGTACAACGTCCTGCTTTTCCAGAAGGAAATTCACATCGCTGCGGAAGGAGAAGTACATGGCAGTAATGACGAACAGAAATGCTGCCGTTACCGTCATTGCTCCCCAACCCATCCTTAGTAGTATCTTTTGCATCGCTGTAAAAGCTTTGTTTCCAGCCTCTGGTGAAGGTTATACGATCAGAACGAACTTTTCAGAGAAAGTTACACCTGGATAGATGCATATTTTGGAAAAAAGGTTGTGAGGTGGGGGAAGAAGTTCTGAGTTCGGGTTGGAGGCCAGTTCTGAGTTCGGCTTGTCGGGGAAGTTCCAGGGGCGGATTGGCTGGGCAGTTCGAGGTTCGGCTAGTTGCTCGATATGTGTTACTACTATTAATTACTAAAGTTGACTTAATTAGTAGGGAAATTGAGAGAGGGGTAGAAAAACCGGAGAGATATTACTAACTTAGGGGAAATTAGTAGGAATTATGAAGATCCCCACTCCCCCGCCACCTACCAGAGAGATTGAGTCCGCAGAGATGATGAGGTGCTTTCTGGATCTGGAGCTTGCTGAATTTATTCGGAAGGCCAATGAAGAGTATTATCCGTGGCATTCGTTTCGTTACAAAGATATACCGAGTGACCTTCCTCCTGAGACGGTTTGGCAGGCAGCCAAGATTGCACGTGGGCTTCACCAGGTACATTTCAAGATTGGGAGCTATCACTATCGGGTTCCATTTACTTTTACGCTGAGTGATAAGATTCACCAGCAGCTGCATATTTTCGATATGAACCTGGGAGGGAATCTGTCGGGCAAGACCCTGATTCCTGAGCGGGACAAGGACCGGTATCTGATCAACTCCATCATGGAAGAGGCCATCGCTTCCAGCCAGTTAGAGGGAGCAGTCACGACGCGGAAGGTCGCCAAGGATATGCTTCTCAAAGAGCGGAAGCCGACCAATAAGTCAGAGCAGATGATTCTGAATAACTACCAGACCATCCAGCAGATTGTAGCCTGGCAGGAAAAGGACATTACTATTGAGGCTTTGCTTGAGCTGCAGAAGCTGGTGACAAAAGAAACCCTTGACAATCCTGAATATGCCGGGAAGTTCAGGGACAACGATGAGGTCAAAGTCTGGGAGCCTATGTCCGGGAGGATATTGCATTCCCCCCCACCCTGCGAGTACCTGGAAGACTTAATGGTCTCTTTTTGTGACTTTGCCAAGAACGATCCTCATGGCAAGTTTATCCACCCCATAGTCAAAGCCTCTATTCTTCATTTTCTGATTGGGTATATCCACCCCTTTGAAGATGGCAATGGCCGGACAGCACGGGCGATCTTTTACTGGTACCTGGTCAAGCAGGGATACTGGTTGCTTGAGTATATGTCTATTTCACAGATGATAAAGGAGGCACCCATTCAGTATGCCAAGGCCTACCTTTATACCGAACAGGATGAAAATGACGTAACGTATTTCATCAAATACAAGCTCAGGACGGTGGACAAGGCATTTAAAAGCCTGAAGAAATATATCCAGCAGCAGGTCAAGGAACGGAAACAACTATTTGAGCTCTCCACCGTCGATGGCCTCAATGAGCGACAGGCTTCTATCATCCGTGAGTTTATTGTAGAACCAACCAAGCTGATGACGATCAAGGAGGTGGAAAATACCTTTGGGGTGGTCTACCAGACAGCGCGCACAGATTTGCTTGGGCTGAAGGAGCTGGGGCTTTTGCAGATGAAGACGGAGGGGAAGAAGAAGATGGTCTTCTTTCGGGGGGAGGGGTTGGCGAGGTATTAAATTCTCATTTGCTGATAAAATACTTCTCCGCGATTTCGTCACATTTCTCTTCAACTTGCTTTCCATGGTTGAGCAAAAGTTGGACATGGTTGGTAAAAGGGGGGTGAGCACCGACCCCCTCGGTTGTGCGCTGAGGGGAACCCGGTTGTCTGAGAAACATAACCTGGTTCACCTGAAGGGGTAAATGGGTTAAGGTCGCCGGACAACCCATTTGGGGTCGGGAGGTCAACCCAGTTGGGGTCGGGAGGACAACCCGGTTGGGGTCGGGAGCATAACCCGGTAGGGCATTTTCCCTAACCTGGTTCACCCCGGAGCATTACCGGGTTGTCCGTGTCCCTCAACCCGGTTGAGGTCTGAGGGCAGCGAGTTGTGTCCAGCACATTACCGGGTTCCGGTCTGGGGAGAACCGACTTGTGCTGGCTGCATAACGGTGGTATGTCGCTCACATACCTCTGTTATGCAGCCAGCTCAACTGGGTTGACCGGGAGACCACAACCGGGTTTACCGGGAAATATTACTGGGTTATGTCGCTCACATAACCCGGTAATATTTCAAGCAGTACCTACTTGGGGTTGCTGGGCAACCTGGTTCAGGTGGCCAGACAAGTTGGTTATAGGTGAAGGGCAGCGCGGTGTCTCAGGACCTGAACCCATTTGGGGTCGGAGGACAAGTCACTTATGCCTGGAGGGCAAGTGGGTAATGTGAAGCGCATTACCTGGTTCCCCGCCAACCTCAACCGGGTTGTGCTGTTTTAGAGGCGTATTTGCCGGGTTGTGCTGTTTTGGAGGCGTATTTGCCTTAAATGTGCAATCCGCCCTACAGGCGTGGATAACGGAAAATTTAGCTCAAGAAAAGGCAGTACATGCACGCCTGAATGAAATAATTCGGAAAGCAGACATCAAGATCAATGGAGTCGAAATCCAGGAATTGAAAGAAGAAGGCTATAAGTTCCCTCCTGATTTCCCTGAGGAGAAAAAGAAGGAAATCATTGACCGCAACCGCTTCCAATTATTTGGGGTCCACGATCTTTATGAAGACCGCAAACCAGTCGGTGAGGTCCGACTTGACTTTAAGGAAGAATCACACGGTACCCAGACCCTTTTCCCCTTGGCCGGGCTGTTCTTAATGCAGATGAGGTTGGGAGGAACTTTATTTGTAGATGAACTGGATACCAGCCTCCACCCTGACCTGACCCGAATGCTGGTCGCCTTGTTTCAATCTGAACAGATGAATCCCAAGCATACCCAGTTGATCTTTACTACCCACGACACCACCCTCTTGGACAGTGGGTTGTTGCGCAAAGACCAGGTATGGTTTACGGAGAAGGATGAATTTGGGGAAACCGACTTCTATTCCCTTCAGGATTTCGATGGGGTGCGGGAGACCACGGCTTTTGACAAGTGGTACCATGCCGGAAAATTTGGAGCTAAGCCAAACCTGGACAAATTACTGCTATTGCTGTAAGTCATGACTAGAAAAAGGCAGCTCCTAAAATACAATATCCTTGTAGTGTGTGAAGGCAGATCCCCTCCCCCTGCCAAGCAAATTTTGAATATATTGCCAGCAAGAAGCAATATCACGTGAATCGAATCCTGTTCCTGGACCTGGAAGCCAACAACAAGACGCACAAAATCGAGCAGGTTGGCTATGTGATAGGCAAAGAAACCTACCGGGGAGCATCGCTTGAACCGCTGGAAATGGTGGTTGAGCAGGTGGATTGCCTCTGCGGTCACAACCTGCTGGAACATGACCTGAAGATCCTGGAGGGGTATCCCAAGCTAGGGGGCTTGCTTGCCAAAGCGGTAATCGATACACTCTTCCTTTCCCCGCTGTTTCGCCCCAACCGGGAACGCCACGCCCTCGCCAAGGACTACCACCTCTCCCTCCCTAATACCAACAACCCCCTGGCCGATGCCCGACTGAGCAAGGACCTCCTCGAAGAACTGCACGAAAATTACCTGGCCCTCCCATTTGCCAAACGGCAGATCTACCGGTCCATCCTGCACGCCCCCCCCCCCTTTGCAGCCTTCTTCGCCCTCTCCAAAGAAGCCCTGGCTCCCTTAGCTCACTCTGAAGTCGCCTCCCTGATCAAGGATTCATTTGCCGATATCCTCTGCATCCATGCCGACCTGGAACGCATCATCCGGGCCGCCCCCGCCGAACTGGCCTACGCCCTCGCCCTGATCGACTCCGGCGATCCCCGGATCATCACGCCCTCCTGGCTCCTCCACCAATTCCCCAATGTCCGGTTTGTCTTCAACATCCTGCGCACCCAAAACTGCCAACAGCCGGATTGTCAATACTGCGGGGAAAAACTCGATCCCCTTGTCAATTTGAAGCACTACTTCGGCTACCCCTCTTTCCGGAGATTCGAAGGAGACGGGGAGGTCCCGTTGCAGGAGCAGGCGGTTGCCTCGGCCCTCGCCAATGTCTCCTTTCTGGCCATCTTCCCGACCGGGGGTGGCAAGTCGCTGACCTTCCAACTCCCGGCCCTGATGCGGGGCAAGGCCAAGGGTGCCCTGACGGTGGTGATCTCTCCCCTGGTGGCTCTGATGAAGGACCAGGTGGATGTCCTCCGCAAAAAAGACATCGTCAATGCGGTTTCGATCAATGGCCTCCTTTCTCCCCTGGAACGGAGCGAAGCGATCCGGAAAGTGATCGATGGCACGGTTCATCTACTGTACATTTCCCCGGAATCTCTGCGCTCCAATACCATCCTCAAGTTGCTGACGGGGAGGCTGATCGACCGGTTTGTGATCGATGAAGCCCACTGTTTTTCTTCCTGGGGGCAGGACTTCCGGGTGGATTACCTCTACATCGCCACTTTTATCAAACTGCTCAAGGAACGGAAGGGGCTCAAAGGGTTGATTCCGGTATCCTGCTTTACGGCTACGGCCCGGCCCGAGGTGATCCAGGAAATACAGGCCTATTTCCGGGAACATTTACAGTTGGGCCTGCAATTGCACCGCACCCTTCAGCAGCGGGTGAACCTGACTTACCGGGCGGAGGAGGCGCAAGAGGATTCAGATAAAATGGAAAAACTGGTCCTTTTGCTGTCGGAGTGCAAGGGGCCTGCGATTGTCTATGTGAGTCGGGTGCGGAAAACGGCTGAGATCGCGGAAGCCCTGGCAAAGGCGGGGATCAATGCAGCGCCCTACAATGGAAAGATGGAGAGCAAGCAGAAGAATGTGGTCCAGGATGGGTTCATTTCCGGGGAGATTGATGTGATCGTGGCGACCTCGGCTTTTGGGATGGGGGTGGACAAGGACAATGTGGAAATGGTCATCCATTATGAGATCTCCAATTCGCTGGAGAACTATGTGCAGGAAGCAGGCCGGGCGGGGCGTGATCCTGAGAAACAGGCCAAATGCGTGATCCTGTACAATGAAAACGATCTGAACAAGCATTTTGCCCTGCTTCAGGGGACCAAGCTCAATAAGAAGGAGATTTCCCAGATCTGGCAAGGGATCAAGGAGTTCAAGAAGAACCGGATCTCGAAGTCGGCTTTGGAAATTGCCAAGGCAGCTGGCTGGGATGAAGAGATGCGGGACCTGGAAACGCGGGTAAAAACAGCTCTCAATGCCCTGGAAAATGCTGGTTTCATCGAACGGGAGCAGAATTCTCCCATGATATTTGCCACCAGCCTGATTCCGGAGAATTTTGAGAAAGCCATGGCCAAGGTAAGGGAGCATGCCCATTTATTTACCCCCAAACAACGGGACAAGACGGATCAGATTTTGCAATTTTTGTTTGGGAAGGAGGAGACGAGGGTGGATTATATGGCGGAATCGCTGGGGATTCCCAACCGGATGATGGCGACCATTCTCAACCTGTTCAAGCAGATCGGAATTCTGGGCAATGAACAGGACCTGACTGCGACCCTTGATGTCAGTCAATCGGGAAAAAAACCAGCCAGAGAGGTATTCAGGGAGGTCGCCAAGCTGGAAAAGAATCTGCTCAACTGGCTTTGGGGCGGTGAGGTCGGGCAGGGAAGGAAGGTCAATCTGGGGCAAGCCAACCATGCGATGACTGAATTGGGGGTCCGGTCCAGCATTCCTCTGATTCGGAACCTGTTGCGCTATTGGGAATGGACGGGTTATATCCGCAAGACTTGTGAAGTCGCTGAGACCTGGACCTATCGATTGACATTTCGCAAGGAGATCAAAGCGATTCAGGAGGAGGTTGATAAACGGCTGGAATGGTCGGGGCGCGTTCTTGAGCACCTGATCGAAATGGGCAAGGCCCGCCGCAGGGGAAAATCCACGGAGCGGCTGGTGGAATTTTCTGTCTATTCGATCAAGCAAAGCCTGGAATTGACGGATCTACTTGGCCGGACGGCTCCCCTCCCCGATTACGAGAAGTACCTGCTGTTTCTCCACACCATCGAAGCGATCAACCTGAAAGATGGCTTGATGGTCTACTACAACCGGCTGACGATTCGCAGGAAGATCACGCAAAACCGGCGGGTGTACAACAAGGAGGATTATGAGGTGCTGGCCAAGCATTATGAAACGAAGGTGGAACAAATCCATATCGTGGGTGAATACGCCAAACGCTTGCTGCGCAATTATCTGGAAGCCCTGAAATTTACCGATGACTATTTCAAACTGGACTACGAGGATTTTCTCAAGCGGTATTTTTCCCGGCGGAAGACGAACATTCGGCGCCCCTTGACAGAGGAGAAGTTTCAGGAGATATTCGAGCAATTGTCAGGGGAGCAATTACAGGTGATGAAGGACGACCAGAGTTCCCGGATTCTGGTGGCCGCAGGTCCGGGGAGTGGCAAGACGCGGGTGCTGGTACATAAAATGGCCTCTTTGCTGCTGTTGGAGGATATCAAGCCGGAGCAATTCCTGATGCTGGCCTTCAGCCGTCCGGCGGCAGATGAATTCAAAATGCGCTTGCAAAAGCTGGTGCCGGGGCTGGCCCACCACATCGACATCTTTACCTACCATGGGTTTGCCTTTCACCTGGTGGGGCAACTGGGGAATCTGGAACGCTCGGAGGACATAATGGAGACGGCGGTCCGGGCGATCCGGGACCAGGAGATTCCGCTGGAAAAGGTCGCGGCCAAGAGTGTGGTGGTGCTGGATGAATTTCAGGATGTTTCCCGGCAGGAATGGATTTTTCTCCAGGCGATCATTAAGAAGGCGGGGGATATCCGGGTGATCGCGGCTGGGGATGACGACCAGAGCATTTATGAATTTCGGGGTGCTTCGGTCAAATATATGCGGATGCTGACCAGGAGCCAGGTGGACAGTGCCACTTATTTCCTGACCCGCAATTACCGCTCCCGCAGGAACATGGTCGATTTTGCCAATCAGTTCCTGGAATTGCTGCCCAAGGGGGACCGGATCAAGTCGGAGCAGCTTTTGATTGCGGTTCAGTCAGGTTTGGGGAAGGTTTTGTTGGCTCGGTACCGGACCGGGTATTTGTTTGAGCCGTTGGCGGAGGCGGTTGGGAGGCATTATGGGGCGGGGGTTGAGAAGCGCGGCACCTCCGGCGAGGTTGGTGAGTCGGGGGTTGAGTCAGGATTGCGGCCGGGGTCAGGTACGTCGAATTTAGGAACTACCGCTGTTCTGACAGCTACCAATGAAGAGGCCTTGCTGATGGCGACTCTGTTACGACAAATGGGCTTGCCTGCCTTGTTGATTACCGGGCAATCGGGCTTTTCCTTGCGTCACCTGAAACCCTTACGCACCTTTTCGGATTGGATTCTGGCGGAGGCTTCTGGGAAACTCGGGCTGATTACGAAAGAAAATTGGGAAGTGGCGCGTTCGGGATTGATCCGTGCATATCAGGGTTCATCTGATCTGGAACTGGTCCTGCGGATATTGGAGACGTTTGACCGATCGGTGGACCGCAAACACAAGTCTGATTGGTTGGAGTATTTATCGGGGCTCCGGATCGAAGACCTCTATTTCCCGGAACGCAATAAGATCTTTGTTTCTACGATGCACAAGGCCAAGGGAAAGGAATTCGACCATGTATTCCTGCTGCTGGACCGGTTCCCCATCGAGGAAGATGAAAAGAAACGGGTGGTCTATGTGGCGCTTACCAGGGCAAAGGCGAGTCTGGAGATCCATACCCGGCAAGCGTATTTTGATCAGATTAAGGTGGAAGGGTTGATTCGCGAAGCGGTGCAGGGAATGCCAGACCTCCCCTCCCATCTGGTATTAACCTGTGGTTTGCGGGATGTCAACCTTGGCTTTTTCAAAAAAGAATGGGTGAAGAACCGGTTGCTGGATTTGCAGGCCGGGGCGGAATTGACGCTGCTGGAGGAACCCTGGCCCAAATTGCTGGATAGTCGGTCGAAGCAGGTGGGGGCATTTTCGCGGTCATTTTGGGAACGGGTAGAGGACAAGCGGAGGGCAGGGTATGTGGTTGAGAAGATTACGGTGGAGCATTTGGTCTGGTGGCTGGACCCGGATGGGTTGGAGGAGCCTGAAGTGGTGGGAGAGGTTGAGAAATCATCCAGCAGTGACAGTTATCTTGAAATCTGGCGGCAGCGGATGGCCAACAACCGAAAACGAGAAGTTCTGGTGGTATTACCGAGGGTGGAATTGGTAAGGACGAGTTAAGAGAGGTGATTGGTCCACCCTGGAGGATTGCTTCAATTTTCAGACAGCCAGGAATGCAAAGCCATGACCTTTACCCAGAAATTGTTCCCGGTAAAGAAGATGCCTTGCTAGCTTGAATCATGAATAGCTGGTCCGAAATCTATTGACAGGATCAGGGAGGATTGGCAATCTCACCCGCAAAGGTCGCATCGATGCAGATTCCTTCGATCTCAGCCATAATTTCAAGGAACCTATCCTTCAGTCTGTCATCCTGGAAGTCAGCCAGCACGGCCACGGTGTCATTGACGCTGGCAATGCATTTCAGACCAGAGAAGATAGCCGTTTCGCCCGCCCAGGGGTGGGCAATATCTACTTCGATCGAGACATCTATTCCTATTCCTACGGTGGTGACATCAATATCTGCTTCCCACAGGACATGGTAGGCCTGTTTGAGCTTCGCAACCGCCTGCTTGACGGGTTCGTCAAATGCTTTGTGGTTGGAATTTCCGGTTGCGGAAAGGATGGTGAGGTTGGCAGCATCGTTGCCATCTCCACCGAAACAGGCGTTGAGGAGGTGGCCTGCTTTGAAGTTGCTACCGGGATACTTTCCGCGGGCGGTTCTGATATATGCCGGCAAGGCCGCGTTGGCATCGCTGTCCTGTCCCAGCCAGGAGCCGGTTGGCCCCAGGGTTGCAGTGGAAAGCCTTCCACCTGCTCCACGAATGCCTGAATCCCGGTATTGAGGACGCGTGATATAATCGAGCTCTGCGATGGCCTGGAGAAAGGGAGGTTTTCTCACCCGGCCACCCCTTGCCCCTGCGGGATACCTTGCCAATTGGAGGGCTTCTCCACCACCTGATCCGGCATCGGCACCACCGGGTGCTCCGGCACCAACGAATCCACCGCCACCGTCCATTTCCAGGTCACTTTCTGATTCGTTTGACTCCTCTTCGAAGCCTGAAGTGGCGGTGAGCTGCATGGGTACAGGTGCAGCTGCTGGGAGACTGAAGTCGACATCCGGCGCGGAAAGCTGATTTTCCTGGCTCTGGTGCTGTTGCTGGTGGGTTGATTCGGGATCCATTGTGTCAATATTCTGTTTACCTATCCGGGTTAAAGTTACGGGTTTTAGAGTAAGATTGTTCTGTTTATTTGCCCATCCTATCAATGTGCTTTCCTGAATTTTCCGATCGGGAGGACATTGCCCAGGCCGATCTGTGCGATCACGTCTTTCTGGTCTTCTGTAGTACGGTAATGCCCACTCTCATTTTCCCAAAAATCCAACTGGCCATTTGTGAGCTTCAATTCTCCGGCATAATACACGTCTCCTCCCCGCGAAATAATGGTATGGCCTCCATCGGCCCTGGTTCCCAGAATGACCTCGCCGGTCTGGACCGGGACTACAAATACAAAGTCGCCGTGGGCAGGTTGCTCGAGGCCATCTTGTCCTACCGTGAACCAATCCGCCCCCCTGCGGATCAATTTACAGGCCGCAGCCCCCAACCCGTTGTCTGGAACCACTACGTCCTGATTGGCCAATATCCGCACATTGTGGGCCGGTGGCTGAGGCACCATGCGAACGATCACATCAATAAAATAACTGATCTTGTCCTTGATCTTGAGGATGTTGGGATCATCCTCCGCTTTCCCTGCCTGGAGTTGGGCTTTCATCCCTTTGTCCAGCATGGTAATGTAATTTTTCGCCTTTTTGATCTGGTCCATGACCTGGGCTACATGTGCCCCCGCCCCGTCCTTGGATTGCAGTTCGACGGATTCATAGTGGTGTTTGACATAGGCAGCAAACTCTCCCTCAATGGCAGCAAACGGGGCCTCCATAATCCTGGTGATCCATTGTCCGGCCGGCGATTGGGGGGCAATTCCAAACCAGACGGCGGGAGCTTGCTGAGGGGCGACGGAGCTATCGGGGGCATTGTCTTCTAACCCATCCCGTGCATCTTCTTCCCGACGTACAAACTGAATGATTTCGTCTTCCAGGGAATCCCAATTGTATTCCTGGACCCGGAGCAGCAAGGCAGTGGCGGCCTCCAAAGCGTGGGCGCCGTTTTGGTCCAGTGCTTCCCATTCCAGTCGGGCCTGGTCTTCGCTCAATGCGGGTCCGACCTCAGCCTGGTAGGTGGAAAGCCGGTAATTGACCCGTTCCAATAAATCAGCCCAACCGTTTTTGGAGGCCAGGGTCTTGATCTCCAGTGCTTCATCGTAGTGCTCTTCCAACTCCTCTTCGGTTTCCCATTCTTCAAAGTAAAGGATGGCCTCTTCTTCGTCCTTGAAGTGGCGCATGCGTTGGATCGGGGCGGCCTGGGTAGCGGTGCTGGTCAATTGCACAGGAACGGTGGGCTGGGTTCTCATCAACTGCATTGGTGGTGCCGGGGTTCTCATCAACTGCGTTGGGGGCGCCTGGCTCATCCTTGGGCCCTGGCTAACCTGCTGCTGAAGGGCCATGAGTTGGGTGACTTGCGGACTCTGATTGGCAGCCAGTTGTTGGTTTCTTCTTACCATCGAATCTGGCCGATTATCGGCGAATGGCGCAGGACTACCTGTCAATTGAAAGGCAGACCCGTCGAATCCACTTTCTGACTGGTGTTCCTGACTATTCTGCTGGGAGGGTTCGTGAGTATGCATTGAATTTTGGCGACTGTTTTAGATGAATACGTTCGGATAAATGACTTTGGGAGGGATAAAGCTCCCGGTGAATTGCTGTGACCTATTGGTGGTAAAAGGGTGAAAAAGCTATGCGGTTGTTGCTTGTGCTTGTATTTGTTGAGGGTTCTTACAGTTGTTGAGCGAGCTGTTAGATGTCTTATTGATTGATAGGACAAATATGGGGTATGCTGGATTGATTGCCGCACCAACTTGCGGCGATTTTTACATATCCAAAATGGTGAATGGTAATGCTTCCCTGAATAGCGGGAATGAGAAAGGGGACTTAATTCTGGTTCGGAACTGGAATCGAGGAAGTATATGTCGTCCTGATCAGGGTGGGGAGAAACGGCGTGAGTGATCAGGTGCAGGATAGGACAGACTCAGTCCGCCAGAACGGCGACGGTTACGGGGAATGGGATAGAATGTTGGAAGGAACAGACCGGGGTATTTAGTCTGCTGAGGTTCAGCCTACGGTATAACTCCTTCATTGCGGCATTTCTGAAAAACGCATTCAAATATCAAGCTCATTCTCTACTGCCAATTGATCAATTCTGGCATTTAGAACTCCTTGATACCCAATCGCAGCAAATATTGATTTTGCCGTTTTCAGGAACTCAGCTCCTTGCTCTAAATCCTTCTGCTTCAGGGAAAGGGTTCCTAAATTGAAGTAGTTTTTGGCAACCTCAATGTGGTTTTGGGTTTTATAGATTGACAAATTAATCTTCAGCGACTTTTGCAGTAGTTCTCTCGACTGCTCATACTGTTCCAATCCAGTGTGACAATTGGCCAGGTTATTGTACCGATTCGCGATTTTGTGGTGATTGGGACCGAATTTCTCCAATTGAATCTGAAGAGATTCGTTATAGTAATCTATGGCCTTTTCGAAATCCCCCAGGTAATAGTTGGCCACTCCAATATTGCTCAAAAGGATGTCCTTCAAAGAAAAATCCTCTTTTTCCATCTCAACTGCGATGGTAAAGGCCCGGGAAAGAAACTGAAGGGCTCTCGCATATTCATCCCGGTCTCTACCCTTAGCATTTCCCATTTCCAGATGGACTTGCCCAAGGTTATTGAGCGAGGTATAATATTCTCTTTTGTTGCTCGAATCCTCAAAGTGGTCCACCGCCTTTTGAGTCCAGAAAGCCGCTTCCTCATATTTCCCCAGATTCAAATTAACCTGGCCTATGAAATTAAACATCACCGAAAAAAGGCTGTGAGCTGGATCTAATATTTCTTCTGCTTCCTCCAGGCAATTGAGGACGATGTCGTTTACCCAAGCATACCTTCCCAAGGCGAATAAACTGTGGCAGGCATTTAACTTGCGTGCGATACTATTTTCGGAGATCGCCCCTTCAGAAAACTCAAGGTCTAATTTATATGCACGATTCAATACCGAGATTGATTTCTGAAATTTATCCTGGAAATACAGTAACAAACCGTAATCGCTCAGGGCATCGGTATTCTGACTATCATATTCAAAGGATTTCAGATAGGTTTCCTCTGCTTTCTCATGTTTTCCCTGTATACTCCTGAGCTTGGCAAGTTCAAAGAGGCGTGCAGCGCTGAGGGCTTTGTTTTTCGCTTCCTTGTCTTCCAACTCCTCCAGGTCTTTCACCAAGAGTTGTTCTGCTTCCTCCAGATTGTATTTTTCTAAGTATTTCAATATCTCACCTTGATAATATGAATTACCCGACGCTTTCAGATGCTCGCAAAGGTAAGCATATTGTTGCATAAAGTTAGCCCGGTTGGTGAAAAGGTCAAAGTTCCCCGGCCATCCTTTGAGCCTCAAAAATTCGAGTAATCCAGCTCTGATCTTCTCATCGATCCCATGAAAAAGTTCGTGCAGTGAATCCCATCTTTCAGGGCAATGTGAATCGATCAGTTTTACCAAGTCATGCCGATCCCAAAAATAGGTATTGGCCGAATAGGGCTTAAACCGGACATTGTTGTTGATTTCCTCCCTAAAGTTTGCCGTGAATTTTCCATTGATTGAAACGATCACCTTGTTGATGTGGATGATATTTCCATCCGGGGCTATATAGGGATTGTCAAATGATTGTTGAACTTGATTCAATATTTCGGCTACCGTCCCGGATTTTCCAGAAGCATCCCCCCTTTTTACGACAAAAGCGATATGGTCTTGAGTGATTAAGCTCCCCTGCTTGGTGCCGATGATGTCTTTCCCCAGTTCTTTTGGTCCATGCGAGTGAATCAGGCCCGAAAAGCCAAAATCAGGAAGTATTTCAAGTAAGAATTCCTGAAATAGAGCTTCATATTCGAACAGTGAGAAGAATTTCAGTTTGTCCTGGTGAGTTCTCATTATTTCTAAAATTAGGTTCAAGATAAATCGAACTGGATGGTTACAAGGGATAGTTCGCCCTAGGTTTACCGAGCATTAACCAACCAATATTTGTATTCTCGTTTTTGTATTGATTTTTTGTAGATACGGTATAGCCTATCCTTGGTTTAGGGAAATTACCTGGAGTAGGGTAGTTATTCGAAATTGGTAGGTTAGGTTTTTCGGACCTTTGTCGGGTCCTATTTGTCTATGACAAATAAAATCTCTATTTCATTCGCGAAAGCGCACAAGGTGGCAGCAAAAGTCTTCGCCAATTGATCCCTGAGATGAGGAAGAATTCACTTGAAAACAATCCCGAACTGGTTTACCATGCCAAAGCAGCGTATCCCAAAGAGGAAGGAAAGCCATTTTTCTCCCTTGAAGAGTGTAACCAAAAGTTCCGGGAGCTACATTCGCTATGCCCGTCGGGAACGGAAGTGTATTTTCCGTTTGTCGGCATGGATGGGATGCAATTCTCAGATACCTTAACGACCATTGTCTGGCCCACCGATTCTTTGCAGTATTTAGCACCTGAGGAGAGGAAGGTTTTCATCCGCAGTAGTTATGAAGATGTGGATGGGCAGTTCTACTATAATGTGCTGAAACAATATTGGCCAGTCCAGAATTCATCAGGGAAATTCCACCTCGAAGAGGATCAGGATTTCTTAGAGATGGATACTATCTATTATGGGTTGGATGGGGAGTAGTATTTGGGGGGGGAGTTGGGGTAGGGCAAAAAGTGATTAAGTGAGTATCGGAGATACGGTATTGGAAAAAGTGTAGCACCCGCAGTCTAAAAGATTGAAGTTACTCCAAGGTGCTAATTATCCTGGCTTGCCGATTTTTAAACTAAACATTCTTTGTAAATTCCATCGATATGCTCTTCAATTTCTTCCGCGAAGGAGGTGAGCGTATCCGCAAAGGTTTTTGCCATTTCAGATCGATGGTGAGGCAGAATTCGTATCAAGGATTGCCATTGATCCAGCTTTAGGTCCGAGGGGGATTTAAGTGGCCACCAATGATGGTCCCGTTGGGGAAAAGACTTATTCAATTCCAGTTTATGAAGTGCTTCACAAAACTCCCACACCTTGAAAATTTTGGAATTGTAGTGTGTCCAAACTCCATAAGAGGGATTGTTATGGAGCCCAGTCCATGTAAGGTTCACTTCTGCCTTATCGGCAGTACCATCCCAATCAGATTTGCTTACTGAAATATTCGAATATTGATAAAAACAATCCGTCTTGGTGATGATCCACTTGGTCCCCCCTGCCTCCTCTTTCTCCTTTGCCCACACCTCAATCAATTTGAATACATCATCCCAAAACTCCGTGATTAATCGCCTTCGGACTGGCTCATACTGCTCCACCAACAAGCTCATATTTCGAAAACGATCTTCGTCGGTGAGAAATTCAAACATCTGGTCTTCATAGTTACTCTTCATACTGAAAGGAATTGAATGGTGTTTAAATATTGCTTGACTGTCTCTCTTACCACAGGGGCTTCGATTTTCGGTAGAATATCTTCCAGCCAATGACGGATACTATTTTGGTATGAGATGTACCGCAGTACCTTTTCTTTCTCAAGGGCTATCCTACTGTCATTAGATATGGTAAATCCATCCGTTGGAACATGGCCCCATATGGTGAGGTAGAATAAACGAATCTGATCATTTGAAAAATGTAAGTGCTTCGAGGCAAAGTCATAATACCTCTGAAGTTGCATTTCCTGGTCTCCGGCATACAACTTGTTTTCAATAACAATCAAGAATGGATTCTCTTTCCCTAGATGCCGGATCAGGATGTCAATTCGTCCTTTTTTCCTGGCATAATATTCTTCTTCAACCTGAATCAGATGTGAATCGAAACTCTCAAACTGTTTCTCCTCGGGCAGCATCTTTTTCAAAAACGATTTTAAGAATAAGTCACCTTGCTGGTGAGTCCCTCTGGGAGACAATAAGTTGCAGAGGAACGGCGTATGGAGCTTTGTTTCCCGGTGTCGAATATTGAGGATTCCGAAAATATTGAACTCAGGGGCATTTTGCTTGCGAAATTCCAGCCATGCTGGATAGCGCCGTTTAAACCCATTTATCAGATGTGAAAACCCAGACTTCCTTTCCTTCAATTCATTGGCACTTATTTCTCGATGGAAATCGGAAAATCTTGTCAGAAATTCTTGAAGGCGGGGGATTTCAGGGGGAGAGGACATCTATCTTGGGAATTTGGTCTAAGGTCGCCAGGAATTTGACAGAGTGCAAGAGAGGAACAGTCAAATTGCCCAAAAATGTTCCCCTTGGTATAAGGCGATCTTTCACACTCCTTTCCTATTTCATTGGAACAAATTCAGGGATTGGATTCAATATTACAAAGGTGAAGTTCTAATATGGAATCCAGGCATCCAAAGTAGCAGGGTCCCAAGACTTTTTGGGCCACTGACTTGACCGGTTTCCTGCATCGTAATTCCCGAATATCAACTGCATAGCCTTCTCAACCGAAAAGGATCCCTCAAAGCTCTGGTAGAGTTTATCATAGTCTGGTGTTGTTGGAATGGGTTCAGGTTTAGCTGGCGGTAGATTGTCCTTGGTGGTTTCAATGGGCTCATCCCCTCCCCCATTTTGATCGTCGCTCTGAGAGGTTTCTTGACTGCAGCCGAGCATCAAGGTTATTGAGACCAGGCATAGAATTACAAAGCTGCGGGTGGATGCTTTCATGGTGATTTCGGATTGGCATTGCAGAAACAACTAAAACTAATGCTTCATCTTCCTATTTCAAACTTGCCAGGGTGTTATCCGTTCAAAGGCTCATGGTTAGAAACTTCCCCAGCCCATAGTTTGTGAGGATGTTTTCCGCTGCCAACAAATCACTTACAGTTGGAATTCGTATCTTGAGGGCAGTCTTAAAAATGAACGTCATGCGTAAATTAATTTTCACAGCCCTCATAGGCTTGGGTATGGGTATTCCTGCATCCCAGAGCCTGCTCGCTTCTCCCTCCTCCTCTGTAATCGTCCTGGAATCTGAACAAGAGATTGATTCACGTCTTGTTGAGCAGATCCTCCGTGCGGTGGAGCAATCGTCCGAATACGATTACAATTGTCTTTGTGACATGTACGCCAATGGTGAATTGACCATCGCGAAGGTTGTTGAGGGGTATCAGGTCAGTATTTCTGATGGTGCGGGAGGTATCGAAATAATAATTCTGGATGGTAGCCTTTAAGAAGCTATCCTGTCTCACGAAGCCAATCCAATAGACATCAATTTTGGAGAGATTGGAGCCGAGAGAATTGTCTGCAGGTCTGACTCTTGGATCTTTGATTCAATCCAAGACAGAATATTAAAATAATAGGAAGCATAGCGCTCATCCTCCGAGCTAAAAACTCTTTGGATCTTGTTCTTCGCATCTATTAAATGGCTGACATCTCTCGCTCCATTCTTAATGGAATTTCCATGAGACGCTAAAAGCTCGTACAATAGAGATGGGTATAACAGACTCTCATCCTCGATGGAAGCCTTTAGATGCCTAATACATCTTTTGGCGTTTCCGATCTCCTGTAATTCCAGGTAAGAAATCGCCCTAATCGAGAAGTTGCTCCATGAGGTTAGTTTTTTGGATCGCTTTAGTGCATTCGAAGATTTATTCTGATAGGCTATTGCATTCTCCCATCCTTCACAACTAAAGTGAATTAGAGAAGCCATGTGAAACAGAAGTCCTTTTTCTTCACTGGAGAATAAATCCAGGTTCTTTTCAAAAACCTTAATAGTCCTTTCTCCGATTTTCAGATCGTTTAGATTTAGAGACAGCCTCATGGAATTCTTTATCCATATCTTAGTCTGGTAGGACTCCAATACCTCATTAACCTCAATAGAACAAATATCTTCAAGGACCAACTTAGCCAACAAATCCTTTTCCTGGTTTATCAACATCAGAATTCTAATGTTTCCCTCTTTTAGTAAATCTGGGGTTGAAAACAGAGATCGGTTCGAATTCATTAAACCAAAAGCAATTCCTTGAACCTTCTCCGCATAAGGCCAATTATTATCAAACCGATGAAGGAGAAAATGTAATTTTTTAATGGCAACCTGAATCCTAATAAACTGACTCTGGTGGGTAACCAAGCTACTTATCATTGGTCCTAATTTTAGCAATGCCTCTCTTTTCTCAGCTCCGGTCGAACCCGCCAGCCCAGCTAATTCCCGGTAATAATGTTCACTTGATATGTATGCTTGGTAATCTCTAAAAAAAGCGAAAGGCTCCAATAGCTTTGAAAGAAGGGAAAAGGTTACTGAATAGCTCTGCTTGACCTGCTCCCAATATTTATACAACTCATATAAATACTCAAGGTCCTCACCTTCCATTCCTTTCTCGATTTCGGAGCTGAGGGTTTTCTCCGCATAATCAAAATGTCCTTTATTAACTGCTACTCTACAAGCACTTAAACCCAATCTCTGACCATTCAGAGGATTGGCCAAGCTTTCAAACAATATGTTCTGGAGATAATAAGAGAGGGAATTCAGTCCCCCAGGAGTAGTACCTATCTTCCTTAATATATTTTTCTGGTTGAACTCCTTTGCCCCAATCAACAGCTTAAAGAGCTGAACATACTTCGAATTGCTCTTATGTCCTTTGACATTAGTACAATGGTCGATGAACAGGTTTCGCTCCTCTGGGCTAAGCCCTTGTACAAGTACATAGAGACGAAACAATATATTTGAGTGTGAAATTTGCATGAATCAAACAGCTAGCTTTCAGGAAATTAGAACTCCAATCTATCAACTGGCTTCCTAAAATCCAAAGAGTGCGGTAACAAACCTTTCACGAATATTTGCCTATTTGAAATTGTAATCAAAAACAAGACGCTGCTACTTCCTGCGACGTTCATTTTTAAGACCATGATGTACAGGAACAGCGTTATTCAGGTGAATCTCTCGTGGATTATGCCCTGGTTACCACGCGCTCTTTGGAAAAAAAATTCGCTTCAGACTTGACTCACTAACTGTAACTAAACCGAAGATGATAGTCAGGAGGCAACCCGTAAAAAAGCTACTTAGATTATTCTTACTCCCAAAACTGTTGACTGGTAGCCAGG
This sequence comes from uncultured Bacteroidia bacterium, assembly GCA_964352215.1. Taxonomy (GTDB): domain Bacteria; phylum Bacteroidota; class Bacteroidia; order J057; family JADKCL01; genus CAWUKT01. The sequence goes on from CAYGRE010000032.1 coordinate 37,148, forward strand.
GTTGCTTCCTTTTTTTATCTCTGTGCTAAATGTACGATTTTTTATTACTTATTATAATATTCAAACCCAATGCAAACAAACACTTACTCAAAACCCCCGCCTCGTGCGTAGTTTAAAGCTTTTCGATACGACCTGATTGTCGTACGATTAGATGCTGTCCGTTTTCTTCCAGCGGTAATCCGCCCCGAAAAAGGTGCCTCAAGCTTTTCTTTCCCCCTCTGCCATGCCCGATCGGTAACTCCGAAGGTAAATTGGTATGCGGTCTGAGCATTGCTCCTTGTTTCGCAGCGGAAGCCCAACCCCTCTCCAGACATGGAAGTGGCAATCCATGATCTAGTGGCAAAATGCCGGAGAGCTTATGTGCCACCTGTATTATTCATTTTTTTAGTCTTTTTTAATTTTTTACTGTTATGAAAACCACCGAACAAATTGGTCACGTTATTATTATTGCTGAGTGGGATTTTGAATCCAGCAACTTCTTGTTTCTTCAAGTAGGAGACTTCTATGCCTTCCTCATCGACGGCGAAGTTGCCTGGTTTCACCCCGTCCGTGGCTGATCAATCATTTTTATTTTTTCTATTTTTTTTAACATTCAAACCATTAAGTTATGAGTACGAATGCATCGCGGGTCAACCGCCAATTTACTACCAACGAGTTGCAGGACATCGATACCGCGCTGGACCTCCTCGAACAATCCTTTCCTTTTTTCCGTGGGCTTAGTCCCCGGGACCTCACGCGCCAATTGCGTATTGGTACCAGTAACCAGGAGTTTGTGCAAGCCATCAAACTTGCCGTAGACAATCTCAATATCCTCCCCGGATATTTGTCGACTTCTGAGTTCGAAAATGAGTTTCAACTCTATTTTCAGCTTGACGCTCTGATCGCCTCTCTCAAAGGCATTTTGGAGAAACTGATTCATACGCAAATTGTCGCCGGTAATCACCTGATGAATGACAGCCTTGATGTCTATCATACGATGGAAGCCGCGGTTAGGCGAGGGATTGCAGATGTGGTGCCCTTCTACAAGGATGCTCAAAAGCGCTTTGATGGCCAGGGCCGGGTCAGTTCCGATCAGGAAGATGAATCTGGCAGCCCTGCTTCTGACAACCAGGATGCTCCTCCGGTACTTGATCCGCCTATGGGTCCGGTCAATGGTGGAGGCTCCGGTGGTAATACCAGTGGAAACACTGGCGGAGGCAATGCGCCAAGCGATCCTCCTGTAGTCGGTCCTGCCTAGGCATAGACTGGGGTTTGTGTAATGTGTTCTTTGTTGGCAGTCGCTCCCGTTTGGGGGCGGCTGTTGTTTTTTGGGTAGCGTGGGTCTGTGCTTTGCCTGAATTTTTAAATTATCTTTGCACCATGATGCAGATTGGAGAATGGAACCGGCTGGTGGTCGACAAATTTATCCAGGTGGGTATGTTGCTCAAGGACAAGGAATCCCCTGAAGTGGCGTTTTTGCCGGCCCGGGAAGTTCCGAGTGACCTGGAAAACGGGCAGGAAGTCGATGCTTTTATCTACCAGGACAATGAAGGCCGGTTTGTTGCAACCCTGAAGCGGCCCCATGTCACTTTGTATAAATTCGGTTACCTGAAGGTGAAGGAAATCAATGACCTGGGTGCTTTCCTCGACTGGGGAATTCAAAAGGATTTGTTGGTGCCCTTTGCCAAACAATCACGGCGCATGGCCCTGGGTCTCTCCTACATTGTCTACCTCGATCTGGACAAGGTCACCAATCGCCTGGTCGCCTCTACCAAATACCACAAATACCTGAAGCGGGACGGGGTCAACCTGGAAATCGGGCAGGAGGTCAATCTGATTGTGACGGACCGGAACGAAATCGGGTACCAGGTGATCATTGATGATTTGTACGGGGGAATGGTCTTTAAGAATGAAATCTACAAGCCCTTGCGGGTGGGACAGCGGTTGACTGGCTATGTGAAGTTGGTGCGGCCCGATGGAAAGGTGGATGTGGTGCTACAGAAACCCGGCTATGAAAGTGTGGGTCCAATTGCGGAAAAGATTCTGGAAGTGATGCGGGACCGGGGTGGATTTCTGCCCCTGAACGACAAAAGCGACCCGGAAAAGATCAAGCAGATGTTGGGAATGAGCAAAAAGACCTTTAAGAAAGCAGTGGGCTTGCTCTACAAAAAACAGCGCATCCGTATCGAGTCTTTGGGATTGTTTCTGACCGAAGAATAAGCCTGGGCGAAGCATCAACCTGTTCGAAAAAAATCCAAGTGGCTAAGCCGTTTGCCCGGTCCTTTTTGTAGATTCACGCATGGAATTCTCTTTTCTTCTGATTGTAAAACTGTTCCTTTCGTTCACCTTGTTTTCCGGGGCTGCTGAGGGGCATGCTGAAATCGCTGAAATCTCACAGCAGGTTAATCCATCAGCTTTCCCCACTGGTCACTATATAGACTTCTCCGGGGACATTGGGGGAACCACTGCGATCCATGCCAGCCTCTTCGTCTTCGCGGATCATACTGTGAAGGGAAGCTATTTCTATGATTACAGAGGGCAGGAAGACCAGGGCAAAAAGCCATTTTACCGGATGAACCTGGAAGGGGTGATCGACGAAGATGGCAAGGTCGATCTGAAAGAGACGGATCTGGGAGGTCGGCACCTGGGGCAATTTGTAGGGCAGTTTGGGACAGATGAAGGCGCGGAATTGAGCTTTACCGGGACGCACCATGATCTGTTTGGGGGGGAGGATCGGAATTTTTATTTGGCGGGCGATGTACAGGAGGGGCTAACCGAATATGACAACCGCTATGCCATATCAGGTACTCAACTCCATGACAATGAAGTGGAATTTTTCGCACATCGGGTGCAGACGACTTTGCTGAACCGGGATGCGGAGCAATTCATGAAGATGGTTGAGTTTCCAGTGCGCTGGGTAACAGGTCCGGGCAAAGCCAAAAAGATTAAAAACGAGGCTCAGTTGAGGGAAAAGTTCTCGGATATATTCAATGAGGCTGCGAGAGAAACGTTGCTGAATGCGACCTATTATATGTTGTCGGCAGATATGGAAGGGATTTGCTTGGCGGGATTGGTTTATTTCCGGCCCAATAAGAAAAAGGGCTTGTCTATTTATAAGTTGGTGCAATCCTGAATAGGTATTCTGATTCTGAAATAGGAACCTTACCGAAGATCCTAATTCTTGTATCATCTTTATGGGTTCAAACATTTGGGGGCCACTTCCTGAAAACCTCTATTTGAATTCCAAGCAGGTATTTCCCCATACCAATCAAACATTGGTAAGAACCATTCAAACTTCACTCTGGCATCCTTTCAGTTTTTTCACTAATTTATGTTATCCATTTCAAAATACTTACCCATGAAAAGATTCCTATTTGTATTTCTCATTGCCCTGGTTCCTTTGCTGGGTTCCACCCAGAATTACAGTATTTCCAGTATTCCCTACAATCCGGATCCTTTTAATGGGACTCCCACCCTGATTAATGTGGATGACATATACTCGCCGGTCATCCCGCTCCCTTTCGCATTCTGTTTCTACGACAGCAGTTTCACTGATCTGGTGATCTCGACCAATGGATACCTGACCTTTGATGTTTCTGTGGCCAATGCATACAGCCCTTGGCCCATCAACAACGCAGCCCCTAATCTGCCGGGGATGCCTGACTACCTGATCATGGCTCCCTGGCAAGACATTGATCCCTCAGTCACCGGCACCATCTCTACCAGTGTGGCAGGAGTGGCCCCCTACCGGCGCTTCATCGTTTCATTTTTCGAGGCCAGTATGTTCAGTTGTAACAGTATGTTGTTCACGCAGCAGATCATTCTCTATGAGACCACCAATATCATCGAGACCCATATTGCGAATAAGCCGATTTGCTCAACATGGAACAGTGGCGCTGCCATCCACGGACTGCAAAAAGATTCATCTACAACCCATATTGTGCCGGGTCGCAATTTCCCGACTCAATGGAGTGCTACTCTGGAAGGTAAGCGGTTTACACCGAATGGCTCCTGCTCCGGGCCTTCCTCAGCCAATGTGGTGGAGGGCATGGTCTACCTCGACTACAACAACAATTGTATTTTCGATGGTGCGGATGCTCCAGTTGCGAACCGCCCTGTTTTGGTAGATGCAGGGGCCTACTACGACTGGACAGACAATTCAGGAATGTATTCCATTGACCTTGATACCGGTACCTGGAATGTCAACCAAACCCCACCTACCTATTTTGCAACTGCTTGTGCACCCACTTCCGGATATAATATTTTCTTCCCCAACCAGGCAATGTCATCACTCAACAATGACTTTGCTGATTCAGTGCTGGTCTATTGCCCTGATCTGATGGTTGACCTGGGGGTATTCAATATGACAACCTGCCAAACTGAAGTAGGTGGAATTACCGTGGTCAATCAGGGAACAGTTACCGACTCAAATGCTACGGTCACGCTGACATTGATTGATTCCGTCCAATTGGACAGCGCTGGATACCCTTATACCCAGACTGGTCCCAATACCTATGCTTTTTCCCTTGGGGTCATGAACCCCGGAGCAGTCTTCGCTTTCCCCATTTACCTGGAGATCGGTTGTGACTCGGTTGGTACCGTGTATTGTATCAGTGCTGATGTTGCTGGTAGTGCTGCCAATGACTGTGATACCACCAATAATACGGCTCAGGACTGTCATCAGTTGATCGGCTCTTATGACCCCAATGACAAGCAAGTCGCTTCTCAGGATTTTACCCTTAATGGTTGGGTGACGGAAGAAGATATCACGGCCACGGACCAGCTGAGTTATATGATCCGCTTCCAGAACACCGGAAGTGACACGGCTTTCCATGTGCGGATTACGGATACACTCTCAGGATTCCTCGATCCTGCTACGTTCCAGGCGGGCGCTTCTAACCATTTCTATAATGTGGTGGTGATTGGGGATGTAGTTGTATTTGAATTCCCCGACATCGATCTCCCGGACAGTCTGACCAATCCACTCGGAAGCCAGGGATTTGTCCGCTATACAGTCAAGCAACGCCCTGGCAATGTCCTGGGTACGGTGATCGAAAACTTTGCCGCCATCTATTTTGACTTCAATCCTCCGATTGTTACCAATACCACCGTCAATACGATTCCAACCGTGACCGGGCTGGCTTCAGAATTTCTGGATGAGGTCAAGGTCTACCCAAATCCTGGTTCTGATAGAATTCGGGTCCGTTGGGAAGGGGAAAGTGGTTTTACCTTTGTCATGCGTAACCTGATGGGCCAGGAGATCCTACAGGTTCGATCCGATAATCCACAGGCCGAGATCGGTACGGATGGAATTGCCAAAGGGACTTATCTCTATGAAGTTCGAAGTGGGGACCGGGTGATCGGTGCCGGACTTTGGATCAGAGAGTAGGTAGCGGCCAACTCAAGACTGGGTTCAAAGTTTGAAAAGTGGATTACTTTTCTGGCCGGGCTCCTTTCCTGACTTTCTTTAAATAAAGCATATTCATGGCGTTGGTTTCCAGTCCTTCCACGGTGGGCTGGACCATGCGCAGTATCTTGTCGTAATAAAGGGGGATGATGGGGGCATCCGGCATGGCGACCATTTCCATTTGTTGGTAGAGGTCGTGGCGAATCGAGTCATCTGTGGTGGCGAGGGCTAAGACATAAAGGCTGTCGAATGCGGGATTTGCATAGCGCATGCGGTTGGCTCCATTGGGGGGAATATTACCGGAATAATAGAGTCCCAGATAATTTTCACCATCGGGGTAATCTGCGATCCAACTGGCCCGCCACAGGTCGATTTCTCCTTGTTTGGCTTTGCTGCGCAAGGTTCCCCCATCCATATTGTCGATTTCCATGGTGATTCCGATCCGCTCAAAGGACTTTTGGATGAATTCCATCACGGCCTGGTAGCTGGGATTGGATTTGAGGGAGAGCACTGGCATTCCTTTTCCACCGGGGTATCCCGCTTCGGCGAGGAGTTGGACCGCGCGGTCGGGGTCGTAACGGTATCCTTGTACGACGGTGGAGTCGAAGCCGGGAATGCCTCTGGGCATGATGCCCGCGGTAGCGGGGTAACCATTTCCGTTGAGGAGGTAGTCGACCAGTTTCTCGCGGTCGATGGCATAGTTGAGGGCCTGGCGGACCCGCCGGTCCTGCATAGGGCTGTTGTGGGCCTTGGCCAGGGAGTCGTCTACGAGGATGCCGATAAATTCGGTATTGAGTTGAGGGGCGCGGTCGAACCGGTACTTAGCCGCGTAGTCCGGCTTGATGCTGCCATCGGGAAGGAAGACCTCGTCTTTGGTGGCTTTGTCGAGGCCGTTGACGAAGTCGAGCTTGCCCTGGCAAAACTCCGCGAATTCGCTGAGGCGGTCGCGTATGAAGCGGACCTGGATGGCGTCGAGGTAAGGAAGGCCGGCTTCGAAATAGTTTTCGTTTTTGAGGAGGACGAGGGAGGTGCCTTCGTCCCAGGACTTAAAGCGGAAGGGGCCGGTGCCGATGGGGTGGTTGCGGAAGTCTTTTCCATAGTGGTCGGCGACTTCATGTGGGACGACATAGCCATAGGCCATGGCGAGGTTGCCGAGGAAAGGAGGAAATGGCTGAACCAGGTGTACCCTGAAGGTGTCGGGAGCGATGACTTCGAAGCCACTGATGGTGGGGGCTGAGCCATCGCGGTAAGCATCCATGCCCTCTATTTTCCCATTGAAAATCCAGAACCCGGAGGCGGCAGTAGCGGGGTTACAGATACGGGTAAAGCTGTAGGCGATGTCATTTGCCTCAAGTCTGCGGGTATTTTGGCTGCCAAAGAGGGGATCGGGATGGAAAAAGACGTCCTTTCGGAGGGCAAAAGTGTAAGTTTTTCCACTGTCTGAGATGCTGTAGGAGGAGGCGAGGGCGGGTTGAATGGCAAGGTTTTCATCGAATTCCACCAAACCGTTGAAAAGCTGTCCGCACATCCAGATTGCCCCCTGATCCCGTGCATAAGCAGGATCTAATGTGGATAAGCCTGGAGCCAGATTCATGCGAAAGACAGATTTATCGCCAAGTTTATCCACCCTTTTCCCACATGAAGCCAACAAGAGGACTGTGCATAAGAAAGCGAGTATTTTGTACCTCCTTGCAGACGATCCTGTTAAATTTGTGGATTGGGAGTCGGGTATATGCATAAATTCATGGCAAGACCGAACAGACGATCTCCCGACAAAGATACCTACCGGACCAGAAATGCACCGGTATAAATATAAACAAGGAAATATCTCAAAATGGGTAAGGTAATATCGTTGGCGAATCAGAAAGGCGGCGTAGGCAAGACAACCTCTGCGATCAATCTTGCAGCCAGTCTGGCTGCATTGGAGTTCAAGACGTTGTTGATTGATGTGGACCCACAGGCCAACTCAACCAGCGGGCTTGGGTTCGATCCCCGCAATGTCCGCACCGGTATTTATGAATGTATGATCCACGATGATCTGCATATCAGGGATACGATCCTCACCACAGAATTCCCCAATCTTGATCTGCTCCCTTCCAATATCGATCTGGTCGGTGCTGAGATTGAGATGATCAACCTCCCGAACCGGGAGAAAAAGATGCGGCAGGTGATCCTCCCTATTCGGGACGATTACGAATTCATTATCGTGGATTGCTCCCCCTCTCTGGGCCTGATTACCGTTAATGCGCTTACTGCATCTGATTCGGTAATCATTCCGGTACAATGTGAATATTTTGCCCTCGAAGGACTGGGTAAACTCCTGAATACCATCAACATTGTCCGGCAACGTCTCAATCCGGATCTTGAAATTGAGGGAATCTTATTGACGATGTACGACTCCCGCTTGCGCCTTTCAAACCAAGTGGTGGAGGAAGTACAGACCCATTTTGAAGAGTTGGTCTTTAAGACCATTATCGCCCGGAATATCCGCCTGAGTGAAGCTCCAAGTTTCGGTCTTCCAGCTTTGCTCTTTGATGGCAATTCCCGGGGAGCCATCAATTATATGAACCTGGCCAAGGAGATTTTGACCCGCAACGGGGTCACTCCATCCGTACAGGCCTGACCGAACAACAACAATGGCAAAGAAAACTCCACAGAAAAGAAATGCCCTGGGCAGGGGACTGAGCGCTTTGCTCAGCGATCAGGATGGTAGCGATAGTGATCAGTTGGTCGCTGAAGGTTCCCAACCGATCCTGGGCACGGTCAATGAGATTGATATCAGCAAGATTGAAACCAATCCTTACCAGCCCCGGACCCATTTTGACCTGGTAGCATTGGAAGAACTTTCTTCTTCTATCAAGGTACAGGGAATTATACAGCCGATTACAGTTCGTAAACTCGGTGATAAATTCCAGTTGATCTCCGGTGAGCGGCGGTTTCAAGCATCCAAGATGGCCGGATTGACCACGATCCCCGCTTATGTGCGGACGGCCGACGACGAGCAAATGCTGGAAATGGCCCTGATCGAGAATATCCAACGTCAGGACCTTAACCCGATGGAGATTGCCCTCGCCTACCAACGGCTGATGGAGGAATTGGGTATCCGCCTCGAAGTATTGGGTGAAAAAGTGGGCAAGAAGCGGGCAACCGTCAACAATTATATCCGTTTGCTGAAATTGCCGGCGGAAATCCAGTACGGACTCAAAGAGCAGAAGATTTCCATGGGCCATGCCCGGGCGATGATCAATATCGAGGACAGGGAAGACCAATTGGATGTTTACCGTGCGGCGGTCGAAGGGGAATTGAGCGTGCGGAGAGTTGAGGAATTGGTCAGGAACCTGACCAATAAGCCGGAAAAGAAATCTGATAGTCCTAAAAAAAGCGAAAAGAACATCTATCTTGCGAAACTGGAACAGAATTTGGAGGACAGGTTCGGAAGTCGGGTGGTAATCAAGCAGTCCGGAGACGGCAAAGGAGAGTTGAGACTGCATTTTGATTCCACTGAAGACCTGAATCGTATCCTCGAATTGCTGGAAACCCGGAAATAAATTCCGGTATGGTCAGGGGTAATCCCCTTTTTGAATAAGATGTTGTTTTCTCAGCATATCGTCCCTTCTTGTTTCGGGCAACTCCGTCCGGGAAAATTCCTTCTTATCTGTCTGATGACTTTAGGAAGCATGGTCTCTGTGTCTGCCCAAACAAATCGTGATTCCGTAGATTTTCCTGCTTCCGACAGTTTGAGGGGAAGAGATGCATTTGGGGTTGGAGACTCTGCCAAATCCCGGATTGACCTGAATGGACAAGGACGCTGGACCAATATCGCAGCTGATACTGGAGCAGTTTCAAAGGTTCGGGACAGTCTACGGGATGTTCAGGAAAATGCGCAGGATGTTCAGGAGGGTATTTCTACCGCCAAATCAGACAGCACCGCAAAGGATTCACCCAAGGTTTCCGATCCGGTGGTCGTGCAGCCCGGCAAAGGAGATCGCGGAGGCAAGCAACCTGCAAAGGACTCGCTCGAAGGGACCGACCCAGTCGTGGTTCGACCCGGCAAGGGAGATCGGGGCAATCCCCCCCAGGTTGATCCCCCAAGTGGAGATACCCTGAGCAGGAAACCAGGAAAAAATGGAACTCCTGATGAAGCAGTGGAAAGCGTAGTGCGCAAAGATCCTGAACAAAAAGCGGTTGATTCCACCTTGTCCCGACGCAAACTTCGCTTGTCGGCCCTTGCCCCTCCAGACCCAAATGTTGCCTTGCGTCGGTCTCTCCTCTTACCAGGATGGGGACAAATTTACAACCGTAGTGCATGGAAGGTTCCGATCATCTATGCCGGATTTGGTGGCTTAGGCTATATGTTTGTCTTCAATCATCGGGAATACCGCTACTATAAACTTGCTGCCATCTGCGTGGGAACGGATAACTGTACTGCCTATCCTGAATTTGATGGATTTTCCCAGGCAAATATCATCTCTGACCGGGAATTCCACCGCCGCTACCGTGACTTGTCCGTAGTTATCGGTGCACTCTGGTACGCGCTCAACGGTATAGATGCCTACGTTGAAGCCCACCTCCAACCTTTCGATGTCGGGGACGATCTCAGTCTCCGCGTAAAACCTTCCGTACTACCTGATCCTTTCCAGCAAAGGAATGTATATTTGGGTGCCAGCATATCGCTGGGATTCGGAAAGTAACGACCTCAGACATGAAAATAAGAATTGCCCTTGTAGGCTATGGTCGCATGGGACAGGCTGTTGAACGTGCAGCCAAAGCCCGTGGACACCAGATCGTAGCTTGTATTGACAAGGACACCGCTGAGCAAATCGAAGGATTGAACCGCTCAGAAGTCGATTGTGTCATTGAATTCACCCATCCGGAATTCGCGGTAAAGAACTATTCGGCGCTCTTGAAAAAGCGAATTCCAGTAGTCACCGGCACCACTGGCTGGTACGACCGCAAGGATGAAATGCAACGCCTGGTTGAACATGGGAAACACTCATTTCTCTGGACTTCGAATTTTTCGATCGGGGTCAACATCCTCTTCGAACTGAACCGGAAGCTTGCCGAAATCATGAACCGCTACCCGGATTATGATGTCTATGTGGATGAAATCCACCACCGCATGAAAAAAGATGCTCCCAGCGGGACTGCTATCTCCCTGGCCAATGAGATCGTGGACAATATCGACCGGAAGTCTACCTGGGTCACAGATGAGATTCAGCACCGTGCACCCAACAAGGATGAACTCACAGTTGCCTCTTCTCGCGCTGGCAATATTATAGGACGCCATTCGGTCAACTATATTTCTGAGGTAGATGAGATTACCATTTCGCACAATGCCAAGGACCGGCGGGCATTTGCGGTTGGTGCGGTGGTCGCAGCAGAATGGTTGGTTGGGAAAAAGGGATTCTATCATTTTTCAGATGTATTGAAGGGATAATTCACATTCCCCCTCCCTTCTCGCCAAATTAAGATGGAGCCTTTAACATGAACGATTCCACCTCCATTTCGCCAACCAGAAAGCGCCGGATCAGGATTTTTTTTATCGTTCTGTTCCCATTCCTATTTATCCAATTCTGGTTTGTAATGAATGTCGAGGAGCCCTATCCTGCTATCCTGATGCCTATGTTTGGCAGTGTGGATGGAGATGGAAGTGTATTCAAAACCGTCGAAACCGATATCAGATATATTTATCCAGACACGGTTGTATCCCTGGACATGAAGACCTTCTTTTTTGACATGACCGAAAGTTACCGGTTTCATGTAATGCGCAGGTTAATGGGGCCTGAGGCTGATCCCCGCGTCTATCAGGATGAAGGATTTCGGGAATGGCTGTCCCTTCGTGGGCAGTTGCTCACCGGCCGCAAAAATGCGAATCAGTTTGAGGTCATCTGGACGAATGTCGAGTTTGATACCGGAAAGAATCCTGTTCAGGAATCACGGTCAACCATGGGAACATTTAACTACCGGTTTTGATGCAGGAATCTACCACGGTAACCGCCAAGCTCGACCGTTGGATTTTTGATTCTTACCGGATAGGCCCCTATGCCCTGGCACTTTGCAGGATTTTTTTTGCCTTCCACGTCCTGTTTTTCCTCTTTCGGCCCATGAACTGGATCGGAACCTACCCTTCTATTTTCTTTTATCCTCCGCCCAGTCTGGCCAGTTTCTTTTCCGGTTTCCCCCCTGAATGGTTCTTCAACGGGATGAATATCCTTGCGGTTTTCTTTTTTCTCGGGGTCATGGTGGGTTACCATACCCGAATCAGTTCTATCGGACTCTTTCTGGTTATGTTTACCTACGGCACCTTCGCCCACTCTTTTGGAAAAATTGACCATTCGATCCTGTTTACGCTTTTCCCGCTGGTGATGTCCTTCAGCAATTGGGGAGCAGTGTGGTCAATAGACGCTGCGCAGGGAAGAGGTTCCAGCACAGTTCACGCCTGGCCACTTGCCCTGATGGCTACCTTGATTGCCTTTTCGATGTTCACATCCGGGTATTACAAATTGATTTCGGGTTGGCTCGACACTTCTACCCATGCCACTCACAGCAAGGTATTTTCGAATGTTTATGCCTGGCAACGGGGAGACCTCCTTGCTCCTGCCGCAACCCGGTTTTCATTTCCGCTTTTTTGGGAATTGCTTGATTGGCTTACCGTAATCTGGGAAATGGGATTCATGGTGGCCCTGTTCTTTCCAAAAATCTTCCGATGGTTTGTGGGATACGCTGTATTTTTTCATCTGGGGGTACTGCTACTCCTCAATATTGATTTTAGTATCAATCTGCTGGTCTATACTCCGTTTATCAACTGGGGAAAACTGGGCCATGCTCTGGGGAGTCGTAAAGCAAAGGTCATTCGAAAAGGCAAGGTGTTTTGGAAATACTTTCATCCACTTTTTATCCTACCCCTGGGCGGCTTAATCGTTTGGGTTTTGTACACAGATGGGTGCCTGTGGAATCTCTTCAACCGCCTGGCCGGGATCGAATTTCCTTACCTGTCCGGCCTGGTCCACTTAGTCGGAGCTGCTTTGCTGGTATTGTTTTTGGCCCTGAAAAGAGAGAGGTGATTTGGTTTTCTCAGACAGCCACTTATCCCCGATTCCGAAGTGGTTTTTAACTGGTTGGGGCCTTCGATACAATAATCCCGCAATACACCGTTTATATACTAAAGAATTCATAAATTAGCCGTTTCAGAACAACTGAAGGGCAAGCCCTTTTACGATATCGTCCATGAGCTACCATCTTTATATTACTCTTCCACTCTACCTGTTACTGCATACAGGCCTTTACGGCCTGTTTACCAAAGCAGGAGAGAAAGGTTGGAAGGCCTTTGTACCCGTTTACAACGTACTGACCTGGCTGGATTTGATCGGACGCCCCAGATGGTGGGTGATCTTTTTTCTGATTCCTGTCCTCAACTTCGTGATGGGAATCGGGATTGTGCTCGATCTGGTTCGCTCCTTTGACAAGCATAAATTTGGTGCTCAACTGGCGGCTGTCCTCTTCCCCTATATCTATTTCATTTACCTCGGATTCAACAAGAAGGATCAATACAAGGGGAAATGGATGGAGATCAAGGAAAAGGAGCCCAATAAATCCGGTGGCCGTGAATGGCTGGATGCAATCCTGTTTGCGGGAACCGCTGCCTTGGTGATCCGGATTTTCCTGATCGAGGCATTTATGATCCCAACTACTTCGATGGAAGGATCTCTTCTCGCGGGAGATTTCCTCTTTGTCAGCAAGTTCCACTACGGGGTTCGTCTCCCAATGGCGCCTTTGTCCGTGCCTTTCGTTCACAATACACTTCCTTTTACCACTGGCTCCAAGTCTTTCGTCAACGTCAAGCTTCCTTACAGCCGTCTTCCTGGTCTCAAGCCAGTGAAGCGAAACGAGATCGTGGTGTTCAATTACCCGGCGGATGACATCTATCCCGACGTTCCTGAGCTGGGTGAGATCGAGATCACCAGCATGAAGCAGAACTATATCAAGCGCTGTGTTGCGGTAGCTGGTGACACCTTCCAGATCAAGGATCAAGTGATCATGATCAATGGACAGCCTGGTTGGCAGGCGGAGCATGTACAGCATACCCATGATGTCAGTGGTATTTATCCGAAATTGCTGGTCGACTTCGGATTTCGATTCAATCCCGGAGATGCCAACAACAACGTTCGCGAGGGAATTGTCCCCGGATCGTGGATGGTCGACATGTCCGATACCAAGGCCGCGGAACTGAAGGCCAAGTATCCTGAAATTCAGATTAAAAAGCCGATCAAAGACTACAACCGTGTGATCCAGGAACTGTGGGGCATTCCTGGGGATAAGGTGGATTACCGCATCAAAATGATGGGGTTGATGAACAGTAAGATCAATGCGAAAAGTGTTCCCTTCCCCAAGCGTCCTGATATGGAGCAATACCTATGGACGGTGGACAATTTTGGCCCCATCTGGATTCCTAAAGCGGGGGTAACGATTGATCTGAATCTGGAAAACCTGCCGATGTACGAGCGCATCATTGATGTCTATGAAGACCATGACCTTGAGATCAAGGGGACCCAAATCTTCATCGACGGTGAACCTGCCTCTACCTATACCTTTGAGATGGACTATTACTTTATGATGGGGGACAACCGTCACCAGTCATTGGACAGTCGTTTCTGGGGTTATGTTCCTGAAGACCACGTCATTGGTCGCCCCTGGTTCGTTCTGTTTTCTACTGAAAATGGAATCCGCTGGGACCGGACCTTCAGTGGGGTTGGTCGCTGGGAACCATGAAATTCTGATTGAAATCTATCCTTTCTATAGCGTGGAAAGTCCTGCGTAGCCTGGTTCTGGGAGTTTCCCTGATTGTGCTGCTGGCTTCCTGGGCATTGCGAACGAGTTGGTTCCAGGACCTGATCCAGGCCCCGATAGAGACGCTATTGGGAGATGCCTTGGGAACCACGGTGGACATTGGTGAGATTGACCTGGACCTCCCGGCCCACTTGGTCATTCGAAATACCACCATGCAGGACCCCAAAGGACATCCCCTCTTCGGGATTACAGAACTACGGGCCGATATGACCCGTATCCCCCTGCTGAACCTCCTCTTTTCTTCAGCGGGTACCCAAAAGATTGATGTGGGGCACTTGGACATCAACGGCCCCCAGGCTTTTATATACCGAAGCCGCTCTGACTCCACCCTCAATATTGATTTCCTTTCCGGAACTTCGACAGATACTTCAGCCTCCAAACCTTTAAATCTAATCCTCTCACTGCGTGAGGGACGCATTCGCGGAGGCCAATTTACCTACGTCGACTCCACCAAAAGTGACGAACAGCTGGCTATTCAGGAAAGAATCAACTTCGACAACCTGAAATTGGCAGGTCTGAGCATGGATTTCAGCTATTCCCTTCAGGTCGCTGACATGATCATGCGGGGGAAAATAGATGACCTGCATGTACAGGAGCAACATTCAGGGATTGATTTGAAAGAATTGCACTCAGGCTATTACCTGGAGATGGGAAAGGAAGCCCCCGGTGGTTTCTTGTTGTGTCTGAATGATACACGTTTGAATTTGAGGGACTCCACCCGCTTATTTTTCAACGGAGACATTGCCAATTCGGAGCCGGACAGCCTCTCCTCCGGATTTTCTCCCAAGATTGCCGCCAACTTCCAGCAATCCTATGTGCACATGGATGATATCAATAAATTCCTTGCCAAACCTATTCCCCTGGAAGGACCGGCTTTTCTGGAAGGGTATGTGTATGGAACCCTTGACCATCTCTTTTCGGATGATCTGTATTTGGGGATCGCGGACAGCACCCGCTTGCATACCAGTCTGGTGCTGAACAACCTGAGTGATCCGGACAACCTGGATTTTGATCTTAATCTCTCCCCCAGTCTGGTTTCATTCCGGGAAGTGGAAGATTTTTTGGTAGGGGTAGATCTTCCCCTTGCTGGCTTGGCCCGGATTGACGGTGAAGTCAAAGGGGATCTCAACCGCTTAACTTCAAAGGACCTTCATATTCGCACCCGCGCCTACACCGATATTCACGTCCGGACCAGGATTTTCAATTATCAGGATGAGGCCAATTTGCTCATGGACTTGAAATTGATCAAGAGCAAGGTTGATGTTGCAGAACTGCGTTCTCTTTTACCAGACCTCGACCTCCCCAAGGAGCTTGACAAAATCGGGCGGAGCGAGGTCGACGGGAGCTTTATCGGAGGAACACGTGACTTCACCATCAATGCCAATCTGGGAACTGCTCAAGGATTGGTTGATGCCAATATCCACTTTCGTCTTCCACGTGGAAGGGATATGCGCTATGATGGAAACGTGATCACCAGTCATTTGAACGTAGACGGATTCAAATTGGTCGAAAGTGATATCTCATCTGATCTTAACTTCAGAGGAAGGGTAAGCGGAAGAGGAACTGATTTCTACACCATGCATGCCGAGATCCAGGGTAAGCTTACCGACACCGATCTCATGGGTTACCGGATTGAATCACTCAGCACGGAGAATGCAGTAATTGACAGTGCCAGTATCGGTGGTAAGATCGAGTTGAATGATCGCCATGGAAATGCTTCCTTAACTTTTGTAAGGGCCTATTTCCCAAAAAATCAACCCCATAGTATCAGGATCGAAGGTGACGTGGACCACCTGGACCTGGCACATTATAAAATTCTGCCTGATGACTCCGCGCTCTTTTCATCGGTTTTGATCGTCAAACTGGATGGTGATTCCCTTGAGAATTATGCCGGAAAAGTTCAGTTCAATTTTAACAGATTGAACAGGGTAAACGGTGACTCTCTGTTTCTCGATGGAGTCAAACTCCTTTCAAAGTTTGATACCCTTGGTAACCGCGACATCGAATTGGTCAGTGACATGGCCGATATGCATCTCACCGGTAACTTCCTCTACTCCGAAGCTGCTTCTGTCGCCTCCAGAATCAGCAAGGAACTCGACTTGTATATCAGGAATAACCAGGCCATGATCGATGCCTATTATGCAGAGAAAGATACTTTCCAGCAAAGCCTTTCGGTTACGGATACCTTATGGACCAAAGAAGGCCTCAATGACTTCATGGCCTTTCTCGGTGTACCTGTATTTGCAGCTGCAGAGACTAAGATTATACTCGACCTCAACCACAATGTCACCGATAATTTGGTGCTCAAATTAGTGTCTGACTCGCTCAATATTGGCTCGATTGGTATGAAAGGGGACTCTATGGAAATGGAACTCTCCAAGGAAGGGTCTGGCAATGAATTGTTACTAACGGGACACTTGGAATCAGACACGCTCTGGCCAGCCAGTACTGTAAAAGTAGAGCGATTTGTAATCGAGCCAGATGGAAATGATAAAAAGCTCAATGTTCACATACGGGGTTTTCAATCTGAGATGGACAACCTTTACCTGGTCAACCTGACCAGTGACTTTTTGCCCAATAATACCATTAAAACGGTTGTCCGAAAGGGCTCCAAACTTAAGATCAGAGGAAGTGAATGGAGATTTGGCTCCAAGAACCAGGTGGTCCGTCAACTTGATCTGGAAGGTAAAAAACAGGACGGTCAGGACTCACTTATTGATCGGTTCTTCGTTTCCAATCTTCAACTGTACCGGCTTGACAGTACTGTGATTCCTTCCGGGTTTGTGCGGATAGATTCTCAAACCATCACGCTGGATGGAGTGGTTTCTCAACGGGCCTCAGACACGCTTAAGGCCTCTGTTTCCAACCTGGACATCCCCTCCATCATCGGATTTTCAGAAAATGAGCTGAATATTCGGGGGCGGGTACCTGATGCTAAATTGCTTTCCTGGAAGGTTTTGAGCGAATTACCCAGTGTTTTCTTCGATGGCCATGTGCGGGATTTTGGCTACGAAGAGGTGGATTCCCTGGAATTCGACATTTTTGCCGGATGGCCCACCTTCAAGGGACCCGATTATGCCGGCACCTTGTTGACAGCCCGGGCCCCCAATGGGGATTCCTTGGAAGCCAAAGGATCTTACCGGTTTTCTACCGAAGAGCTTGATTTTGGTTTCTTCCATTCGACCTTGGACCTGGCCTATCTGCAACCTTTTCTTGAAGGTTCAGTATCCGAACTCAAAGGGCACTTGAGTTTGGATACCGCCACCATCAAGGGAACAGTCAATAAGCCTTTGATCAATGGCAAAGTCCATTTCAAAAATGCGGGGATGAAAGTGGACTTCCTCAACAACAG
This sequence comes from uncultured Bacteroidia bacterium, assembly GCA_964352215.1. Classification (GTDB taxonomy): domain Bacteria; phylum Bacteroidota; class Bacteroidia; order J057; family JADKCL01; genus CAWUKT01. The sequence goes on from CAYGRE010000032.1 coordinate 54,733, forward strand.
GTTCCGCCTTGGTGACAATACCATCACTTTTGACAACGATTCTTTGTCCATTCCCCGAATCAAAGTTTACGACGACTATGGCCAATCTGCGGATTTGTATGGGATGATTGACTACAACAATACTGCGGGCATATTTCTCAATCTAAAGCTGGACAGGATTGACAGCCTGACCGTGATGGATACACGGCGGGAGCAGTCGCCGGAGTTTTATGGACGGGTGGTCTTGGATGGGAAACATGCCGCGATTGAAGGATTGACGGATTTGATTCGAATTGATGCTACCCTTAAAACGGGGAAGGGCTCTTGGCTTGACATTCCCTTAGATGACTTCACCAGTGCCAACCGTCTGGACTTTGTCACCTTTGTAGGTGCCCAAAAAGATGTGGAGCCAGATAAAGAGAGTGCGTATGAAGGATTCAGTCTGCTGGCCAATGTAGAGGCTACGTCTGATGCCAGGTTGCGACTTATCCTGGATGAAACGGTTGGTGACATCATTGAGGCCAGGGGAACGGGAAATATCACCATGAAAGTCTCCGAAACGGGGGAATTTGAGCTGAGCGGAACTTATAACCTCACTGAAGGCAATTACCTGTTTACGGCTGAGAACATTGTCAACAAGAAATTTAAGGTGCGCCCCGGGGGCAGGATTTCCTTCAACGGAGATCCCTACAATGCAGAACTTGACCTCTATGCTGTTTACAAAGTCAATGCTGATGTGAGTGACCTCTTGGGTGGCCAGAGCAACCGGGTTCCGGTAGATATCCTGATGCACATGCAGGGCTCACTGGAGGAACCCAAGATCGATCTTTCTCTCAAACTCGATGAATTGAACCAACAGGATGTCCTTGGACTCTCCTCTTACTTCCGGCTCATCGAATATGATGAGCAGGAGTTGAACAAGCAGGTGGTGAGCCTGCTCCTATTTGGCCGTTTTTCCGGTTCGGCCGTGGCCAGCAATGCGGGACCTGTAGGTGGTGTCACTTCCTCGGTCTCTGAACTGATCTCTAACCAGGTTAACTACTGGATATCACAGGCATTTTCGGATGCCAACCTCGGGGTGGAAGTCAATACCAATGAATTCCAGGATGTAGAACTGGCGGTTCGAACCACGCTATTTAATGACCGGGTTACAGTGGAGCGCAACGGGACCTTGATCTCCAATCAGGGGAATGGGATGACCATAGGTGACCTGAGTGTTCAGGTACGTCTCTTGCCCAGGATGGATAAGAACAGCGTTCCCCGACCCGATGCAGGTCGCCTGGTACTTGAAATCTTTAACCGGGAGGATGTTGCCCTCACCTCAGCAACCAATGTGACCAGAGGTGCGGGTGTCTTCTACAAAAAGGATTTCGATCGAATCGCTGATCTTTTCAGCCGCCGTTCGCCCGTAGCATTCGAGGATGAAGGCGACGATGAAAATAACAATGAGGATGAAGGTGCCGACAGGAATAACCTGGAGAATAGTGACCGCAACCCGGATTCACCCCGTGATGAGGTTCCTTTAACTGACCCCGTGGTTCCTGATTCAATTCCAGTCTCAAAGGATTCCCTCCCTGATCCGAAAGGGAAAGAATAATTCAGTTCAGGTGTAAAATGGATGGGGCTTCCCAAAGAATCCTGCCAGACCTTGAAATGCTACTGGACCCTTAACTTCTGTCCGACTTTCAACCGGGAATTAATCATTCCATTCATAGATTTGATGGAATTTACCGTTGTGCCTTGAGATTGGGCAATGTCCCAGAGGGTATCTCCTGAGCGCACGGTATAGTACTTGGAAGAGCCGTTGGCAGGTGCCTTTGGTTTGGTAGTTGAGGCAACGGTGGTTGACTTGGAAGATACGTTCGGCTTGCGGTTACTATAGATTTTCAAGCGCTGACCGGGCTTAATATTGTAACCTCTCAAACCATTCCAACGCTGGATATTTTTCCAACTCACGTGGTAGCGCTCGGCAATCTGACTGACTGTCTCACCGGACCTGACTTTGTGATAGACCAAATTACCACTGCCTGTAGCATAAGTACTCCCGGAGGTCTTTGAGGAAACGTACGGCTTATTGGTCAGAGGAGAAATTTTATCCTCTGCGTATACCTGCTTGACTGTATCTGGATTGAGTTGGGCAATCCGAGTAAAAACGGTGTCGCGATTGGCAGCGATCTTCTGGCCGGCAGCCATGGGAATCCGAAGGGTATAGGGCTTACGTGAATAAGGGACGATATCTCTTTGCAATTCTGGATTGAGGTCTTTGAGCAAATACAAATCGGTTTCAGTCACCTGTGCGAGGTGCTTAAGGTTAAATTTGTTATTCATCACCATAATGGTGTCCTGGTCAAAGGTAAAATCAACCTTGCGGGGATAGAGATTGTGCTCGGTGGGGTAATTGAACACGTAAGTTGCAGCGATAAATGCAGGGACGTAACCCCTCGTCTCTTTCGGAAGGTTATCCCTGATTTCCCAGAAGGTTCTCTTGCCACCGGACCGGGCAATCGCCTTGTTAACATTACCAGGGCCGCAGTTATATGCAGCAATGACCAGGAGCCAATCCCCGTATGTCTTGTACATATTCTTCAGGTAGCGAACAGCGGCTTCAGTGGCCTTGTAGGGGTCTTTTCTTTCATCAAGGTAAGAGGTCACATCCAAACCATAAATCTTTCCGGTCGCCAGCATAAACTGCCAAAGGCCAGTGGCACCTACCCGGGAGCGGGCATGGGGATTGAGCGCAGACTCCACTACAGGCAGGTGCTTCAACTCCATCGGCATACCCTGGCGGTCTAACTCGGCTTCAAATATAGGGAAGTAGATATCTGACAGCCCCAACATACGCTCGACCTGCCCTCTTCTCTTTTGGGTGTACAAATTGATGTAAGCGTGAACGTAGGAATTGTATTCCATGGGAATCAAAGTTCCCATTTCCTTCAGTCTCGCGTCAAGGATTTCCGGGGAGTAAGTAGGTACCGAATCCTCCGCAAAACCATATACGTTGAGCAGGTCACGATTGAATTTATTATCCGGGAATGATTCGTGCTTGTAACATGGGATCAGGCTATCCAATTGCCAATTGATAGCTTCCAATTTATAGACCTGGGCACTGTCACTGTTTTGAGCCTCAACCTCGCTCGTAATAAACAGTACCATTGCCAACACCGCGATCAACTTTTTCATAATAAATAAAACGCGTACGCTTCTGTATTTGTTGTTTATGTCACTACCAAACCCAAAATAGGAAGAATCTATAAATAATCCCTTCGTTCGGGTAATAATTTATCAGCTTACCGTAGTGGAAAACAGACAAAAAAATTGGAGAGACCGATTACAGGAATCAGTCTCTCCAATTTTAATATGAAATTTCTTAGAGCTACTCAGGACTCAGTTCCTGAAGTAGAAGTAGAAGAATTGTTCTCTTTTTTGGGCTCTGACTCGATCTCACGCTGAATCTCTTTGGAGGCACTTTTGAATTCGCTAATGCCTTTTCCAAGTCCGCGAGCCAGTTCAGGGATGCGTCGAGCACCAAAAAGCAACAGGATAACAACCAAGATAATTACGATCTCGGCAGTACCCAATCCAAATATAGCAATGATCGCTGAGGACATAATATTGAGTTTTAAATTTCAATGCAAAGGTACAGAAAAAGAATGACAATACTATTTCTTCCTGGCCAGCCAAAGCTCTGGATCTTGGGCTGCCCTGCCTTTGTACAATTGGAAATGAATTTTGGTTTCGCTGGTAGAAGCATCGGTACGTGCTACCCCGAGGATGTCCAGCATGGTTATCTCCTGTCCCGAATTTACGGTTACGTCTTTCAAATTCGCATAGACCGAGTAGTAATCACCGTGCTGTACGATCACGATCTTACCTTGTCCGGGAACAGGCATCACCTGGGCGACTTTTCCAGCCCAGATCGCACGAACCGACTGACCAGACCGGGTAGTAATATCGATACCCTGGAGATCAATCGCTGTATTGGAGCCAGGGAGGGTATTGCGACCAAAGTGCCTTGTCACTGTACCAACTGATTTGGGCATTGGCCAGGGCAACTTGCCTTTATTCTTGGAAAAAATCTTGTTCAGAGCGGAGAAATCTTCTGCGACACCACCTGCCGGAGGAGCCGTCAAACGTTCTATCTCCAAAACAATTGCTTTGTCCAAATCCCTCCGTTCCTTCTCTTTGGCCTTGATCTGCTCAGCAATTTTGAGCTCCTGGGCACGCAATTCCTCATAGAGCTTTTTCTGCTCATTCTTAAGCTTTACCAGTTTACTCCGTTCTTTCTTCTCCTCTTGGGCTAGCGCTACTTTCTCTAACTTCCGAAGCTCCAATTCATGCTTTTTCTTTGCCAACTCTGCCTTTTTGACTCTGATCTCCTCCACCTGGGCTTTTTGCATATCTGAGATAGATCCGAAATACATCAACCGCTTGTAGGTCTGACTAAGCGTCTTTGCGCTGAGAAGGTAAAAGGAGGTGGATTTACTGTGCATAGCCTTGTAGGTAGCCACCATCAGTCGTCCAAATTCTTCCTGAATTTCTTTAAGCTCTTTCTCCAGGGCAGCTATGTTCGCCTGAATCTCCTCAATCTCTGTAGCAAGCTGCTTGATCTCCCGGTTCATGGTCGCTAACAGCTCGGCCCTTAGCGCGATTTGATTGGAAACGAGGGATATTTCAGACAGAATGGCATCCTTCCGCGTCGTCGCAGAATCACGGGCCACCTGGAGGTTCTGGAGATCACGCAAGATTTGCGCCTTTGCATCCCGGAGAGAATCAAGTTGGGGACTGGTCTGGGCGTTTGCCGGCCCGAACCACAATACCATAAGTGTAAAAAGGAGAATATAATTTTTCCAGTAAAACCAGGGAGCAAGTCTATTTTTGCTCAAAGCTGCAATCTTTGATATCGTAGCTATTGGGGATTCGGAAGCTGAATGTCGATTTACTGGGTTCAATTTCTATCTTGGTGTGTTCCAATTCAATACGTACAGTTTCCGGTTGGGTTACTTCAATAAGAGCATTACCCGGAATTTGCTGGCCACTGATGTTCTGGAAGTCTCCGTAAGTAACTGTGGAATTTCGGTTCAATTTAGTGTCTTCGGCAACCATCTTATCCAGCTTGAAACTTTTACCGTTCAAAAACCAAGACACTTTTAAGGGGGGCCGGTCTTCATCCAAACGAATTCCTTTGGCTTCCCCAGGGATCATCTTCAAGTTTTCTGCCTGGAAAACGGGGTCCCCAGTGAAAAAACTCTGAACGAGATCGAAATTGACATCCATGCCAAGCATATTGGTCAAGACAGTGAAATCGCACAGCACTGCAATCTTACCAAGGGAAACACGCATCCTTACCGAATCCTGGTCGATCAGTACGGTACCAAACGGGACGCCTAATTTAGATATCGACCCCCAAAGCAAACTATCTTTTGCAAGATATACCTTGTATGAAAATCCGATACTTTCCTCTTTCCCTTCCTTAGTAGTTTCGAAATCAGCTTTTCCTTTGAAAGACATGATTTTGAAATCAGCTCTGGCTCCTGCATGCTTCTTCAGAACATCTTCCTTGGTCATCCCATTGACCTTGACATTTCCATTGGTCCTGGGTCGGGTTTTGCATGATCCTAAATGAACCAGAATAAGTACCAGGGAAATAAAGATTAAGGAGTTGTTTTTTATCATCATTAATTCCTGGCGTTGCGTAGCTTCTCTTCAATGTCCAGATCATCAGAACCGGACTCTTTGGCCTTTTGCCAAAAACTTCTGGCTTTGTCCTCGTCTCCAAGCTTCAGCCATACGTCACCATAATGTTCGAACACCTCTCCGGTTCCTCCTTGCTCAACTGCTTTAGCTAACTGAGCCTCAGCATCCTTGTAATTCCCTTTCAGATATAGAATCCAACCGTAGGTATCCAGGTAAGCCGAAGAATTGGGTGAACTCAGCAATGCTTTTTTTACCATTTCTTCTGCACGATCAAGTTGTTCATTGCGCAAAGACAGGAAATATGCGTAGTTGTTGAGGGCAAGGGGATTGTTTGCGTCGAGTTTCAGAGCCTCTTCAAAACTTCGATCAGACTTCAGGAACTCTTTTTCTTCATGGTAGATCTCACCAAGGTTAACGTAAGCCTGGAGTAGCAATTCCAAATTGGTCGCCCCCACCTTTTTGATTTTCTCAAAGGCATAAATAGCGCCATCATTGTCGCCTTGTTGTAAGCTTCCTACCCCAAAAAAGTAAAGAAATAGTATTTGGTTCGGGAAATATTCAAGGGCTTCCTCAGCATCCTTGGCCATTCCTTCAAAATCTCCTAATTCAGAATCGATGAGCAAGAGCTCCTGCCAGACTTCTTCGTTCGTGGGATCACCCAGCAGTGATTCACGGTAGAAATACTGTGCAGAGTCTGGACTTCCTGAGACCTGGAAGATATCCCCCCTGATTCCATCAATGAGAGGACTTTTGAGGTGGACTTTGTAGAGAATGTCTCCCAGTGTCCTGAGTTTGGTTTTTACTTTGGCGTCCTTTTCAGCAAAAGGATACATGCTGCTCAGTATCCTGACCTTGGCTTCAAGTTCGACATCAGGGTTCTCAAATGCCCGTAAAAGATAGGCTTCCGACTTCTCTTGGTTGCCCTTGATCTGGTAATAATCCGCGAGGGAAAGTAAAGCAAAGGCATCATTGGGTCTTGTCTCAAGGATTCCCTCCAAAACTGCAATAGCTTCTTCTTCCTGACCATTCATGATCAGAACGTCGTATTTGGCTTGCACGTAGCGGGTTTCAACCGGGAAGAATGCAATCAGTTTGTCCAACTCTGCGATGGCACTTTCTGGTCGGTTCAGGTACAGGTACAATTGGTGCTTACGGTAAACGACGTCTTCGTTCATCCCTGAAAGCTTCTCCAATTGATCGTATACCTCAACTGACTTCTGATAATCTGAAGTACTGATGTACAATTGAGCCAGGTCAAAGAGCGACTCTTTGTTATCCGGGAAGCGTGTCGCCATCTGTTCCTGCACCTGAATGGCGCGGGTCAAATCCCGTAATCCCTGGTATCCTTGCGAGAGTTGGTAGTAATACCAGTAGTTATCTTTTTCCAGCTCAAGAGCCATTTTGGCATACTTGACGGAATTGGGATAGTCACCGAGTTCCCAACAGATCTTTCCGATCATGTACATGGAAGCATGATGATTTTTGTCAATGTCCAGTACCTCCTTGAGCAGGGAGATTGCCTCATCTGACTCATTCTGTAAATATTGGGTATTGGCCTCAATGAAGAGGTAGTCCACCTGCTCCTTCTCTTTTCCTCCCTTGATTGGCTTGACCGCTTTGTTCTTCTTGCCCTTACCACCGGTTTGGGCCATAAGACCGTATCCAGCTCCACTGAAACTTGCGATCGGCCCCATCAGGATGAGCCCGGAACTGAGCAATATGAGAAAAAGTTTTTTCATTCAGATTTCACGCTGCAATAATCTCCAATATCCAAATTTTGGGCCGGATATTCAACCAAGGCCGCATTACCCACCATGGAGTTTCGCAAGTTGGCATGGACCACTTCGCTGTTTTCTCCGACAATGGACGATTGTATAACGGAATTGGAGACGGAGGTATTGCTTCCAATGGAGACAAATGGTCCAACCACTGAATTTTCCAGCTTCACATTGGCCCCAATATAGCAGGGGGGGATAATAACACTGTTCATGGCGACCACATCACTGGCGACCAACTGTATCTGATCGGTGGTATCGTATTGCAGGATTTTCTCAGTGGTATCCAGCACATGGTGCTTATTTCCACAATCCATCCAGTCATCAACTTTTCCGGGAACGAATTGAGCACCTTTAACTTTTAGATTTTCAAGGGCATTGGTAAGCTGGTACTCTCCTTTTTCCCTGAGATCATTCTCGATGATGTACCTGATTTCATCCCGCAGTGCAGCTCCATCCCTGATGTAATAAATACCAATGATGGCCAGATCTGAGACAAACTCCCGGGGCTTTTCCACAAGTTCTTTGATGATCCCTTCTTCATTGAGGGTTACAACTCCAAATGAGGACGGGTTTTCAACCGACTTGACCCAAATTGCTCCGTCCTTGGAGCGGTCAATCGAGAAATTGGCTCTGAAGAGGGTATCTGCAAAGGCAATGATGATCTCCCCGTCCATGCTCTCCTGAGCCATCCAAATGGCGTGTGCCGTTCCTTCCGGACTGTCTTGATAATAGATACTTGCTTTTGCTCCCAGACCCTCAGCAACCTCCTTCAGGTGAGCCTCTACCTCTTTGCCAAAGTCTCCGATGACAAATGCAATTTCCTCAACACTGCCATCGTAAAGTTTGACAATGTCTTCGCAGAGGCGTTGTACAATTGGTTTTCCGGCGATGGGGACCAATGGTTTGGGAACGGTAAGGGTATGCGGGCGCAGTCGCGATCCACGGCCGGCCATGGGGATGATGATCTTCATCAGCGTTTGCTTAGTTTTCGTTGGAAAAATCAGGGGAGGAATTACACACCGGTATGGCCAAAGCCCCCGGAGCCGCGCTCGGTTTCTCCGAGTACTTCTGCGGCATTCCAATCCACCCGTTCATGAGAAGCAACTACCATTTGAGCTATCCGCTCTCCATTTGTAATCACAAATGGCTCGGTTCCCAGGTTGATAACCAATACTTTAAGCTCCCCGCGGTAATCTGCATCGATTGTACCGGGTGAGTTGAGCACGGTGACTCCATGACGAAACGCCAATCCACTGCGGGGACGAATCTGAGCTTCAAAACCAACTGGTAGCTCAATCGAGATTCCGGTTGGGATGAGAGCTCTCTGGAGAGGTCTGAGAAAAATATCTTCCTGAATTGCAGCATGCAAATCCATGCCGGCAGATTGCTCGGTGGCATAGAATGGAAGTGGATTTTCTGATGTGTTGAGGATATTTACTCGAATCATGGTGCCAATATTCTTTTATCGATGATCTCAGCCAGCTTGAAATCTAAGTCTGTCAGACCACCTGCGTCGTGGGTCGTCAGCCGGATCATTACTTTGTTGTAAACATTACTCCACTCAGGATGGTGGTTCATTTTCTCCGCTTCTATAGCCACCCTGGTCATAAAACTGAAGGCCGAGATAAAATCCCGGAACTCATAAGTCTTTTCAATCCCGTCATCCTGAAAGGTCCATCCTTTCAAAAATACAAGTCTTGGCTTGACCTCCTCCTCTGAGTAATGAGAGTTCATGGGGGCGAAGATACCAAAAAAATAAGGATCAAGTCTTTTGCTTTTTCTTCCTCGCGGCAGGGAAGAGAATGTTGTTCAGTATGAGACGGTATCCGGGGGAATTGGGATGTAATTTGAGGTCTGTGGGTTCTTCACCGACCATGTGCTGGTAGTCTTCAGGATCATGCCCACCGTAAAAGGTCCACATGCCCTCCCCGATATTGCCGTGAATATAGCGGGCTTCATTGTATGATTTTTGGTCCACCTTGATCTACACTTCCTTCTTCAGGTATTGCTTTTTGAAAGAAGTGGTTTGCCCCATGAATC
>CAYGRE010000033.1:0-62207 GCA_964352215.1 uncultured Bacteroidia bacterium
TAGCAACTTGAGGCGTATTCAAGATTAGCCCAACCATGCTTGGTACAACCATTTGCATCGGTAACATTCACACTCACCCAGCCCTGGCCAAGTCCTGTTACTGTCTGGGTGGTCGCACCATTGGACCAGAGATAGGTATAAGGAGCAGTGCCATTTCCTGGATTGGCAGTAACTGAACCATTGGTCATTCCACAACCGGGGTCTACCTCGGTTAAGCTGAGGGTCATCGGCGTAGAACGAGGTACATAAATATTTTTGGTCACCGGGCATCCGTTGGCGTCGGTAATGGTGAGTCCATATACGCCGAAAGCAAGGCCGGAAATATTGGGTGTGGTGGCCCCATTGCTCCAGTTGTAGGTATAGGGACCAGTAGATCCACTGATAGAGGTAGAAATGCTGCCATTTGAAGTGGCGCAGAGTTCCGGGGTCTTGGTAGTGGTAACGGTGAAGGCGGGTACGCCTTGCTGGACGTAGACATATTGCTCTGATACGCAACCAGTTGCATCAGTAACTTTACAGTACAGGGCTCCTACGGGTAGGTTGGTCGCAGTTTGGGTGGTTTGAACAGGCAAGGTCGCATTCCAGGGGCTGTACCAGTAATAAGTATAGGGGGCAGTTCCTTGAGTAGGATTGGCGGTGGCAGTTCCGTCTACACAACTGGAAGGGGTAGAGGTCGCATTGACGGAGATGGGAGACCAATCCCAGATCCAAACGCCACCGGAATCGGCGTCGCTGGCAGCATAGCGGCATCCAGCTGCATCGAATACGGTGACATCGTACTGTCCGGCCAACAGGCCAGTAACGGCTGTAGTAGTAGCGCCATTGCTCCATGCGTAGGTATAAGGTGCAGTTCCGCCATTTACACTCACATTCGAGGCTCCCAAGCTACTGCTGCAGGTGTCCGGGAAATTCTGAACATTCAGCGTAAATGGGGGAGTGACATTTACATTCCCCCAACCCACCAGGTTGTTGGCATCGGTTACCTGAACGCTGATCCAGCCTCCGGCCAAACCAGTTAAGGTTCCAGTTGTTGTTGTGGTAGAATTATTGCCCCAGTACCAAAGATAGGTATAGGGGGGAGTCCCATTGCTCACGGTTGCAGATGCGGTTCCATCCAGGCTACAGGCTGGAGTGGATGACATCGTCACCAGGAGGTTTTGAGTGAAGGCAAAGCATATCAGCAAGTTGAAGGCAGTAAAGAGGAGTGTTCTCTTCATGATATTTGACAATTGTTTGGTGTGAAGTCTTTTCATGATTAAGTATCTGGTCTCCAAGGTAGGAGGAGGGGGGCAGGACGACAATATGATATGGGCAAAATATTACGCTTCCAATTGTATTATAGGTGTTAAGTATATGGTTGTTAGTAGTTTGAAAGAATAATAAAAAAAGCCCCTGATAGCTGAATCGAAAATCCAGAACCAGGGACCTTTAAATATAATGGAGTGGATTACAAATCGCGTTTGCACAAGTAAAAGTCTACCTTTTCATAGGTATCATTATTGTTGCGCTCCTCCATTTGCTCCAGTGTCTTTGGTGGAGGAACAATCACTTTGTCACCCCTTTTCCAATTGAGTGGCATCGCAACTTTGTAGGCATCGGAAACCTGAAGGGCATCGAGTACCCGCAGAATCTCATCCATATTGCGGCCGACATTCAGGGGATAGTACATGATCAGGCGAATCTTCTTATCGGGGTCGATAAAGAAGACGGCACGAACCGCAGCGGTTTCACTCTCATTGGGCTGCAACATGCCGTAGAGTTTGGACACTTTCATATCCAGGTCGGCGATGATGGGGAAATGAAAGTAAACACCTGTGTTTTTGTGCACATTGTTGACCCAAGCCAGGTGGGCGTGGATACTGTCAATGCTCAATCCGATCAATTCCGTATTCAGGGCATCAAACTCAGCCTTCCTGGTAGCAAAACCACTCATTTCAGTGGTACAAACCGGAGTAAAGTCTGCCGGGTGTGAAAACAGGACGATCCATTTTCCTTGTGCAAATTCTGAAAACTTGATCTTGCCAGTTGTGGTGACCGCTTCAAAATCGGGAGCATCGTCTCCGATTCTTGGCATCGGATATATCATCTCTTCGTTCATAGTAGAGTTTTTTATTTAATAGAATAAAGGTCGGGAAATCGAGGCAGCTATTAGGTGACTTTGCTCACATAAAGAGATGAAGTATACGCTTCCAGCTCTGGTAGATCAAAGATCAGGTTGAAATTGTCCCGATTGGCATTTACTTGATCAAAGCAAACGCCGATAAATCCGCCAATCTATGGAGGCAGCGGTCAGCACCCCGCTCATCATGGCACCAACTACGCCCAGGCTCAACACATCCCCCCCAGCCAGGTAGAATCCCTTGATCGGGGTTCGGGTTCTTAACTCAGGAGTACCGTATCGTTTGGGGCTGGCCTGAAGACCATAGATCGCGCCTTGATCGGCACGGACAAAGTGTTGGGCTGTAATCGGGGTAGAAAGTTCATGGTGAACAACCAGCTCCATCAGGTCGGGTAGGTTGGCACGCATGGTGGCCAATATTTGGGATTCTATTTTAGCCTTGAGTTGCTCATAGCCCTCGTCCCGCTCACCATGAAGGCTATTTTCCCATTGTTTGAAAACCGACCAGTCCAGGAAAGTGATGGCTTCTCCGGTGTGTTTTTGCTGCGGGCCAGGATCGTAGTCAGGATCTTTGAGAGAGGGAAATGAGCAATAGAGAATATGTGGTGCCGGCTGCTTGTCTAAATCCCAATAGGTCTGGTCGGTCTCCCAGGTGTCCATGAGCCAGAGGTTGGACTTGGTCGCACCTGCTGCAACTACATCTCCTTTGAAGCCAAGGTTCACGCAAATATAGGGGGGGGAACTGGGCACACTGCGGATGGCCTGGGCCCAGTCAGAGTTTTTCCAGGAGTCGTTGAGAAGGTGGTTGACCGTATTCTTGACCCCTGCGGCCGAAATGACAATTGGGGCATGAAAGGTCTGGCCATTGGCGAGGCGGACCCCGGAAGCACGGCCATCTTTGAGTAGCAATTCGTCCACCGACGCTTTGGTAATGACCTTGCCTCCAGCATCTATGATGGTGCCAAGCAGGGCAGAAGCCACAGATTGCGACCCACCAACCGGGTAGTAAGCGCCATTCCAAAAGTGGGCATGGGTAAGGGCATGGATGGCGAAGCTGGATTCGGAGGGAATGGACCCGTAGTAGCCCCAGTGAAGGGTAAGCAGCGTCCGTAGCTTTCCGGTGATCCCACATTCATTCAGAACCTCTTCCGTCGTCGTGGTCCAAAGTGCTTTGCCTTTTCGGTTGAAGAGCTTGTTGATGGTATTGGAAAAGCCCTGAGGCATAGACTTACCGCCGAGGAAGAACAAGGAAGACTTAGAGGCCTTCTTTACCTTTTTAAAATAGCGATCCAGCCCATCAGACTGTTCCGGGAAGGTTTCATACAGTTGGGTGAGGTAGGCTTTTTTAGTATCTGGCAAGCCCCATTTAAATCCATCCTCAAACCAAAATTGATCGAAGGGATTGCCGAGAGATTCCCATTTGACCTGCTTGCGACCGATCCATTGGAGCACCCGGTAGGGCGGATTTCCGGGGGCCATTTCGCCGATGGCATGAATGCCGGCATCCCAGTGAAAGCCTTTGCGGGCAAACATGTGGGTGTAGCCACCCGGAATATAGTGCTGCTCAAGCACGAGAACTTTCCGTTTCATACGTGCGAGGGCTGCAGCCGCACTCATGCCTCCCATGCCGGAGCCAATCACAATCACATCATAGGTATCAGGACCCTCATATTTATCCAGAGGGGTATAGGCACGTTGGCCCAGGTGGGTGGGTAGAATCGCCATGGTGGAAGATAAGCGGATTTATTTACCGTTGAAACCCATATACTTCAATAAATTCAAATAGATGCTGTCCTACAAGGTAAAAGCTTAAAGCCAAAAAAACGGAGTTGCAATTGCGGAGGCAAACCACAGCCGGATGCTCTTTGATGGTTCATCAGGGCGCCAAGATATCCTGCCCAACCCAACTGTACGAACGAACCCAAAAGTGTGAATTGTGTAACTAATTTCCAGATAGGCGTAAGTATCAAGGGGATATAACTGGTTAGCTTTAGAGATATGGAAATAATCCTCTCCGATTGAAACTATTCATCAAAAACATGGTGAGTGAACGATGCAAGACTGCTGTGAAAGTAGAATTGAGGAGAATGGGTTTGCATTTTATCATGGTAGATCTTGGTGAAGTAGAGGTTATGGAAAACCTGTCGGAAGAACAACGCGAAGATCTGAAGACGGGTTTACAAAAAGAGGGACTGGAATTGATGGATGACATCATTGACATTAGTATTTTAGCTTCCAATTTTGTATCACATTTACAGAGATTTTAATAGACCAACTTTTTATTCAACAAGTATGAGAAAACATCTACTATTATTTGTTGCTTTGCTGGCAGCTTGTTTCTTTTATCCCCAGCATTTGAAAGCACAATTTGGTGCCTGGACCTATTTTCAACCGGTTACCGCCCTTAACCAGACGGATTCTATCCAGGTTAGCTACCCAATCCGGCTGGTGGTCAATACCCAGGCCCTGATTGCCCAAAACAAAATGGAAACCGACGGACGCGACATCCGTTTTGGGGACAATTGCGCAACGGTTGTCTACCCCTATTGGATTGAAAATTACATCAATACCGATACCACTGTGATCTGGGTACGCCTGGATTCGATTGGAATAGGGGACAGCTTGTCTTTCAAAATGTTCTATGGAAATTCCGCAGCCACTGCAGAGTCCGATTTCAACCAAACGTTTCCCAATGCAATCGTAACGAGTGGGAACCAAACCCTGACCCAGGGCGTACCCCACCGTTGGATTCAGGTAAATTCAGGAGACACGCTGTTTTTGGACAATGGTGTGCTGAACACGATCGAGGCACGCGTGGTCAATATCCAGGGTGTACTTTCCGGAAAAGGAAGAGGATTTCAAGCTCCGGCGACCAGTAACAATGGCAATGGACCTGGAGGGGGTACCTGGGGCTCGTCTTCAGGTGCGGGAGCTGGAAGTTACGGAGGTGCCGGTGGCGTAGGTGGATACGATTCCAACGACCCGATCAATCCAGCCGGGCCCACCTATGGCACCGCAACCGGTACCGATATCGATATGGGTTCGACCGGTGGAAGTTCTTCTACCGTTACTGCCGGAAATGGGGGCGGAGGCCTCCGCCTTTTATGCGAGTTTATGACCGTTTCGGGAACGATTGACTGCGATGGAGGATTGGCACAACAACCAGGAGGCGGCCAGGGCGCTGGTGGAGGAGCTGGTGGTGGCATCCTACTGCATGCCGACCAACTGAATTTCACTGGTGCATTGAAGGCAAATGGGAACGGTGGCTCTATCGGAACCAGCACCGCCAATGACGATGGCGGTGGCGGAGGTGGTGGCCGGATCAAACTGTTCTACGAAACCAGTATAGTCAATTCCGGAACGCAAACCGTGCAAGGTGGCCCTGGTGGAGTGAATGGTGGAGCTGGTCAAGGCGCCCCCGGTAGCCCAGGTACCACCCATGTAGATACCTTACAATTCAAGGTGGTAATTGGAAGCCTGGGCAGTGAACAAGCCAATTCCGGAGTTCCGGCTCCACCCGTTATTACTTCCCCAGCCGGCCCGGTATGTGGAGGAGATACGGTTCTGATCGGAGCATCAGGAGCATTTACCAATTATACTTTTTCTTCGGGAGGGACCGTAGTTCAATCCGGAATGGATTCCACCTACAGCTTCATTGCCAGTACCACCACCAGCTATGAGATCATCTCTGCCGGGGTATGTACCTACGTGGATACCGTGAGCGTAACGGTGGCTTCATTTCCCGATCCCCAACTGACGGCAACTCCACAGATGGTTTGCAATGGCGACTCCGCTTTCCTGATTGTGGCCAATGGCTTTAACAACGTCGTCTGGAGTACAGGACAGGTGGCTCAATTCATCTATGTGAACAGCCCGGGGTCCTATTCAGTCGAGGTCACGGATGTAAACAATTGCTCGAGCAGTGATACCGTACAAATAGATTTTTTCCCTGCATTGAACGCCTCGATCGTTGGAAATCCAGCATCGCCGTATTGCGATGGAGACACCGTAGTCTTTGGTACGGCCAATCCGTGGGTATCCTACAATTGGACTACTGGTGATTCAACCCCAACCGTTACCCTGACCAGCAGCCTTTCATTGGGCGTAGAGGTAACGGACACCAATGGATGTTCTGAAACCACCACCTCCAATGTTGTGTTCAATCCATTGCCCAATCCGTCTTTGTCAGTCGTAGGGAATTTGATTACCGTCAATCCTACCTATCCTTCTTATCAGTGGCTCCTCAATGGAACCCCGATTTCAGGTGCGACGAATCAAAGTCTGACTGCCAACACCACTGGAACCTATTCCGTTACCGTGGTCAGCCAGGATGGCTGTGAAGCAACTTCCGATACCACATTTCTCTTTGTGGCCCTGGACCCACAGCCGATGGCGCCAAGCCTTACCGTGGCTCCCAATCCATTTCAGGAGGTACTCAGCTATTCAGTATTGATGCCGGAAACCGGGACGCTTGTGACAGAAGTACTTGACCTGAGAGGGAAAGTATGGAAGCGGGAAGTGAATGAAGTACAATTCGGTGAATGGAACAAGCGGATGGAGCTGAGCGAACTGTCCGCAGGAATCTATTTTCTGAGACTGCAAATAGGGCAACAACAATTTGTAGAAAAGATCGTGAAGCAATAACTGGGAGCCTCAACAAGAGCAACCTGACAAGGAAAACCTGACAAGGGCAACCTGAAATGAGCATCTCCCCCCCCCAAAAAAAATACCGCCTCTGGGAAATATTCCCAGAGGCGGTTATTATTACATAATCGGGTTTTTCGCAATTAGTAGAGGTACTGAAGCGCGATCTTATCGTAGTTACCAAGCTCGCCATCTTCAGAGCTGCTAAAGCAAGCTAACATGATGGAACCGGAATCATAGCCGGTAGGGGTGCCTGGGATGTGGTTGGCTCCACTAGAGCCAGCGCCTTCATTCGTGTTTTGACCACAGCTTTGACGAGAGAAGTAGTCAGTGTGACGGAATCCAATGCAGTGCATGATCTCGTGATTGGCAACGTGCTCATTTACATTATTGCTGTAGCTATCCATACCTGCATAGATCTGAACCCACTTGTAGGGCTGACCATTGCTGTATGGGAATCCTGCTACCCCACCTGCACCGGGATTGGTGTATTGGCGGTAGACTACGATGTCAGCATTGGTGCTGGAAGAAAAGCTGAGAGAGAAGTTCAGAGAGACCCCGGAAACGGCGTTGAGATTGGCAACTGCCCAGGAAAGGCCAGTGCGCATCTTGGTGGTAAGGGCAAAACTGCCTCCAGTGTAACCAATGACAGAAATCGCACTGTTGCCAGAACTTACCAGATTGTTGGTGCTGTACTGGCGAGGATCAATGTTTCCATCTTTGTAGTCATTATACTGCTCACGGGTCATTTCAATGCAACCACCGACCAGCATTACGTTATCTACGGTTCCATCGGGGCGTTCCACACGCATAGGAACTACATCATCAAGCTCAACACTCAACTCCTCTACATGGCGTTGAACTGCATCATCGTGATCGTGGTCTACGGGAGTGAATTTGTCAGGGTCAGGTGCGAACCTTTCACCGCTGGCTAAACTTCCATCGACTCCTTCGGAGGGAATGTCCTGCTGACAGCTTACAAGCATACTGAAAGTAAGCGCACACGCAAGCATGGCGACAATTGAAAAACGAAACTTCATAATAAAAACTAAATTAGAGTGAACAATATCTTTCCTATCCGACTAAATGCCGGGACTATTTATCTTCGCTTTTACGACTCGAAATAAGGTGTCTGGTGACTGCCTGAGGCAGTACTTATAATTGATCTAAATTTCTTTCTTAACCAATGTTATATCGCTGTTGATTCCCTAATATATATAAGGTTTGGGAAATAAGAAAAGCATTATTTCAGGAATTTTGGAGGTAGGAATGGCCAACAACCTATTCGTGTCTTCCAAAATCCTTTTAGATGGCGGGGATGGTCATCTCTTTATTGAATGCCCCCATAAGGTTAATGTTTACTTTTCCGCAAACCCTCCCGGTATGGTAAGGTGATTCTCTGGAATAACAGGTAAATGGGCACAAGAATTTACTGGAAAGCAGCCGAGGTATCCGGAAACTTGCATCTCTTTTTTCCGTATTAAGCCAGTAGTGTACATTTGCAAAAAGCGTGGATTTTATGCCCCTTCTTAATGAAATTGACTTCTTGAAAGCTTAAGATATGAATAGACATTTGTTATTGACCCTCTCGGCCATCTTTTTCATTTGCACGGCTATAAAGGCTGAAACAGTCAAACTTAAGATCACTTACAAAGGCGCCGGAGTCGCCAACAGTGATATCACCATCAAGCATGGAGATGCAAGTTTAGGATCGGGTCGCACCGATGGAGATGGCAATGTGAGCATCTCGGCAGGGATGCTGGCGAGTAGGGCCATCGATGTGTATGGTAACAAAACCTGTGGAGGTACGACCAAAAGCTGGGACGTGAAAGGTTGGGTGGTTTTGGATGACAATCTGTTTTTTCACCTCAAGATGGAGGATGTTGTCAAAGAGATGGCCGGTATGGGAATGCCGGAATCCATGCTCATATCCGCTTGGGGTCTCTCTGCTTCAGGTTGCAATGATGGCGGAGGGGACACCGGAAATAAGACCAACTCGTCATCTGGGGGGACCACATCGACCGGAAGTACCGGGGGCAATACCAGCAGTTCAGGAAATAGCACCACTGACTTTGAACTCATTCGGGAAGAAAAGTTGAAGTTGCAACGCGATGGGCTTGAGAATGAGATTGCACTGTTTAACAACCGAATCTCAAAGAAAACGGTCGAGTTGGAAGACATGGAGGATACTGGAGCCGAGGAGGTAGCGATCAGACGGGCTCAGATAGATTTGGAGACGGACAAGCTCAGGCGAGAAAGAAAAATACTGGCCCTTGAGGATGTCGAAGCAAAATTGAGTGGGGTGGATTTGGACCGGGCTCGACGGGGGGAAATCCGTGACAGAGAGGCAGCGATCAGCTTGGAAATGGAGCGCTTGGAAAATGAAGACAAAGAGTTGAAAGCGGTTGAGAAAGAAGCACGGAAGGAAGAGAAGTTTGAAACCATGGGGAAGGCGGAGCTCAAAAAGAACTTATTGGATATGAAGGCCAATCGGAAATCAAAGACCCTGACCCTGAAAATGAAGGGAAAGAACATGAAGCCAGACCGCAAAGCCGAGTTGGAAAAGGAAGTAGAGATCCTCAATGCCACCATTGAAAAGTACGAGAAGCGTCTGGACGAATTGAAGGGAGAGGATTAAAAGGACTCTCCGATGAACAGGTAAAAGCCGGGACCTTCCTTGGTCATGGCCACATCAAACCGGGTGAAAATGTCCTTTTCGGGGAAGATCAGGAAGCGCAAACCCAATCCCCCTGCTATTTTAAAATTTCTCAGGGCAAACTCATTTTCCTGTGAGAAGACCGTACCAGTCCCTGCAAATACAGACCCTCCCCAGCGTTTGAAACCCTTCATGGGAAGGAAACGGTATTCGGCCTGGGCTGCAATTTGATGGTTGTCCCGATGTCTTCCCAGGTAATAGCCACGCATCAACCTCTCCCCACCCATCAGCGCCAACTGATTGAAGGGAACATCACCGCTTGTGAATTGCGCAAACAACTGCGCTGCAAATACGTCCCTGCCATTGCGAATAGGGCGGTAAATACGGTTGTCGGAGATAATATTGGTGAAAGTAAAGCTGCTCCCCCAATTGGTATTTGAATGGAGAAATGCCAACTCGAAGAAGTTCCCATCCCTGACATTGAGGACATTGTGACGGTCATCATAGACGATGCCCAGCCCGGCAGAAAGATTGGTGGAACCAGTAGCCCCCAAGGGAAGATCAACCGGATTGTTGTCTTCACCGGGGACAAAGTCTACCCGGTTCAGATTGATGAACTCTGCCTCGGCACCCGCATACAATGAGCCACGGATCTTGCGCAAAGCCCTTTCCTTGATGATGAAATAATTGGCTTCTACCAGTGCCTGAAAGTCCGGAGCGGTGTTGGGGCCGATGCCATAATAGAGGAGGGGATAGCTTTGAAATCTGGCTGCACCCAGAAAAAACCACTGATTCTGGTCGGTATAAAGGGCATGATCAAGCCAGACTCCGTATTGCTTGTTGAGGGTAAAGAAAGTAAAGGCCTGAATCTCACTTAACCGATTGAGGGTATCCCGTTTGGCATGGAAGAGCAAAAGACTGCTGGCCCCGATTTCCCAGGAAGTTTCGGGGGAAAAGGCTATGGTAGGATAAATCAGGAACTTAGGTTTCTCAGGGCCGGTGGTATCAAACATCATCTTGTTGATGTACCGCTTGACGAACCAGGGCTTCTCGGCTTGTGCCTGAGCCAGGAAAGAAGCCACCAACAGAAAAGAAAGGAGCAGGACAAATCTCTTCATTACCTACAATCTAAGAATAGTCTTTTTACACACAAAAAGTAAAATGAGCTATTTGTCCTCAGCACTGTTTTCGGCACTGCCTTCGAGTGCTTCTGAGATCTCATTGACCACCTTATCCGCTTCGTTAGCGGCCTGTTCGATATAGGAAAACAATTGGTCTGGTTTCAAATCGGTCGCACCGGGGGAAGCTTTGCGCACCTCTAGCAGTCCTAAAATCCGGGCGATGGGCCCCCGTACCTTGTGTGAATTGGTGAACACATAATCTGATAGCCTGGCATTTCGCTCCTCCAGTGCTGCGGTTCGGTCTGCAACCAACTTTTCCAGGTTCTGGTTGAGGAATACGATCTCATCCTTTTGCCGGGAGATGATCGAATTGGTCTTTCTGAGATTGTGGTAAGACCAGAATACCAGGGATATGAAGACAATCAGAACGATAAACCCTCCAATAAAGAAGTATTTCCAAAGCCTTTCTTTATCTGTTTCAGCGTCCTGAAACGCCAATTGTTTGGCCTGTTCGATTTCCCGATCCACCTTCTCTTTTTCGTATTCCAGCCGTGCAGCTTCCTGGGAAGACTTACGGATGGCCTCTGCATTGAGCAAGGTATCGCTGATCTCCTTGAACTCCGTAAAGTACTGGTAAGCTATTTTGTAATTGCCCATTGATTCATGGATCCCCGCGAGCGTCTCGGCAGAACTCTTCAAAGTGCTCTTTTCATTGGCCTGCTTGGACCATTTATACCCGGCTTCAGCGTGGGGAAGTGCTTCCTGTGCCCTTCCTCGGGAGAGGAGAAAACTGGCCAGCTGGGTTTGGGTATGGGCGATGCCACTGGGATCATTGATTTCTTTGTACAATGCTTTCCCTTCTCTGGCGACGGCAATCGCTTCATCAAAAGCCTCCATGCGCTCCAGAAGATCAGCCTTGTTGGCCAGCGCCATGGCATGGGTACGTTTCTTACCCAGAACAGTCGACAAGGCAATGCATTTATCATAGAGGTCCAGGGCCACCGAATCATGCTCAAGCTTGGCGTGGAGGATCCCCAGGTTGTTGTAAGAAGAAGCCAATCCAAGGGAATCTCCTACCTTGACCATCAGTTCCCGGCAGAGGTTGCCATACTTCAGCGCCTGCTCATAATCCTCCATGAAATCATAGACAATCCCCAGGTTGCTGTAACTGACTGCCATTCCCTGTAAATCTTCCAGTTCCTGGCGGATGCGAAGGGATTTTTGGTACCAATCAATCGCTTGCAGGTATTTTCCCTGGTAGTCATAGATGATCCCGGTACGGTTGTAAACAGCCGCCAAGCCAGCTTTGTCCCCCAGTTCTTCCGATATCTTTGCGCCTCGCTCGCAGTATTTCAATGCCAGATCGTATTCACCGGTTACAATATAAAAGGTCGCCATCCCGTTGACGAGCCTGGAGATATTCTTACGGTCATTTTCTCGCTCAATTATTTTCAGCCCATCCTTGAGCATGTCCCCAGCTTCGTCGTATAAACCCTGCTGCAAACGGATATTGGCTAAATTGGACCAGGCAAGTGCTTTCCCAATGTCATAATTTAACCGCTCAGACAAGTCGATGGCCTCTTCCGCAAAATTCTCAGCAATACCGGGTTGGGTGCGCAACCGTTCCTGCGAGGCTGTATTCAGCAGATCAACCCGCTCACGGCTTTCAGGGGCTTTGCTCAAGGCAATTAGAACCGAATCTGTGGAAGGAGATAGCTGGGCCGGGAGGTTGAAGGGGAGAAGAGCAATACACAATAGGAGAATGACAGAAATGGTAGAGGTAATTCCTGGCATATTGACTTTGGGGATATGTATAAAAAAGCAGAGGTTCTTCAGCAACATAAAAGTCCTATTACATTATGGCTCGATACAAATTAGGTCTTTTTAGGGAAAATGGAAATCAGTGCAATGCGCTATCTTTACACCATGCAGTTAAGGTCACTCCAAATTCTTTTCCTGACGCTCTGGTCGATGTTTTTTTCAGGGCAAGCTTTCGGCCAAGCCTCCTCAGGGCCAGACAGTACCAGCACTGAATGGTGGCGGGATGCCGTATTCTATGAAATCTTTGTACGGAGTTTTTCCGACAGCGATGGAGATGGAATAGGGGACTTCCAGGGATTGATCCAGCGCCTGGATTACCTCAACGATGGAGACCCTGCTACCGACAGCGACCTTGGAATCGAGGCGATCTGGCTGATGCCCATCAATCCATCCCCGAGCTACCACGGCTACGACGTCACCGACTACCGGGGCATCAACCCGGATTTCGGAACCATGCAGGACTTCAGGGAATTTCTGGATTCAGCCCACGCCAGGGGAATCCACGTCATCGTAGATTATGTCATGAACCACAGCAGTTCCCAGCATCCCTGGTTCATCGACTCCCGCAACAGTAACAATGGGAAACGCAACTATTACCGCTGGCTCAATTCTCAACCCACCTACACCGGTCCCTGGGGGCAAAACGTTTGGCATTTCGACGGATCCGGGTATTATTATGGCTTGTTTTGGGGAGGAATGCCTGATCTCAACTACGAGGAACCTGAAGTGCGGGACAGCATGTTCATCTATGCAGACTATTGGTCGAACGATGTCGGCGTAGATGGATTCCGACTCGATGCCATCAAATACATATATGAATGGGAGGCCGACCTCGAGGACATGATTGGCACCATTTACTTCTGGAAGGATTTCGAAGCTTTTACCGATTCCGTCCGGCCGGGATCATTCAACGTTGGAGAAGCCTGGACCAGTACCAACAAAGTTGTCCCCTACGTCGAGAATGGAGGACTGGATATATGTTTTGAATTTGACCTGGCTGCCGAAATTATGGGAGCCGCCAATGCCGGGAATACTTTGGGTCTCAGAGGAAAGATCGATGAAGTCACAAATGCCTATCCCGACCAACGCTGGGGGACTTTCCTCACCAACCACGATATGGACCGCGTTTTTTCTTCCCTGAACCAGGACCCAGGCAAAAACAAAGCAGCCGCTTCTATCCTGATGACTCTGCCGGGAACCCCCTTTATTTATTATGGTGAAGAGATCGGGATGCTCGGGCAAAAGCCAGATGAAAACATTCGCCGACCCATGCAATGGGACGCCTCCGCCAACGCCGGATTCTCCACGACCACTCCCTGGCATCCCCTGAACGGAAATTATCCGATCTTCAATGTAGCAGCATCTGCTGCCGATCCCGGATCACTCCTCAACCACTACAAACGTTTGATCGCCTTGCGGAACCAAACCAAGGTGTTGCGTAGGGGAGACTATCTCCTGGCAGAATCCCCCAACAGTTCCGTCATGAGCTTCTGGCGGTTTTCCCCCACTGACACCTTGCTCATTATCGTCAACACTTCAGCCCAGACTTCGACCAATGTCCCGATCAATATCTCTGGAATGTCGCTTTCCCCAGGCAATTATTTCCTGCAAAACCTGCTCAGGGGATATGGGGAACAGCACAGCGTCAATTCCCAGGGATACCTCACCCTGACCACAATTTCGGGATACGAAGCGAAGGTGTTTTCACTCACTGCCGATGCTACCGTGAACAGATTCGAAGAAGAACTGCATGCATCTGACGTAAGCATCTATCCCAACCCTACAAATGGATCGATTACCGTGAAACTGGATGGGGAAGCAGGGAAACGATACGGAATCAGGATTGTGGATCTGCAAGGAAAAGAGTTGATGGAGCAAAAGCAACTGCATTACAATCGGGAGGAAATGGTAAACCTGGAAAAGCTTCCTGCCGGATCCTACCTGATTGAATTCAAGGCAGCATCCGGCCGGGTCGTTTTCCCAATCGTTAAGCAATAATGGCGACCGAAAGGTCGGCGCTCAAACCGGGCAGCGGCGATCGAACCACCAGAAAGTGCTGCTCAAACCGGGCTCAGAACTTCTGAGAAGCCTGTGACGATTGACCATCCAGGGTATATTCTTTTTGCACCCCAAAGAGGTCGAACTCTACAACATTTTCATATTCAACTCCTGTACTTTCCGGACTGCTCCCACCCTTAGGCTCAAAGCAGGTGGCTTTCAAATCAATACTTCCAGGCTTTCCGCTCAAGTCATTGGTGGTAAAGGTGATCACATAATCGTCTTCAACCGCCTCTCCTTTGACATAATTCAATTCAGCGGGGTAGCCATCCATCTTGAATTCCATGTGGGTTTGAACATAAGCAACGGAGCACCACTCAAAGTCAATTCCTCCGGCGCATGTTTGATCCACCTCCATGGCACCTTCCAGCGCTTCCTGGTTCATCCGAATCTTTACTTCAATCTTCGATCCCTTTTCCTGGAGCGTAAAGAATGCCTTTTGGATATCTTGTCCGAAAGCAATTCCGCTCAAAAAAAGACAAATGAGGAAAGTGGTTAAGTATTTCATACACATTCTTAATTAGTTGATTGAACAAATAAGTTCAGCAATAATTCGCTTTAAATCAATTGAGTTTAATCAACCATACCGATAAACATGGTCCAACTCATCCGAATTGTTCATGGTGACACCCAGGTCCTTGATCAGACCGGTTTCCAGTCCATAGACCAAACCATGGATATAGGGATATTCACCAGTTTCCCACTCTTGTTGTATGAATGAAACCCGTGCCAAATTCCGCACCTGTTCCTGAACATTTAGCTCAACAAAGCGGTCAAACCTCTCTTTTTCATCGTGGATGCCATCCAACTCATCGTTGTGAAGACGGTAGACATCTTTGATGTGCATGATCCAGTTGTCGATGAATCCATAAGAGTTTGTAGACATCGCAGCCTGGACCCCACCACATCCATAATGACCACAAACGATTATGTGTTTTACTTTAAGAACCTTGACGGCATAGTAGGTAGTGCTCAAAAGGTTGGAATCTGTATGGACAACAACGTTGGCCACGTTGCGGGATACAAACACGGAGCCAGGTTGCATACCAGTCACCTGATTGG
Organism: uncultured Bacteroidia bacterium; assembly: GCA_964352215.1. Lineage (GTDB taxonomy): Bacteria > Bacteroidota > Bacteroidia > J057 > JADKCL01 > CAWUKT01. Next base: position 15,482 of record CAYGRE010000033.1, read on the forward strand.
CAGGTACCCGGCTATCTGCACAGCCTATCCAAAGATATTCAGGAGATTGTCCTTGGGAAAGGTTGCCAAAGAAATCAGGATCACTTTTTAGGGTATTATTTACCCAGTCGATATTTCCGTCAAGCAGGTCATTTATATTCTGACTCATAAAGTAATTTATTTTCTGGTTTTATTTTCTTGTCTGCTCCCTGTATGAAAGTGGAATATACGAAAAGGCGAAAAACAATCTATATGGGTAGGGAATGAAAGGGTGGAATGTTCACCTTGCAATTTCAAATAGACCAGCCAGTCTGCCAAATATGCCACTATTACTGGTAAATATCCCGATGAATTGCAAGATCCGCCAAATCTCTTACATGTGGAATGTGGCATAGGGATAAGCTATTATCTGATCGGATGAACTTGTGATCCGCTCTGAGGGACTCTTGGACCTATTCTAAGTGTTTCTGGGCGCTTCAAAGATCACCTGAAGGGAGGCGTGTATAATATGGGGGGTGAAAAATCATAAATTCCTTGCATGTTATCTCCCAACTTCTTTTATTTGGGTAGGAGCAAGAATGCTCCACGCGCATTTTTGGATCAAAGCGCATTGATAGCAGTATTTTTCAATCAATAGTTAACCCGTACAATTTCTTTTGATGTCCTGAGTTGAATGAACCTGCAGAGTTCAGGCAACTTCTATGAGGGTAGGCTATTTGTATTGGTTCCTGCCATCTGCAATTTGGAGTCCATCAATCAACAAAACACATGGGTCGCCTTTCTTTGGCGGCCCTGTGCCATTTAGGCATCTGTAAAGAGGGGATTCTTCCAAAAACAAGAAAGCACCAAATCGATCTGGTGCTTTCTTGTTTTCAAGGCCTTGAAAAGCCTGAGGATGTCCACCGACCTGAGTCAGTAAAGCCATCCGATCAAATCCGATCTCCGTAGAGCAGGCCATCCAATGCGGTCAGGCCGGCTTTTTGAGGAGGAGACGTCTTGTCATAAATGGCAAGTACACTGCGGTAGAAGTAACCTTCTTTACCCGTGCTCAACTGTACCGTCTTGGCAGAAGTACTGTTGTGGGCCAGGGTGACCCCGATATCAGCATGGGTAAGGGTGGTGGTCAATTCTGACTTCTTCCCTTTGTTATTCGCAAATATCTCCTCGCCTGTCCCGGAGGGATTGAAGAGGAGGAAAGATGAATTCTTTGAAAGTTGAGGAAGGTCAAAACCAGCCGCGATCTTGTGCGGTGTTCCTGCGATGTCCAACTCAATTGTATAAGCAATATCGCCTTCAGGCGTATTGCTGGTGACCAGGGTGCTGGCCTCGCCACATAGCGAGCGGTGGGCATGGATACCGGGGATGCCGGTTTCGTCTCCACTCTTCACAAATGAAGGAACAGGAGTTCCCTTGTAGATTTCACCCGGACCAATCAGCAGACCAGATTCTTTGTTCTGATAAGTGATCTTCAGTTCGATCTCAAATTCGGTGTAGTTCTGGATCACGAGGGCGTGGGAAATCCCATCGGTATATTCATCCTGGGCTTGAGGCAGGATGGCACTGTTGACAGCCTGAGCAATTCCACTCAAGGCCTCCAGATCAACCTGGGTCAAGTCAAAATGGACAATATTCCCATTGGGAGTAGTGAACTCTGTCGATCCTTCCAGACCAACTTCTGCTCCATAAAGACTGCGCTGAATAGCTTGCTTGGCCGTAGAACCCTTTTTACCTGGAACATTGTTATTTTCCAGGTAGGACTTGACTCCGCCAAATGCCTGCGCGGCAGACCGTCCCAAATCCTTTAGAATCAGGGGACCCAAATCTTTCCAATGGAAAGCAGTTGCAGGACCACTCAGCCCTTTTTCAGTAGCAATTTTAAAGTAGGTAATCTGACCAACATCTCTGCCGAGTTGGAAGGCGAGGAATGCAGCAATATCGTGGGCATCGTAGAGTTTGGCTTCATAAGCATCTCCGACGGTGAACGAAGTCAGCACATCGCTGTTGCCTTCACTGTAGAAGTAGGCATCCTGAGCATTGAACTCACCAAGGTTGGCCACATTGATAAAACCACGGTTGTTGATTATACCATTTAACAGGGCTTCTGCCTGTGTACGCAAGGTAAAATAATCATCAACTGCGGTACCTCCTGCCAGGGCATAGCCCATTTCTTTGGCGGCACCTTTAGTGGCGGTGCCATAGGTGAGGCTTTGAACTACTTTTATTGGGGTTACTTGAGTACTCATATAATGATCTCGTGTCTCCTGGATCGACCTGTCAGCCTCGCAATGGCAACAGTTTTTCGGAAAGCTGCCAATTTCGAAAATACTCTTCAGATTTGCTATTTTGTTTTCCCCATAACAATCGATTTATTTACCACAATGTCCTCTCTTTACGAAAAAATGCTCAGGGACCTGCTCGAACGTGAAAGCATCGAGCTGACCGAAGATCAGGACAAGGTGCTGGAAGAATTCCTGCGCTTCCACGAATACCCGATGTCGAAGGCCGTATTTCAAATGCGGGGGGCCGCGGGTACCGGAAAAACTTTTATGATCCGGCTTCTGACCTGGTTTCTGCTACGGCAGGGATACAAGGTGGCACTGTTGGCACCTACAGGCCGCGCGGCCAAGGTCATCACCAAACGGACCCGCCGCTATGCATCTACCATTCACCGCCACATTTATTCCCCCGCAGAATCTCCCTCTGGTAGTATCTTCTTTACCCTGAAGGAAAACAAAGACCCGCGCAAGATTTACTATATCGTGGATGAGGCTTCGATGGTCGGCGATGGGGAAAAGGGCGGAAGGGGTTTGCTGGCAGATCTCTTCAAATTTGTCTATTCAGAATACCCGGAGCGGAAGGTCATCATGGTGGGAGACCCTTCTCAGTTGCCTCCCGTCGGTAGCAGCAGTTCACCTGCCCTCGATCCCAAGTACCTGGAAAAAGAATTTGGCCTCACCGTTTTCCAGTCCGAAATGACCGAGGTCATGCGTCAGGAAGAAGCTTCTGAAGTGCTGCGCTGGGCCAATCTCGTACGGGAAGCCATGGTCATCGGGACGGTTCCCTATCCGGAGTTGTCCTATGGAGGAGAGGTCGAGCTACTGGAAAATGGCTACGAAGCCCTCGAATTGTACACTGGCCTTTTCCGCAACGACGACCCCGACAATGTCCTCTTTGTTACCTATTCCAACAAAATGGCGGTGGAGATCAACATTGCCATTCGCCACCAGATGTTTGAACCGACCGAAGACCTGATCCCCGGTGAGATGCTGATGGTGGTGCGTAACAATTACGCCTGGGGCAACGACGCCTTTCCTTTCATTGCCAATGGGGAGATGGGTGTCATCCGCGAAGTCCACATGGAAACCTACGAGGAACGGTACGGGTTGAAATTTGTCGACGTGGAGATGGAGTTCATGAGCCTGTCCAATGAACCTGTGGAGGTCAGTTGCAAAGTGATGCTGGACCTGTTGGCAGATAAACGGGCACAACTGGGATTCCAGGAAATGCAAAATCTGGCACGGATACGGCGCGAAGAATACCGGGACATGCCCAAGACCAAAGCCAATCTGCTCTTTCGTCAGGATCCCTATGTCAATGCCCTTCAGGTCAAATACGGGTATGCGGTGACTGGGCACAAAGCCCAGGGCGGGCAGTGGAAAAATGTGATTGTCGCTTTTGAACCCCTCTACAAAGGCATGGAAATGAGCGATTACCTCCGCTGGTCCTATACTGCCATGACCCGCGCCGAAGAAAGACTGTACATGCTGAATTGTCCCTTTGTACAACGGGACTGGTAGTGGAGGGGGCTGAGTTCAGGGTGCCTCGATCTCAGGACTTCGAACTCTATCCCGCTTTACAAACCTGAGGCGATTCTCAAATCCCATAAACCCGTCCGAACTTCTTCCGAGCATACGCACTGAAGTGCGCAATATTCAAGCGCTCGCCCGTGACCATCTCGCAGAGCTCTTCTGAATTGTAAAGCTTGCCGTGGCGGTGGATCTTTTCATTGAGCCATTCCTTCAGCGGAAGAAACTCGCCCTTGGCAAACGACCCATCCAGGTCCTTCAGCTCTTTTCTGGCCTGGGCCAAAAACTGCGCCGCATAAAAACTCCCCAATGAATAGGTCGGAAAGTAGCCAAAGCTACCATGGGACCAGTGGATATCCTGCAGCACCCCTTTGGTGTCGGAAGGGACATCAATACCCAGGTATTGCTTGACCTTGGCATTCCAGGCCGCCGGCAAGTCTGCAACCTTCAATTCCCGGTTCACCAAAGCCAGTTCCAGCTCAAAACGGAGGAGGATATGAAAATGATAAGTCAATTCGTCTGAAGAGATCCGAACGAGGTTCGGCTCCACCCGGTTGACCGCTTTGAATACATCCTCGGCAGTCTTCCCAGCCAACTGATCCGGGAACAGCTTGCGCATCGGCTCGAAGAAATGTTCGCAGAACTGGTATGTCCGCGCCACATTGTTCTCCCAGAGGCGGGATTGGGATTCGTGGATCGAAAGCGAACAAGCCTCAGATTCAGGCCAGCCGATCGTCTCCTCCGACAAACCCATTTCATACAGAGCATGCCCCACCTCATGGATCGTGGAAAAAAGCATTTCCCGAATGTCTTTTTCATCCACCATGGTGGTAATCCGGGCATCGGTAGGGGCCATGCTGATCGAGAAGGGGTGAGGTGCCTTGTCCTGACGGCCAGTTTCCCTCGAATAGCCTAGTTTCTGGATTACCTCCCAACTGTAAGCCAATTGCGCATCTTCCCCGACCGTCTGCAGGAGAAAGCTTTCGTCAACCTGCGGCTGTGCTTTGATCTCCTTGAGCAGGTCGAGCAATTCCCCCTTGAAGCCATCAAATACAGCCTGTACCGTGCTCGCTTTCAGCCCTGGCTCATAGTTTTCCAGCAAGGCATCGTAGGGATTTTCATCGTAGCCGTAATACTCCGCCTCCTGGATTTTCAGATCGAGCAGCTTTTCCAGGTAGGGTTGAAAGGCTTTGAAATCGTTGGCGGGTTTGGCCTGGTGCCATGCGTGAAAAGCCTCAGAGATGGCTTTAGAAGTCTTCTTGACGTGCTCAACCGGAAGTTTCGTCTTGCGGTCCAGTTCGGAGCGGACTTTTTGCAGGTTCAGTTTGTGCCGAATGGGGGAGTCAGGTGTCAATTCGGCTTCCGCGGCACTGAGCAGGGTCGGAATCTCCGTCGTCGCCATTTGGTGGTACATTCCCTGAAGGGTAGACATTTGCCTGGCCCGCTGAGGTGCCGCCCCCTGGGGCATCATGGTTTCCTGGTCCCAGGCCAGCAGCGCATTGGCGGCCATTAAATGTTGGAGTTCGACCAGCTTCTCATCCAGTTTTTCGTATGCAGTCACGTCGTTGGGTTATTGTTTTGCTTTATAAAATGCATGAAAATACAGACCCAGGCCGTCAGCATGCCAATCCCACCCACAGGGGTGATGGCTCCCAAAATAGGGATATTGAGGAGGCTGAGCAGATAGAGGGTTCCGGCAAAAATCGTAACTCCCAGAATGCAGGCGACGATGCCAACTCTTAACCACTTGGATTCGCTTCTTTCCGCAATCAGGCCCATTCCAATCAGGAGAACCGAGTGGATCAGGTGGTAACGGCTTCCAGTTTCAAATGTATCGGTATAACCATTTGCAGAGAGGATATCTTCCCAGGCGTGGGCTCCAAAAGCTCCCAGCGCAACCGCGAGAAATCCGAGGACTGCACCAGACAGGTAGGCTGTTCTTTTCATTCCCGTAAAAGTACAGAAATTGGCTCAGGATTGCACTCCGTATGGACACAATAGCTCTTATTCGATCTCCTCAGACGATCTCCCGCATTGCCTCAGACGATTTCACGGATCTCCTCAGACGATCTCCCGCATCGCTTCTTCGATCCCGGCCACGGTCATCGGGTACATCTTGTTCTCGAAGAACCGGTCCAGCATGCCGATGCTCTGGGTATATTTCCAATACTCTTTGGGCACCGGATTGAGCCAGGCAATATGCGGATATTGAGTTTTGAGGCGGTCCAGCCAGATGGCTCCGGCTTCCTCATTGTTGTGTTCGACACTGCCACCGGGATAGTTGATTTCATATGGGCTCATTGAAGCATCACCCACCACGATCACCCGGTAATCAGAATTGTATTTGTGCAGGACATCCCAGGTCGAAATCCGTTCCTGCCAGCGGCGGTTGTTGTTTTTCCAGACGGATTCGTAGAGGCAATTGTGGAAATAAAAATACTCCATGTGCTTGAATTCGTACTTTGCCGCCGTAAACAGGCGGGAGCACAGGTCAATATGGTCGTCCATGGAGCCACCGATATCGAAAAACAAAAGCACCTTGACCCGGTTCATTTTCGCCGCTTGAAATTGCAGGTCCAGAATCCCACCGCTGTCGCTCGTTTTCCGAATCGTATCGTCTAAGTCCAATTCGTTGGCCACCCCTTCCCTGGTTATCACCCGCAACCTCCGCAAAGCCATTTTCAGGTTTCTTGTATCCAACTCCCGCTGGTCGTCCAGGTTCATAAATTGCCGCTTGTCCCAGACCTTAACCGCCCGACGGTGACGACTCCCTTCCTGCCCAATCCGAAACCCGGCCGGGTTGTAGCCATAAGCCCCAAATGGAGACGTTCCCCCGGTACCGATCCATTTATTCCCCCCTTCGTGCCGTTCGCCCTGTTCCTTCATTAATTCCTGGAACCGCTTCATCAATTCGTCCAGTCCCCCCAACGCTTCCAATTCGGCCATCTCCTCCGGGGTCAGAAACAGTTCCATCTGCTTCTTGAGCCAATCAGCGGGAATGTCACCAAAAATCTGGTTCGGGATCAGTTCCGTTCCTTTGAAGTAATGGGCAAATATCTGGTCAAACCGGTCGAGGTGCTGCTCGCGTTTGATGAGAATAGAGCGGGAGAGGTAGTAGAATTGTTCCACATTCATCTTTCCCAGGCCTTTTTTCAAAGCCTCCAGCAAAGCCAGAAACTCCTTGAGGGAAACGGGAAGGCCATCGGCCTTGAGCATGAGGAAGAATTCCAGAAACATAGTACAAAGCTAATGGATTGGATTTTGAATTGTAGACCCATGTGGGTTTTTAGGAGATTAATGCGCCCAATTCCGCAGATTCATTCGAACACCACTGACGCCGTCGCCTTCATTTTTGGCCCAAGCCGTTATTGTAATTTCCCGTCCTCCAACCTCGTTGTCATCAAAATACACGATTTTCTTTTCATAGGAGCCAGGAGAGCCCTGATAGGTAACCGACTGGGTTACGTAATCATAAGGACCGTCCAACGCAGCCTGACCAGGGGATTCGGGGGTGGAATATGTGATGGTTTCGCCTGGTTTGGGAAGTATATAGGTATTGGGTATGAAAAATAGCTTTTTCATGATGAGGTATCCGGCATTGAAGTCAACCAGTGGCAACTCCAAAGAAAGCCGGGAATCTTCGGTCTTTGCTTCTACCAGGTTAGCTTTGAATCCCCTCTTCTGGAGGTCCGCCACATAGTCGCTGATGTATTGGTACTTATCTTCCGGTGTTCCTTCAGGAGGAGGAATGGGGGAGAGGAAACCACTGAAGGCAAATCCTGATTGGTCTTCATAGTGTACCTGGACCATCTTTCCTGCCATATTTTCAACCGTCATCAATGTGCCATTCTCAGATAGGGATTGGCTGGTAACAGCACCACCGTAGGGGATATTGGTCAGGACTTCACTGGCCGGATCACTGGTTTTTCGAAGATTGAGCCCACTGGAGGCAAGCACATATAGCACCTTTTCCGAAGCAGAACCATTTTCAGAACTGTTTACTTGGTCAGGGACTGGAACTTCATTTCCCATATTTGAACCTTTTAGGGTGTCTTTTGAATGCGTATCAGGGTGCGAAGGGAGATCGGGCGATGTTTCCTGTTGATCAGTGCAGGAAATCAACAAAGTGAGAGTGAACAGAAGGCCCAAGCTGAGAAGGCGTTTTCTGGAAATCAGTCTTAGCATAATTTATTGCTCACCTACCATAATTCGTTGCTCGCTTACCATGATTTATTGCTCGGCTACCATGATTTATTGCTTGCCGTCCCCCAGGTAGTGTAGAATCCTTCTTTGCCTTTGCCGGGTAGATAGGCCCAGTGGTGCTTTTCGTTTTGCTTTTGCACGTTTTGCACGATGTCATACTTCCATGCATTCTTTTTCAACCAGGTATAGACTTTGCTACTGCTGCGGTTGTTGAGATCAAATGCATTGCTGTCCTGGTGATCGGAGCGTCCAGGAGTGGCTGCATCATTGAAGCCGGGCTTGTTCTCATTGTCATCAAAATATTTCTGGGAGAAGAAGGTACGGAAGCAGCTGTTGATCTGGATGTCTACCGGATCGGCAGTACCGTCAGCATTGGTATTGTTCTTGGCTGCATTGATCATCTTCATTAAGTTGGGGTAAGCAGTCTTACTGACTTGCTTCATCTTACCGCCCGAACCACCGAGATTGACCATTTCATCCTGACCTTTATATTTCGTCAATCGGTTTCCGCCTATCACAACGACACCCCAGGAGGCATTGGTGCCTTTCAGGTCGGTTGACCAGCCCGGAGCGAGATGCGCCATTTCGACCCACTGCTTGGTCTCTTCAATGGTGCGTTTGCCAGCTTCGCCGGTGGCTTTGGAAACTGTGCCATGAGCACCTTCGACCGACTTGACTTCGACCAATTGACCCAAGGTCATGTGGCTGCCTGTCTCTACCCAGCCTTGCTTGGCTTCGCGGACATAGGCTTTACCATCAGTGACTTCATAGAAGGTGATCCCTGCTCCGGGTTCACCGACTTCCTTTTTCTTGGTGAGATCCAGATTGCCCTTGGAGGTCCATTCACCGGAGACACTGTTGTCTTCGCTGCTGACATTCACATATTTGCCATCACTTGAAGTTTGGTTGATTTGAACATAAGTGCCTTTGGCGATAACTACTTTATTGCCGTCCACCACTTTGTTCGGGTAGTACATATCGCCTTTTTTCAGGATAGGGGCCTTGGCGGTACCTACTGTCATATGGTTGGGGTCACTGCTTTCCAAAGACTTATCCGGAATTTCAGCCACTCCAAGGACTTCATTGGAAAATCCGCCGTCTACGTCGGTGGCTTTGATCCAACCAGATTGGAGAGTGCCATCTGTGGCAGTCCACGAAGCCAATAGATGCAGGCGCATATAGCGGTTTTTGTGGAAGGAATTCCGTTCGGCATTGTTCTTCAGGCGGAAATCTTCGGGGAATTGATCAATGGCTTTGGTATCGGTGATATTCACCTTGGTTCCTCCCGGGATACTTTCAAAGCCCATGATAGCTTCAGGATCCTGACGGATAGTTGCTTGGGCATCTGTCACCGTATAATTACCATCTTCTTTGGCTGCAGCGGAAATATTGGAGCGGGTAGTCCAATATGTCTGGCCAACATGGCTCTCAGCTACCCCCTCAGGCACACTGACAATTTTGACTTTGGCGACTTCTTTGTTCCTGCCTTTATCGTGGGAAGTTCCAGTTTCGATTAATTCTACCACTGCTCCCTTGGGAATAGAGCCCTCTCCAAATGGATAGTTCTTGCCAACCTCCTTCTTGCTAGCTCCAAATGTGTCGATCCCATCTTCATCTTTTCCATTGTCCAGAAGTTTGGCTCCTGCGGATTTGATGGTGAACTCTTTGCCGGTATAAGTAGGGGTAATTTCGTCGGTTTCCGTTTCACTGCCTTCTTTGGCTGCAGCTTCATTGCCATTGGTGGTACGCTGGATTGCCATGCCAGAATCGCCCTGGTCATCATCTCCAAGAATTGGACTGGCATTTTCGACCCCGTCTTCCTTCATGAATTGAAAACAGTCAGCGCAATCACAACCGCCTCCATGGGGATTGGTGGTCAACTGCATGGGCTCTGGGGCCAGATTGAATGCGGGTGGGGCCATCGATGCACTGCCTCCTTCGGCCATTTGCTGCATCGGATTTTCCTGGGAAGCTGATTGTTTTTCAAAACTCATGACAATAGGCAATTAGGTACAGGACTAATATCGTGGATTTTGGAAGGTTATTCAAATTTGGAATGGGTTTTTTGTACCACTGTTAATTATAAAATGGGCTAAACCTCCGGGGTGGATCAGCGATATTCAAAAGAAAATATGAGCAAATTGGTGGGAATAAATGACGATTCGATACCGGAAGGTTGTCAGTATTTACTGACAGACTTGACAGTCATGACCCTAATAGGGTGACCATCCATATCCCTCATCTATTACCCTGAAACCCCTCGACTATTTACCATTGAAAGGATGAAGGTCCTCGCTGATGCCTATTGAGGTTTCCAATAAAAAGTGTCGGGAATGACAGTCGAGACCCTCGACCAGCGACCTTTCCATGTTGCGGGAGAGACACTCCGGACCCTCAATCCCCCACTATTTGAACCCCCAACAATGACACTCCGGACCCTCACCTGATTACCCTCAGAACCGTCAACCATGCTACCCCAAGCCTTCGACCAATTAGGGTCATGACCGTCAAATTTGACACTATGCTGGTTCGTGTATTTCCCCTAATGACTGTCATTTGTGATGGTCCAAACCTTTGATTCATTCTACTTACAAGTGTTGATGCCGCAGCTTCTACCTCTCATCATCCAACCACAAATGTCTTATTCTGATCTTCAATCAGTCATGGCTGCCATTCTGACAACGGGGATTTTCTGGAATGATTTGGATTGGAAGGGGAGGGATTCAAAAGCCTTGTCGTGGAAAAAAATCAGTGGAGCAAACCTGCAATGGGCTGGGCCAAACCTCCACCGATCAAAGACCAGATCAGGATCGAGGCGGATTGGTAGATGAAGACCTTGCGCTTGTCACGGTAGAGGCCACAGGAGATCATGGTGCCGACCGGGACGGTGAGGAACCAGGGGGTGATAAAGGCAATCCCCGCCAGCCCAAACCTTTGCTTGACCCGAACGATGAAGCGACTGAAACGGGTAAATTTCCGCTTGACCTTCTTCTTCTTATTCGGGAAAATATAGGCGAAAAAGTTCTGAGCGGTCCGGGAAAGGAAAATGAAAAAGGCAACGCCAAGGATACCTCCAATTGCGGTGTAACCGAATGCCTCCAGGTAGGTATAGTCATAGCCGGCTGCCGCGACACCACCCATCATGTGCTTGATTGAACTGAGTCCAATGGTGGAAAGGGCCTTGAGAACTTCTTCCATATATGAGGTCAGGGATTAACTTTTTCTAAAATCGTTGAGCTATTGCTTCAAATTATGAAATAAATCTGAATACCCAGCCTTCCGAGCTCAGAAATAAAACTCCACAACAGGAGGATTGTTATGTGGATAATCTTTTTAACTTCGCGGAAAACAGTAAAAGATGCCATTTGTCATCACGAAAAAGTTTGATTTTGAGGCGGCCCACTTCATTCCTGCGTTTGAAGAGGGGCACAAGTGCCGCGAGATGCACGGCCATAGTTTCAAGGTGGAAGTGAAAATCAAAGGAGAACTCAACGAAGAGTTGGGGATTCTGATGGACTTTGCCGACATCAAAGCCGTGGTCAAGCCTTATATCGAGTACATGGACCATGCCTGCCTCAACACCCTTGGGGAGCGCGACGACATTGCCCTTCTGAAGAACCCCACTTCAGAGAATATTTGTATTTGGTTGTACCAGGAATTGGCGCCTAAGTTGCCGATGCTGAAGAGCATTTCCGTGGCGGAGACCTGTACGAGTGGAGCGGAGTATTATCAGGATTGAGCGCATTTTCAGTCCTCGATTCCAAGGATTGAATCCATTCCTGTGTCCCGATCACCATTCCTCCAATTGCTCCGGCTTGAATATCCTGAGGTAGATCCAGCTGGCAAAGAACTTGATCCCAAACATATAGATGGGAGCGTGAAAGTTTTCTTTCAGCAGGTTGTTGCCGCGAAGTAGTCTGCGATAGCCAACCCCTCCACTCAATCCGATCCAGGGAAATATCTTGTAGTGTCCGGTGACGGAGGTCTCGCTGAGTACTACGGTTCGGGGCCGACTCAATTCAAAACCTGCTCCTTCGTAATAGGTGTCTCCGATTCCCAGGTGCAGGGGAAAGCTAACCTCCCAGCGCTTACTCTGAAGCAAAACGGGCTCAAAGAATGCGCTCACATAACTGAAATGCAGTCGCCCAGACACCGTGGTTTGCGCTCCGGTGGCAGGGTCGGTCAGCGAAAATTGCTGGTAGACATCCGAGAACAAGAGATAAACCCCACCTCCGACCCGAACCAAGCCATCAAAATCAAGTCCCGCACGTATGCCCAGCATATTTACATCCTGGCGGCTGACAAATGATCTTCGGGAGTCCAGGGCCACGGCAGTCTGGCTGCGGTTTCGCTGAAACGCCTCCCGAATATCTGAGGGCTTGGTGATGACAGACTTTTTGGTACCCGACTGAGCTTGTAATCCCGCAGGGAGCAGAAGAATCATCCAAACCAGACAAAGTGACCATTTTTGCATTGGCGGTAAAATTAGCTATTTCTTAGTGATCGATATCAGCCTTTTCCACATGGGTGCATCATGGTAATCAGGAACATTTAGTTTAAATTTATACCCATGAAAGGATTAGTGATTGCAATCGATGGGTACGCAGCTACTGGTAAGTCCAGTACGGCCAAGCTTGTGGCTGATCAGCTCGGATATACCTTTATCAATTCCGGGGCTATGTACCGGGCGGTGACCTTTTATCTGTTGCAAAATGATATCCCGATTGATGAACACCATCCGGAATTCAAGGCTGCTCTTGAAAGAATCCACATTGAATTGCGCCCCAATCCTTTGACCGGCAACCTGGATGTTTTCCTGAACGGGGAAGATGTTGATGCTGGAATCCGGGGAATGGATGTCAATGCCAAAGTGAGCGAAGTCGCGGCCATTTCTGCGGTGCGCGCCATGCTGGTACGTATCCAGCGGGAAATCGGCAAAGATGGAGCAGTCGTCATGGATGGCCGCGACATCGGTACCGTGGTTTTTCCAGATGCAGATGTGAAGATTTTCTTAACCGCGCGGATGGATGTCCGGGTAGACCGCCGCATTTTGCAACTCCTGAAGCGGGGAAAAGCACCCAATCAGGACGATGTGCGTGACAACCTCATTCACCGCGATCATATTGATACGACCCGTAAAGACAGCCCCCTCAAGAAAGCTGAAGATGCGATTGAAATCGACACATCGGATATCAGTTTTGATGACCAGGTAACCCAGATCGTAAATCTGGTGCGCGAAAAAGAAGTTTCGAGGGCTTAGAGGTTCCAAGGAATCAGTCCTGGCAAGGGCTCAGAACCTTCACGAGGCAGTCAGGTATTCCATTCCATTTCAGTGGCTTCCAGCACCGACTCGATCCCTTTGGCTCCCGGGAAATAACCCAGTATTTTTTGCATTACAGCATCTACCATCGCATCCGGACAGGATGCGCCACTCGTCAGAATAATGTTCAACGGGTTCTTCTCCGGTAGGAAGTTTTGACTCTGCAAATGCTCCTTCTTGTGGTAATTGAAATGGTGGATGTTGTGCTGGTCCACGATTTCGTCAGCAGTGGAAATAAAGTAAGTCGGATATTTCTCTTCACAGAGTTCGACCAGATGAGAGGTATTGGAACTGTTGTAACCACCTACCACAATGGCCAGGTCAGCCTCTTTTTCCAGCAAACCAAAAGTGGCGCGCTGGTTGTCATTGGTCGCGTAGCAAAGTGTATCCCTGGTATCGGCAAAATGGTCTTTGTAGTCCGCCTCGCCAAACTTCCGAATCAAGCTCTGCTTGAGGTACTCAGCAATCTCCGAAGTTTCGGAGGCAAGCATAGTGGTCTGGTTGACCACACCGATGCGGTTCAGGTCGGTCGTCGGATCAAATCCCTCTGAATATTTTCCAGCAAACAAGGTGTGAAATTCAGCTGCGGGACGCTGCCCTTCGATGATCTCAGCCAGTTTTCGGGTGTCTTCCAGATCCCTGACGACCACCACCGGAGCATTTTGCCGGCTGTGAGATACGGTCGCCCGGGTCTCTTCGTGCTGATGCTTCCCGTGGACCACAATCGTATAATCTTCGTCGCCGAGCGAAGCGGCCCGCTTCCATACTTTCCGTACGAAGGGACAAGTGGTGTCGTAAGATTCCGTCTGAACTCCCATTTTCTCCAACCGCGCCACGATCTCCACTGGTGCGCCAAAGGCAGGAATGATCACCACATCTTCCCCCCTGATCTCCGACCACTCAATCAATGGATTCCCGACCGTATCCTGAATGAAGCGAATACCGTGCTCCTGAAGGTCCTGGTTGACGGCGGGATTGTGGATCATCTCACTCAAGAGAAAAATTCGCTTGTCTGGATTCTCCTCGATGGCCCGGTACGAGATTTCAATTGCATTTTCCACCCCGTAGCAGAATCCAAAATGCCGGGCGATCAGGAAGCGAACCGGTCCGAAATCCAAGATAGTGGGACGAAAATCTTTTTTCCGGGGATCACCAGCCTTGCGCATTTCCTTGACTCGGGAGATGATCGGGCTTTTGTAGAACGTGGGTATATCGAATTGCTTCATAAGTGCTTTGCTGCCTAAATGATGGAACCCCTGGCTGTGGTCGAATGTTTGCAAAATAGCTAACTTCGCAACATGATCATCATTACGGGAGCGGCAGGCTTCATCGGAAGCGTAGTCGTTGGGCATTACCAACGTCTCGGAAATACCAAATTGATCCTGGTGGACGACTTTGCAAAAGTGGAGAAACAGGCAAATTGGCAGGGTAGGGCCGGGGTGGAATTGGTGGACCGTGGGGAATTTGGCAGCTACCTGGATAACCTAAGCTCCCCACCGGAAGCGATCATTCACCTCGGAGCCCGGACCGATACCGCCGAACAGGACTGGCACATTTTTCAGGAGTTGAACATCGCCTTCAGCAAAATGGTCTGGGCCTACTGTACCGAACACCAGGTTCCCCTGGTATATGCGTCCAGCGCCGCGACCTATGGGGGAGGGGAGCACGGATTTGACGACGACCACGCGAAAGTGAACCTTTACCAACCCCTCAATCCCTACGGGCAATCCAAGCAGGATTTTGACCTTTGGGTCCTGAAGCAGAAGAAGACCCCACCTTTCTGGGCCGGATTGAAGTTTTTCAATGTCTACGGTCCCAATGAATACCACAAGGGGAGGATGGCCAGTGTTTTCTTCCATGCCTTCCATCAGATCCGCACCAATGGTCACCTGAAACTGTTCCGGTCCCACCGAGCTGACTTCGCAGATGGGGAGCAAAGTCGGGATTTTATCTATGTAATGGACATCGTGAAAGTGATCGACTGGCTCCTGGATCAGCAACCGGAAAGTGGCTTGTACAACCTCGGAACCGGGCAGGCCCGGAGCTTTTTGGACCTGGGCAATAGTGTTTTTTCCGCATTGGGTCTTGAGCCAGACATCCGTTTCATTGATACCCCGGCGGATATCCGCGACAGCTACCAATATTATACATGTGCGAACATGGATAAAATCCGTCGAAACGGCTTTGATCAGCCCTTTACGACCATAGAAGCCGGCGCCGACGAATATGTGAAACAATTTCTTCTGGAAGATGTCATTTTTTAAAATATAGTGCGTGCTTGGTTCGTATTGATCTTAAATTTCGTTAACTTTTGAGCATCAGAAATCAGGCACCACTCAACCTCTAACAGTGATTAATTTGCTACTCAATATAAGCTTGTTGTTCTCCCTCCTTCTGGCCCCCAGCGTCCTCATGGTCGCGATGTGGTACAGAAAAGACCAGGGCAAGCCTGTATTTATCTGGCCAAAGCCCGAGATGGTGATTCTTACCATTGTTTTCTTTGTAGTATCTCTGAGCCTGTTCATCGTTGGTGTGTCCTGCTTCTTTACCCACTTTGGGTATTTGGATCCCGGCAAGTTCTCTAGCATTGCCAGCAACCAGTTCCTGAATTTGGGTGTCAGTTGCATGCTCCTGATCGCTGGGATGTCCATGGTCTACTATGCCCTCCGTCGCCTCCTGGTACAGATGGTAAAAGAAGGAGGCCTGGTGCTCAACAAAGGACTGCTGCCTTTCCCCAATTCACTGTTTGTCATGGAATGGAAAGATATTGTAGACTATTATATCGTTCCTGACTACCCCAATGTATCTTTCACCTTCATCACCAACCATGAGTTGAAGGAATTGTCCTACGAAAGGAAGTCCGTCAAAGTACCCATTTACCTGAAAGAGGATTTCCAAACCTTCCTGGACAAAAAAATCTATTCCACCCATTCCGACGCTTCTTCAGACTCCGATTCTGAGATTTCCCCCAACCGGTTTTTCAACGAGAACTGAGAGAATTCCTTAACTTGGCGCGATGCCGATCCTCTCAAAGCTCAAATCATTCCTGCTCCCCATTCTGGGTGTCGCCTTGATTCTGTTGGCTTTCCTTTTGGATGGGGTTACGATCGAGAAGAATCCGGAAAAGTTACGCGCCGATATTCAGGAAAAGATCCAATCAGATTTTTACCAACTGATCGAAGAGAATCAAGCCCAGTCCCAGGAGATTATCTCGACTTTCAGGAAAGGGGATGTTATTCCCAGGGATGAGCAAGTGGTCAGGTTGGTCTTCAGCAAAGATTGCCAGCTGATTCAGTGGAGTGAGACGGCGCGGATGCCCTCGGTTCGCTGGAAAGACGATTTGTGCAATTTCCCTGATAAACGCGTCATCCAGGACCAGAACAAGTGGTATTACCTCAGGCATTCCCAATCTGAGGTCTTCAACCTTGTCTCCCTGATCCCCATTCAGATCGACTACAAGGTCGAGAATTCATTCCTGCCACCTTATATCTACCTTGGGCGTTACGGAAACAACCGGGAAGTAAAGCGGCAATTGGGAGATCTGAAAGTCTATTACAAATATGTAGAAGAGACGGTCAGGATTTACGATGAAGAGGGGACTTTTGTCTTCTGTACCTCCATCCCCAACCCGGAATTGTTTCACTACCAAACCAAGGATGTCATCCTGTTGGTGGGCGGCCTGGGGATTCTGCTCCTGCTGCTGGCATTTTACAAATACACCCTCAGGATTCGGTTGCGGGTCAAAGGCCGGCCCCTGTCCGGCATCTTCCTCTTCACCTTGTCCCTCTTGCTGCTCCGCTATATCCTGTTTGCCCTGAACCTGCCGAACTCCTACCGGCCTATGGAGTTTTTCTCCTCCAGCGTACTCGCGGTCGACAGCCTCTCCCCATCTCTTGGAGACTTGTTTCTCAATGTGCTGGTGGTCCTGATCTCCATTGTGCTACTCCTTCGGCATTACCGCCGCTGGATTTCCCGCTTCTTCCGTTGGGCGCTTAAGAAAGAGACCATTGCCTGGACAGTACAGTGCATCACCCTCGCAGTTTGCGTCATGTTCACCTGGTGGTTCTTTCGCTTCAGCGAAAGCATCGTACACCACTCCACGATTTACTTCGAGTTTTCCAACATCTTTGAGCTGGACCTGTACTCTTATACCGGCTTCTTCATCCTGGCCGCCTTGTTGGTAGGCCTCGAGTTAATTCTCCTGGAACTCCTGCGCTTCAGCTTTCATTTTTTCCGGGGCAAAGGAGCACTCTACAAGATACTGTTGTCCTTTGCTTTTCTGGGCGGGCTCTCCTTTGTATTCTTTGGCTTTGAATTGGCCTATTTCATCTCGGTGTCGGTGGTATTTGGCCTCAGCCTCCTGGTTTTTGTCCGCACCAAGCGCCGGTTGACCTTCCAACTCGACCTGTTCAATTTTCTGCTACTCATTACCATTTTCTCCCTGCTCACCACCATCGGTATGATCGAAGGGGAGAATACCCGGACCAGCATCGAAATGGAACGGCTGGCCGACCGGCAAAGCGACCAGCATGACCTGATCACCGAATCCCTTTTCCGAAGGGTCACCAGAGAAATCGAGACCGAATCCTTCCTGCTGGATTACCGGGAAAAGAGAAACCTGAGCTTTATTCTCAAGGAAAACTATTTCGATTCCAACTTCAAAGGCTACGACGTCCGGGTCTATGTCTACGACAACGATACCAATCTCCTGGACCGGACCTCCAATTTTCAATTTTTCCAACCCGAAGGCGCTTCTATTCCCCTCGACGAGATCGGTCGGGAGACCATGACGGAGGGCCTCTATGTCGTCCCCAACCAGGGCGGGGTCAATGGGAACCTCTACATCGGGCAATTCGAAGTGCTTTTGCGGAGCCAGGGAAATATCCGGGTCTGGGTGGAGTTGGAACCTACCCAGTTTCAAGCGAACCGCTTGTATCCCCAACTGCTGCTGGACGATAAAGTACGGTCAAAAGCCATCCTTCCAGCGGGCTTCTCCTATGCCGTCTACGACAATAAGAAATTGTCACGGAAGAGCTCCTATGAACCTTTTACCTTCTACTTCTCAGGCCCGGCCTCCATTGATTCCCTTCAGTTTGTCCATGAAAAAAGCGTGGATTACGACAACCTTTACTACAAGGTCAGTCCCCGTAAGATCGTCCAGGTGCGACATGTACGCCGTACCCCCTTCGATTCGGTCAACCTCTTCTCCTTCGTCTTCTACTTCTTTGTCCTTGCCGGCATCCTGCTGATGCTCCCGGCCTGGATCTATAATTTTGCCCGCGATCCCGGTCAGATACGGCACCTCAGTCTCAAGGCCAAGATCCAGGTATTTTTCCTCAGCATT
Organism: uncultured Bacteroidia bacterium; assembly: GCA_964352215.1. GTDB lineage: Bacteria > Bacteroidota > Bacteroidia > J057 > JADKCL01 > CAWUKT01. The sequence continues at coordinate 34,134 of CAYGRE010000033.1, forward strand.
GCCATCCTCCCGCTTTTCGTGGTGGTGTTCTTCCTCTCGCCCTATATCCGGGCCCATATCTATGAAGATGTACTCACTGAGGTCCAGGGAGAGACCCAGTCGGTGCTCAACCTGCTTCGGGATGAATACCTGCACATGTGGGGAAGCCGGGATAACTACCGAACTCTTGAAAATGCGCTGCAAAACCATCTCGAAGAAATGGAGAAGACGCTCCAGCACGATATCAATATCTATAACTCCAGCGGTGCGCTTCACCTCACGACCCAGCCATCTATTTACGAATTGGGCCTGAACTCCCGGTTTATGAATCCCAATGTTTACCAGCAGTTGAGCCGTGGCAATGTCTCTGATATTGTCATCGAAGAGAGCCTGGGCAACATAACCTATTTTTCCAGTTTTTATCCGATTCTGACAGCGGAACCCCGCATCGTTGGTTTCCTGAATATTCCTTATTACAAGAATCAGGACCGGGTCAACGAGCAAAGCCTGAGCTTGCTGACTTTACTGGTCAATATCTATGTGTTCGTATTCCTCGCGATCGGAGTCATTGCGGTTCTGATATCCAATTCGATTGTGCGTCCGCTGGGACTGTTGAACAAGCAGTTGCGGGCCACCGGTCTGGGTAAGCGCAACGAGCCGATTGCATGGGAGGCCAGGGACGAGATTGGGGACATCATCCAGGCCTACAACCAGATGTTGCAGCAGTTGGCGGAGTCCGAGCAGAAACTGGCGAAGAACGAACGGGAGATGGCCTGGAAAGAGATGGCCCGGCAGGTAGCCCATGAGATCAAGAACCCGCTGACCCCGATGCGGCTGAGCGTGCAGCACCTCCAGCAGGTCTGGTCGATCCGCAAGCCGGACAATGAGAAACTAAACAACTTGTTTACCAAAGTAACCGGAACCGTATTGGTCCAGATCGAGCAACTGGTAAACATTGCCAACTCTTTTTCCCAGTTTGCCAAGATGCCAGATCCGAAGCGATCTGTCTTCCCATTGACGGAGGTGGTAAAAGAAGTGTGCGATCTTTACAGCCACGAGCGGGTGCAGTTGAAAATGCATCTGGCAGAAGAGGAATTTTATGTACATTCGGACAGAGATCAGCTTTCCCGGGTCTTCAACAATTTGATCAAGAATGCCATGCAGGCAATCGAACACGATCATGGAGTTGTCGAGGTGAGAATGGAAATCGAAGCAGACCAGGCACGGGTATTGGTCCGTGACAATGGTAAAGGGATCCCCGAAGAGATCGGGAACCGGGTCTTCGAACCGAAGTTCTCCACCAAGAATTCAGGCATGGGATTGGGGCTGGCGATGGTCAAAAAAATAGTGGAAGGCTCAGAAGGCCAAATTTACTTTGAGACAGAAGTGGGAACAGGCACAACTTTCTTTGTGGAACTGCCGCGGGCCAAGCAGGCCTGATCCGGTTCATATATTGGTGGCCCTGTTCCTTTCCTTTTCGCTGTTTTCTCAGCTCAAAGCTCAGAATTCCCTGGAACAAGTCGATACCCTTACCCTCAGGATGGGGGATACCCTGCAACTTTCGCAAAAATACCTGGCGCCATTTTCAGAGCGTCTCCTACTCCCCAATGGCTCCCTCATTCCCCATCAAACTTATCAATTGGATTACCTGGCGGGAACGCTGGTCTTAACCGATTCCAGCTTCAACGGGCAGATCGCATACACTTCCTACCGGTTTTTTCCCCGGTTCCTGGAGGAGACATTTTCCTTTCGGACCTTCCGCATCGAGATAGATACCGTCACCGGGGAGGAATTGGTCTTTGTGGACGACTATGACTACGGCCCTGAGCAGCCCTTTTTTATTCCTTCGAATGTGCGGCGCAGCGGTTCGATTTCCCGGGGAATTTCAGTAGGTAACAACCAAAGCCTGAGTGTAACCAGCGGATTGCGTTTGCAGTTGGAAGGTGATCTGGGCGACGATCTGAAGCTCCAGGCAGCCATTACCGATGAAAACATCCCGATCCAGCCGGATGGGACCACCCAACAGATCCAGGACTTCGACCGCGTATTTATTCAGTTGTTACGGGGAAATGACAACGTTATCCTGGGAGACTTTGAGATCAACCATAAGGGCACGCAATTCGCCAATTTTTACCGGAATGTGCAGGGAATTGGCCTTCAAATTCGGGAAGGTAATTTTCAGATGGGGATCCGGGGAGCGGTTGCAAAGGGGAAATTCAATACCAATTCTTTTCAGGGGCAAGAGGGGAATCAAGGGCCATACCGGTTGGCCGGGCGCAACAACGAGCGCTTCATCATTGTGCTGGCTGGAAGCGAGAAAGTTTTTCTGAATGGAGAGGCCATGACCAGGGGAGAGGGAAATGACTATGTGATGGACTACAATTCCGGGGAATTGCGCTTCACTTCTCAGCGGGTGATAACCAGCGCCAGCCGGATCGTGGTGGACTTCGAATACACCGACCGCAACTACAACCGATCCCTCTTCTTTACCGATGCATCGTATTCATTCTTCAAGGACCGGGTGAAGATATCCGCTTCCTATGGCCGTGACGCTGACAATCCCAATGCACCTATCGACGGGACTTTCTCAGAGGAAGCCCTGGATTCTCTCCGAAGAGCCGGTGACAACGGCCAACTGGCCTTTGTCACCGGGATCGACTCGGTCGGGCCATCCACCTTAACCACCGCGCTCAGATATGCCCGTCGGGACACCACCATAGGAGCCAATCCCTATGAGCGTTATGTTTTTACCTCTGATACAGATGCGGTTTACCAGGTCATCTTCACCAATGTCGGACCAGGCAATGGATTCTACAACCGGGTGCAGAGTCTGGTCAACGGAACCATTTATGTCTGGGTGGCCCCAGATTCCCTCACCGGGCAACCCCAGGGCGATTATGCTCCCATACGGGTATTGGTTCCCGCGAAGATGTTCCAGGTGGCTGATGTGCAGGTAGAGACCAAGATCACCGAGAAAATGACCCTCTACTCCGAGGTGGCGGTGAGCAGCGAGGACAAGAACCGACAGTCTGCTTTGGATGACGATGACAATGTGGACATTGCCAATAAGACTGGGGTGAGGTTGAATGGGATCAAAATGGGGGATTCGCTGGAGTTGAAGGTAGATGTCAGCCACCGTTATGTTGGAAAACGGTACAACAATATCGACCGGGTCTACAAGGTGGAGTACGGAAGAGAGTGGAATTTTGATGACCTGGGTGGCCGGTTGATTGAGAATGTAAGTGAAGCGATTGCCGAACTGCGGTATTCGGACAAAATCAGGCTCACTGCGAATGCCGGGGTTCGAACCTTTGGCACCCGTTTCTTTTCAGTCAAGCAATTGTACGAGGTGGAGAGTCGGCACCGGAGCCTCCAGGGGAAATACACATTTACCACCATCTCCACCGATGACAGCCAGGAGTCCCAGTTTTCACGCTGGACCCGCCACAATGGAGATGTTTATAAAACCCTGGGCAAAGGAAAGTTGAAAGTCGGTTCTGAAGTCTGGATAGAAGACAAAAGCAATGAGAAAAAAGGAATTGCCCAGCAAGGTGCTTTCAGCTTCTATGACCTGAAACCCTATGTAAAGATCGAAAAGGACGACCAATTCAGTTTACACCTCTACTATAACTACCGAAAAGAATTTGAATTCCTCGACAGTCTGATCCGGGAAAAGTCGATTGCGAATACCGGGTATGCCAAATTGATCTGGTCTCCCCGGGCCAACCTCAATCTGCAAAACACTTCGTCGCTGCGGCAATTTGAAGTGGTCGACCCAAGGTTTCTCGATGCGGGGGTGAACGATAACCTGACCTTCATCACCAACTTGCAGGCTTCTTACTTCACTCGGAACCGGCTGATATTCTCCAGTTTGATTTATGAGGCGACTTCGGAGCAACTGGCACGGAAGCAGGTGGCCTATGTGGAGGTCAACCCCGGTCAAGGGGATTATGAGTGGATCGATTCCAACGATGATGGGGTTCAGGACCTGGACGAGTTCCAGTATTCGATCAATCCGGCCCGGAGCAACTTTTTTGTACGCGTGGTAGTGCCGACCAATGAATTGTTCCCCACCACCGCTTTGAATTTCTCGGGTAACTTTAAACTGGACTTTAAGAAGACCATCGCCCGAAGTAAGAACTTTTGGAAAGAAACAGCCCGAAACTTTCTTTCCATTACCAATTTTCGGGTGGCCCAGAAAAAAGCGGCGGGCTCTGATTTCAACAACTACCTGATCAACCTTGGAGATGTATTTGCAGATACGACTTTGCTGGACGCACAGTATACCTTGAAGCAGGACATTTACTTTTACCGCAACAATAAGGTGGGGGATGTCCGTTTCGGTCTGGTGGACAATAAATCAAAGCAATTCCTGGTCAGTGGCACGGAAACAAGGGGCCTGCGGAGTTATGGCACAGACCAACGCCTGAACATAGGGAAGTCCAAGAGCATCGAGAACAAGTTCAAAATAGGCAACCGAAGTGCATCGGCTGCTTCTTTTAACTCGCGGAATTTTGACATCGACTTTTACGAGGTCAATCCAACCATGAATTTTCAGGTGAGCCGTAAGTTGAGGCTTTCAGTTGGGTATGAATACAAGAACAAGCGGAACTTCAACGATTCGGCGGAGGTGGATGTGACGGTAAATCTCCACAAGCTCGCCCTGGATGCCAAGTGGAACCTGAAGGAGCGGAACAATATATTTGCCAAGCTGGAATTGGTCCAGATCGCCCAGGAGGGTTCGGCTGGTTTCTCCGCTGAGTATGAGTTGAGAGAGAGTCTCGAACCCGGTTTCAATGCCATCTGGCAGGTGTTTACCACAGTTTACCTGAGCAAATCCCTGGAATTGAGTTTGACGTATGACGGCCGATCCACACAAGGGAACAAAGTCCTGCACACGGGAAGGGTTCAACTGAAAGCCTTTTTCTGACCTAAGAAATGGGGGCTTTTTTTTCCTGTATCGCCTTGGGAAATTGTTATATTTGAAGCAGTGAAAGATTCTATTATTCTGGGTACGCTACTGCTTATTGCCTCAGCACTTTTTTCGTTCGCACTCAATAAGATACTGTACAAATATTCCCGTCAACTGCGGGCAGACAGTCAAGCGAATGAAAACGCTGTGCGTTGGGCCACCTCAAAGCCTACAATTGGGGGCATATCCTTTTTCATGACCTTTATCCTGGCTTCGCTCATATTTTATGTAACGCAAAATATGGGAGGTGAGCCGTCCAATGAATTTCTTGGACTTCTTGTGGTGGTGACCCTTGGATTTTTCATCGGTTTGCAGGACGATGCTTACAATACCCGCCCCTTGCTCAAGTTCATGGGGCAGGTAACCTGCGCATTGATCCTGATTATTTTTGGCATTCATATCAATCTGACCGGCATTGCGGTGATAGATTACTTCCTGACTGTCTTTTGGGTGGTTGGGATCATGAACAGTATTAACCTCCTGGACAATATGGACGGGGTTACCGCGACTGTTTCGTTGACGATTTGTACCACTACGCTGGTTTTGATGGGCCTGTACCAGGGGGGACCCGATTTGAATCCTCTTCTTTTCACCATGATCGCTTTGATCGGCTCCTTCCTTGGATTTCTGGTAATGAACTGGAAGCCTTCTAAAATCTACATGGGAGATACCGGTAGCCAGTTTCTGGGTGCATTTCTGGCATTTGTGGGGATCAAGTTCTTCTGGAACATTCAGGAGATTGACCCATCGGCAGATGTGAGCATGAGCATTATTGCTCCCATCATGGTCTTTTTGGTCCCGCTCATGGATACTTCATTTGTTGTGATTGCGCGTATCTCCAGAGGAACTTCTCCTTTCGTAGGGGGCAAAGATCACTTGACCCATCATCTGAGTTACCTCGGAGTAGCTGAGGGTTGGGTGCCTGTCCTGTTGGGTTTGGTAGGACTTGTTTCTGGCTTCCTGGTGATCTTCAGCGTCCGTTATGTTGCCTTCTGGAGTCTTTCTCATACGCTGCTTTTTGCCTCTTATGTCGCGATTTCTTTCGGAATATTCTTCCTTCTTTTCAAGCGGGGAGAGCGCCTGGGATATATCAAGCAGCGCTTTTCCCGTACCCTCAACCGCCATGTTGAAGAAAAGAGAAAAGCGGATATAGAATCCCGGATCGAGGAAAGACAGCATTCGTAAATGCGCATTCTTTATCTCCACCAGTACTTTTGTCCTCCCGGTGGTAGCGGTAACAACCGCTCTTATGAACTGGCCCGCGCCTGGGTTCAGGCTGGTCATGAAGTCACGCTTCTGACTTCTCCCGCCTATTTTCCGCCTGCTTATCAACAAGATCAACTGGTTCATTCCTTTGAACTGGATGGCATCAGGGTCGTAGTCCTGAAGGTCGATTATGCCCATGAGATGCGCTTCCGGCAACGCATTGGTACCTGGCTGCGCTTTTTTCGGAAGGCCCGGAGACGTATCTGGAAATGGACCGATGTAGATCTGGTCTATGCTTCTTCGACTCCTCTCACCATTGGTGAGTTGGGGCGGATTGTGCATCGCCGCAGGGGAATTCCCCTGGTTTTCGAAACGGTGGATGTGTGGCCGGATGTCCCGATCGGGATGGGGATTTTGAAAAACCGGATGTTGATCCGGTACATTCAGCGACGTACGAACCGGATCTACCGGGATGCGGCTGCGGTCGTCACCCTCTCGGAGGGGATGCGGGATCAGGTCTTGTCCCATGGCGTGCCGCCAGGCAAAGTCCATGTCATACACAATGGGACTGATCCCAGTAGCTTTCCTTATGTTGAGCGGTTTGAGCAATCTGCACAGTCTGAGCAATCGAAGCAGCCTGATCAATCCAAGCAATCAGATCAGTCCAGGCAATCTGATGAATCAGACCAGTCCGTACCGTCCAGACATCCGGAAACTCTCGTTATCTACACCGGGACAGTTGGCATCGCCAATGGCCTGGACCAATTGGTAGATGCGGCGAAAGCTGTTGAAGCGCAAGGCCGAACCGATATTCAATTTCTGGTCGTAGGCCAAGGGAACGATCTGGACAGGGTGCTTGCTTATACAGCCGCCCAAAAAGTGACCAACCTCACCTTTAAGAAAAGGGTGCCGAAAGAGGAGGTTTCAGACCTTTTGGCCCGTGCAGATATCGGCTGTGTTTGCTTTGCTCCTTATCCGGTTCTGGAAGCCAACAGTGCCAACAAATTCTATGACTACCTCGCGTCGGGGCTCCCGGTTGTTTTGAATTACAAAGGGTGGCAGGCAGACTATCTGGCCAGGTACGGAGGTGGCTTGACTTCAGAGCAGGGAGATATAGCAGGTTGGGTGGAGAATATCATTGCACTCACCGACCAACCGGAATTGCGGAAATCTGAGGGAAAGAAAGGGAGGGAGATGGTCGAGAAGTACTTTGACCGCCGAGTGTTGTCAACGCGTCTATTGGAATTGTTCAGTACCGTTCTCAAACGGGAAGATTGACCAGAGCAAAGGAAGTATCTATTTCACAGTAAAGCCGCTGTTCCCGATGTCGTAACCATCACAGAAGACCTTTACTGAATAATCCCCTTTTTCGTAATCATAGTCCTTCGGTTGTTCGAAGTCCATGCATAACTTCTGGGTAGTACGGTCGTACTCAATGGTTTTCTTACCGGTATAGGCCTCATCTTTTCCGTCGATATTGACATATCCACTTCCCCACTCATTGTGTTTGACAACTTCGCCAAGGGGGTTTTTGATTTGCAGGTAAATATCCTTTTGGCCCATTTCAGCGGCTGAATTCTTAAAGATATCCAGGCAAATTTCAAAGTGTTGCATCCTACCTTTGCGGATGGGGTTTTCAGGAACACGCTTGCCGCTGGAACGGACGTAATAAGAAGAAAAGTTAGTTGCATTTAGCACTTTAGCAACTTCAATTACGAAATCCTTCTTTTCACTTTCTCTGGTCAACTCAGACACCGTATTGGACATATTGTTAACCTTGGCACTTAGGTCATCTCTTTCATCGATCAGGACGGCTACCTGCTCCTTCAAATCCTCAATCTCGTCCTGGTACCTCCGCACATAATATTCCAATTGCTCTACTTTTCCCACCAGCATTTCCGCACGTTCTTTACTAATCTTATTCTGACGCAGGAGTTCGTTGATCCTGTTTTGCTGCTTTTCGATGGCATCCTCCTTTTCAGCAAGGATGCGCTCTTTGTCTTCGATGGCGAGGTCTTGATCCTCCAGGTCGAGCTGGAAGTCTTCAATATCTCTTTCCAGATCTTCGATCTCCGCGGTCAAGGTCGTCTTGTCTGCCTCTATCTCATCATTTTTGTTTTTTTCCTGGTAGTACATCACTCCCAGGAAGATAACCGCCCCCAAAAGGGCTGCCCCAATAACAATACTGATGATTCGCCCCGTATTACTTCCCTTGACCTTCTCTGTGCTCATGTGGTAATTATATTTGAATGTTCGCGATTCAAATCTAAGTAAATTTTATGTATAGGTTGCGAATAGGTGAATGCAAAATTGGTGGATTTCCTTCGTTACCATTAGGGGATTGTACAAAAAAATAGGCTGCCCAAAAATGAGCAGCCTATTGCTATAATCTTATGATCTTATTTGGCGACGACCATACGCTTGGTCAATACCTGATCATTTGTGCGGAGGTTGTAGAAGTAGACACCAGCAGACAAATCTGAAGTATTGATGACTGCTTCATGCATTCCAGAGCCGAGCTCACCGTCAATGAGGGTGGCAACTTGCTGACCATACATGTTGACCACATCAAGGGTTACATTCATGGTAGCAGGAAGTTCGAACATGATTGCGGCATCACCAGTAGTTGGGTTGGGATAGCTTTGGAAGAGCTGAACGTCGCTGTTTCCAATTTCTCCTTCAACGTCTACGGTTAAGCAACCAGTAAGGATATTGTCCCAGGTAAGGATCAAGGAAAGAGGATCAACATAATCACTCTCGTTGATGGTTGCATCATTGCCAAAGTAGTGGAACTGACATGGATTGATGGGATCATTGGTGATCATTTCCAGAGAAACGATGGGCAATCTGTATTCATCCAACCCACCAGGGTTCAGTACAGTTGAAGACATGGTACTCATCAGCGAACGACCTTCCCAGATGAAATCCTGATCTGTAATTAGCTTGGGACAAGTTTGGAAGCCATCAGAAATCCTCCATGAGGCAATCCTGAGGTTGGGAGCCAACTGGTCAGAAATACCGAATCCAATACCATTTTGGTTACCAGTAACTGCAGCGGTATCAGAGTCTTCCCAGGAAACAAATATTCTTTCACCAGCTTCATCAGTAGCAATCTGTACATAGTTGTCCATGCTGATAGGGTCGCCAGTACCGAAGTCACCGCGGAAAGCAAGGACAGGTGAGATGTACTTGGTTCTCCAGGTAGCACCACCATCAGGTGACCAAACATCACCCACAAACTTGGCGAGACCGGAAGAGATGGCAAAGCCGTCAGCTGCAGTTCCAATTACTACACCCATGTGAGGGTTGCCATTATTGTCAACAACAACGTCAAAATCAAATGCACAGGTAGCACGACCGTCAGAAGCAGGGTTGGTGTCACCGCTTACGGTGTCAACTGTTACCCACAATGTCTGAAGGCTGTCGGCAATCCATTGAATTGCATCCAAATCCACTTCAATGGGTGTTCCCCAGGTAACACCACCGTCAGTGGTCTTGATGAAGCAAGGATTCAGATTGGAATTGTTGGTTCCTGTACCAGTGGTAGTATTGGCCAGGTAAGCAATGTAGCCAGTCAATCCGTCAGGAGAAAAAGCGATATTGGGACCAACAACAGCGATAGAACCGTCATAAGACTTGTCGTACATCGCGTCAACCTTGGCAAAGGTGATCCAGTCTACGTCGCTGGTAGTTGCATTCCAGGTACCTTTCATTACACGAAGGGAGTCCATGTTTGCACTACCGTCCCACTGAGTTTCAACTATCCAGAATTCACCGGGCAGACCCTCGGTGAGGCCGCCGGGAAGCAAAGTGTTTTCTGTATCAAAGAGATAATGCTCGGTTGGAGCAACGGCAGGAGGATTGGTGGTAGTCAATTCAGATACACCATATACGTGACCAATCCACCCTGGAGTTGGAAAAGCATTTGTCGGACCAGCGTAAAGTACTTTCAGGTCGCCAAAAGGATTTCCAGTAGTACCAGCTTGGTAGACAGCAGTATTTGGGTAACGACCTTGGTTGGTGTATACAGGCTGCATGGCACCAATGTCATTCACAAAAGTGGCACCATCATCCAGAGAGAAATCATAACGGTACTTACCGTTCTCAATTCCACCACCACCCCAGATTGTGACATCCTGGCGGTGCATAAATAGGACCATGTCATAGCCATCACTTGCAACAACCTGACTTTGTTCTCCGCGAAGACAGGTAAAAGCATTAGAGGCACGTCCAATCATAACAGGATTGACCGCATTCACTTTTCCGGAAGGAGAAGGAGTGTAGGTTGAAATCACAGGACGGGCATTAAGAAGAGACTGATCTTCAAAGCGAAGCAATTGGTCTTTCTTGGCCTGGTAGGTTGCAGTTTTGTTCAAAGCATCCGGGGAAATAACCGCCTTAGATTTGCGGTCTCCCTGCCCGAACATCAATGAAGGAGCTAGAAGTAACCCTGCTACAAGGGCCGTAAAGGTAAAGTTTCTCATATTCTGATTCTTGTTAACTATGAATAATGATCTTAAAGATGGATACAGATACAATATTAAACTATGGAGTAAAATATAACAATGGTTTAATATAATCAATCCTTTGTATGTCCGAGGGATGGCAAGTTGCTCAAAAAGATGGAATAAATAGGATAATAGTCGGCCGGGCATCCCGGGCCGATTATACTTGATAGGTATTAAAACCGATCATTTTCTGGCTACAACCATCTTCTTGGAGATCATCTGGTTATTTGCCCTGAGGTTGTAGAAGTAGATTCCATCAGGGAGGTCGCCGGTATTTACATCTACGCGGTGTTTCCCTCCGGGATACGAACCCTTTGTAAGTACCCTCACTTGTTGCCCGATTCCATTGGTCAAATCCATGACCACTTCAGTAGGAAAAGGTATTTGAAATTCAATGTAGGCTTCTCCCGTAGTCGGATTGGGAATGGATTGCCCCAGGAGAATTTGTTCGTTCATCTTTTCCTCTGTTCCGACCAAAATGCAGGCATCCCAGGAAAGATCAAGTGTACTGGCTGGATAGAATCCCTGGTTAAGGTCAATTTTTGCATCGGTGCCGAAATACCAATATCTGCACGCTTGCAAGGGATCGTTGAACAAGGCCTCTGCTACTACAATAGGAAGGGCGACTTCATTGGGGGTGAGGGAGGAAAAGACCACTTCAGGTGCCATGGTGGGGAACAATATATTTCCACCAAAAGTAGAATCTCCATCCGAGACTCGGGTTATGCATCGCTGGTATTCATCGGTTACCCGCATTGCACTGATCCGCAAATTGGGTGCTAGATTTTCGGATATTCCAAAGCCAATTCCATTTTGAGAGCCGGTCACAGCCGAAGTATCTGTATCAACCCAGGAATAGAAGATATGATCTCCGGATGGAGTTCTGGAAATCTGGCAATAGTTTTCCATAAATATCTGATTTGGATTGCCAAAAATCCCTCGAAAGGTAAGTACCGGGGAAATATAGGTGATTTTCCAGGTGAGGCCGCCATCTGGAGACCATACATCAGCCAGGAATTTTGCCAGGCCTGGGTAATAAATGTATCCTGGTTCAGGATTGTCATAGATAGCTGCAGATCCAATAACGACTGCCATGTGGGGATTTCCATTCATATCTACGGTGATATCGTAGTCAGAAAAGCAAGTCGCGCGTCCGGTTGAAACGGGGACAGTATCACCTGTGACCAGATCAACCTGGGTCCAGAGTGCTTTCAGGTATCCGGCCACGAGTGGATCAGCGTTGAGGTCGACTTCTATCGGGTTCCCCCAGGTATTGCCACCGTCAGTAGTCTTAAGAAAAATGGGTTGCAGAGTGGAATCAGGACCGCCAACCAAGTCGCCAATCCAGGCCATCCACCCTGTATTACCATTTGGGGAAAAGGAAATGTTCGGACCCAGAAGAGTTGGCGTACCATCATAGCCGGTATAATGAAGAGGAGAAATGGTATCGTGACGGCTCCAGATGATGTCAACACTAGCTGAATTGTACTCTCCCTTGTACAAGTAAATGTCTCCAGGAAAGCTCAATCCGTCATACTGACTTTCAACAGTCCAGAATTCGTTGGCTTGTCCCTGGCACAATCCTCCTGGTATAAAGGTTTGGCTGGCTGTAAAATTATAGTTCTCTGTGGTTTGAACCGGAGAGCTGAAAGAAACCGATGCCAATCCGGTTACATGTTCATCCCATTGAGGTAGGCTGTTGAGAGTGGCGCCAGAATAGGCAAGATAGGTGTTGAAAGGATTCGTCACATTGTCCGGATTTGCGCCAGTAATACTTGGATAACGGGACTGGCTTGTATAGACAGGATTCAGTATTCCGATTTCGGTTGTGAAATTGGATCCTCCGTCAACGGAAATATCATAACGGAATTTCCCGGAGTTGGCATTTCCTCCTCCCCATACGTTGACATCCTGTCGGTGGACAAAGGCGATTAGTCCCAGGTCATCGTCCGCAAACACTTGGTTTTGTTGAACGCGGATACCAGAGTACATATTTGAGGAACGACCCAACTGGATTGGGTTAACCGTTGCCTGGCTTTTTGTGCTGATGATACCTGATGCAAGTGGTGAAGTTTGGGGAGAAATTTGTTGTGCTGAGGGCAACAAGTCATCAGCGTAATAACTGGCCTGACGAATTTCATCTTTGATATCAATGCGCTCGCTCAGTTGGGCAGGTGATGCTATTCGGTGGATATCCTGCCCAAAGAGGGCTGTGAAACTGATTAGAAAGGATGTCAATAGATAAATCTTCTTCATGGTTTAAAGAATTAAGAGTTAAAAACTAAACCACGACGATGATTGAAGAGAGTTTGCTCGCTTACGAGATAATATCCAAAAACTTGAAACGAATGTATGAAGGATTCTTAAATTTAAAAAGCCACCCCTTTAGATAAGGAGTGGCTTTTTGCAAAAAGAGAAAGAATTGTTATTTAGTAACAACCATCTTCTTGGTAGTGACTTTACCGTTGGTGCGGAGGTTGTAGAGATAAGTTCCCGCAGCGAAGTCACGGGTATCTACAACAACTTCATGCTGACCAGCAGCGTAGTCTCCTTCAGCGATAATGGCAACCTGCTGACCATATAGATTGGTCACGTCAAGGCTAACGTCAGCGGCAAAAGGAAGTTCAAACTTGATCAGGGCCTGACCATTGGTTGGGTTAGGGAATGACTGACCAAGGACAACATTGTCGTTGATAACATTTGCTACGCTAACTACAGTGGTGTCAACACATGAAGGAGCATCCCATTCGAGGACCAGCTGAGACTTAGGATAAAACTCAGTGGCAGGATCGAAAGTAGCGTCGTTACCGAAGTACCAGAAGTTACATGATTCCAGAGGCTCGTTGGTGATCATCTCTACCATTACGACAGGAAGCTCAACCATGCCATTGTCAACAATGACTTCAGGAGCCATGGTTGGGAACAATGCACGACCTTCCCAGATGAAGTCTCCATCAGTTACACGCTTGTAGCAAGTCATGTAGCCATCAGCGATACGACGACCGGCAGTACGGAGGTTAGGGGCAAGTTGGTCACTTACACCAAATCCGATACCGTTCATAGAACCGGTAGCAGCTGAAGTATCGGAATCAATCCATGAGTAGAAGACATGGTCACCTGAAGGGGTACGGGTAATTTGAGGATTGTTGTCCATGTTGACAGGGCCAGTGTTACCGAAGGCACCACGGAAAGCCAGGACAGGAGCAACATAATTTACATACCAGGTAGCACCACCGTCGTCAGTGGTAACGTCAGCCATGAATTTTTCAATTCCGGAGAAGATGGTATATCCAGCTGGAGCAGGATCATCAGAAGTAGAGCCGGAACCAATAACAACAGCCATGTGAGGGTTACCGTTGATGTCAACAGTGATGTCGTAGTCAAATGCACAAGTCGCACGACCGCTGGAAACCGGGGAAGTATCACCAGTTACAGAGTCAACCTGAATCCAGAAATCAGTCAACCATGCAGCAACATCAGGGTTGGCATTCAGGTCAACCTCGATTGCAGATCCCCAAGTGTTACCACCATCGGTGCTCTTAATGAAGATAGGAGAGAGAACAGAGTCTCCACCGACATCCAAATCACCCAACCATGAAATCCAACCAGTCTGTCCATCAGGAGAGAATGCAATGTTACCACCAACCAGGGTAGGAGCACCATCAAAGCTCGTAGAGTGGTTCGGAGAAATGGTATCGAAACGAGACCAGATCACGTCAGGGGTTGGGGTCGGGCTGTAGATACCTTTGTTGACATAGATGTCGCCGGGGAAACCGGAACCGTCATACTGAAGTTCAACAGTCCAGAACTCACCGGGCAAACCTTCAGTCAAACCACCCTGCAGGTAGGTTTGGCTTGAAAGCAAGCTGTAAGTTTCAGTTGCACCGGCTGGAGGTGCAGCAGTTACATTGGCCATACCAGTTACGTGACCGTCCCAGTCAGGAGAACCGTTTAAGGTAGGAGCAGAGTAAGCCAGAAAGGAGTTGAAGGGATTGGTTTCATTGTTTGGATTGAAACCAGTCAGGTTGGGGTAACGAGATGGACGGGTGTAAGTTCCGTTCAGTACATCAACGTCTGGGGCAAAAGTGGCACCACCGTCGGTAGAGAGGTCGAAACGGAGTTTGCCACTTTCGGCAGAACCACCACCCCAAACTGTCACATCCTGGCGGTGAATAAAGGCAACAACACCAATTCCATTGTCCGCGTAAACCTGGTTTTGCTCAGGGCGGAGAATAGAGAAAATGTTAGAAGCGCGTCCCAGTTGGATCGGGGCAACAGCATTCACACCACCAGTCTTCATCATGGAAGTTTCGGGTGTCAAAGGATGAGAATGTACCAAAGTAGGCTCGGCAGAATACATCACCTGGTGGACACGATCCTCCATGGATTGCTGCTGAGTTTTTTGGTCAGGAGAGACGACAGCCTGACGCTTTTGAGCCACTACTGGCAATCCAAGCACAAGTGCCAAGGCAATAATTGTAAATCTTTTCATACTCGAGAATATCCTTAATTTAAAAATTGATACTTATTACAATTCAAGTAACCTGCTATTAGGTCCTTGATTCTTTTGAATCGGTACACTGCTTTAACTTGTGACCAGAACTAAGAGGCTGCTTCAACAAGCAAATTTACGCAATAATACACCAATAGACAATTTTGAATTCAAGGTTCTAATGGTAAGAACGCGACTATCCTTGAGAAAAAAGCCACTGACCACCCGTAAGGGTAAATCAATACGTTTTTGGCCTTTTACCTAAGGACCAGTTCAGAATATAGAGTAAGAAAAAATTTGATGGAAAAGAGGTTTGAGAGAAAGGTTACAGTTTAAAATATCATTCAGGCAGGTTGCTTCAACCTGCCTGAATGAAACCCTATACCACGAGACTATCTCGCTGGGCGGAAGTGTGTGTCTTCAAGTGCCACTACCGTACGCGGATTTGTATTCACGATATGGACTCCTTCAGAGGAAACAGGTTCGTTGATCCCTATGGGAGTTACCATTTGGTAGTCAGCAGGAGCGGAGGCGCCGAAGATACTCATGATGTAGGAGAGAAAAGCTAGTACGGCATTCATGGCATTAATTATTTAAGTCCTGTGATTCTTTTACAATATCAAATTTAAAGAATTCTCTATGTAAACAATTTTCATTAACCTATCTTGATTACACAGTTTTTAGCAGTTCCCCTAAAAGATATTCATAAAAGATGTGTTTAAATGAATGATAGTGCGCGAGAAAGCTCCAGGCTGAATTACATTGAATCTTGATTTTGTGCTTCAGCAGGGGATCTTTTTATTAACTTATCCCCGCTTTAACTACGCCTTAATATAGGAATTATTATCAATACCTCCGATTGAGCTTCCCTAAAAACATACTGAACAGGCTTTTTTCCAGAGACTTAGGGACAATTTCCTTCCAATTCTATTCGCTCACAAGATTCGGGTCTCTGTTACTCGCTGCGATCTTTCTGGCTCGGAGCCTCCCGGACCAGGTTTTGATTGCGCGTTACGAATTTATGCTCCTTCTGGGAGGGAGCAGTAGTTTCTTCTGGGTAAGTGGACTCTACGATGCTTTTGTGGTGGCCTTCAAAAAAAGCCCTGTGGATGCGCAAAATGTCTTCAACCTGACTACGCTGAAACTTGCAGGTCTTCTGGCCACCGGTTCCGGCCTCACCGTATACCTGCTGGGAACTTTGGCTTTTCCTGACCGGGTTTTGCCCGATGAATTACTCGCTTACGCCGTCTTTCTCGGACTGGACACTTTGGCCATGGCCTTGGTATATATGCTGATGGTCCACCGGAATGCCAAGTTCATTTTTGTGGTGGCCAGTCTCTCCGCCGCTCTCTACTTTGGCGTCATGCTGACCGTTCCCAGCCAGGGAAATCTCACCCTGGCCATGAGCATCCTGGCAGGGTTTGCCCTTTTGAAATTGGCCCTCATTCCTTTTGTCGTCCCCTTTACGTTTTCCGCCAGAAATGGTGTGTCTCCCGGAAAAACCCTTCTGAAACTGGCATGGCCTTTATCGTTCGCGGCCTTGCTGAGTCATTCAGCGACCTATCTGGATGGTTTTCTGGTGGAGCACTACTTCGCCGACCAGTTCACCAACTTCCGTTACGGTGCAAGGGAATTGCCCCTAATCCTGCTGCTTGCCAACTCCCTGAGCGTGGTCAGATCCGGAGATATCGCTGAAGGAATCCAGCACAATTCCCTGCAAGATGCCCTCAGGGCATTGATGGACAGTGGCCAAAGGCTGATTCTCTGGCTTTTTCCCATGTCCCTGGTTTTGCTATTTGCCAGCGATTATCTCTTCGAGACCATCTTTGGGGCTGATTTTCTGGGAGCCGTCCCCGTATTTGATGTCTACCTCCTTCTGGTGATCCCACGCCTGATATTTCCCCAAAGTGTGTTGCGGGGCCACCACCGAATGAAGATGATGACCTGGAGCGCAGGCGCGGAACTGGTTTTGAATGTTGCCCTCAGTCTGTTGGGATTGTATTACTTCGGATTGGTCGGCATTGCCGGGGCTACCGTGATCGCCTATTTTGTTGAGAAGGTGATCCTGGCCGTGTATTGCCACCGGGTACTGGGAATCCACCTTTCCGCATACACATCCATATTGACCTGGTCCATCGCTTCCGGGGTATTGCTGGGAGCTTGGATTTGGAAATACTTCATTTGGTAAGGAACTTATAGCAACCCCTTCATCTTATCGTAGAATCCAGGCAGGCTACTTTGACCTCCGGAATGGATCACTAGAATATTCCCCCCTATACCTGCTGAGTTAACAATCCGCTCGGTCTCATAAAATAATTTGCCACTGTAAACCGGATCGGTGAGAACCCCATATTTCCGGGCAACAAGGAGGATACTGTCCAAAACGGTACGGTTGACCGAACCAAAGGATTTCGCATTGCTCGGAATGTGCAGGAGATAGGAGGGAAGAGGGTTCAGATCAAGATCCAGCACAGGACCAATACCTGAAGCCAGGCCCCTGCCTGCCAATCCTTGCTTCACCCAACCGGCCGCTTCCTTCAGCCGCTCTTCAAATTCTGCCTGGTCCATCGCCATCAGCAAGATATGGACTTCGGGAAGTTGTGCCGGCTCAAAGTACACTGGTAATGCCATCAGCAGTCCAATCGCACTGAGAGCCGTACCAGCTTCAATAAAAATATGATCGGGGAGAGGTGTAAGAGTCTGAATCCCTTGCCGGTTAAAGCCCGGAGCCTGGGGAAAAGTTCGGGGAAGTACCTGATGGGCAATGTCCCTCGCCAGGGAAAAAGTACCGGGAAGCGCTTCCGGGCACCAGGCCCCCTCAGGAAGGACAAAAGCCGGAACGTCCGCAGCATCGGCCATTTCTGAAGCGATTTTCTCAACCTGTGGCCAATGAGCACTATTTACTTGAACCCATTCAGCAGAAGGAACCAGCAATTCGGTCAGGAATGCATTTCCCGGCCCTTCAAAATGCCCTTCTTTGACCACCAACTGGAAATCAATTCCCTCCTGCCGTAATATCTGAGACGCAGCCAGCACTTGGTTGGATTGACTTCCACCGATCACAAATACCTTTTTGATCCCGGCCTTTTTCCAATGAGGGATCAGGCTGGCAAATTTCCGCATTTTACCTCCAGCGACGGCATACCCTGCCTCGTCTTCCCTTTTGAGAAAGACCTGCCCTCCTTGTAGGACCGGCATTGGAATAGAATGAATGCGTGTGTGGGGGAGAAGCTGCTCTTCCCAGAGATCATCTGGCAAAGCAGGTCTCACTTGCCTTTGTAGACTGGGGTTCTTTTTTCATTGAAAGCGAGTACCCCTTCCTGGTAATCCTCGGTCCGGCCTGCGATCTCTTGCCCATGCTTCTCCATTTCGAGCATCTCATCAACAGAAGAATTGAAGCTTCGGTTGAGCATGCGCTTGATCAGGCCGATGGCTTTGGTGGGTGCTTTGGCGTATCGTGCGGCAATCACTTGCACCGCAGCGTCCAATTCCTCTGGTGCAACCACTTGATTGACCAGTCCCAGCTCCAGGGCCTGCTGTGAAGAAATCTTGTCCCCCAGCGTGGCCAGCTCAAATGCTTTTTGCCGACCAACCAGCCGGGGAAGAAAATAGGAAGAGCCAGAATCCAGGACCAGACCGATATTGGCAAAGGCCCAGACCATCTTGGCTTTTTCGGAGGCGATGATATAGTCACATGCCAGGGCGATGGAGGCTCCAGCTCCGGCTGCGACCCCATTCATGCGACAAATAAAGGGTTTCTCGATCCCGGTGATGAGCCGTACCATGGGATTGTATCTTTTCTCAACCGATTCACCCAGAGACCGTTTCTTTCCCTGAACATCCTTCAGGTCCTGCCCGGAGGAAAATGCTTTTCCGTTACCAGTGAGGACCACCACCCGAACCGCCGGGTCTTTGCGGACTTGCTTCAGTAGATCAATGAATTGAAAACTCATGTCATTGTTGAAGGCATTGTAGGTATCGGGACGGTTGAAGGTGATGGTGGCGATGCCATCCGTCACATCATATAGTAATATATCGGACATGGTGAATCTACTTTTGAATCGAGAGGGGACAAATTAACAATCCTTCAGGATTATTGCATATTAGGATCAAAAATACTCGTTCCAGAAAAGATAATCAGGATTGATCCAGATGAAGTAACCAATCGCAGCTCCCAGGGCAAAACCGGTAATCGATTCAAAAACCTTGTGTTGTTCCAGATAGTATTGCACCCTGCCGAAAAAAAGTGCCAGGGTAAGAAAGCCCATGGCGACCAGGTGGTATTCATCCCCGGAAAATTTGAGGTAGGCGATTCCAGCCAATACTCCAATCGTGATCTGGTGAAGGGAAATATTGTAAAACCACCTGATAAATAAGGAGATGGTAACCGTGGCCATCAAAATGTTGAGATTAGGAGAACTGAAAATAACCCCACGCAAGACAAGAGAAAACAATTGGGACAGCAGTGTCCCCGCGAAGATTGCGAGGGCCGGTAGTAGTCTGTAATAGACCATGGGGTCATTTTGGACCAGCTTTTTCAACACAGGCTTTTTCCTCCATTTTCGGAAAAATAAGATGCTCATAAACACAATGCCAGCCGGGAGGAAAAACAGGAAGAAGTAGGTGAACAGGTAGTTATCTTCAAGGATGAACTCCAGTTGAATCAAAAATACCAGAAGAACAGGCAATGCAAAAGGGTGGAAAAGGTAGGTAAACCAAAGGGCAACCTTTCGCGGGGTGAACTTATTTCTGGTGCCAGTATGTGCCTGATCGCTCATACCTCTTTCCGAAGTCTCGCGACGGGGAGATTCAGTTGCTCCCGGTATTTTGCAACCGTGCGTCGGGCAATGGCATAGCCTCTGTCTTTGAGCAATTCAGAGAGCTTGTCGTCGGAAAGCGGCTTTTGTTTGTTCTCATTCTGAATGAGTTCCTCCAAAATAGACTTGACTTCCCGGTTGGATACTTCTTCCCCGCTCTGGGTGGTAATGCCCTCAGTGAAGAAATATTTCAGAGAATAAATGCCAAAGTCGGTCTGAACGTATTTACTGTTTGCCACCCTGGAAATGGTCGAGATGTCCATGCCCACGATTTCGGCAATGTCTTTGAGGATCATGGGGCGAAGCTTGCGTTCATCTCCTGAAGAGAGGAAAAATTCACGCTGCTGGTCTGCAATCGCCATCATGGTATTCAAGAGGGTTACGGACCGTTGACGCAAGGCATCTATGAACCACTGGGCAGACTCGATCTTGGACTTGACGAAATCGAGGGTTTCCTTGTTCGAACTGCTCTTTTCCTTTTTCTGAGCGGCTTTGTACTCCTTGAACATCTTCAGATAGCTACCGCTGACATTCAACTCAGGTGCATTGCGGCGGTTGAGCTTGATGTCGATCTCATTGTTTTCCACCAGCAGGATGAAGTCAGGAATAATGTATTCCAACTTGTTGGTAGCCTTGGAACCACCTGGCTTGGGATTGAGCTTGGTAATCTCAGCATAGGTTTCTTTCAATTCCTCTTCTGTGATTCCCAGGGCGGACTGCAACTTCTTAAAATGCTTTTTGGTAAACTCTTCGAAATACTTGTCTACGATGGTATAGGCATTCTGAATCAGTTCAGTAGATGGGCGACGGGCCAACTGAAGCAAAAGGCATTCCCTGAGGTCACGAGCTGCGATTCCCGCTGGATCGAATTGTTGTATTTTTTTTAGAACAGCCTCTATTTCTTCGACTGACTTCCTGAAATTCGGATAGCGAAAGGCCATGTCGTTCACAATCGCTGGAATCGGACGGCGGATATAGCCATCTTCATCGATGCTGCCGATCAGGTAATGGGCGATGATTTCTTCCTCTTCGTTCAGGTCCACCATTGACAACTGTTCTTCCAATTGCTCAAGGGCAGATTGGGTGGAAACAATGGGCGCCTTGTAATCGTCCTCGTCGTCAGAAGCAGATGGGAGCTTTTCCCGGTAGGAATACTCCTCCTGTAAATAATCGTCCAGATTGAAATCGTCTTCCCCCTTGGAATCATCACCGCGATCGTTGTCCAGATCAGCATATTCATTGGTGGATTCAGAAGAAGATTCAAGCGAAGTATTTTGATCTTCGAGGGCGGGGTTGCTCTCAAGTTCCTCCTTGATCCGGGCTTCCAGGGTAGCCGTTGGAATCTGCAGCAGTTTGATAAATTGAATCTGCTGCGGCGAGATGAGGGTCTTGAGCTTTAATTGCTGTCTTTGACTGAGCATTGAAAATGAAAATGATCTGTTCCCTGAAATTTACAAATATTCTCACAAATCGGAGGAATAAACTATCTCTCCCCCAATGATGGTCTTTGTAACCTGAATATAGGGCAACTCTTCCTGAGGGGCAAAAAGGATATCTTTTTCCAGCACTACCAAATCCGCCAATTTACCTACCTCAATGCTTCCTTTTTCTTTCTCCTCAAAATTGGCGGTGGCCGGCCAGATGGTCATAGCTTTAAAAGCAGTGTCCCGGCCTAGTGCTTGCTCCAGCATAAAGCCACCGTAGGGAAAGTTTTCCAGGTCGACTCTGGCAACTGCTGCATAAAATTGCATCAACGGACTGATGTCTTCCACGGGAAAATCTGTGCCAAAAGCGATGAAGTTGTTTTGCTCGAAGAGTGTCTTGTAAGCGTATGCACCTTCCATCCGCTCTTTGCCGATCCGGTCCTCTGCCCAGTACATATCTGAGGTGGCATGGGACGGCTGCACCGATGGCCAGATATTGAAACGCTTAAATTTCTCAAAATCTGAAGGGGCGATCACCTGACTGTGTTCGATCCGCCATCGGTCGTCATTTCCTTCGCCCAGTGTCTCACCGTACAAGCGCAGGATCATTCGGTTGGCCGAATCTCCAATACAGTGGGTATTCATTTGAAAACCAGCCTCATGTATTTTCTGAGCTATGTTTCCATAGTACTCAACCGGGTGCAACAGGAAACCCAACTGACCCGGCTCATCTTTGTAGGGCTTCAACAGGCAGGCCCCTCGGGAGCCAAGGGCCCCATCCGCATAGATCTTAAAAGCCCGGACATGCAGACGGTCGGTTTTGTAAGGTCCGGAATTGATAAAACGGTCGAAATTTTCTTCAGAGGGGTTGGCCATGGCATAGACCCGGATTTTTAGATCACCTGTTTTGTGCAGGGAATCTATCAGGTCAATGATTTCTAGGTCTAGTCCAGCATCGTCCACCGTGGTGAGACCAGCTCTGATCAAGTGTTTCTCCGCATCAATGAGTGCCTTCGCAATTTCAGCGTGTGAGGGCTGAGGGATAACGTCATCGATGAGGTCGACTGCATGGTCTATCAATACCCCGGTTAGCTTTCCGCGACTTTTCAAGAGCTTACCGCCTTGGACCTTGGTTTT
The DNA here is from genome assembly GCA_964352215.1 of uncultured Bacteroidia bacterium. GTDB lineage: Bacteria > Bacteroidota > Bacteroidia > J057 > JADKCL01 > CAWUKT01. Next base: position 56,669 of record CAYGRE010000033.1, read on the forward strand.
GGTGGTAAGCCCTGCAGCATCCAGTGCGGCTTGATTTGCGATTGCAGCATGACCGTCCACCCTTCTCAGGAGCACCGGCCGATCCGGAAATCGTTTGTCCAGCTCTGCCTTGGTTGGGTATTTTTGCAGCTGCCAGTCATTCTGATCCCAGCCCCGCCCTTCAATCCATCCGTCAGGATGATTCAAGGCAAATGTATCCACCAGGGTCAAAACTTCTTCCCAACTGGTAGTTCCCACCAGATTGACCTTGCCCAGGTTCATGGCATAGCCATAGAAATGACAATGGGCATCTATGAACCCCGGATAGACAAAGGCCCCCCGGAGATCGATGATACTGTCTGCTTTGTACTCAAATTGGATATCATTGCTCCGGCCAGCAGCGACAATTTTCCCATCTTCGATGGCCACAGCTTGAACAATGGGCTGCGCATCATCGGCTGTATAGATGACACCATTGACCAGCAGCATATCAGCCTTCTTATGCTTGCAGGAAGCAAGTCCAAGGCTGAGAATCAATAAAAAGGGAGTAAAGCGTAGCAGTAATTTGTTCATTCAACGTCCACCTTGATTTGGCGTTCAAAAGTCGCTTCCAATGAGATCAGTGTTTCGGTTCTTTCCACCGCACTGATAGCCTGAATCTTGTCGTTAAGAACTTCCCGCAAATGGGTCGTATCTCGGCAATAAATCTTGGCAAACATGGAATAAATCCCAGTAGTATAGTGGCATTCAACGATCTCTTCAACCGCTTTGAGTTGTTCGACGACATCATGAAAATGGGAACCACGGTCCAGGTAAATGCCTAAAAATGCACAGATACCCACACCGAGCTTGGAAGGGTCAATCATCAGGCGGGATCCCCGGATGATCCCCATCTTCTCCAGTTTCTGAATCCGAAGGTGAACCGTTGCTCCTGAAACATTGCAACCACGGGCAATTTCCAGGTAAGGCGTTCTCGCATCCTCCATGAGAATATTGAGAATTGATCTGTCCAGTTTATCAATGTGCCCGTCTGAAGTCATTTAAGGGATCGTCGAGAATATTACACAAATACTAATAGTCCTTCACAAAATAATCCTAAATACCGGTCATTTGCAAGCTAATCCTAAGAGAAGATAGGTTCAGCTTGGGATGGATTCAGTTTAAGATTGGTACAACTTGTCAGGGCAAAAATATCTTTTTCACATGGGTGGCATCTTCGGGCTTCATGCGACCCGCCATGATCAACCTCAATTCGCGCCGACGTATGGCACTTTCACACCAGTTCACTTCCTCATCCGTTTCAGGGAAAATTTCGGGAACCGGGATGGGGCGACCACTCTGGTCCACCGCCACAAAAGTGTAAAAGGCTGAGTTGCAATAGCGCTTTTCTCCACTTTGCATGTTTTCAGCGTGGACCTCTATCCGCACTTCCATCGAAGTGTTGAACGCCTGGGTGACTTTGGCTTCCAGCAGTACGATCTCACCCAGTGCGATTGGAGAGCGGAAATCAACAAAATCCACGGAGGCGGTCACGACTACCCGGTTGCAATGCTTGGCAGCCGAAATAGCAGAAACGATATCCATCCAGTGGAGCAGACGGCCTCCCATCAGATTGCCCAGGGTATTGGTATCATTGGGCAGGACCAATTCGGTCATATTGGCGATCGAATTAACCGGAGTCTTTTTCTTCATGGTGCAAATATAGGTAAAGCCAAGCCTGGGAAGGAAGAGTATGATCGAAGTGTGGAAAATCAGGAATCAGAAATCTTTCCCATTGGCTTAAATTTGCAGGGAATATTGGAATTGATTACATGAAGGCATACCTCGATCTGTTAAAGCACGTTCTGAACAACGGAGTTCGCAAGGAGGACCGGACCGGAACCGGTACCCTCAGCATATTTGGTCACCAAATGCGGTTCAACCTGGAGGAAGGTTTTCCGCTGGTCACTACCAAGAAGGTCTATACCCGGGCCATCATCCATGAACTGCTCTGGTTCCTCAAGGGAGAGTCGAATATTGCCTATTTGAAAGAGAACAAGGTCAAAATCTGGGACGAATGGGCCACCGATGAAGGGGAACTGGGCCCGGTTTATGGGGTGCAATGGCGGTCCTGGCCTTTGCCCGACGGTGGGCATCTGGACCAAATCAAGGAAGTGGTAGAGATGATCAAGACCAAGCCGGATTCCCGGCGCCTGATCGTATCTGCCTGGAATCCAGCCGTATTGCCCGACACCCAATTCTCGCCCAAGGAAAATGCAGCCAATGGACTTCAGGCCCTGCCGCCCTGCCATACCATTTTCCAGTTCTATGTAGCCGATGGCCGACTCAGTTGTCAACTGTATCAGCGCAGCGCCGATCTCTTCCTCGGAGTTCCTTTCAACATCGCTTCCTATGCTTTGTTGACCATGATGGTTGCCCATGTCTGTGACCTGAAGCCAGGAGACTTTGTCCATACTTTCGGCGATGCCCACATTTACTTAAATCACCTTGACCAGGTAAATGAGCAATTGTCCCGCGAGCCATTTCCCCTGCCAGTCATGCAACTCAACCCGGAAGTCAGGTCCATTTTTGACTTCAAATTTGAGGACTTTACCCTTCTCAATTACGAACACCACCCCAGGATCCAAGCCCCCATCTCTGTATGATCTTTTCCATGATTATGGCCGCCTCTGAAAATGGAGTGATCGGCCGCGACAACGATCTTCCCTGGAAACTTCCTGATGACTTCCGTTATTTCAAACGTACCACCACCGGGCATTCGGTGATCATGGGGCGAAAGACCTATCAGTCCCTGGGTAAGGCACTGCCTAAGCGCCGGAACCTCGTCATTACCCGGGATCGGAATCTGGAATTGCCCGATGCCGAAGTGGTGCATTCCCTCGGCGATGCTTTAAAGGCCTGCCTCAATGAAGAGGAAGTGTTCATCATCGGTGGCGGGACCATCTACCAAAACGCCCTGGAACTGGACATCGCTGGCAAAATCTACCTCACGGTGGTACATGCGGTCATCAACGGAGACACTTTCTTTCGCATTCCAGAAACCGGCTGGCGCAAGGTCTCTTCTGAGTTCCACGATGTCGATGAAAAACATGCCCACAGCTTTACCTTTGAAGTACACGAAAGGATAAAGTGATCCTGTTGGTAACCTTCCTGCCCCCAATCTGGTTAAGCGAATATGACCCCAAGCAAGACAGGTGTGCTCCTGGTAAATCTCGGCACCCCCGATTCTTATAAGACAAAAGATGTCCGCAAGTACCTTGTCGAATTTTTGACTGACGGGCGGGTGATTGACATCCCTGTAATTCCACGTCAAATTCTGGTGCGGGGAATTATTGGCCCCTTTCGCTCCCCAAAATCCGCTAAGATCTACAAGGAAGTCTGGACCGATGAAGGCTCGCCTTTGTTGGTGATCTCTGAAAAATTGCGGGACCTGGTTGCCGAAGAGTTGGGAGAAGATTACCAGGTAGAATTGGCCATGCGCTACCAAAGCCCCTCGGTGGAATCTGTGATGGAGCGTTTCAAAGGCAAGGTGCTGAAGAAGATCAAGGTGATCCCACTTTTTCCGCAATACGCGAGTGCGACCACGGGGTCTGTCCATCAAGAGGTGATGCGGGTACTCTCCGGATGGCAAACCATTCCCGATGTTGAATTCGTCAACAGCTATCCAGTCGATGAAGCCATGATTGCCACCCATGTTGCTCGAGGACGGGAGCACGACCTGGACAGTTATGACCATATCCTCTTCAGCTACCACGGGCTCCCAGCACGGCAACTCGTCAAAGCTGACGAAGGAAACCATTGCGGTCAATCCAAGGATTGCTGCTTTAACTGGACCGAAAAGAATTATTACTGCTACGGTGCCCAGTGTTACGCCACTACCAAAGCCATTGCGGAAGGCCTCGGTCTTTCTGAAGACCAATATTCTGTCTGTTTTCAATCCCGATTGGGCAAGCAACCCTGGAAAGAGCCTTATACCAGTGATGTGATCGAACACCTGGCCAAGGAAAAGGGAGCCAAAAGGCTGATTTGTTTCTGTCCTGCTTTCACCGCGGATTGCCTGGAGACGATTATTGAGATCGGGGAGGAGTATAAAGAAGAGTTTCAGGAAATGGGCGGGGAGGAGTTGACGCTGGTGGAAGGATTGAATACGCATCCGCAGTGGGTGAGTTCAGTTGTTGCGATGTGTAAGAGTTAGTGAGGGGAGTTTGGGGTAGTTTTTTGGCCCGGATGGTCCTGGAAAAGCTTTCAGGGTGCTACGAAAAGGCCAAACCTCGTCGGGATATAACAAAAATGTCGGGTTTTTGACGTTCGAAAAATCCAGAATGGAAGAATTTGCGTAACTATAGAAAGAACATCAAATGCCTCTTAAAACCATCTTCTCAATTTTTCTATTGGTTATTGCCGGATTGACCTCCTGCGAACAAGAGGTTTGTACTGAGCCTGGTTGTGAAGATGTGGAGGCAAAGGGAGTAAATAAATGCGCCCCTGGGTTTGAAGGCGAATTCTGCGAATTGCCAAAGGCCCGGATTTTTTATGGTGATTATACCCAGGTTGGGGGTGAATGTTTGGAAGGCGAAGTGCAGTTCGCAAAGCACCGAATTGCAGATTACCCCGGCGACTTTACTAAAATCAAGATTTGGAACAGCGACCTCGATCAGCCTTTGATTGCGGATGCTCTTTCGGATGATTGGAATTTTGAGATTCCTGTGCAGAGGAATTCTGTGACCGATGTTTCGACCGGAGTGGTTGAAGAGGTTGAGGTTTCTGGCTTGGGTTGGGTGGATGTTGAGAACAACAGACTTATTTATCAGCTGTACCACTGTATGTGTCGGTATGAGTTGGTTTACCGTTGATTGGTTTTCCCTTTGGACGGGCTTGATTTGGACGAAATCAGCTCTTCGGTGGTCTGGACTGAAGTCCAGAATAGCGAATATGGAGTGGGAAGTACTTTGCTCCTGAGTTTGACATGTTCCCTGCCTGTGTGGACTGTTTGCTGGACCGAAGTAAGGTTTTGCTGATATGGAGTGGGAAGTACACTGTCCTTGAGCTTGAGATGTTGCAAGCCTGTGCGGGGTACTTGCTTGAATGAAGCTTGGTTCTGCTGATTTGGAGTGTGGATTGCTATTTTTCTTGGTGAGGAATGGGCTGCGCTGGTGTTTGCTTCGATGTGGACCAAAGCATGGCTTCGCAGGTTTGGAGTGCGGATTGCTTGATTCCATAGGGGGGAATAGGCATGGTTTATGCAGGCATCGCACAGAGCATTTGTGAGCTTTACCCAAAACCTTGGTGGGCTTCGGTCTGGACTGAAGCTATCCTATGCCTAAGTGATGCGCGCATCACTTTTCGTATGACTCAACCCGGGTTAGGAATTGCTGGAGCTTGGGTCATGAGCATAGATGACTCTTCCGGATATGAAGTGTGCAGTACTTTTCAACTGATGCTACTTGAGTTTGGGACAGTTGGTGCTATGGTCGTGACCATAGCAGACTCATCCAGATGTGATGTGTGCAGTACTTTTTACATGGTGCAACCGGGGTTTGGACCTGTTGGAGCTTCGGTC
>CAYGRE010000034.1:0-59123 GCA_964352215.1 uncultured Bacteroidia bacterium
TCCTTTCTCAAGGAGCCAGAATGAAAGTCGTTTCTCAGCTTTTGGGGCATCAATCCATAACGGTTACTGAAAAGCACTATGCGAAACTGGTCAATCTCTCATTGGATGAGGGGATGGACTTTTTCGAAAAAAAGGGACCAAATTCTGAGGATGATAAAGTGGAAGATGCAATAACCGCATTGAGAACTCTTCTAAAGGACAATCCTGATCCGAAAATCATTGGAAAAGTTCAGGATTTGATAAATGAATATCTTCCCAATTTAAATACGGAACGATTAGAACTCAAAGAAATATTTACTTCACGATTAATAATTGCTTGAACATGAAAATTGAGAGTAGTAATCATCCCATTAGAATAATGGGGAGGTTACTACTCTCCTTAAAAACCATCTGGATGTGAATTAGATATGTTTTATGAAAGAGGGGGACAGGATATGGGTTCGAACTCCTCCAGGTGTACAATCGGCCAATACTTCGTGTATTGGCCGATTTCATTTTTGGACGCTATGTAAATTGCTGATAATCAATATTAATAGGGTTCGAACTCCCATTCGGGTTAGCTTTAAGAATTCCTTTATGGCCTGTACTGATTTCACCTTTTACGAAAATATGACTAAAAACGACAGCTAGCTTGGATCAATTTCCGTTTTCATGCCTAGCTTATAGTCTTTTCTTCAATCTCTCGCTCGTTGGACATCGTCGAAGAGATTAAGCCATTCAGGATGTTTGGCACAATAGGTATTGCTAGGCATAGTATTGTTTAATTCCTTCCACAAGTTTGTCAAAATTAATTTTATTTGAATCAACCCAAGTCTCAATTGATTCATGTACCGATTTAGAAATTCCAATAATGGAAGACTCTGAGAAAACCATTTTATCGAATTCATCTGGTGTGCTATTTTCTAATATGCTTGAAACATTTTTGTAAACATCCTTTTGGGTGTCTTCATCAATTACGTTTAACAACTTGACCGCTTCTTTGACCACTCCCTTTTTTAAGTCAAAAGCATCCTTTCGGTTTATGAAGCTTGCAAATGCTAAGCCTGCTTTCATATTGTTAGGCACATTATTTGAACCATCAATGATTCTGGATATATAATGTTGAGTTTTCCAATGGCCATTACCAGCACAATATCTTAACAGTCTACCCAAATAAAACTGTTTTTTCTCATCTAATAAGTTTAAGAAATCGGCCATTCCTTCTCCTTTTAAATGCTCAATAACCGTATTTTGCTGTTCGTACTGCCAACTCTCTAATTCTGCAACGATTCTATCAAATTTGGCGTCATTGTTGCCGTAGAAATTGATTGATGAGTTATAATCTATACCATTTATTATAGAGTAATATTGTTCTTTTAAGGTATCTTCTAAAATCCCTGCTTTTATTAAGGCGCTGGTAATATATTTTAAGTTTATGAATCTATTTGTGCCAATTTCATTCGAAACATAAGCTATTAACATTTCTTTTATCCGTAAAGGTAGTATATCCCAAGTTTCTGGATGTACAAAGCCAATAAAACACTCGTATGGGAACTTTGTGACTCGGTCTTCCAAAGACCACTGTATATCCGAAAGAGGAATATCTGTTTTGCTAAATAGTTCAACCAGAAAATAACGCAACTTCGTAAGTTCCTTGGACTTTGCAGGCACATTAATTACCTCACCCACCCTAAATAAAAGTGTTTTAAAGAAGAATGGATGTAAACCTTTTGGTGTCCTAGCTATAATACCTAATGCATATTCCCTTACTCGTTCAATTTCATTTGGCAGAAAAAAAGGTTTCGTTGCAACATTTTCCGAAAACTCAGTTAAATAGTCCTTGTTGAACAACAACTCTTTACCCAAAACCAATTTTATTGATTGTCCAATAATGTGTTTTACCTCGTCACTTTCTGGTTGTTTTTGATAAGGATGAGCAAATAGGCACCTTTGTTCCCACAGAAAATTAATTGTACTCAAATCGGAATTATCTAAAATCCCACATTTATTTGCCTCTTCATATATTAATTTGTCAGTAGACTTTTTTTGTTCTTCAGTTTTTTCAATTTCCTTGACAGCTTCAGTTGCTCGACTATCACCTAAATTTGAAAAAAGATTAATCTTTCTCTTTAATGATTCAATTATTGTAATCCAAGAAAGAATATAGGAAGCTCTATAGTGCTTACTCAAAAAACAGCCGGCAGTCTCATTGAATAAGATCTTGTCATCCTCTTCGATTATTTGATCTCTGAGATTTTCAATCCAAGTCTCATTTTCTGTCATAAAGTTCAAATATTTGTCTGGTGAAGGATTAAAGGTAACACTTCGAATAAGCCCACCAATATAATCGGTTTTTGTTCAATTAATAGCTTTTAACCTAACTCCTATTGATTGGCTCTTTATTAATTACTTCAAGTGAGTTTTCCTCATGCGCAACTTTATGTATTGTTCATTCCGCCGCTTTGTGGTCACGTGCGACGGTAGTTTTTCACCCATTCTCAATCCGACCAAATTGGTCACAACACCTCAAATCCCTAGCCCTCCCAAAAAATTGTACTGTAAACTGTATGCATCAATCAAAAAACCCTCACAAAATTCAAACTTGTAAGAGCTTCATTTTCAGGGGGAGGCTCTTGGACTCGAACCAAAGACCTATTGATTAACAGTTAAGTCAGCTTTGATCCAGCAGAACTAATATTGACATGAGAATAATCAATGAAGACCTTATATGTTTCCCCCCTTTAACACATCCCCAAATCCTCCTCCAACCTGTCCGAACTTCTCCCCCTCCGGTGTCCAAGATGGGACAAACTTCAAATTTATTTTGGAAATGAAAGGAACCAAATCAAAAGATGAATCTTCGGTCAAACTGTTTCAAAACATAAAGCTAGGTCAGTAGAAGACAAATCAATTCTTCGTAACTTTGACTTTTAAGATTTTTAGTAATTTTTTGTGAAGTGAAAAACGCTTATGGGGAATATTACAGCTTGGACTCAAATAGTCTGAGTTTGCATTGGGAAAAGGATATTTTTTCTTTCGATGCTAATGTACTTCTCAATCTATACAGATATTCTCCCAAGACAAGAGATGCATTTTTTAAAGTCCTGGAGCAGATAAAAGATAGAACTTGGATTACCTACCAAGCAGGGTTAGAATACCACAGAAATCGACTAAATGTAATTTATGCTCAGCAAGCAGCCTATGACAGAATTAGGAACGTTCTAGATAAAAAAAGGGGAGAAATAGATGCCCAGTTAAATGAATTTAAGCGGCACCCATTCCTGGAGATTGAACAACTAAAGAGACAGATTAAGCTTGCTTTTTTTTCAATCCAAAAAGAGCTTGACTCGCTTGATGCCATGCATCCAGATTATTTGAAAAATGACCCTATTCAGGATAAACTAGTAGAACTGCTGGAGAAGCGATTTGGTAATGATTTTAGCCTAGATGAACTTGAAGATATTTACAAAGAAGGTAAGGATCGATTTGAAAAGGAAGTCCCGCCTGGATACAAAGATCTTGGCCCCAAAAAAAGTAAAGGAGAGCGATCCATTTATGGAGATTTAATTCTATGGAAGCAAGTAATCAACAAAGCCAACGATGTGCCCGAGTCTATTATCCTTATTACGGATGACCTCAAGGATGATTGGTGGTATCGATTTAAAGGAAAAACTATTGGGCCAAGAGTTGCATTGATTAAGGAATTTCAAAATGCAACTGGAAAGCGAATCAATATATACCAAGCTGATAAGTTTCTTTCACTGGCAAATGAATACCTTGGTCAGAATACGCAAGATGAGGCAATTCAAGAAATAGAAAACCTTCGTCATGAAGACTTGAAATCTCTTGAAGCCCCCCCCCATAAACCTAAAAGTAAAATCCAAAAATATATCTTGAAATTTGAGATAACGGATTATTCCATAAATAGGAATAAAATAAAATATAAGATTGCTGAACAATTGATGGCGTATTTCTCGCATGTGAAATTCATTACAATTTTACCTGATGACCTTTCTTTAACTTTTGAAGTTGAGACAAAGAGTCCTGATCAAATTCTACTCGTTACCGAATTATTTAAAGATTTCAAATGGGTCAGACTTGCCTTAATTAGGACATAGGTTCTGGGGTGACTTACTGAATAACTCTTAATTGACCTGTACTGATTTCGGTTTGCATTTTTGGGAAAGCTATTCCAAGATAAGATAATCAATGAAGGTCTGGAATCCCATATCCTTTCACCACATCTCCAAATCCTCCTCCAAAGCGTCCAAGGTGTTCGAACTCTGAACCCTCCGGTGTACAAATAGAGAAGGCCCTTAGTGCAAACTTAGGGTTTTCTTGTATGCGGATGGTTTCAGAGGTGAATCTGTTCTGTTTCAATCGAGCAGTTGGCCGAAGATTTTAATGATGTCAATTCAAGGCTAGTTACAATTCCATATAAATGGTCACAATTAATCAAAGTCTACTCAATTCTAATCCAATTTTCCTCTTCTAATTTGGAGGAGATATAATTATCAATTTGTGCTTCTGGATTAAGTTTTTGGTTTCTCCAATCTATGATGAATTCGTGGGCAAGATCTTCAATAACAGAGATTTTAGCTGCAATGGACTCCATTGAAGCAACATCAACATTAATAAGACCATGTGCTACATCCTTCCGCGTATTGTAGTTATAGTCTATCCAGTTTTCATCTCCACTAATTATTTTCCAATGATCGTTCTCTCCCCATAAGTCCAAAAAGCATTGCCAAATTTGATTTTTTATACCATTGGAAGTTCGCTCATTTCTGGTATGATATTTCCCAGCGATGACTTCTATCGAATTCCAATAGGCCAGAAATTTATCCATAGGATCTATTGAAACTAAGCCTTTTCTGAACCAACCCAATGCTCGTAAAAAAGTTGGTTGGGTGAACATCAGCAAACGAGATTCCCTAAATGCAAACATCCATTCTTCTTGAGAAATAGTACGGCTGATGGTTAATTCTGGGGATCTTCTGGATGGCCTTTCTTCCAAAAATCGGACTGTTAGAGGACATCTCGTTTTAGTACTCAATATGTCAAGGGCATATCCAGAAAAAATGAGGGCTGCTTCGATAGCGTACTTCTGTTCAAAAGCATAAGAATTTACACGTAGAAGCGCTCCATTTGGAGCATTCTTTATGGAAATGTTGGACATGAGTGGGGTTAAGTGTTCAGCATCTTTTCTACTGCGAAAAGATATTGTTTCCCCAACTGATATCGGGCCTTCAACCAAAAGTTGGCAATTCCATAGAGAATTTTCCAACCTACTTGTCCAACTCATAATAGTTATATATTGTCTGGATAACGAAAAATGCTATAGCAAATATACGAAACCTGCAATAATCCTTAATTCTCCTTTTTTAGAAGAAAAGGTATCCTTAAATCCTACACCAAAATATTACAAAAAGGTGTTTGATCCCCTTTACCACATCCCCAAATCCTCCTCCAGCGTGTCCGAACTTCGCCCCCTCCGGTGTACACCAAAACGGGACAAAGTTCGAGATGGCGAACGTTTGCTCCGTTTTTCATATTTGAAGGCCGTTCGACCTTTGACTCATTTAGTTACCAGGGTGGGACAAAACTTTTTTTGAAAGGGGATATACGATAACGAGCTCTCAGAAAAATATATAGTCAAAGTTGTAAGGCTATGGCAGGATAAGACAGGATCAGGATTTCTAAAATGCCAAGACAAATTGTGGTAAACCCAGACGAAATTGCTAATTTTCTCCTGCCTAATGCTCAAGCACATCTACAAAAAGTCATTTATGAGAATTCTGGATTATTTTAAAAATAAACACAATATTCCTGATTCTATAAGCACAGGATCAAAAGAAATGGTTGAATTTGAGAGACCAAGGATTTGTGCTTTTGATCTTGCTCCCCATTTTATACAGCAAATTAAAAATGAAGGTTTTTTAATATTTGAAGGTAGCTTGGGGATAATTACGAAAGTTCCAAATAACCGAGAAGGGAGATTCTGCCCAGTAAAGCTAAATAGAAATTTTCCTAAGAACATTCATGAATATGATATCTTTTTGATTGACCTGCAAAGAGAAGATATTGCCGAATATGAAGAGAAGAAACAATTTGATGAATTAAGATCCCAGGCAGAATCCCAGTTTCTTGGTGCCAGTTACCCAAAAACGAAATTTGACCCAAGACCGTTGTCTTTGAGGCTTCTGAAAGATGAGCTTAAAAAAATTAAGGGTCGGTCAGTGATAGTTATTGCTTTCTCAGCCGCAAACATTGTAGAAGAATATGAGATATATAAATCAACTTTATATGGGCCTGAATTTGTTAAAAAGGAAAAGCATAATCTTTATTCTTTCATGAACTATAATCCTCCTTTGGAAGTAAAAAGGGGATTGGATTGCTCTGTTGAAAAAATTGGAGGGGATCTTCAAAACGTACTTATGACCTACATAAAGGAGGCAGAATACAATCAAACTTTCTCCACAAATTCACCTTGGTTAACCAAAGAAGAAAACGAAGGAATTCGACCTTTGATAAAAAGCTTAAATAAAGATTCTGTTTCAATTCAGTTTGAACATAGAAACATTATTACCTTCATCTTTCCTCAGTTCAAAGAAAAAGGGAAGTTTCTTGTTGATTTTCTGAAAAAAAGTGCTCCAAATGTTGCCTCAGACATTTTCCCTCATCTTTTCCAATTCAGTTGGATAAATGAACCCGGATATTGGTTACCCAATCACAAAGCATTAACGGATGAAAAAGAAAAACTAATTTCAGAATTTGAAGAGACATTAAATAATCTTGAGTATCGAATAAACCAGAATTCCCTTGAGTTTTCCTTTCTCCATGACATTCTTACCAAAACGGACTCCGAATTAGTTGACTCGCTTGAACGGTATCTAAAATGGTTGGGGTTCAATCAGGTAATAAATGTTGACTCAGAAGAAAATAAGTCTAATTCAGATATGGAAGAGGACTTGAGGATTGAAATTGGAAACGAAAAGATCATTATCGAGGCAAAAGGGATCGGTGGTACCTCAACAGATTCAGCCTGTAGTCAAGTCCAGAAAATTGTCAATCGAAAAAAAACAAAAAACCCAAACGCCAATATTCGGGGTATCTACATCGTAAATCATCAGCGGTATAAATCACCTATCGATAGAATGAATCCACCCTTTACTGAAAACCAGGTGAAAGATGCCATAATTGCACAAAGGGGCTTATTAACAACTTGGGAGTTATTCAATCTCGAGAAAAGAATCGCCACCGGTGTAATAACCAAGAGAGAGGCAAGAAAACAATTTAGAGAAATTGGATTAATTACATTTAAACCTCAAAACTTATCCATGCTTGGACAGCCATATAAGGTATTGAATGGTGGAACTGTTGCACTTATAAAACTGACTGGACAGAAAATCCGAAAGGGGGACCATATCTTCATCCATCAAAATGGAGATTTCTTTAAAACTGAAATAGTTAGAATCGAAAAGGATAAATTATCAATTTTGGAGGCAGAAAGTGGAAATGTGGGTCTAAAGCTGTCCAAGGAAATAAGAAAGAACTCAACTCTTTTCCGAAAAATCGATCCAGAATAATCAAATTTCAGATGTGCTTAATTGTCCAAAGCTGATTCCGGTTTACACAAAGTGTAAAGCTATTGCAGGAGTGACAACGGATACACACGGGCAATCCACGGGCAATTTGCATCGTATTGAATTTCGTTACAAATGTTCCCTTGTCTTCTTTCTTACCTGAAGTATCGGAAATCAGATCATTACAAAATGACTTCAAAAGCCAGGCTCTTTGCAATCCAAGGAACTAAATAATGTATCTTTCGTGTAGGTCCAAATAAGTTTACAATGCGGAATATATTATTTATCGCCCTGGTAGGGCTGTGTTTTACCTTTCCAGGAGAGGTAAACGCTACTTCCTTGAATTCAGATAGCTATGCCGAAATTTGCCAATCCCAAGAAGCCCCTGGTAGCGACTTGGTAGAGCGGATTTTCCGGTACATGCAACAGGAACTTGGATTTGATTATGAATGTCTTTGTATCCAGTATGACGAGGGAGAGATCACAATCGAAAAGGATGTATCTGGATATCTTGTCAGAGATTCGGGTGGAGGATTAATTGCAACATTGGAGGACAATATTTAAGAAGAGGTCTTCTTGTATCTTTGTTTTTCAATATTTACTTCTGCATTGATCAGATCAATATAGGAGTTGAAGGATAACTGTGTCTTGATCCACCGGGAAAAATCCCAATAACGAGAAACTTGTGCCTCTTCGATTCGAGCTTTGGTGTTCTCTATTTCAACCAGTGAAGCCCTCAGAAATGCAGGTTTTTCTGAAATACTCAAATGAGAGATTTGCTTAATCGTATTTACAACGAGAATCGGATATTGTTTTTTGGCTTTCTTTGCCTGCTTACCTGCCCTTTCAATGCATTCGTCGAACTCATCAATTGATCCCATTTCGAGGTGAATCAAAGCTTCTAAAGCCTCAGGTTCCCATATAATTACCGTCCTGAATTTGGAATGGAATTCATAAACAACTTCAATACAGGAAAGAGCTTCTTTGTAATTTGAATTGTAAAACTGTGTAAGTCCTGCTAAGAGGTACAAGCGAACCAGTTCATGGTTTGAGAACAAGCTCCTTTTTTCTTCAACAAGGGCAATTCCCCAAGTGGTGAATTCTGTGTTCCCATACTTCTCCCCCAGATCAATATGATGGATGGCTAATTGTTTGTCCAAAGAAGTTTTTCCAGAGCGACTTTTTAGTTTCAAATTCCTGAGATGGGATAGATTCGCGAGGGCCTTATCCCGACATCCTATTATTGCAGCGAGTATAATCCTCTGGAATAACTCAGTCACCATTATCACCTCGGAATTAATGGCCAACCCCCAAGCCTTCAAAGAGATCAGTTCCTCCTGGAGTTGATAGGCATGGTGGTAATCTTTGTTGAGAATGGCATTACTTACCATTGCTCTGTGCCACAAAAACTCTTCTGAATGACTCTGAGGACTTATTTTATCCAATTTGTTGCGGAGATTTTGAACTACAGCAAACTTCTTTTCGTCACTCAAGAGGAGTGATTTTTTGACCTCTACAATGATTTGGCGAAGGTTTTCAATGCTTCTCTTCCTTTGGTTTAGATATTGGAGGGAAGGGGTATCATCTGGCAATTCGAATAGGGTTCGATATTTATAGGATAGCTCCCTGCAAGTTTCCAATAGATGGCTCAAGGAAAGAAAATCCTCTGTTTTCAGAAGGTCTTTGATTTCAACCGATGCGATGCTGTTTGCCAATTCCCCAACTCCCATTTTTGCAGCTTGCCGGATCAAACCACAAGAAGTTGGTTCTTTTTCATCCAAAAGGACAAGGCAATGGAGAATTTTTCGGCCAAGTTTTATTCGGTAATAAAAGTATTGACCTGCATTTTCAAATTTCCCTTTCCGAATCCTCTTGTCAGTTTCTTTTGAAAATGCACGTTCTCCTAAAATCCGATTGTACAATTCCATATCGAGGAATTTCGTTCTGGATCTATTCAAACGGGTAAAAGCAGCCTTTTGATTCCTGGTCAAAGAGTGAATGAAATGAAAAAATCGTTCGGATTTCATTTTTTGGTTTTTTTACAATTAAAAACCTCTGAATTGCTGAATTTTAGGCAGTTACGGTAATTCGCTACCGTTTTGTATTACCTGAATTTCCAACAATTTCAGATGAACATGCTCTTGGACCAATGCTATATTGGATACGTAATCTATACAAAATGCTGAATCGGATCAAGCTGAAACGATCTTTGTAAACTATTTGGACCAGAGTTAAGATTTGTACGCTCAGTTGATTCGGATTGGCATTTGACCGCTTTCTTAAAATAAGCTGTCTGTTTAATTGCTCATGAATTAGTAATCGAAGTTCTTTCATATTTAACAAATTCAATGTAGCCTCCGGCCATCCAGCAGCAATGAGTTGGTCGGAGGTGCATGGCAATTGGTTCTGTTTAACTCTAATTATTGCACCATTATGAATCCCGTAAAGATTAAACCAAAGCCCCTCGAAGACATTTAGATGCTTCTGGCATATATCCTTTAAAAATGGAGGAAATGAAACGAGCTATACCTGATCCCTACTTCCGGGACTGTTTCAGGTATGCCCAAAATCAACCGGAAACCAGATAATCTAATTGTCCTATGAGTTCAAATGAAATAGCTAAAAAGAGCTTAACGGAATTGTGTACCCAAGAATTAATGCGTCAGTTCCCAGATACATGGGCTGGGGGGTATATTCAGATAACATTCCTTACCAAGGGAGAAAGAACCTCCATCGCATTTGCCAGAGGGAAGAATGGGGATGGAATGTGGTTTGAAGTAGAAAGGCTGGATTTCATAGATATGCTTGCCCTCGAACTGGTAGAAAATGAACGGAAGTGGTCCCCTAATGTCAACTCGGTACGGGTATCTGTGCGGAAGAAGCGAGGCTCCCAAATTGAATATTTTGAATCAACAGGGAAAATGCAGCAATTTCTGACTCCTCTCATTGAATCTTCTGAGGAACATATAGTCAGGCTTTCGAGATCGCTGCTCAAGATTGGGAAGTTTCCTTCTTTCCGTTCGGCCACCTTTAGATACTATCGACTCGGAGAACATTTCTGTACTGTTTTGCAACTGGTCAAACTGGATGGACTGCCACAAAACATTGCGGTCCCTTATCCCAGTGAGGTTGACCTGATGTTGGCGGAGGTATGGAGACAGGCTGGCTACCCCAATTGGACAGTACTTCAGGTTGCATTTCATGAAGACGGCTCCTGGCATTTCAAAGCGTTTGAGGATTACGTTTTAAAGACATTTGAAGAGAAGATTTTCCCCCTCCCAATCAATTGAATTCACATCTATAAACACCATAAAAATTAAAGCTATGTTTAACCCTGCAAGTATCCACATCGGTAGCTTGATTGCAGAACGCATAAAAGCCCATGGAATGACTAAGGCAGAATTTGGTCGCAGAATTAATACCTCTCGTCAAAATGTCAATACCCTCCTAAGAAAGGAAACCTTAGATGCCAGTCTATTGTATCAAATTTCGAAGATTCTAAAGTTCAATTTCTTTTCTTACTACGATAAAAAGCTTCCTTCTAATCTAAGGTCTGATCCCAATCAAGCCTCCGGCTCCGGCCAACTAAGTCTTAAAAAATCATATAGCCTGACGATAAATTCAGATTCACAAAGCACCATTGAAGATGTGCTTAGGAAATTGAGACAATTGGATTGGGAAGATGAACGTAAAGAGGATGATGGTGAAGACAGTTCACTTTTTGTCCCGGCCTAATTATCATCGGTTGACATGAAAAGTGATCCTGATGATTTTAAGTTAAAAGGCTTGGGCGATTTCGTGGATCGTCCGCCCTTAATGCTATTGGGCTGGAATAGCATCGAGAAACTGAAATTCTTAATCGAATCTAAAGTGATCCAAGGCAGGTTGGACGATGATCACAACTACTTGACTTCCTGGGCATCGATCAGCCTTGCAGTATTTATGCGGGAGTTAGACTGTGCCCTCAGAGCAGCCCAATTGGATTGCCTATTGAAGGGAAAGCCTTTCGATTATGATGAGGCGGCATTGAGATATGTTACGCTAAAGCTCTTTGGTCAGGATATGATTAGGAATGAGAATTTTTCGCGGCTGGCTCCGGTGGGTGAGGATTAGAAACAATCTGACTAGAGAGTTCCTGTCCGTTTTCCATCAATTCTGTATTGGATTGCAATTGATCCTACTCTGCTAATTTTATCCTTATGCTCTACTAAAAATGACAGATAACTATATCAAAATCTACACTGATGGGAAAACCTCAGAAGAGTTTTCCAGAGATATTTCTAGTGCCATCTGTGAAATCCAGAAGCTTCTCCATGAGCATAGGATAACAGACCTTGATGAATCTCAACATTATGCGTTTCTCATCCTTACGAACATCCAGCAGCAAATTATTGAAGGGCTTATAGACAGATCGGTTGAAGGACTTCAGAGGAATACAATCTGACTTAACATATAGGTCCTTATATTATGAAGTATCTACTAGATTGTTCCGAATCCGTGGGAGATGATATATGCAGAATCCACAAGGGGAGTATATTTTCAAACATTACCTAACCTGATCTTCCCAATTTTCGTTAGGATTAAAGGACCGCGTTGTATTTTCCCAACTTTCGCTAGGATTAAAGGACCGCGTTGTATTTTCCCAACTAGCTATATAATCGATGTCCCAACTAAAAAGGGAGTTATTATTCCCCTCATGATTCTTAGCTAAGGCTTCAATGTCAAGTGAGGAACTAGAGACATTTAAACGGGATTCAAGATAATTAGGATGGGTTCTAATTGCCTCTAAAATAATCTCCGCAAACTTATGAAGATTTCTATTCAATACACTGTAGACTACAAAAAGTTGCTGTATGGTTAAATCAAATTTTTGATTTAACGTCTCGGAATTCCTGAATACTCCCCTCATTACATAGTCTCGGAACCCAGGAATAGAATGTAGAAGGATTGAGAGTTGATAAACTTGAAGAGGACTGAAAGTGATAGACTTTGCAATTTGAGATAAAGGATCAATTAAGGATTTTTTTATAATTTTATCTTCCAAAAAGCCTTCATACCGAATTAGTAATTGACAATATCGAATAAACCTCGATGCTGAATTTTGCTTAATAATTGCCTCCAATAACATTTTAAGGATTTTGGCCAACTTTGTGGCAACAGATAGAGAAGTTTTAGCTCCTTGATTCCTTAAGGTCTCAAAATGCCCTTTCTCAAGGATATCGAATTTAACAAGAATCTCATCCCAGGTTTTTTGCTCATTATCGATATTTAATAATTCTAGGTGGGCTAAATAATCATCTGGCTTCATTATGTCTGCATGGTAATCAAGGTATGAAGGCAACAAAGCGGCACCGATTTCCTTTAATTCGGGTCTATTTTTCAATGTATTATCAATCTCCTTAAAGGGAATAGCCGTTACAAAAGATGCTAAGAGTTTTTCATAATGATTACATGAGATTTCAGCAGAATCGTAAAAAAAATGTGCCGTTGTTCCAGAATGTGCCTTTAAATAAATAAAATCTTCTTCTTCAAGGATGTTGATCCACTCTTTTAACCTTGCAGCTGCCTGGCGGTTGCCTACCATTGTCCAAAGGGAAGCAAGTTTTTTCCAATATGCTTTGTTTCGGTCGGTTTCATCCCTATCCTGACTAGTAAAGGTTTTATCTTTTATTTCTTGGTTGATTGGGTCTCTATCTAATATATTGAAGGCGATTGGTTTTTCCCTTGCCTCAATACAAACCCAAAGAATAATGAGGTTTTGCGAATATATTGCTAGGTGATCAAGGATAGGTTTTGGGGCTGGCCTTAATAGGTTAATGCTACCGATTGGAAATGGAATCCTACTGGTATCGTTGATGGACCTTAATTCCCTTTTTATTTTTCTGATGATTTGCCTTTGAGCTCCCTTTCCTTCCAAGTAGTTTATGAATTTATCCTCATTGATTACTTGGGGATAATATTCAATCAGGAACTTAATAATATTAGGGTGTTTATGTAGAAAATTATTCCCCATACAATATCTAAAAATGTCTTCTCTACTTATATGCAGGTTTTCCAATATTTCAAATTCACTTGCTATAAAAATTCGAATGATGAAATCAGCTGCCAAGAACTCACCAAATGTTTTGTGTAAGAACTCAAAATTGTATGAAGCTAGATTTGATCCTGCTGAAGCCTTGCTATCATGAATAAAGAAGAAATCGCTAAAGGGTTCTACTCGGTTTCCTTGACCTTCCCCCATATGTAACTTGAAGGCCTCTAACCCATTTTCTAATTGCTCATGATTAATATTTGTACTGTCATTCAAAAACATTAATTGAGCGATTAGCCCGAGTCTCAACCTAAAGAAGAGTTGTTCCTTTTCCCTTTTTGCCCTTGTTGGCAACTCAGAATAGTTTGTGATGTCCTTCTTTAATTGTCGCAAGGTAAATTGCTGGAATAAGCGATCGTAAAGCTGACTCTGGTTGAATTGATTATCAAAAGAGGCTTTCTGTAATTCGCCACTTTCAAAGTCATAGATGGCTAACATAAAGAGAAGGAGGGGTTCCTTTGCCAGATCAAATATGGATTTGTTAACGGGAACTCGGAAGTCCTGATATCCTTCTTTCGACTGGGATTCGTTCCACTTTCGGACCCACAGATTCTGCCTTTTTTTATCAAAGGGATCTAGCTTTATTATTGTCATTCCTGTGGGAATGGACACAGATTGCATCGTAGGCAACCTGCTGGTAATCAAGATTCTGGCACTTAATCCTTCGAAATTAGCCATTTTTAACAATTCCTTGGCGTCCTCCAGATATCCGCTTAGAACCTTTGTTGAAGCTTTTAGTAACTCATCCAAACCATCCAGAATTACAACAGGTTGGCGTTCAGGAAAAGACTTGGCCATATCGGTCCAATCTAATGTTGAGTTCGTAGATGCACTTTGGGCGGCGATTCCCTCATTGATATGGTTCTTAATTTTTCCTGATTCACTAGTAACATCCCTTAATTTGATGTAAAAGGGTACGAATTCCTTACTGTCGACTAATCTGGCGGCCAGGAAATTGCTCAACAAAGACTTCCCAGAGCCTGGGTTTCCTAAAAGGATGATAGGATGGAATCGGTTTTCTGGCCGTGCAAGTTCCCGCAATAGAAAGCCACCAATATCTTCTCCTTTATGAACGTAGTCTCCTTTCCAAAATTCATCATCTAGAAAAGTTCTTCCGTGAATTTTTTCTCGATAAACGAAAGCTCGAAATGATTGTGGAATAAAAATATCTTCCTTTCGTGGATAATTTATTTCCTGTATGTCATTTCCTTCTCCCACAGGTTCAGAAAGAACGCTCTTGATATAATTGTGATGAGCGATCAATTTACCTTTGTGAGCTATTTGGTCTTTTTCCCAAACTGCCTCCAAGTGGCGATTAAGCAAATTGTAATTGTTCTCAATAAGGCTTCTCATTCCAAATTCCTCTGAGAACACGTCTTTGAAAAATCCTTTGATATCATTCAAAGTTTTTTGGAGGTTTTCGAGATGGGAAAGTGCCTCAGTACTGCCTAATTGCAGTTCCAGAAGTTTTTGGGCTACTTTCTCTGATTGAAGTTTAATCTCTGCCAACCGTTTGTGCTCTACATAGAAGGCAAATTCGGGAAATTCATGTACCAAATTGAGAAGATAAGCCTGATAATTTAGATTTATTGCTTCATCAATTTTTACCTCAATATCCAACAACTGACCTGAAATAATTTCATTCTTATCTCCAAGGTTTTCTCGGAGAAAATTTAGGCTTCTGTCGTAAATTAAGCTGGCATACTTCAATATTTCCTCTTTGCGGCCCAGAACAACCTCTTTGCGAAAGATTTCTTCATCATCTTTTTCCAAAAGGGCTTTATACCGACTAACCTCTTCTGCGTTTAATATTAATTCCAGGTTATTGTCTCTGAGAACTGGAATTAATATATCATTTAGGGCGTCCCGGATTGCTAATTGAGAAATCAAGATATTCACCATTCCAGCAGTTTCAAATCGCTCTAATGCACTCCTTTCACGCCCTTTGTTTTTATAATTAAATCTATCAGGAAGCCAATTCAGAAGAGTTGAAAACTTAAACCCGGCAAACCCAACAGCAGCATTTCCAATTTCGACTGCTGCCCCTAATGCAGGGTTTATTACTAATGCACCAATCGCCGATGCAGAGACAAACATTTTATAGAATTCATCCAACCATTCTTTCCTCGAATTTTTCTTGGATTTCTTGAAATAGTCTCTGATGTTCGAAAGGCTAGAACTAGTACTCATGAGGGAGAATTGTTGTTTTCAATGAGCAATAAATTAACCCAAAAGAGCTAAATCAACACGTTTTTTTTCAAAACAAACCCAACAGAACGGGAGAATGCCAATTTAAACCTGTATAGTCAGGGTGGGATTGGCCAGTTTTGCTAAAATCGCCCCTTGATATTGATGTAGATAAGTTAGGTTGTGGTGTATAGTGAAATAGGGACTGGACAATATGTCTAGCAACCAATACAGAAAATCTAGCATAGTAGACATTTCGATAATTCATTTGGAACCGTAATCGGTTCATCAGGAAATGTTATTTGGATAGAGATTGGTTAAGTTGATCATGCTGGCACGATCCAAAAGGGTCATTGAATGAAAAATAGGCGACTTTTGAACAAACTCAAACAATAACCCGGTTGTTGGCTCACGCGCATGGATTTGGAACCAAGGCCCCAATTCCATGCGCGCATCCAGACCGGGCAGTTGATCCTAGCAATCCAGCCCCACCAGCCCTATACATTCCAGGGGGATGAATAGCTGCAAGGCTAAAATGGATTTTTTTATTAAATTCATAAGAATAAACCTATCCTTCCTTACCGGCTTTTGTGCCACAGGAGTTCAATAGATCATAGATAACATGAAACCTACCCGTTCAAGAATTAAAACTTATACCGTCCTGTGGTTGGCTTTTTGCTGCCTCTTTACTTTGGAATTGAAATCTCAATCTCCAGACCACCTTTTTTTCCGTAATTATCATGGCACCGGATACGGTGCCAACTTCGTTTTTTTTCAAAACATAGTTCCAGGATTTGATCGAACGTCCATTGCTTTTGTGAAACATACCAACACCAATAATTTATGGGCGGTAATGCTAGGCATCAATTCCAATGGTACCATGGCATGGGAGTTCAGTGTAGATGGTACCTCCAGTGATATGGTCGGCTACCAAGCCCCTGACTCCTCCTACTGGGTGGCATGTCAAAATTTAGATTCGATGATTGTTCGGAATATTACCTCTACGGGCAATATTTTGTTAGAGAAGTCTTTGTACTGGCCGGGGAAATCCTTGAATCCTCATGCGGTTGTCGCTGATAGTTTAGGCGGTGTCTACATCCTGGGGCATCGTAGTGCTCCTTCAGAAACTGTACTTTTAAAGCTAAGCCCAGGTGGTTCTACAATTTGGGCAAAATCTTATGGCGGATTCAACAACCTGGCGGAGTTTTCCCGCAACAAACTGTGCTTAACCAAGGCAAACCAATTGGTCTTTTACAATGACAATCGCATTTTCCGTACCGATACGATGGGTAATGTCTTGGATACAACCTTGTGTTCCGGAGACAGTCTGCAAATAGGAACTTCAACAAATTACTGCCAGTTTCAGTGGTCGACGGGCGACACCACATCTATGCTGACCATTGACACCACGGGCGAATATATTTTAGTGGTGTACGGCATCCATCTGCGATACGATTTCACTTGTGACCACTTATGTTGAACCCAATGAAGATGCCCCTTTTACCTTATATCCGAACCCAGCCCGCGATTATGTAAAAATTGGCTTGCACCATTCCGCATTGCATGGGCTAAATGTTGATGTATTCAATCCCCAAGGGCAGCGTTTATTGACGGAATATTTTGAGCAGCCGGGTTCTGAAATATTACTCCATACCGGTCTTCTCCCCCCTGGGATGTATGTGATTCAGCTTTCCAATGAAGAGGTGGATTGGTATGCAAAATTGATTATCAAAAAGTAGCATCCCCCACCCCTTCCTCAAAAAAAATTACCTTTACCTTATGGAGGCAAATTTCCACCTGGCCCTATGGATTTGGATGGGGGTCTCGCTCATTCCGCTGGTTCTGTTGCAGTTTATCAAGGCTCCTTACGGACGGTACAGCCAGAAGAAGGGTTGGGGGCCGCTGATTTCCAATCGGCTGGGCTGGATCCTGATGGAATTGCCGGCTCTACTGATCTACCCTTTGATTGTGCTCCTCTCTCCTATGGCCCTCAATGCCTGCCACTTTGTTTTCCTGGGACTCTGGGGACTGCATTATATCAATCGTACCTTGGTCTATCCGTTTCGGACCCGGACCACTGGCAAAAAGATGCCGATCTCCATTCCTTTGATGGCCATGTTCTTCAACTCCTGCAATGGATTTTTCCTGGGATTTGGATTGGCCTATATATATCCAAATATGTACCCGCCCGGTTGGCTGACGGAGCCTGCTTCTTTGATTGGTATGGGCCTCTTCCTAATCGGTTTCCTGATCAATCTGGATGCCGACAACCGGCTGCTGAACCTTCGGAAGCCCGGCGAAACCGGCTATAAAATCCCCAAAGGTGGCTTGTACAAGTGGATCTCCTGCCCCAACTATTTTGGAGAGATCATTGAATGGACGGGTTACGCGATTCTGCTGTGGAACCTGCCGGGTGTTTCCTTCCTGATCTGGACCATCGCCAATTTGGCTCCCCGGGCCATTTCACACCACAAGTGGTACCAGGAGAAATTCCCGGACTACCCTTCCAACCGGAAAGCACTTATTCCCTTTCTGATCTGACCGTATCTCCTTACTTATCTGATACAGGTTTTGCAGTTTCATAGGAAAGCCCACATTTGTAATCAGAAGTAATATGTAGTGGGAAGTAATTACATATTTGCGGAAAACATTTTTAACTTTGTGGCCTCATTCAAGTATAGGTAGTAGTTTTTCAACGAGAATTAGATGCTGGAAGTAAAAAACATCAATGAAACTGGAATGAAGGACCAGACCATCTTTGGTCCTCTTACCGACATGGGTCACGAACAGATCCTGGTGTGCAGTGACAACGAGCTTGGCCTGAAAGCCATTATCGGTATTCACAATACAACCCTCGGCCCTGCCCTGGGTGGCAGCCGGATGTGGACCTACGCTTCTGACCTGGATGCTTTGAACGATGTCCTGAGACTGTCTCGTGGCATGACTTTCAAGGCAGCAATCTCCGGTATCAACCTGGGTGGTGGCAAGTCTGTCATCATTGGTGATCCCCGCAGTAAACTCAAAACCGAGGCCTTTATGCGTCGCTTCGGGATGTATATCGAAAACCTTGGGGGTAAATACTATACCGCAGAGGATGTAGGCACCACCACCAAGGACATGGAATACATTAAGATGGAAACCGACTACGTAGCTGGTATTCCGGAAAATATGGGTGGTAGCGGCGATCCTTCACCGGTAACTGCTTATGGTACTTACCTTGGGATCAAGGCTTCTATGCAGAAGCTCACCGGTTCTGACAATCTGGGTGGCAAGAGAGTTGTCGTTCAGGGAGTTGGTAATGTTGGGTATTACCTCTGCGAATTGCTTCACCAGGACGGTGCGAACCTGTTTGTCTATGACATTTTTGCAGACAAGCTGAAGCGGGTAGTCGATGAATTCGGTGCAACGGTAATCGGTGCCGACGAAGTCTACAACTTTGACGCGGATGTATTTGCCCCTTGTGCGCTCGGAGCGACCCTGAATGAAGATACCATCCCTCAGTTGAATGTGCCCATCGTCGCCGGTGGAGCCAACAACCAATTGAAAGATGAAGAAGCCGACGGCCAGCGCATCAAGGACCGGGGAATCATCTGGGCACCCGACTTCCTGATCAATGCCGGTGGCCTGATCAATGTCTACACCGAATTGGAAGGTTACAACCGCGAGCGTGCCATGGGCAGAGCAGAGAAGATCTACGATACATGTATCGCCTGCTTTGATTATGCTGACCAAAATAATATTACAACTTCAAAGGCCTCTATTGAATTGGCACAGCAGCGCATCGATCAGATCGCAAGGCTTAGCCATTACATTTGATTGATTTGCATTTTCTCTTTGGCGTTCTGTATATTCGTTCTTTATGAAATCCGTTCTTAACAATTAGTTATTTGAAACTCGAATGATCTCCAGGAGACAAATCAGGATAAAAGTTATGCAGGCCATCTATGCGTGGTACTGCACAGACTATCAGCCCGCCACCACCTTCGAATACAATCTGGAGGAATTTGCAGAAGAAATCCGGGACCATGAGCGGCAAAAAGGAGACAAGGGAGACCTGCGTCTGCTGACCGGCCTTTTCTACAGTACCATCGAACGTCAGGATGAATTTGATCAAATGATCCAGGCCAAGGCTGAGAATTGGGAATTGGACCGAATCGCCTTGCTGGACCGGATTCTGATGCAGATGGGTATCTGTGAAATGCTCAATTTCTCGGAAATTCCCATCAAGGTTACCATCAACGAATACCTCGAAATTGCCAAGAAGTTCAGCACTCCCAAGAGCAGCAAGTTCATCAATGGAATTCTGGACAGTCTTTATATTGAATTGAAAGGCAGCGGTGATATTGAGAAAACTGGCCGGGGATTGATCGAAGAGTCTGTACCCAAAAGGGGGATGCCTGGCAGAAGGCCTCGTTCGGATCGGGATGATTTCCGTGGTCCTCCACGCGACGACAACAGGTTCGGTAACGACCGCCCCCCCAGCCGCTATGATGACCAGCCCGGTCCAGAGAGGCTTGGACCGGATGGCCCACCTTCCGAGCGCAGTGGTTCCGGACGTCGGAGGATATCAAGAAGCACTCCAGACCGTGGTGGCTTTGACCGTGGTGGCTTTGACCGTGGTGGCTTTGATCGGGACCGGCCACCAAGCCGCTTTGACCGGCCGCCTTCAGATCGCTTTGACCGCGGAGACCGGCCACCTTCTGAGTCTGGTGAGCGGCGGAAGCCAAAGCTGCGGCTTAAGCGTAATTCCGACTCCGCCCCTCCTGTCGACCGGGATGAGGACCTAGTCAGGGATGAGTCTGCTGAAGAACCCCGCACTTTATTCAAGCTTCCAGTCATTGATACCCCTCAGGAGGGTACCGAGGTGCCGGTGGAGCAACCAGCAAATGAAGCACAAGCAGAATCCCCCACTGAGAATGATCCACAACTTTCAGATTCCGGGGAACAATCAGATTCCGAAGAGTAACTAAATCTTTAGTCCTCCCATTTTATATGTGGACGGAGTATGCTATCTTTGAACATATCATTAGAAATTCCGAAACTAATTGCGCTTAATAATCATGAAAAAACTTGGTATTTTAGCCTTCGCAGCCTTAATGTTTGTTGGACTGGCAGCCTGCGAAAAGAAGACAGAATCTACAGGTGCTGACAGCGGCGAGACCGGAACCACAGCTGTAACAGGAGGAAACGAAACGGGTACATCTACCACGACGACTCCCCCGGACAATGGAACTTCCGCTACCAATGCACAGCCTACTTCCAATCTTCCTTTGACGAGCATTGAGTTCTATGAGGAGTCTCACAACTTCGGTGAAATCAAAGAAGGAGAGAAAGTAATGCACACCTTCCGTTTTAAAAATACTGGTTCCAACCCTCTCAAAGTAGAGAACGTGAAAGCATCTTGTGGTTGTACCACTCCCCGCTGGACCAAAGAAGAAGTTGCTCCTGGTGCTGAAGGTATGATCGAAGTTGAATTCAACTCTCAAGGTCGTGCCGGTGTAGCCCGTAAGACGGTAACTGTTACCACCAACTCCGAACCCCGCAATAAAATACTTTCCTTCACTGGTGAAGTTGTAAAGTAACCCTTACTGATCAAATGCCATGATGGATTTATTTTTGGACATATTATTCCTCCAGGCTCCAGCAGAAGGAGGCGAAGGTGGTGAAGGTGGCGGTGGCTTTAGCATGCTGCTGATGTTTGGAGCGATCATTGTAGTCTTTTACTTTTTCATGATCCGCCCCCAGCAAAAGAAGCAGAAGCAAGAGCGACTCTTCAGAGAGAACCTGGGCAAGGGAGACAAAGTGATGACCATTGGCGGTGTATATGGCCGGATTCTTTCCTCCAATCCCGATGACAACTATCTGATGGTCGAGATTGACAATGGCGTAAAAATCAAGGTCGATAAGTCTGCCGTAAAACCTTTGCCTCAGGAACCTGAGGCATCGAATAAGAAGTAAGCTCAAGTGGTTCGTCTATTTTTCGAACGACTTCTGGCCACACTTCGAACGGCTCAAAAAACACTAAGAAATCAATGGGTGGCAGTAAGCATTTGTTTTGTGCTTGCTGTCACTCTCTGGTTTTTGGTGACCATGAACACCCAAACCTTTGAATCTACCTTTGAGGTCCCTCTCAAAGTCAAAAATGTACCTACCAATTTCCAGTTGGTGGGTGATATCCCTTCAAGTATCCGTGTAATAGCAAGAGGAAGAGGAATTGACCTGCTTTCTGAAAAATGGGAATCCAGTGAGGATACGGTTTCGATTGACTTTCTCACCTATTCCGGCCAGGAGTATTTTGTTGCCAGTGATCACCTAGAAGTACTTGCCGGAGGTATCAAATACGATCTTCAGCCTTTGGGTATGATTCCTGACAGCATTCACCTTCGCTATGTTCCCAAAGACTTCAAGTATGTCCCTCTGGTGTTGGACATGGAGTTGGATATTCCGCTTGGCTACCGCCATTCAGGTGATCTGAAGGCTGACTTTCATGATAGTGTCATGGTGGTGGGGCCTGAAAAGGAATTGGCAGACATCGTTAGTTGGAAGACGGTTCGCTACAAAACCCCTCGCATTAAATCTAAATCTACCTTTCAGGTGGCACTTGAATCCAAGCCCCCTTTAAAGGTGAAACCTCCTATGGTGCAGGTAACAGTTGACCCTGAATTGTATACGGAGACCAGCATTGAGGTTCCGATCCGGGCCATCAATGTACCACGCAATTTATCGGTGCGATTTGATCCTCTGTCGATTCGGCTGGACCTCCTGGTGCTGCTGAGCCGGTATGAAGCGATTGAGAATGTTGGAATACTGGCGGTTGTCGATTTCAATGATATTGACGAGCGAAGTGTCAAAGTCATTCCCCGCATTATGAAGGTGCCCTCCTTTGCCGAGATTCAGCGCTTCGAACCTATCCTGGTGAATTATATGATCATTGAGGAAAGATGATTAAGCAAATTGGTCTTACAGGCGGTATCGGAAGCGGCAAAACTACGGTTGCCAGAATTTTCGAATCGTTTGGCTTTCAGGTTTACTATGCCGATCAACGTGCCAAGGCTTTGTATACGGAAGACGATGAAGTTCGGGAGCAGGTGGTTCAGGCATTCGGGAGCACTGTTTATACGGAAAAAGGGGAACTCGATCGCAAACATCTGGCTGGTATCGTGTTTCAGGACAAGTCCAAACTGGAAGAATTGAACGGAATCGTCCATCCGGCAACCTTTCGGGATTTTGCCCGGTGGATGGAGGCGTTGAAATCCGGGGACTATGCCAAGCCCTTTGTATTGAAAGAGGCGGCTATTCTGTATGAGTCAGGGTCTGATGCCCATTTGGATGGTGTGTTGGAGGTGTACGCTCCCAAACAGGTTCGACTGGAAAGGGTCTTGAAGCGGGATGGAACGGTTCTTCAGGAAGTACTGGCCAGAATGGACAAGCAGTATCCTGAATCCTTTAAACTTTTCCATGCTGACCTCACCATTTACAATGATGGCAGCCACCATTTGATTCCCCAGGTGCAAAATGCCATCCACCACTTCAGTAAATATGAGTTTGACCCGAATTGATTGGATACGGATTACGGAATTTGGGTTCTACTGTGAAGATGGTGGGTTCTATATTGATCCTAAGCGAAGTACCCGTCGGGCGGTGATCTCTCATGCACATGCAGATCATTATCCCAAGTATATGGGGGAAGTCTTTGCCCATCCGGCGACCATTGATCTGGCAACGGCGCGGTACAAGAATATCTCGGGAAAAGTAAAGTCCGCCCATGATTTTTACCAGCCTTTCCGTTTGGGGGCCATAGAGATTACTCTGATCCCGGCCGGGCACATGCTGGGGAGTTCTCAAATCCTGATGTACCATACGGAGCGAAAAGAACGGATTCTATATTCAGGGGATTTTGCCCTCAAGCCCAATCCCAGTTGCCTCCCCCTCGCCTACCCTGAGGTTCCCATCGATTTATTGATCTGTGAAAGCACTTTTGGAATGAAAGGTCAGCACCTGGATGCGGACGGCAGTTTGCAAAAGGTGCTTACAGAAACGTCGCTCCCTTTGCTGGTGGTGGCGTATCCGATGGGAAAAGCACAGCGGGTGTCTGAGATGTTGCACCGACTGGCCCCGGACCTTCCGGTTTTGGTTGACCGGACGATTCTCCCCTTCCACCGGGTCTATGAATCTTATGGGACAGCGCTCGGCACCTATCAGCCCTACCAACGGAAGCTTGCCAAATCTGGTCGGTTTGCTTATTTGATCCCGCCCCGGTCGCTGAGTGGTTTCAGCCGGGACATCAGGTATTATAAGGTCTTCGCAAGTGGTTGGAATAAGTTGGACAAGTATTATTATTTGCAGAGCCAGCTCGACATTTCCGACCATGCTTCCGGGGATGAGATCCGCACCTACCTGGATCAGATCAAGCCCCGTCAGGTTTGGTTCTGGCATGGCTATCCGGAAGAGTTGATTCAATACTGTAAAGAGAGCGGGATTGAAGCCAAAGCGGTTTGAGGTCTCTCTAATCGAGAGGTCCATCGTGTACAATTCAATTCGCATTCGGTTAAAGTAGTCCTTATCTTTGGCCGCATTAAAATGGCTTTGCAGTGATAAGAGGGAAAAAAGTAGTAGTGGTCATGCCAGCGTACAACGCTGAAAAGACCCTTGAACAGACATACGATGAGATCCCCTTCGAAATCGTAGACGAAGTGATCCTTGTGGATGACAAGAGCAAGGACAATACGGCGGAAAAGGCGCGGGAAGTAGGGATCAACCGGGTAATTGTTCACGATGTCAACAAAGGGTATGGAGGCAACCAGAAGACCTGCTATACTGAGGCGCTCAAAGCGGGTGCCGATGTGGTGGTGATGCTCCATCCTGACTATCAATACACACCTCAATTGCTGGAAGCGATGATCTATCCCATTGCCAACGGATTGTTTCCGGTGATGCTGGGATCGCGGATTCTGGGCAAAGGTGCCTTGCGGGGCGGGATGCCTGTCTACAAGTATATTGCGAACCGGTTTCTGACTGCATTCCAGAATTTCTGGATGGGGCAGAAACTGGCCGAATACCATACCGGATACCGGGCTTTCAGCAAGGAAATCCTTGAATCTCTTCCTCTGGGGGAGAACTCTGACGATTTTGTCTTCGACAATGAGATGTTGGGACAAATCGCTTATGCCGGGTTCATCATTGGTGAAGTGACTTGCCCCACCAAGTATTTTGAGGAGGCGTCATCGATCAATTTTAGCCGGAGTGTAAAGTATGGTCTGGGCGTGCTCCGGGTATCTGTTACCTATCGCCTGAACCGCTGGGGCTTGATGAAAAGCCCCATCTTCAACCTGAAGTCAGGTAAGAAGCTACTGGAAGAATAATCAAGATATTTATCATCCTCTAATAAGCCCCAACCATGGCAGCAAAAACGAAAGCCAAGAAGAAAAGAGGGCCGGTACGGAAAGCCCTGCGGTATTTATTCCTCGGACTGCTTCTGGCAGCGGTCGCATTCTTTGCCTATATCTGGTTCTCTCCTACCGGAGAAAGGGATCCCTGGGAATTTGTTCCCGAGGATGCTGTTTTTGTGATTGAAGCAGATGACCCGATTGAAAACTGGGAGGACCTGAGTGGCACAGATGTCTGGAAGCACCTGAAGAAAAACGAGTTGTTTGCAGATATCGAAGGAGATGCAAATTACCTGGATACTTTGATTCAGGACAACAAGAAGCTCTTCAACCTGATCTCGGAGAAGAAGCTGTTGATCGTGGCCCAGATGACCCGCGCTGAGGATTATGACTTCATCTACCTGATGGACCTGGAGCAGGGTGCCAAGGTGACCTTCTTCATGGAGATCTTCAAGCCCATTCTCAGTGCAGCCGGATATCCCATGAAGAATGAGGATTTCGGGGGCGGTCAGGATGGCTATTCGATCAATGACGGCACCGACGATATCTTCATGGCTTTCGTGGAAAACATCCTGGTTGCTTCTTATTCCAAGAAGTTGCTCCTGAACGGGATTGCTTCGGGCAAGAAGCCAACCTATTCTAAAAACAAGACTTTTCAGAAGGCCAGAGATGGAGCTTACGACGAAGGAAACCGGTCCAGCATTGGCAAGGCTCACCTGAACTTCGATCAGCTTGATGAGTATATGACGGTGTTCATGGATGAGGTTACAGGTACGGTCCTGGACTTGTCGAAAACGCTTTCTTATGCCTCTTTTGATATCAAGACGGAGGATGAATTTATCCAGTTGGAAGGATATGTGGCTCCGGATACGGCTGATGTCTCCCTGGCTACGGTATTGCTGGACCAAAAGGCTGGTGAAATCAGGGCCTCTAAGATTCTCCCTGCGAATACTTCTTTTCTCCTGACGATTGACTACGATGATTTTAACTACTTCTATGGTTCGATTGCGGATCTGATGGGGGAAAATGAGGGTTACCAGGAATTCGAAAAGACCAAGAACAAGATTGGCAACCTGCTGGGGGTGAATAAGAATGAGAAGAAGCGGGACCGGGCCAACCGGAGGGGAAAGGACAAGGACTACTGGGATTGGCTGGGTCAGGAAATCGCCTTGGCTACCCTGCCTGTCAACGAGACTGGCAGCAAGCAAGCCTATCTTGCCCTGATCCATACTGACGATTACGCCAATGCTTTCCATGACCTGGGCGAGATTGCCAAGAAGATTCGGCGGCGGACTCCGGTGAAGTTCAAGGATTACGAATACCGGGGCAAGGAAATCAAATACCTTGCTATGGGGGGCTTTTTCCGCCTCTTTCTGGGCAAGCTATTCAAGCAATTTGACAAGCCCAAGTATGTGATTCTGGATGAGTATGTCGTCTTCAGCAACGATACGAGTGCGATTCACCGGGTGATTGATTCGGATATCCGTGACGAGGCGCTCTATGGGGACGAAAACTACCGCCGGGTGACCAAAGAGTTTGATGACGAGTCCAATTTCTTTGTCTATATCAATTCTAAAGAGCTCTACCCTTTCCTTCCCACCATGGTGGACGATGAAACGGGGCGCGATATCCGTAAGAACAAGGAAATCATCACTGCTTTCCCGTTTCTGGGGCTGCAACTGACCAACGACAACGGAATGTTTGAGACGCAATTGTACCTGGAATTCAAGAAACCGCAATGAGAATAGTTGATCTGCGATCTGATACGGTCACGCGGCCTACGCCGGAAATGAAGGCTGCCATGTTTGAGGCAGAGGTTGGGGACGATGTTTTCGGACAAGACCCCACCGTGAATGCGCTTCAGGAAAAGGCGGCCGACCTGTTCGGCATGGAGGCATCTTTGTTTTGCCCCTCCGGGACCATGACCAATCAAATTGCGTTCAAGGTTTCTACCCAGCCGATGGAAATGGCGATTTTGGATCAGACGGCCCACCCCTACCGCTATGAAGGTGGTGGTTTGGCGTTTACTTCTGGCCTGACGGCTGGGCTTTTGCAAGGGGAACGGGGAATTTTTACTGCTGAGCAGGTCCTGGGAAGGCTCAACCCGGTCAATGATCCTCATCAGCCTCCGGCCAGCATTGTCTCGGTTGAGAATACTTGCAACAAGGGGGGCGGAGCGGTATTTCCTTATGCGGAGATGCTTCGCATACGGAAGGTCTGTGAGGAGCATGGCCTCTCCCTTCACCTGGATGGCGCCCGGCTGTTCAATGCAATCGTGGCTTCCGGGCAGGCGCCGGCTGATTATGGCAAGGTATTCGACACGATCTCGATCTGTCTTTCCAAGGGGCTTGGGGCACCGGTGGGCTCATTGCTGCTGGGAAGCAGTGAGCGGATTGGGAAGGCTTTGCGGGTGCGCAAAGTGTTGGGCGGTGGGATGCGGCAGGCCGGGTTCCTGGCTGCGGCCGGGATCTACGCCCTGGACAACCATGTCGACCGACTGGCGGAGGACCATGCCATGGCAAAGGCACTGGGTCAGGAGATTGAAGCCCTCCCCTATATTGAGTCTCTTTATCCGGTCGAGACCAATATCCTGGTCTTTAAACTGATTCCTGAGGCTTCCCCACAGGCATTGCTGGCCCATCTTGAGAGCCAGGGAGTACTGGCAGTTGGCTTTGGGGGGCAGTATGTCCGTTTTGTCACCCACCTGGACTTTACCGATGAGATGATGCCGCAGGTGGTGGATGCCTGTATCAGTTTTGCGTTTTAGGCTAAGGTCTTAACGCGGATATTCCGATTGATAATTTCCATGAAGAATCTACCCTGAATTGGAGGCTACTGCGTCCAGGGTTAACCCAACTTCGGGGATACAAAAAAACGGCTCCTGTAAAGAAGCCGTTTTTTTATAGATCATCCCCAATGGGGATTTGTTTATTCGATTGTCAGATCAACTGGCGATCTTGAGGTTACGTGCATCATCCACATTGAATTTCTCACGTGCATACTCCTCCGTCACTTCAAATGATTTGACTTTGCTGTCGGGAAGCTCGTACATGGCATCTACCATGATCGTTTCCATGATGGAACGCAAACCCCTTGCACCCAATTCAAGCTCGTCGGCCATGTCGACGATGAAGTCGATGGCGCCTTCTGAGAAGGTGAGGTCTTTGTTTTCCAATTCAAAGAGTCGCTTGTACTGCTTCACCAAAGCATTCTTAGGCTCAGTGACGATCTGGCGTAATGCTACCTTGTCCAACTTTTTCAAGTAGGTAAAGACAGGTACACGGCCGATGATCTCAGGGATGAGGCCATAACGCCGCAAGTCAGAAGGTTGTGCATAGCGGAAGACTTTGTCTCCATCAATCTCCATTTGGGTATCCTTGTTTTTGAACCCTACGGTTTGAACGGATATCCGGCTGGAGATGATTTTGTCCAATCCATCAAATGCGCCACCACATATAAAGAGGATATTGCTGGTATCCACCTGGACCATGCTCTGCTCCGGGTGCTTGCGGCCTCCTTTCGGCGGGACGTTGGCAACAGTACCTTCCAATAACTTCAACAATGCCTGCTGTACCCCTTCTCCACTCACATCTCTGGTAATGGATGGGTTATCAGACCTTCTGGAAATCTTGTCGATCTCATCAATGTAGATGATTCCTCTTTGGGCTGCTTCCACATCGTAGTCAGCAGCTTGCAACAAGCGCACCAGAATGCTCTCAACGTCCTCTCCTACATACCCGGCCTCTGTGAGCACCGTCGCATCTGCAATGCAGAATGGGACATTCAACACCTTGGCGATGGTTCTGGCCAGGAGGGTCTTACCGGTTCCGGTAGGTCCCAACAACAAGACATTGCTCTTCTCGAGCTCTACATCGTCCTTGATGGGCTTGGTGCTGGCATTGATCCGCTTAAAGTGGTTGTAGACAGCAACTGAGATAACCTTTTTGGCTTCATCCTGACCGATGACATACTGGTCGAGGTGGGCCTTGATCTCAGATGGCTTCAGAACATTGAGTTCCTTGTGGGGGGTCTTTTTCTTGAACTCCTCCCGGATGATCTGATAGGCCTGGTCTACACAAATATTGCAGATGTGAGCACCGCCGTACCCTGCCAGCAGAACGTCTACTTCTTTCTTTGAACGTCCGCAAAAGGAACACGATGCTTGCTGCTTCTTTTCAGGCATGATGATTGTTTTTGGATTATTTCTTGGTCAGAACTTCGTCGATCAGTCCGTACTCTTTGGCTTCGGCTGCTGTCATCCAGTAGTCGCGGTCAGAGTCTTTCTGGACTTTCTCGTATTCTTGTCCTGAGTGATTGGCAATGATGGTGTACAGATCAGTCTTGATCTTCTCCATTTGCTGGTGAACGATGGCAATATCAGAAGCCTGTCCCTGAGCACCACCCAATGGTTGGTGGATCATGACTCTGGAGTGAGGCAATCCGGTACGCTTACCGTGGGCGCCGGCACAGAGCAGAACAGCTCCCATTGAGGCTGCCATACCGGTACAGATGGTTCCTACATCAGGGTTGACATATTGCATGGCATCATAGATGGCCAGCCCGTCATATACAGATCCACCCGGTGAATTCAGGTAGATATAGATGTCTTTTTTGGCATCGGTTGACTCCAGGAAGAGCAACTGAGCAACAATAATGTTCGCAACTGTGTCATAGACTTGTGTTCCCATGAAGATGATGCGGTCCATCATCAGACGGGAAAATACGTCCATGGAAACAGCGTTCATCTGCCGTTCTTCAATAATGTTCGGCGTCAGGTTCATTGGGTTCTGGTAGGCACTGGAATAACGGTGCAGGCTCATGCTGCTGATTCCCATGTGCTTAACGGCATATTTTTCAAATTCGCTGGAATACATGAATCTTAGTTCATTAGGTGATTAAACGATCTCAAAAGTAGCTAATAATTTATCAATGTAAAATTCCATTGGGAACTCATTTTCCTCAATTACGATCGGATAAGTTCCTTTTGCAATGGGTATACGTAGTTCTTCGGATTCTCTGCCTTGAGCAAGTGGTCCGATGATCAGGATTAAGCATCATCAATGGTGTTTTTTCCAAATAAAACTGCCAAGTGATTATATAAACAGACCTCAAAAGGAAATGTTTCGTGTGGGGAGTTCTCGGTTGGGAAAATAAAATGGATGTGGTCAGTTTACTGGACGATCGGTTATTGGACGATCGGTTACTGGACGATCAGTTTCTCACTGTATATCCCGGAGGCATTGCGGAGCCTCAAGAGATAGACGCCCCTGGCCAGATTTTCCTGAATGTGGAAGCTCCCGGTTGCGGCATCTTCTTCCCAGATCAGCTTGCCTTTGAGATCATAGAGCTGTGCATTTGTCCTTTCACCGGTTTCGATGAAGAAGTTTCCGGTGCCTGGATTGGGCCAAACCAGAAGATTGCTTGACCAGTCTGGCTGTACGACCCTTATTTCTGAATAGGTGTGGCTCCCATCGAGGTCCACCATTTTCAGCCGGTAGTAAATCTGGGTGGCCTTTTGTGGCCAATCAGGGTCCTGCATGCGGTAGCTCTGGGGATCAGTAGTGTTCCCAAACCCGGGGACGGTGCCGATGGAAGACCAATTGGTTTGATCTATGCTGCGCTGAACCTCGAAGTGTCTCAGGTTGATTTCGCTGGCAGTTTGCCAGGTCAATAAGATGGGTTCCCCAACTTTCCGTGCCTGGAAGTCAGCCAGGGTGACCGGGAGGGGTTGCCCATTGATGATGCTGGCCAGGGTAAAATCACTGAAGGTGGTAAAGGGCTGTGAGGTAATGTTGCCTGTCCCGGTTGCGGTGCCTCCTGGCCCCAGGGGGGTGATATTGATCCAGTTTCCGGCGCCATCGTCCTTGACGATGCGGAGCCCTCCGGGTGCGTTGACCCCGTCGTTTCTTTCATCAATATCGTAATACAGGCTGATCTGAGCATTCTGGACATTGGCCCCGGCAGATTTCGTCATGTTCCAGTAGCGTTGCTGGGAGATCCAGAGGATGACTTCCGGTATCGGGGATGGCCAGCTATAAAGGGTGGAAATGTCCTGGAGGAACATCTCTCCCGTATAAATGGTCTTGGTCGCAGCATCGTGATCAACCTGTAAATCAATTCGCCGGTAGTCGCCCAGCAGGTTGGCCCCTCCTACTTGCAAAGATTTTCCAACTGGAAATATTCTTGTAACCTGGGTGGCACTTTCAATTTCGTACTGCATCGGGCCATCGATAAAGCAGGAAAATCCCAGGGGGGTATTGCCGCGGGCTCCGGAAGGGTCGACGGTGGCGCTGTCCCGGAGGATCAGGTCGTGGATGATATTGGTGGCTCGGTCCCGGGTAACGAGGTCCCCATTCAGCAAGGTCAATTGTCCATTGACATAGTAGGTAATGGTTCCGCCTCCGAAACTTTCGAAGTGGACATCGGCCAGGTCATTGGTAAGTATCAGCCCGGCATCATTGTCAATCTCAAGATTGTAGAAGGTAGTGGTGGCATTGGTGGTTTCAGTCGTATTTCCCCTGAAGAATTGCCGCTTGGATCCCTTCATCACTACATCTATTTGTCCTCCGTTATCAATGGGAAGGAATTCGTCGTAGTTTTCGAAGTCTCCAAATACTTGTAGCCGCACCTGTGCTCCCCCACTTACCGGAGCCAACCGGGAAGAATTTCGCCCGATGAGGATGCCATGGACCTGCCAGGTACCGGTTCCCAGGGTACTGTTGAAGTAGTAATCGTTTTGTTGAGACCAATCCCCTCTCGTACCCAGGTCTATATGTCCTCCGGTTGAGCCGCCAAATAAGATCGTACCCATATTGTCGAGGGTTCCCCATTGCATTTCAATGCTGGCAGAATCGGCGGGGGGTCCCTGAAGTACAGCGCCGGGGCGGACGGTTAAATTCGAGATGCGAAAACGGTCTTTAAAGATTTCAGATGCCTGAATGGTGGTATTCCCTTCAATCACCAGGTCTATGCGGCGGTTGTTCCAGTCATTGAGGTTGGAGGCTTCCGGGTTGGGGTCCAGGCGACCATAATTGAAGATGCTTCCATCCAATCCATTGAAGGTAAGCGTAGCCAATACCTGGGCTGTGGGATTGTCTGCGGGGAGCAAGGCTGAGCCCTGGCCTATATAGAGGTTGTGTCCAATGTCGATATTGCCTTCTACCAGCAGTCGGTTGGCGGGGCCAAGGTTGTTGTAAACATCATTGACCGTGGCATTGTCCAGGTTGTCGGTGGAATTGTCATTGATGGTGATGTCATAGAAGGACCCATTGTTCAGGTAGTACCCCCCTCCGATCCCGGAATTGTCTTCGTAATAAGTCAGGCTCCAGAGGGAAAATGGCGGGGTGCTCAAGGCAGCGGTAGTGCTGATGACGCTGTAATAGTAAGGCGGATAAAGTATACTGGGATCGGCATTGCAGGCGCAGGTCGGATTGCTGGTAGGAACCGGGTGGTATACGCCATTCACGGCTGGTCCCTGGTCGTAGACTTTGTAAGCGAACCAATTGAAGGCAGCGGGCTTGCCATTGCCATTGGTGACTGCATTCCAGGGGATCGCGACTTCGATGGTCTGGGTTCCCGGATTGAGGGCCAGGGCAAGTGAATTTGCCGTTTGAGCTCCCCAATAGCCGGCACCGTCGGCATGGCGGTATTCGTGGTAAATATCTTTGAAGTACAGGACAAAATCGGCCCGGAAGGGCTGCATCGTATGGTTTCGGTCATAGGTATAGAAACCCTGGATGCTTCCATCGGCATCGGTGCCACCATTGACGGGGAGAATCGGATTGAAATCCAGGTAAAGCACTCCGGCTTCGGTGATGTTGGAACCGGTGTAAGCGAGATAGAGGTTATTGGCATCCCAGGTCAGGTACCAGAGCGTGGAGGTACTGGTTTCCTGGTTTTGTCCATTGATATGGGAACCATATTCATTGGCGCCGATGGACCCATCTATGGTCGGGGTAAAAAACTGAGCCTGGGCATGGAGGCCCAAGAGTATTCCAAGGCAAAGCAGGAGCAAGCGGAAGTGCGCCCCCTTTCTCATAGGTTTTTACGTGCTTTTCTCAGGTCAAGGTCTTCCCGGTCATTGACGATCATTGAGAGCCCGGCTGCAATTACCAGGAAAACTGCTCCAAGGGTAAATGCATATACGGCTTCCTCACCAAAGAAGAAGTTTTTGAGGAAGTTCAGTCCTCCTACTGCCGCGATGATCTGAGGTACACAGATAAATATGTTGAAGAAGCCCATGAAGAAACCCATCTTCTTGGCGGGAATGGCACTGGAGAGCATGGCATAGGGCATGGAGAGAATACTTGACCAGGCGATGCCCATCAGGGCAAATGATACCAGTAAGGGGATACTGTTCTCTCCTTCTGCTACCGGGTTCCAGAAATAAACTGAGGCCATGCCGATGGCTCCGATTAGAAGGAAGAGGGCGTGGGTCATTCTCCGGCTGATCGCTTTGGCGATGGATGGAATGATAAATCCGAAGACCATGGCCATCCCATTGAATGCAATGAAGCAGAAGCTGACCCAGGTGGCGCCCCGGTTAAAAGCTACTTCCTGAAGCTTATCGGTAGGATCGGTGATGCCATACAGGTGAGACGTGATGGCCGGAGTAGAAAAGATAAAGAGACAAAAGAGGGCAAACCAGGTAAAAAACTGGACACCAGCGATTTGGCTGACAATGACCCAGAATCCGGATTTTGGCGGAGGGGCATTTCCTGAGGTGGATTTGTCCAAGGCAACTTGCTTTTCTTCCTCTTCCTCCCAATAAGCGACCTGTTCCGGTGTGTATTCTTTGGTTTTGAAGGTTGTATAAAGGACGGCCAGCAGAAAAGCTGCGGCACCGATATAGAAGGAATAGGTAACCGTATTGGGCAATTCACCGTTGGGTCCAAAGCTGTCTTCCACCCCTAGTTGTGCAAAAAGCCAGGGCGCCCCTGAAGCCAGCACTGCTCCTCCCCCGATCAGGATACTTTGCATGGCGAAGCCTGCATTGCGCTGCTCAGGTGGCAGCAGGTCACCTACCAGGGCGCGGAAGGGCTCCATAGAGATGTTGATGGAGGCATCCAGGATCCAGAGCATACCCGCCGCCATCCAGATGGTGGAGGATTGGGGCATGATGATCAGGGCTATGGTAGACAAGACGGCACCAAAAAAGATAAATGGCTTTCTTCTTCCCAGCGGAGTCCATGTTCTGTCACTGAAATATCCGATAATGGGCTGTACTAACAACCCGGTCAAGGGGGCTGCAATCCAGAGCATGGGGATCTCATCTTCCGCTGCACCCAGAGATTGGAAGATGCGGCTGACATTTCCTCCTTGCAAGGCAAACCCAATCTGGATGCCGAAAAACCCAAAGCTCATGTTGAAAATGTCAATCAGACGGAGCCTAGGTTTGGTTTTTAAAAGTTCTGCTTTAGCCATCTACACAGTATTTTCCAGTGATCCAAGGGTCAATATACCAAAAATCATTTTTATTAGTGTCGCATTAACACTAATATTATTCTTTAAGAATATATTCTAAAAACCAACCGAATATGTCCAGACAGATATCCAGGATGCAAAAGGAATTGGGGGTCCAGTTTCTAAGTATCCTCAGTCTTCCAGCTACCGCGATGGGGTTTGCGCTTTCCGTTCAGATTTCTGCGCTCAGCTGGATTTTAAGCACGAAATACGGATTGAACCTTGAAGAGATCGGGTGGGTCTGGGCTGCAGGTCCTATTGCGGGAATCTTTGGACAGATTCTGGGGGGACTGTTGAGTGACAGCATCTGGTTTATGAATGGTCGGCGGCGTCCAATGATCGTGATTGGAGGCATCCTGGCAGCGGCTATGCTTTTGTGCTTGCCAAGTCTCGATCTGATCTCTGAAGTATTGGGAATTACCGACATTATTCTGGTGGCCCTGGTCGTGGCCCTGGTTCTCGATCTTGCCATCAATGTGGGCTTCGGTCCTACCCGATCTATCATTGCTGACGTAACCCCGGAAGGAGAAGACCGCACCCGAGGCTTCACCATGATGCAGACCATTTCGGGTGCCTTTGGGGTAGCGGCCTATCTGATTGGTGCTTTTATAGACAACTATACTCTCATTTATACCGGCGTGGTAATCACCTTGCTTTTTACCCTGATCCCCCCCTTCTTCGTTACCGAGCCCAGAACCCTGGAGTACAAGGACGACGAGGTGGAGAAGAATCTGGAGCCCGGTAAAATGCCGCCTGTCAGCGCAGCTAAACGGCGCACCAATCTCCAGCAATTGCTTGGGATTTACGTAGCCCATGGCTTTTCATGGTTAGGTATTCAAAGCATGTTCGTCTATCTTTTCGCTTATGTGAAGCAAACTATGGAGATAACGAATGACCAGGAATTGGGTATGGTACCGGGGATTAGTTTTGCCATCTTGAATACAGTCGGTTTTATCTTGCCTGCCCTGGTCCTGGAGCCTGTCTCTAAAAAGATCGGCCGGGTCAGAACCCACGCCATTTGCATTGCGATCATGGCAGCCAGTTATTCTGGCATTCTGCTGGTCGGCAACAATTTTACCGGATTGTACATCGCTATGGCATTTATTGGCATCGGTTGGGCTGCGGTCGTCTCCCTTCCCTTCGCGATTATGAGTGAATACGTTCACAAAGCCCGGATGGGGCTATGGATGGGAATCTTCAATCTATCAGTGGTTATTCCCCAATTGGTCGTAAGTGGTGTATTTGGTGGCTGGTTCGAGAAAAGCATCGACAAGTCCATCATTATCATCGTATGCACGGTCAGCCTCGGCATTTCAGCGCTGTTGTGGGGGCTGTTGGTGAAGGAGAAGAAGAATGACTGACCGAACAGTTAAATACTTAAGTAAGAGGACTGATTTTGAGTCTGGTTATCTGAATATCAGAGATAAGGAGAATAGGGTCTTGAAAGACGAGCAAGTCCTTATCCTACCAGAATACGAGGGGAACGCCCGATTGGTAGCGGAATGGAAATTGCGGAAGCGGACTTTTGAGCGATTTCTCGTGTATCTGGATCAGCATGCTTTTCGAACTGCATTGGACATTGGTTGTGGTAACGGATGGTTTACCCACGGGATCAGCAAGAAGATACAGGGAATGACGGTCGGGTTGGATATGAATGCATCTGAATTGGAACAGGCCAACCGGGTCTTTCAGGATGGGAGTTTGGAATTTTGTTACGGTGATATTTTCCAGGACATCTTCCCGGTTCGCAAATTTCAACTGGTCGTTTTCAATGCATCGGTTCAGTACTTTCCGGATTTCGTCCAACTCATGGCGCGGACAAAGGAATTCATGGATATTGATGGAGAAATCCATATTCTCGACAGCCCCTTTTATACCCCAGAACAGATTCCTGCAGCAAAAGAAAGAAGCATGGCCTATTATGCTGCGATGGGATTCCCGGAAATGGGCGATCAATACTTCCACCACAGCTTTGATTCCCTTCAAAGTATGCAGGCTGAGTTGATGTACCGCCCTCGAAAAATCAACCGGATATTGGGTAGAAAAGACTCGCCTTTTAACTGGTACCGGATCAAAGTTGATCACATACACGACAGCGCAGGTGTAACCAAATAAAATATGTGCATTGTACTTGTAAAGCTGTCAGAATCGTGCCTATTTTAAGTCTCATGCGTAAGACCTACTACCAAGTGCTGAATGTATCTCCCCGGGCCGATTCGGAGGAAATACGGAAGGCATATCGGAAGAAGGCTAAAGCAGCACATCCGGATGTAAACTCCCATCCTGATGCGCAGGATAAATTTGTCATCATCGCAGAAGCATTTGAAATCCTCTCCGACCCAGAGAAAAGATCGGTCTATGACAACCGCTTGAGAAGGGACCGTGTCCAGAGTTCGGCGGCCAGGGCGGCAGCCCGTAGTTCCGGTACGAGCAATTCTCGCGCCAACCAGGAACGGTATGAGGCATGGGTAAGACAAGCAAAAGCGAGGGCCCAGACAAATGCCCGCATGTCCTACAAGGACTTTCAGAACAAGAGCCGTGTGGAAAAAGCTGAAATGGAAGTATTCCATTATATGCAGTTCTTTCTCATTTTCGTGGTATTCACCCTCGCCGTTTTGCTGTTGCTGGTTCCGATCATTGGCATGATCTATGGGCGCTGGTGGGTAGTTTTCCTGGCCCTGGTACTGACACCTGTCTCTATGAAGATCATTGACCAGTGCAGAAAAAACTGGAAGGAGTTGAATTCATAAGCCATGCGGATCAATCGAAGATACTGGACGGTTCTCATGATTGGCCTACTGATAGTATTGGGCCTGATGCGGCTGATCAATACCAGGCAATCTGATTGGGGTTGTTCCTTTTCGGAGCGGAAGGATGCCTCCGAACTGATCTATGTCAACCATGCCAAGTGCCGGATGAAATGCCGGAACATTTCACGCGACCTGGTGGAAAAGGTCTATCTGAACGGAAAGGTCAATTGCGATAAGAGTGGGGAGAAAAATGGAGATATGCGTTATGCCCTGGAGATGAAGGATGAATTGGGTGACCAAATCAGAATCATAGTGGAAGTTGAAGAGGGAAAGCATATTGTAATTACGGCCATCCGGATGGGAAAAGATGACCGTTGTGAATGCTCCTAGCATGGTTGCCCAAAATCTATTAAATTCAGTTTTTCTACTTTAGATCATACTACTATTCAATGAGTGCAGGATATTTAGGCATCGGTTCCAGAATCGCTCATACCAAATACGGTAAGGGCGTTGTCATACAGATCAATTCCATGACTTACACCGTCATGTTCATCGAAGAGGGTGAAGAAGAAATTCCCAAAAATGATCCGGAGATCAATTTGATCGAACGAGTCGACCCGGATGAAGACGGGGTGAGCTTGTTTGATGTGGAATTGATCATGACCAAGATTCTCCGGAAATGGAGCGACGTCACTGAATTGGTCCACTTGGGTGACCGCTGGGAAGGCGGAAAGCTGATCATGGAGCCCAAGGATAGGAGCTTGTCTTCAAAAGAGATCCCAATCGAGACTTTTTTCCATAAGATCGTTATGCTACGGGACCGCTTGCGGGTGATGGAGCAGCGGATCAATTCCCATAAAGGACTGAGTGATGAAGATAAGGTGGGACTGCAACAGTACATCACCCGGATATATGGAAGCCTTACCACTTTCAATGTCCTCTTCAAGCTCAAGGACGACCATTTCAGAGGGGACTCCAAGGGTTAATGCATCAGTCATCCACATCCCGAGGGATTTATCCTCCGGCTCTGCTGCTGATCATCGGTCTCATGTTCGGGCCTTCCCTTTTCGGGCAAACTGCTTTGAACAAGTACGACCAGTATCCTTCTTTTCGAGAGGTGGTAGATCATTTTTTCGGGAACTATGCTCCACCTGCGAAGGAAGACCGATATTATGATTTTCAGAAGGATGAAGAAGGGTACAAAGTCATTCTGAGAAACTATCGGGAGGGAGCAGTTGAGGGTAAAGCGAAATTGTTTTGGTCGTTGGAAGCGAAACAGTACCTGGATTTAGGATTCCCTGGTGCCAGTGGTGAGGCTGATGCTGTGAATGGGAAAAATATCGTTCTCCAGAACGCAGGCATGTTCGACCGCCACCCGTTTTATGGTTATGAAGATTGGCCGAATGATGTCTTGCGTGTATTTGGAAGTGCTCCCGACCTTAGCAGTCAACAGATAAATGGTTTGGGGCGGGCTTATGGTGCCCTGGCTGAATACTATGTCCATGGTAGATCCGGCCGAAAAACTTCACCGAGCGTAGCCGCTTACCAAAAGAATTTTGCCCCCATTGCTTTTTCTTCGGATGATCTTGATGCTTACGAGGAGAATATGAAGGCATCCATCCGGGAATTCGAAAAGCTGGAAGCCAAAGACCCCGCCTATCCGCTGATGGTAGGTTCTCCGAGGGTGAAAATTGCGAACCAATATATGACAGCCTTTCTGGACCTGATGCTGATCCAACAGGTGGAGCGGGCTGAGAAATGGTTGAAGCCCGGGATTTATCCGCCCCTGTACCGGCAAATGGCCCTCAATCTACTTGAATCTTGTCCTAAAAAAGCACTTTTGTTTACCAATGGAGACAATGATACTTTCCCGCTCTGGTATCTTCAGGAAACCGAAGGAATTCGTCAGGATGTCACCGTCATCAATCTGAGTCTGC
The DNA here is from genome assembly GCA_964352215.1 of uncultured Bacteroidia bacterium. Lineage (GTDB taxonomy): Bacteria > Bacteroidota > Bacteroidia > J057 > JADKCL01 > CAWUKT01. The sequence goes on from CAYGRE010000034.1 coordinate 39,379, forward strand.
TCAATGATGGCACCTATGTGCGGTATGTGCTCGAGGATTTGCAGGAAAATCGGCGTCCACAGGTCAGTCTGCCGGTTGGTTCCTATCAGGGAAGGGACATGATGGTATTATCGGTAAAGAAAAATAAAGACCAAAAGCCTGCGGATGGGGATCGTTTTTACGAAGAAGTACAAAAGGCTTTTGCGAAAAGGGAACCTCAGACGGGGATTTCTCGTGTCTCAGTTGAGGCCCCTCCCGAAAAACATGCCATCTGGTCCGATTTGCCTGAAAGCGGAATTGTGGTGGATGAACTGGCGGCTTTGGGAAGGTACTATGGCTCCTATTGGTACCGGCAAGATGTTTTCCTTCTGGATGTGATCCTTACCAATGACTGGGAACGCCCCATCTGCTTCAGTTATGGAGTTGATCCAAACAGTTTTCTGGGGCTCAATGAATATTCCTGGAATGAAGGGCTAATTTCCCGTCTTTATCCTGCCGGCCCCCTGCAGAATATCGATATGCCATTGAGCTTTCCCAACCTGAATTTAAAGCGGAGTGTCGATCTCTTTGTTGAAACGTACCGCTACGATAGTCTGAATTCCTGGGCTCCCAATCTGAAACTGGATAATATTCACGCCCGTTCCCAATTGCGCATTTCATTGGCAATGACGCTGATCGGCCAGGATGAGCAGGCTAAATATGATGCGACCCCGGTTTTGTTGGATATCTTTCTGAACCACTTCATGGTTGGCAGTGAACGGAAGGAACCGATCAATATTTTGGTTGCCAATACGGCTATCCATGCGGGTTTGGTCGCCCGGGCCAGGAAAATCCTGGAACCTCTCTACAATGATTGTCAGACCCAGCACTATATGGTGGTCTCTGGTCGGGAACGTGAAGGTGCCGCTGAATTGGCGGTTCTCCTCAATCAATTGCAGGCTGCCTACGAAGAAATCGGGGAACAGGCCAGGGTCGACAAATTGAAACAGCTCTATCAGGAATTATCGAAAAGCTATGAATAAACGAAATACGCTCCACCTGCTCTTCATTTTGTTGGTTGGTTTTGGAAGCTTTGGGTCGAGTTTCTCTCAGCAAGGCAATCCATTGCCCAAAGGACTGGCCCCGGAAGAAATCTCGTTGATTCCTGCTTACCGTGCCTCCCGGTCGACGGCTGCGGCTGGCTTTACTACGCCTCCTGCCTTTCCAGTTCGCACCATGGCAGAATGGGAGGAAATCGAGTACCTGGTGGTCAATTACCGCTCTTATGAATCTACGGTCCGGGAAATCATTCGCTACGCAGTAGAGGAGGTGGATGTCTTGGTGGTGACCTCAGATTCAAATGATGTCAAGAATGACCTGACCAGTGCGGGCATCCCCCTCACCCGCCTGCATTACCTTCAGATTCCATCCAATTCGATCTGGATCCGTGACTACGGTGCCAACACCGTCTACCGGGATGAAGTCGACACCCTGAAGTTGGTGGAATGGATTTACAACCGTCCTCGTCCCCTGGATGATGCAGTGCCGGTCGAATACGCCAATTACCTTGGGGTAGACTTATATTCCACCACTACCCCACCTTATGACCTGGTCCATACCGGGGGTAATTTCCACATCGACGGTTTTGGGACTGCATTTTCATCCGAACTGGTGCTGGATGAGAATGCTGCCGGGGGCCAATTCAACCCTACCAATAAGACAGAAGCTGAAATCGATACTTTGATGAAGAACTTCATGGGAATCAATCGGTACATCAAGATGCCGAAGCTCCCTTACGATGGCATTCACCATATCGATATGCACATGCGTCTTCTGGACGAGGAGACGCTGCTGGTGGGCGAATACCCGGCCGGAGTGGCTGATGGTCCCCAAATCGAGGCCAACCTGGCCTATGTCCTCAACAATTTCAATTCAGTTTGGGGGACTCCTTACAAAGTGGTCCATATCCAGATGCCCCCGGATTTCAACGGGAATTATCCGGATGCTACTCCCTGGTGGAATGCCGGAGACTACCGCACCTACACCAATTCAGTGTTCGTCAACAAAACGGTTTTGGTACCGATCTACGAACCTCAATACGATACCACAGCCTTGCGCATCCTCCGGGAATCCATGCCGGGCTATAAAGTAGTGGGGATTGATTGCAATTCGATCATTGGAGCCAGCGGAGCATTGCATTGTATCACCAGAGCGGTTGGGGTTCAGGATCCTTTGCTGATTGCACACCAGGCACTTGAAGATACCTACGACGACCAAAATCCGATGCCTGTCGATGCCTGGATCAAGCATCGCTCCGGGATCGCCAGTGCTAATTTGTTGTATACCATTGATACTACACAGGGTTATACTTCTATCCCGATGACGCTTACCAATCCAGCTACGGATACCTGGAGTGCTGATATTCCTGCTCAGGCGATTGGTTCTGAGGTCTTTTACTATGTGCAGGCCATGTCCAATAGTGGGAAAGTTCAGGTTCGCCCTATGCCAGCCCCCGAAGGCTACTGGAACTTTGAGGTTTTACCGGTGGTCGCAGTAGAAGCTCCGGAGGTTTCAGCCTGGGGTATTGCCCCCGTATTTCCCAATCCTGCCCAGGCCATCACCTGCATCCCGATTCAAAGTGATGCGGCAACCACGGGAAGAATCAGTTTACTCGACCTCTTTGGCCGGGAAGTTCAGGAGATCCATCGGGGAGAGATTCCCAGTGGGGAATCCAAATATTTCTTCTTTGCGGATCAATTGGCGGCCGGGGCATATCTGGTCGTTCTGGAAGGGGAAATGGGCCGGCAGGTACAAAAAGTAATGGTTCGCTAAATCGTATGTTTTAGTAAATCGTGGCACCGGCCACCGGCAATTTCAATTCTTTTCGATTGATGATGCTCCCTTTCGGGCCCAAGGTGATCTGGACCAGGATATCTGAGTTTGCCAGGTAGAGGGTTTTACATGCCGGGCCAAAAGCAGCAGCGGTAATGGCCATGTCGGTCCTCCAAACGGGGCGATTGTTGACGAGGAGAGCATTGATAAAAAACAACCACCAGTCCCCGTCTCTTCGCCCAAAAGCATTGTGTTGAAATGTGTGCTGCATCTCCAGTGATCTGTATTCTGCGGTAGATTCCTCCAGGGTTTCCTCGACGATTGACCAGGCGGCAGGACTCAGGTTTTGCAATTCGCCTGAATTGGTCAGGAGAGGGGGAAATTCTCCCATTTCGAAGATGCCGGGAGAAAATACCAACCAACCTTTTTCCGTATCATAGATTCCCCCCAGTGCTTCTTTGTCTTCCACCCATATAAAGTCACCCTCTCTGGTTCTTACGGCTGGCATGGGAAAGTCCACCACTTCCTCCAAACGGAGCACCTGGTGCCGCCCGAGGTTGACCAGATAGGCTTTCTCTGCTCCCAACTCTTCCATGTAGATGAGCTGCAGCCCTTTGTATTGGTCGGTCCACTCTTCCCGTTCAAGGTTGAGCAGGCATATATGCTCAACATAGCTGTAAGCCAGATGCCGCCCCTTTTTTGCCATACCAATGAGATTTCCTTTGGTAGGGATCGCCTTTCTACTTTCCAGTTTCGTGAGGTCATATACAAATCCATGGTCTGCGAACTGGAGCCAGAGCTTGTTTTCCTCGAGTACGCAAATCGCAAGGGGGATGTTCCGTTGCTTCAGGTACAGATCAGGTGAAGCGGGAGGTGAATCATCCACCACCATATCCGGGGTGATCAGGTCGGGCACGTCCGGCAGGGCGGGGTAAAAAATAGATGGTCCCTCGCCCCTTGCATATTCCAATTCCCACTCCTCCTCTACTTCCCATCGGCTTGGGGTTCTCTGGCTCTTAACTGCAATCATTATCTTGACAAACCACTCTTGCTGTCTACGCAGGAAGGCTTCCTCCATTCGCCTGACCCAGATATCTTTCTTGCCGGTGCGATGCTTCTTGTACTCTCTGAATTGATGGAGCTTCTGAATGAGCAAGTGAAGGTACTGGATCATCCCGGGTTGTGCTTCTACCCCATCCCTTAAGCGCAAAGACTTCCGCCTGTTGAGGGGGGGAATCGGGAGGGTGTCCAACAAGAGGTCTGTCGCATCTAAACCCAATTCTATCATTTCGGCAGTTGGCTTTACCTTTTTGAGCAAATCCAGAATCACCCGGCAGCCAGAAGGCTCATCGTCGAGTGGATCCCGGTTAATCAGCTTGCCTTTTTTAAAGGAAACTTCCCACCAGACCAAGGCCCACAAATCCTCCTCTGTCCTGCCGGTCAACTTTGCGATTTTGTGCATCATGACCGGATGTACCATAGGCTCTATGTCCAGGGCACCCCAGTTTTGTCCAAACCGTTCCTCATCCCAGATGGACAGGCGTTGGCGGCCTTTTTCCCAGGGATTCGGATAGTCTCCCGGGACTTCCACCCATTGGTCAGCTGGCAGTGAACGGAATTGCTTCTGGATCAGGGCGATGTCCTTCCATTGTGAGGGCTGCCGGGCGGTATAGAATAGAAATGGGTCCATTTCAGAAGTTAAAGGAGATCCCGTTGGTCCAGGAATAAAAGATGTTTTGCAGGTCATCGGGCGGTCGACTGTCGTAACTGAGGCCGAAGGTGGTTTTAAAGCCCAACCTGGAGGTAATCCCAAAGCGCAGTGAGTTTTCGGTAGAAATCCGGAAGTCTTCCCATGCGTCGAGGCGAGGCTGGAAATAGGTGATGGAATTGAATTCAACGTTCTGCTTCAGGGTAAAGCCTCCTGAAAGGTAGGTGCTGAGGCGAAAATCCCGGTTAAATTCAGCGCCTTTGTTCACTTCTTCATATTCATACATGACCAGGGTGCCGAGATAGATATTTGCAGAATCGGAATGGAACAATTCAAATCTGGGACCAGCTCCTGCGAGGAGGCGCAGGTCGATTTTCCAAAGCTGGTTGTACTGAACCTGGACGAATGCTTCCGGGATCAGATAGCGGCGAAACTCGTAATTGTAACGAACGTGTTGAAAACCCCGGTTAAGAAGGTCGCTTTGATCCACTTTCATCACGACCAACTCATTCAGCAGGAGGAGTCGGCTTTTTTGTCGATTGTATTGGACCCTGGTATTGTTGGTGAATTGAATAATCTCGCGGGTGTTCTTAATCAGTGAAAACCCAAGGTCTACCGTTCCGGCCCAGCCTTCTTCCTCTTGGTCGATCCTTTTGGCTTCGGTGTTGATTACCTGGGCGTGGAGCAGGAAGGACAGAGATGTCAGGAGGATGGTCAAAAGGGTCTTTCTCATGGCAATTCTTCTTTGGACTGGCAAAAATACAAACATTTTCCATCCTGCCCCCTCCTTTTGGCATCAGGTCAATATGCATTCCAGCCTTTCAAAGTAAGGATGCGAATGGAGAGTTCTAAGTATTTACTGAAGATGAGAACTGATGACCCGATTCACTTCCGCATACAACCTTTCTGGTGCCTGGTATTCCGGATTTGTTTGAAATACAGCTACTTTTCATCTCTTCTCCGCTTCTTATCACGCTTGTCTTTCCCCAGTCCAACCTTGTAATCATCGATATTGCCGGTAATTTTGAGGTTCAGGTATCTGGTGCGTTTGCTTTGGTCTTTGTAGATGATCTCCTCTTCTTCAGCTGCTTCCTCTGCGGCCATCTCAGCTTCCCCTTTGTCCTTCTTGCCAAACAACTTCTGCTTTGCGACTCCAGTCACCATTTTGAAAGGCACCCTTACGTAGTACTCCATGTCGTAGGCACCACCGGCTTTCTGGGATCCGGAGAAATCCATGTGCCCCAGGGTTGTATTCAAGGTCATATTGGGAATATTCAGGGTGCCATTGATCAGGTCCAGTTGATTGCGCAGGGAATCAAACCTGATGCTGCTCAGATTCTTGTCTCCAAAATAATCGGCCAGGGCCATAACAGGCCCATAGTTTTCCAGGCGTCCGTTGAGTACTTCTATGTCGAGGTGGATTTCAGAACTGTCAATGATGGGTACCAAGTCCGGGTGCACCCGTATATGACCGGTAATCGTTCCTGACAATTCTCCATACAGGTTTTTGGATACTATTTCATCTTGGCCAAAGTTGTCGAATTTGAACAACAACTGGTCGAGGTTCACTCCGGTCAATTTGACCGTCGGATCAAGGTATATCTTGTTTGGGTTGCGTCCATCAAATGAACCCGTGATGGCCCAATGTCCTCCAGCTGCATCCAGGTCGAGTTGGTCGATGCGGATTTGGTGATCCCTTTCAGTGCGGAGCTTGGCGGCCAGGTTGTCAATCAGATATTTGTGATACTTAAGTCGCTTCACATCAAGGTCTATGGTCATGGGGCTGAAAGGAATTTCAAAGACATTGAATCCTGAATCGTGGTCAACCGGGGTATTCTCTGCGGCTGGGGGCGGATTGTAATTCGTCAACTCATCCATGTCCAGCAGTGGGGCCTTTAATCCCAGGTGGTTGTCCCTTTTACGGATCAATTCATCCTCTCCGATGTAGTAATTCAGATCCAGGTCAAAGCTACTTTGCCCTATCTGCCCAAGAAGCTTTTCGATTTGAATATGCTCGTCTTCATAGTGAACCTTGCCACTGAAGTTGCGGAATTTGAGGGGGTGGATTTTCATCTTGCCATCGACCTGGGTCAGTCGCATGTCTGCTGATTTCAATTCGTTCTGGAAATCGAGATAGACGATACCATGGACTTTGAGTTCAGTCAGTTCCTCGTGGCGGTAGTCTTCCGGGAAATAGTTTTCTCCCCGGTAGGCAAATAAGTCTTCAAAACGGAGTCGGTCACAGGTCAGGTCATAATCTATCCTCGTGTCTCCTTGAAGGGTATCAGAAAACCAAAAGCCATAATCATACAGTTTGCCGTGGAAGTGAAAATCGCTTTTGTCGATCATCCCTGAGAAGTCAACAATGCTAAGATCGTTGTCCTGCACGTAGATATCGGCGTGAAAGTCGTGGAAGGTATGGGGGTAATGGTCCAGTTTGGCGTATAGATCGTCAATAAAAAATTCCCCTTTGGGCAGGTGGGGTGATTCGGTGAAGGCACGGGCCGAACTCTTGAAGTCCAATTTCAGACTCAGGTTACTGATCCGCTCGTCTATCCCCTTGCTGGGCTTTTCTGCGGTCAATTCCTGAATGTCGATCAGTTTCGATTGGATATTGAGTTTGCAATCGATGCTGTCGTCTGTATGGTGTAAGATCGCAGGAAGGTCACTGACAAATCCATCAATGTGAAGATCGGAGTTCCCTACTTTGGCATCAAAAAAGTCAATTTGGGCTATGTGACCTTCCATGTGAATCTTGGCATTGACAGATTCGATGGTTGGATAATCATCACTGGCCTTGAAGGTCAGGTCTTGTACGATCAGTTCTGTGTCATAGGATTCGTTGAGCTTCTCAATGCTTCGTTCCGGGTGGGCCAGATCGATGATGTCGTGGAACTTCATGTTCAGCAGTACTTTACCACTCAATGCCTGAAGATCTCGCAGGTTGAAGAATTTGGCCAGGAAGTCGAGTGAAAAGTCTGATTTGAGCTTCATGTCGATCTCAGGAGATTCAAAATTGCGGATGGCAATGTCTCCATCAAAGAACCCAGCCTCCGGAACAGCATGAAAATTCTGAATGGAGAATTCCATCGCTGAAAGGTCGTGGGCCTCGGTTAGGGTGTTTGAAAACCTTCCCTTGAAGTTCATCTCTTTGACTGCCTTACCCGTAGTGGAATTCTTGAAGAATGCTTTGTCACAGCCAAAATCTACCTTAAAGGCTGGCAATCCCCCAATGGCTTTCCCATTTATATTAGCTTCAAAGAAGATGTCCCCGGCATTTTCATAGGATTCCAGGATTGGGATCAATTCCTCAGGTGCAAAGGCTATGAAGAGATTGAAGTTGGGTTTATTGCCGTGAATGTTGATATCTATGTTGAGGTCGTTTTTTACATCCAGGGTGCCATCCATCTCGAACTCACCATTTTCCAGTTCTAAAACAGAAGGGCTGATGGTCAGAAACTGAGACTCTTGGGAGTAATCGAGGTGGGTATCTATGTAGAAGTGCTTGTTGCGGATCACCGTCGTGTCTTCCCCATTGATCACATTCAATAAGAAATGACTTTCGAGCTCAATTCCGACCAGGTCGTTGTTGGTTTTGAAAGAAGCTTTGGCATCGTTCAGATATGCTTCGACATCCAGGTCATTGGACTCATTGTACTTGTGAATATCCAGGTTTTGGGCCTCTATGGACTTGAGATGAATATTGAATTCCTCAGCGACATCCTCGACCTTAAGATCGCCAGGGCTGGACAATGCATTGACCACATTGAGGGAACCGTCCTTGTGTACGATCAGATCGACTCTCCCCTCTTCAACCCGAATGAAGTTGATGTCCAGTTCCCCGTTCAGGATGGTCCAGAAATTGAATCCGATGTAGGCGTCTTCTACCTCAACAATTGGCTTTGTATTCTGGGTATCCTTGCCTTCCCAGATCTTCAATCCTTCAAGATCAACGGTGATGCGTGGAAAATTGGAAAACGGTGATATATGGGAATCCCGAATTTCAATTTTGCCATTGAAGTCTTCATTGAAGGTATCCAACAGGTAGGAAACAGCGGAGTCCTGCTTCCAATACAGAAGGGCAATCAGAATTCCCATGAGCAGGATAGGTACCACAACGACACCTATGATCAACCTCTTCCAGAACTTTCTTTTTTTGAACACCATACGATGAACAAATATAATAGACAAGGAGAAGTGTTCCGATTCTATCCACCGACATTTTCATTTAAATCATGTCGGTAAAATCGGCTGGCGGTGGTTGCAAACTTTTCGGAAAAGAAAATCGCTGTCTCAACCATGAGACAGCGATTTCCAGATGGGATAATATTTATCCTTATTTCTTAATACCAAACCTGGATTAAAACTGATCCAGCATCTCCTGAGCCGACTTCTTCAGACCTGAATCATCCAAGGTGGTGCTCTTTGCTGCCAACAGCTTTTTAAGGGTGGATTCGCATTCCTCAAATTGCTCATCGAAGTAGTAAGCTTCAGCGAGGTCAAACATAAAGAGGATGTAATTGGGGCGGTATTTGAGCGCAAATTTATAGCACTCTATCCCTCTTTCGCTGTTACAATCTTTGGGGAGACCACCAAAGAAGGTATTGGCTGCGAGGCGTTCTGCGCGTGAAGAATTTGCAACTCCAACGTGGACCCTGCCCAGGAGGTGCCATGCACCTGGATGCTTGTTGTCAAGTTTCAATGCCTCTTCCGCATTTGTCTTGATAGCCCGCACATTTCCGACTTTTTCTTTGGTACCGGAAATCAAACTGATCCGACCCAGAGCAACTCCCATGACATAGTAGCCCTGGGGATCGTTGCCATTTACATCGATCGCTTGCTGAGCAAGATCTTTGGCTTTGCGGAAGTAAGTTGTTTTCTCTTCTTTGGTTGACATCCGGTTGCCCACCCTGGACAAGAGTAGACTGGCTTCGTGCAGGGCTACATAGTTTTTGGGTTCCAATTCAAGGGCTGCTTCAAATTTCTTGAGCGCAAGGCCGTCATTTTTATCAATTAAACTTGTACCAGAGGCTATCAGTTCTTCAACCGTTTGCCCGGATACAAATCCTATGGTGGCAGTGACCAAAAACAGTAGAGCGAAAATTCGTTTCATAGATCAATCTTTTTCAGTAAAAACGCTTCAAAATAACAAAATCTCCTTGGAATTTATGTTCGTCTCCAGAAATAGGGTGAAAAGAGGATTATTACTGTAAATAACTCCAAACGCCCTATTAACATTTCAAAAGCAAGAAACACCTTTCCTCCGGCAGGTATCCAGGCGTAATTCTGGAGGGGGCCTACGCCTCCCAAACCAGGACCAATATTGCCAACACAACTCGCAGAGGCACCAATCGCGGTTGAGAATCGGTACATCATCTCCCCTTCCCCACTTTTAAAGCTTGGAATGGATATCCCATCAGTGGTGCCAATGGGTACATCCTGGATAATTAAGGCCATTACAAATGAACCAATCACAAAGACCCCAAGGAAGATGATGAAGAAGGCGAGGATATTGTAAACAATCTGGGTGGAAACAGGCTTCCCGTTGAACCTGACCGGCACGATTGCATTGGGGTGCATCAGTCGCTTGAACTCGATGACGGTATTCTTGAGGATGATGATGTGACGGACCAGTTTTACCCCACCCGAAGTAGAACCGGCACTTCCCCCTGTGAAGAACAACAAGAAAAACATGACGGTAACGAAGGGGGACCAAACTGTAAAGTCGGCAGAAACGAATCCAGTGGTGGTCACTACAGATACTACCTGAAACAAGGCGTCGCGCACCGCTTTCTCGGAGAAGTTTCCTTGCCCGATACAGATGGTCGCAACCGTAATTGTGGTAGCGATCAGGACCATGCCCCCATAAGCTTTGAACTCTTCGTTCTGCCAGACCTTCTTCAGTTTTCCCTGGATTCCAAAATAGGTCAGTGTGAAATTCACCCCTGACAGGAACATGAAGAAAATGATCACATACTGGATAAAGGGGGAATCGAAGGCGGCTATGGAATCATTTTTAGTTGAGAATCCGCCAGTGGAAACAGTCGCAAATGAGTGACAGATTGCATCGTAGAGTGACATGCCTCCAATCATCAAAAGGATGGTTTCCACGATGGTCATGCCTACATAGATCATCCACAGTGCTTTAGCAGTCTCCTGAATCCGTGGGTGTAATTTGTCGGTGCTGGGGCCAGGTGATTCTGCGGCAAAGAGCTGCATGCCACCGATACCCAGGATGGGAAGGATGGCTATCGTCAATACAATGATACCCATCCCACCAATCCAGTGGGTGACGGACCGCCAGAAGAGTATTCCTTTGGGGGTGGCTTCGATATCGGTGAGCACACTTGCCCCAGTAGTTGTGTAGCCTGAAACTGTTTCGAAAAAAGCCGAAGGGAAATCGGGAATGACCCCGCTCATCATATAGGGAAGGGCTCCGGAAACAGACATCATGATCCAACCCAGGGCCACAATCAAGTACCCGTCTCGCTTAGTGATAACCCGGTCCCTGCTTTTGGTGAGGAAATAAGTGGATGCCCCAACTGCGATTGTGATAAGGCCACTGAAGAGCAGGTCATTGAAGTCACCCTCTCCGTAGTAGAGACTAAACGGGATTCCCAATAGCATAAACATCCCGTTGAGGCCCATCAACAGGCCCAGGATGTTGGCGATCATTTTCCAGTTCAGATTCATTTGAAAAGCGCCTCTACCTTTGCAATGGATTCCGGCATGCTGAAGATCACCACCCGGTCATTTGCTTCAATTTGAAAGTCACCCAAAACGGTCATCCCCTCTCCATTTCGCACCACGCCTCCGACAATGGCGGATTGGGGAAATCCTAGTTTCTTGATGGGCTTCTTGGTTGCCTTGCAATTGTTACATACCTGGAATTCCAAGACCTCAGCTTCTACAATCCCAGAGATATTGGCCAGATTGACCACTGACCCCTGACGCACAAAACGGAAGATATTGCTGGCTGCAATCAGTTTTTTGTTCAGCATGGTATCGATGCCGATAGTTTGAGAGACATTGATATAGTCAATGTTCTCCACCAAGGCTATGGTCTTGTCAACCCCTTGTCCCTTGGCCACCAAACAGGACATGATATTGGTTTCCGAATTCCCGGTTACCGAGATAAATGCATCCATGTTTTCGATCTGCTCTTCATGCAGCAGTTCTACGTTGCGGCCATCCCCATGAATGACCAGGGTATGGGGGAGTTTGTCAGCCAGTTCTGCGGCTTTCTCCCGATTTTGTTCGATGAGTTTGACTTTGTACTTCTCCGACAGCTTTTTTGCCGCATTTTCACCGATTTTCGAACCACCAAGAATCATAATATTCTTGATGGTATGCATGACCTTTCCACATAACTTCACCAATTCAGGTATATCCTTTGGCCTGGCTACAAAGTAGACCAGGTCTTGGTGCCCAAACTGAGTGTTGCCCCTGGGGATAATGGTCCGGTTGCGGCGCAGGATGGCCACTGGCATCAGTTTATTGTTGGAGATCAACTGAGCGGCCTCTATTACGGTTTTACCTACTATGGGTGCGTGGCTGTCGACATTTATCCCTACGAGGGACAGGGCCCCATCGGCAAAATCAGCTCTTTCGGTGACAGCAGAGTTTTCAAGTAAATGGGTGATTTCATTGGCGGCCAATTCTTCGGGTGAGATCAGGTTGTCTATTCCCATCCCGGAAAAGTCAACCTGGGCAGAACAGGTCAGCAGTTCTGTATTGGAGATGCGTGCAATGGTGCGCTGGGCCCCCAACTGCTTGGCCATCATTGCAGTCGTCAGATTGGTTGTCTCTGAGGAGGTTACCGCGATCAGGAGGTTCGCAGAACCTACTCCTGCCTCAATCAGTTTTTTTGGAGATGTGGAATTCCCATGCATGGTCATGACATCGATGTGCGTCTCTGCATAGAGAAGTTTTTCCTGGTCGATATCAATCAGAACGATGTCCTGTGATTCGTGGGAAAGCATTTTAGCAATGTGGAATCCGACACTTCCTGCTCCAGCGATGATGATCTTCATCTACCTAAATTTTTAAAACGGCAGTAAAGGTAAGTAATTTTGTTGCAATCAATTGGAGACAAAATCCTTCTTGACAGTGATATACCCGGGATAGGGGATGCTCTTGCCTTTCTTGCCAACGCTGATGGAAGGTTTAAGCTTGAGGGCCAATCGCTTAGGCTCCCTGCGCTCATTGGCCAACTCAAATCCAGAGTTCAAAACATTGTCCTTTTGCAGACGATTCAGGACTGATTTCAGATTGCAGGAAACATTCAATGGAAGGGTTGCGACTCCACCATTTGGAGCAATCGCTACCCGCTGATTGACAGTTCCATTGACCAACTCGGTTTGGTCAAACAAGGCTATCCATTCCAACCGGTTGAGGGCTGCCAACTGGGTATTGGGATTGCGTACCTGAACGTTCAAAGTAAAGGTGAGGGGAAGGTTGCCACTCATATAGGCTGAGGTGATCCTTGCTCCCTGGGCAAAATTGAGATCGGAAAATTTCCGCATGTTCTGGATGTTGATCCCAGCCAATTGTGTATTGACTACGGATTGTATGCGGAATTCACATTTGCTGAGGCTTTTGAGTTCCTTGATGGTCCGGCAAGAGTCGAAAAGGACTACTGCGAGCACCAGGAAGATGACTGGACGGAGTTTATTCATGGGGTATTTTTCTACCTGAAAAGGCAAAGATCGTACCAATTGTTTATCCCTCCAACAATTCGGTCACTACTTCAATCTCTCCATGCAAGGTTCTGTGTACCGGACAACGGTTTGCAATCTCTTTCATGCGGTCTCGCTGCTTTTCAGTAATGTCTCCCTCGATTTCGAGTATCCGCTTTATTTGATCAATCTTTCCACTTTTCTTGTCGTTTACACACTTCAGGCAATCATCGCGGTGAATTTTTTCGTGGGTGAGGTGGACGGTGATATTGCGTACATCCATTTTCTTCAGGTCTGCATACATGCGTAAGGTCATTGAGGTACATGCTCCCAAAGCGGTCAAGAGGTAGTCATACGGAGTGGGTCCAAGATTGGTCCCTCCTACTGAAACAGGCTCATCTGCGAGCAGATCGTGTCGTCCGGCCCTTACTTGGGTGAGGTAACCCTCTGCTCCGGTCTGGACCACTACCTGGTGATCGGTTTCCAGACTTTCTTCCTCTGGCTGCTCAATGTATTTGCTCACCCAGCAGGCGATCATGTCGCCTGCATACCTGGAATCAGCGCCATTGCTCATCAGATGATCTGATTTGTCCAGAGAGACAAAGCTTTTTGGGTGCCAGGCTGCCGAATATATCTTTGCGGCATTGTCAACCCCCACGATGGTATCAATTGGGCTGTGCATGACCAGAAGAGCACGTTTCAAGTTTCCAATTCGTTCATAGAGATCATGCCCCATGAGGTCATCGACAAACTGCTTTTTGATTTTGAAGGGGCGGCCGCCGATGGATACGACTGCTTCTCCGCTTTCTTCAATTTCTTCCTCGGAACTCTTGAGGAGATGCTTTACGTGCTCCGGGTCGGAAGGTGCTCCGATAGTCACTACAGCCTTGCAACTGTCCACTTCTCCAGCAGCTCTTAAGGTGGCAGCTCCGCCCAAAGAATGCCCTACCATTAACTCTACGGGGCCATGCTCGGCCTCCATGAAGGCGGCTGCATCCAGTAGGTCCTGCACATTGGATGAGAAATTTGTATCCGCAAATTCACCTTCGCTTTCTCCCAGTCCTGTAAAGTCAAATCTCAAAACTCCAATCCCTTTTTGGGTCAGTGCCTGGCTGATGTTCCTGATTGCGGTCAGGTTCTTATTGCAGGTAAAGCAGTGGGCAAAAATGGCGTAGGTAAAGACTTTCTGGTCGATCGGCAATTCCAATCTTGCGGCCAGGTGCTCCCCTCTGGAATTGGTGAATTTAAGACGCTGCGTATTCATTGTGGAGTTTGGGTTTCTACGAAAATTAACAAATTGAGGCTATCAAATTATCAAAATTTGGACAATACTGAATATCTTCGACCCACATGAAGAAAGTGATTGTCACCGGTGGCGCCGGGTATATAGGATCTCATACTGCGGTAGAACTTGCCAAGGCTGGTTTTGAGCCAATTCTCATTGATAACTTTTCCAATTCTGAGCGGGATGTCGTGGAGGGGATATCTCATATTCTGGACCAGGAGGTTACGCTCTATGAGTTGGATTGCCGGGACCGGGTCGCTCTGGACAAAGTTTTTGCGCTTGAGGGGCCTATACTGGGAGTACTTCACTTTGCGGCTTTCAAAGCAGTTGGGGAATCTGTTCAGGACCCACTGAAGTATTACGACAACAATATTGGTTCGATGTCGGTCCTGCTCAGGGTGATGGAAGAGCACGGAGTGTCCAACTTTGTTTTCTCCTCTTCCTGCACGGTCTATGGAAGTCCTGAGGAGAATCCGGTGACCGAGTCTGCTCCGGTCCAGGATGCAAACAGTCCCTATGGATTTACCAAACAGGTAGGTGAACGAATGCTTCAGGATTTATTGGCCAGTGCACTGGGCCTTAGAGCTGTAACCCTGCGGTACTTCAATCCGATTGGGGCACATCCCAGCAGTGAAATTGGAGAATTGCCGATCGGTTCACCTAGTAATCTGGTTCCCTATTTGACCCAAACGGTGGCTGGAATCCGGGAAGAGTTGACGGTATTTGGGGGTGATTATGACACACCGGATGGGTCTTGTATCCGGGATTATATCCATGTAGTTGATTTGGCGCGGGCGCATGTGAAGGCTCTGGAGTACATTGACAAGCAAGATTCGGATAATCGGTTCAACTTCATTGCCAATGTTGGGAGGGGTGCCGGAAGCAGTGTCTTTGAAGTAATCAATACTTTTGAGCGGGTGAATGGTCTGAAGGTAAACTACCGCGTGGGTGATCGCCGCAGTGGAGATGTCGAGCAGGTTTGGGCTGCGGTTGGTGGCAGAATTGAGGAGTTGGGATGGCGTGCAGAGTTAAGCCTGGAAGATGCCCTACGGGATGCCTGGAATTGGCAGGTGGCCTTGGGGAAACGGGATTAACCTGAAATATGCGATCTGTCTGAGAAAACGGGGTCAACCTGAAATATGCGATCTGTCTGAGAAAACGGGGTCAATAAATATTACCGTCGTAATAGAATTGAGGCCGGGCCATATTGACATTGGATTGGATCACATCAACGATCAATTCAAATCCGGTTACAATCCGCTTGGCTGGCTTTACTCGCTCTCCATAAGTGAGGGCATGCAGATTGTTCATATAATCCACCCAGGCAAGGGTCTCATTGTCAATCTTGTACTCTTCCGGGATATAGGATTCCAAAATTTGGGTTACCCCTTTGTAGTAGGCCTTGAAATGACGATTGGGCAACTCATAGGCAATGACTCCATCGGTCAAATTGAATCTCTGAGGTTGGATGTCCTCCACCATGGTGATGATGCCGTCGTCAAAAACCATGAATTGATTGTTCCGGTTGACCCAGGCTACCATATTGTCCCCTACCTGGAAAATTCGGGGTTGGAAAGGGTCCGCATCAATCACGATCCCTTTGTGAAATATCTTGAATCTTCCGTAAGCGTCTGTATAGGCGAGCACACTCCGACCAGCGACAAATTCACTCCCGGCTAAAAATCTCTGCGGAACCAGGTGCTCTAATTCATACTTTTCACCTGCCCAGTACACCGTAAACTGACCGATGTTGTCAACATATCCTACCAGGTTCTTCCCGACTTCAATCTGGTCCGGCCTTACATCGAAAACTTCCAGGTTGCGTCCCCTGCCATTGTAGTAGACATTCAGGCCCTGATTGAAATCAAAATAGGCGATTACACTGTCTCCGAGGATGAAATTGGATGCAAAATTGGAAATATTCCGTGAACGATTCCTCTCATAAACGAACAATTGTCCGCCCAATTCATAGGCCATGAGGTGGTCAGAGGTTGCATATTGTCGGGGAGCAACTTCCCTCAGGACTTTGACATAGCCATCCTCATACATTTTGAACTGTCCTACATTGTTTACCCAAATGAGGAAATTGCGGGCAACCCGGTATTCTTTTACGGGCAGTGATTCCAATTGCTCGGTCCTCCCATCATCAAAGACGAAAAAATAACCTCTCACGTCCTCATAGGCAGCGAGTTGTTGTGCAGAAAGGAATTCTGAGGAGAGGGTCAGCAGGATTACGAGAGAGGCGATGAACTTTTTCACAAGCGAATGTTACAAATAAAGTAGCTGTACTTCAATACCTTTCTCAAGAACCATGCCGAAAAAGTGCTTACCAGAGCAATTTTATTGGGTTTTCCTGATCTTGAAGGGCGAGATCAATACAGGGTACATTCGCAGCCTCAAGGGTTCTTCCTTTTTCGGGACCGAATGGATCAAACCTGGAGATCGGTTCGATTAACCTGCTGTTTTGTGTCTGGGTGTCAATGATCTGATTTGATGAGCGTACACTGTTTATTTCCCCATATCCATGCAGCCAAATCCGAAGGGTTTCAAAGTTGCCTTCCCATTTGCCTTGGTTGGGGCTCAGTTCCATTTCTCTGCTCCCGGCCTTGAAGGTGAGGTTACGCTTCCAAAACAGTTGATCTATTTCAGGATGGTGTTGGTCCTGGTCTTCATATATCTCAAATTCAAAGACATCGACATCCCCTGCATAAAGATGGATGGCAAGCGTCTTGTCTGCTGGTATTTCACCAGTGTGCTGCACCAGAGATTGCAGGACCAAGGCGGTCCCACCTTTGACGAAGACAGGGAGTTTATCAATCTCGGTTTCAAGTATTGCCTCAAAACCGCCCATATACGGCATGTCGGTGAACAAGTCATACCACTTTCCCTCCGGCAAGTAGATTTTCTTCAGGTCCCGGTCCGATTCCATGGGAATTACCAATAAGGAGGGGCCAAACTGGTATTGGTTCTGGTAGGCGGTATTGTATATCTGGGGGTCCCAGGTATAATCAATGGCGAGGGACCGCACCAGGGGCATCCCGGTTTGATGTGCCTCATACATGCAGGACATGATATAAGGCATCATTTTGTATCTGAGTCCGATGTAATTTCGGCAAATTTCTTCGTATTGTTCACCGTAGGACCATGGTTCACTGTCCCGGCTGTTGACCATGCTGTGTCCGCGGAAGAAGGGTGCAAAGGTGGCCAGTTGCATCCATCTCGCAAATAGCTGTGGGGTGCATTCCCCTACGAAGGCACCGATATCATAACCGGTGAATGGCATTCCGGTAAGCCCCATGCTGGTGAGTAATCTTGCACCGGCCAGCATGTGGTCGTCGGAGGCGACATTGTCACCAGTCCATACGGTTGCATAACGTTGGATGCCGGAATATCCCGCACGGGTCAGCACAAATGGACGCTTGTCCACTTGCTGGTCGGCTGCTTCCCGGGTAGCTCTGGCCATTTGCATCCCATAGACATTTCTGGC
Organism: uncultured Bacteroidia bacterium; assembly: GCA_964352215.1. Taxonomy (GTDB): domain Bacteria; phylum Bacteroidota; class Bacteroidia; order J057; family JADKCL01; genus CAWUKT01. The sequence continues at coordinate 57,327 of CAYGRE010000034.1, forward strand.
TTGAATATGGGTAGCACCTTCTCCTTCCCAGGAGAATTCAAGGTTGTTTGGCAGGTGGTGGCCCCATGCGGTGGGTTCATTCATGTCGTTCCACAGCGCCTCCAGTCCCATTGACGTGTAATACTTCGATTCTTCCACCCACCAATCTCTGGCAGCGGAGCTGGTAAAGTCAGGGAAGACGCTCCATCCCGGCCAGACTTCTCCTTCATAAGGGCTCTGGTCCGGCAATTGTACGAAATGTCCTCCGTCGATACATCTTTGGTAGGTGCCATATTCCGGGTCTATTTTGATCCCGGGATCCATGATGATGGCAGTGTGAAACCCTTGTGCCTTCAGGTCTGAGATCAATCCTTCCGGATCTGGGAAATGCTCAGGATGGAAGGTAAAGACACGGTAATCATCCATGTAGTGGATGTCCAGGTAGATGACATCACAGGGTATTTGTTTTTCACGAAAGGTTCTTGCCAGGCTTCTGACTTCGGATTCCGGGTAGTAGCTGTAACGGCATTGTTGGTATCCCAGGGACCACTTGGGTGGAAGCGGCATAAACCCTGTCAGCCAACTGTAATCGCGTATGATTCCCGCGACATCACCCAGGAAAAAGTAGTAGTCCATTTCTCCACCTTCGGCGCCAAACCATGCAAACCGGCGGCTGGATGCTCCAAAACTGAAGGTGCTTTTATGGGTATTGTCCATGAATATGCCATAGCTGGCACCGTCATGCAACCCGATAAAGAAGGGAGTACTCAAGTAGAGGGGGTCATCATCCGGACCGTAGGCAAATGCATCTGTATTCCAATTTGTATAGGCATTGCCGCGGCGGTCGAGCGGGCCACTCTTCTCTCCCAGTCCTATGAACCGCTCCCCTTCCTGCAGCTTCTTATAAGTGGTAACCTGGTCGCCGATCCAGGAGGTAGAAAAGGCGTCGTCTTCGTTGATGATACGTCCTCTGCCATCTCTGAAAACCAAACGAAAAGGGTCTGTCTCTATTTCGAGGATCAGATGATTGGAAATTACCAGATAGGAATTCCCTGTTTTCTCAACCTTGTGGCTGACCTTCTCTGGTGCTCCCACCACCGCATAGGAAACAGGCTCAACGGCCTGGCCTTTCCGATGGATCCTGATTCTGACCAGATTGCTTTTGAAAAGGGAGATATCTGCAACGCCATTTTCTGCCTGGACAATTACTCCATGTTCGGAGGGTTCCACGGAAGTCACCACTCCCATGGGAGTATTCCCCTTGCGATTGTTTACCATATTGATCTAAGAAACCTTTTTGACAGAGGTGAGAGAATACTTCAAATGGTACTCCCTCAGGCCTAAAATTGGCTTTTTAACGATACAGCCAATGTTGATCCCCATTTCTTCAGACGTTTCCCGAAGGATGTTTTCGAAATAATAGGCCACTGAACCCACAAAACACACCGGAACAGATTTGTAATTTGCAAAACAGGCCACGTGAATGCTCAGAAACTTACGGATCCCCGGCACGATCATATTTTTGATATAGGGATCGTTTCTGTGTCGGGAACAAAACTTCATAAAGGAAGCCAGGTAGACATTTGCATGCGGCTTGGAGTAGACATTTTGCACAATGTCGTCCATGTTAAGCCGGTAGGTCTCTTCAAAATCATTTGCCAGATGTTCAGGCATCTTATTGTAAAAGAAGTCTGCAATCAATTTCTTACCGTAATAGGACCCACTGCCTTCGTCACCCAGGATATAGGCCAGGGCTGGTACTTCTTCATGTACTGAGTTCCCGTCGAAGTAGCAAGAGTTGGACCCGGTACCCAGGAT
>CAYGRE010000035.1:0-58898 GCA_964352215.1 uncultured Bacteroidia bacterium
GTTGGAGTCAAAGTCGGTGCTCATTTGCAGGCGTGGATTGTTCACTCCGGGCAGTTCATTTTTCAGCGCAGCCAAGGCCTCAAACAAACCTTCAGTATAAGCAGGGACATCTATTTGCCCATCTTGCCCACGTAACTTGAAGCTGAAGAAATAGTCTGCGGGAAGAACGCCATGGGGGGCACTGAACTCGCCGATCACCTGGATACTGTTGACCGGAAATTCGATCCATTTGTCCTCTATGCGGTAATGAATCTTACCACGTGTGAGTTGGATACTGGTCGAAAATGACTGGTCAATGTTTGCCATGTCTTGTTGGTCGGGCATCTTAAGGCCAGGCACAATTTAGACTTTCGCCAATACATTCCAAACCTTTTCGGCGGAGCGGTCCCAGGAAAAGGTTAGTCTGCGTTCGTTTCCCTTGTGGACAAGTTGCTTCACCAGGTCCGGTTCGGCGTACAACCGCTGCATGGCCTTGGCAATGGACGCAACATCGTGGGGGTCTACGATCAGGGCTGCTTCCCCTGCGACTTCCGGCATGGAACTGACATTGGAGGTGATCACCGGGGTATTGCACTTCATGGCTTCGAGGATAGGGAGGCCAAAGCCTTCGAAGTAGGGAACATAGACCAGGCCGGCAGAAGCGTTGTTGATGCGGTTGAGGTCTTCGTCGGAGACAAATCCGGTAAAGTGAATCTGGTCTTTGTAGGGGGATTGGGTATAGCTGTGGATAACTTTCTCGAAGTTCCAGGCCTTCCGACCGACTATCAGTAACTGATGCCCGGCCCCGCTTTTGGATTTGAATTGGTCAAATGCAGAGATCAGATGGTCCAGGTTTTTCCGGGGTTGGATGGCACTGACACAATGGAAATAGGGCTTTCCATGGGAGAATTTTTCCTGGATGGCTGCGAATTCGGTGGCTGGCAGCGGTTGAAAGTGATCGGCACAAGCATTGTAAACAACATCGATTTTGCTGTCGGGAACCTGGTAGCGGTCTATGATATCCTGTTTGGTGTATTCGGAGACGGCAATGATTTGGGCTGCTTTTTGGGCGAATTTTGGGAAGTAGCGTCGGTAGTGCCAGGCCTCCATCTTCTTGACATCCTCGGGGAAGTGCTCGAAAGCCAGGTCGTGGAAGACCGGAACCTGCGGCACGGAGGAACGAAGGGAGAGGTAACCGTCCGGTGAAAAAAACACATCTGGTTTCAGTTGGCGCAATTTCCGGGCAACACTCAACTCAAAGTACCAGAGGAAGAGGAAGGGATGCCGGGCCTGGGGGAACAATACATAGGGGGTGACATTGGGGCCGAAGATGTATTGGGTATCAAAGGGGCGGTCGAAGAAAAAGGAGAAGCGGGTATCGGGGTGTGCCGCCACCATTCGCTTCAGAACCTCAATGGAAAACCGTCCGATTCCTTCAACTCCCCCCGGAAGGAGCAACCGGGTATTTACTGCGATATGTTTCACGTCCTTAGTCAACGTCTTGTTTTATTTGGACCACCCGGAAAGCAAATGTCAAACCCGCCAGCACCAGGGCGGCAATCCCAGTGGTAAAATACCATTCCAGACCGGTTCGGGAAAGGGCATAGTAGGCTCCACCAAACAAGGTGGCGATCGCCAATAGTTTCCCCAGCTGTAGGAAAGGGATGCGAACCTTCATCCGGAATTGGATATAGTAGAGGTAGCTCAGGGACAAGAAGGCATAACTGCCTACGGTGGTCCAGGCCGAAGCGATGGCTTTGTATTCAGGAATGAAGATGAAGTTGAGGGTCACATTGATCAGAATAGACCCCGCAATCATCCAACTGACAAACCGTTCATGGTTGGTAGAGGTGAGCAGGGTGCTGTAGATGGCGAAAAATCCATTGATGACCACCGCAATGAAGAGGATGTGGAGGCAGGCATTCATCACCATCAATTCCGCTTCGGTGCTGCTTTTGAAGAGCCAGAGCAATTTTTCTCCGTAGATGAATACGAATCCTCCGGCAAAGATCATGGGGATCGCGGCGAGGGGTTGGCCAAAGGCAAGGAGGCGGCTGAGCTTCTTTTCTTCACCGAGATGGTGGGCAAATTTGGCAAAGAAGATGGGGAGTACCGTCCAGAGGTACATCATGACGGCATCGACCCAGCGGTAGGCACCGGCATAGAGGCCTGTTTGGTGGGGGCCTTCGTCCGGTCCGAGCAGGCGCTCCAGCATCACCTGGTCTACTTTGTCATTGACGGAGTAGAGGACGGTAATGATGGCAAAAGGAAAGCTGCGTTTGAGCAGGTCACGGGCTTGCTTCCCGTTCCAGCGGGGGGCCATGAATCCAATCTGGCGGAGGAGCAGGACGTAGAGGATGATCATGGTCACTGCCACGGAGAGGACATTGGCCAGGATGTAGCTGTTGAGATCGATTTCGGTGAGCAGCAGGAAAGCTACAATTCCGAGGAGGATGGCCCGGTCGAAGATCGAGGCAAAGGCATCCAGCCGGAATTTCTGAAAGGCCTGGAAATTGGCCCGGAAGAAGAAGTTCATCTGCACGATTCCGTGGAGGACGCAGAGCAGGAACAGGTAGGTGATCTGAACGCTGTTGTAACCGAGTATGTAGCCCACTCCCAGCATAAAGAATGGGTAGATGATGGAGAGGACGATCTTGAGGCTGAACAGGGTTGGGAAAAGGCGCTTGAGCAACTGGGGTTGACTGGCCAGGGTTTTGGTGGAATACTGGTTGATGCCCAGGTCAGAGAGTGCGAGAAACAGGAAACCGAGCGAATAGAGGGCCATGAAGGTCCCAAATGCATCGTGGCCCAGGCGGTCCTGAACCACGTTGTTGACGAGAATCCAGGCTGACTTTACAACCAGGTTGAGGATGACCGCCAGACTGATATTTTCAAAGAGGTTCCGAATAGCCTTTTGTTTTTGAGCAAGAGGCAAGTTAAGGGCTTTTTCAGTCTAAATAAACAACCCGTTTCATCTGTCGGCCATAAGCATTGCTCAACTCGATCAGGTAGACACCTGGTTCAGGGAGGCGGATCAACTGGATAGCCGTTTGTGCCAGTGGGAATTCCTGAAGCAGGCGGCCTTGCATGTCATAGATCCTGGCCTTTCCTGGTGCTATCCCTTCGGGGACGCCTATCAATATATTCCCATCTGATGAAGGGTTGGGATAGACGGAAAAATCAAGTTGGTGTGGGAGGTCATTCGCGGTGGAGGGGCCTCCGAGGATTCCTTCGGCTACGAGGACATTGGACCGGTCGGATGCCTGGTACCAGGCCTTGAACCTGTCGATCTCAGGCGAGGTGTTGGCAAACATTTCATCCAGCCATCCGGGACGTACGGTTTGGTACCAAACCCGTGCTGTCACCAGCAAGCTGTCGGTATAACCGCCGAGGGCAACCCGGTAGCGCACGATGTCCGCGCCTGTACCTTCGTTGGCCCCATCCCGGTTGAAATTGGGGTCGTTCAATGCGAGGCCGGCAATCCTGGTGGTGTCATAGACTGAATGGGTGGTGGTAAAGCCAAGTGGTGGCAGGCGGTTGTCTTTGAGCAATGTGTCCCCCCGTTCCAGGGTGGTGGTGACATCTCCGTTGACATCTCCCATGATAAATTCATAGATCTGGGCCTGGTCAGGATCGTTGATTAAATCGTAGTGGGGTTCAAAGATGGGGTCTTGTCCGATCACCTCGTAATCCGCTCCGAGCACGCCGGAGGAAAACAGGGTGTCGCCATTGATGTCCTCCACGATGAACTCAACGATGGCCCGGCGTGAGGGGTATCCGCTGGGGAATTTGTGTCCGGCCAGGTTGGTCAACCTGAGTTCGTAGGCTGCGGTATCGTTGGCCCGGTAGGCCTGGGTCAATTGGAGGTCCATGGTTTGCTGGCCCAGCATCCGTTCCGTTCGGGCTATGGTCGAGTCGAAGTTGACGGAATCGGCCAGGATGCCCAAGCTGTCGCGGTGTTCCTTCATCATGCGGAGCATGAAGGCGTTGGCACCCACCAGATGGTGTTTGCCGTAGGGGCGGCGGGGCGGTAGAATGGAGACTCCGGTGGCAATGATGACATTGTCTTCGATCTGGGGGATATGGCATCCCTGGCATTCGGTCCCTTGCACGGCATAGTCTGAGTTGAGCCATTCGTGGTAGGTCGCCTGTTCAAAGAAGCTGTTTCCGGTAGGGGTACCGGTAAGGTCGAGGGATTCCGTGATCAGGGTATGGCAGGAAGCGCACAGCTCTGAATCCTGGATGTGGGGCCCATAGGCTACGGTATAGTTGATGTTTTGGGCCATCGGTCCGGTGAGGGGACCGGGATATTGCCCCCAAATAATACGGGTCGTATCAAAAGGGATTTGGCCGGAAAAAGCGGGGCTGGGGTTGGAGGGCTGGCTGTGGCAGGCCACACAAGAGACGCCGTCCAGGCCCAGGGTGTCGTTGTGGAGTTGGGCGATGGAATAATTCTCTTGTCCGGTTTGGTAAAAATGGGAATACCGGCCCATGGGGGCATGGCAGGAGAGGCATTTGTCCTCGATCGGAGCCTGCAGACCGGGGGCATTGATGACCTCATGGCTGACTTGTGCCAGCCAGAAGGGGTCCTTGGCTGAATTCGCCATCATGGTACTGACCCAGTCATCCACCGGATTGATGTCCTCGCCGGACTGGCTGACCAAAGCCACTTGAAGGACATCGCTGCCGTGGCATCCGTCACAGCCCCCGGCTGTAATGAACCAATCGTTGTCGATCTCGGGGAGCGAGTCAGCCATGGTACGCAGCAGACCAAGGTGGCGGACCGTGTGAAAGAATGGCTTGTCGGAATTGACGGGTTTTGAATTTCCAACGCTGCTGGCGAGGAAGAGACCCACCGAAGCAAGCAATAAGGTGACGAGGTAGATGTGGCGGTTACGCATATATTTCTAATCGGAACGAGCAACTGAAAAAGTAATCATTTCGCAGGCTTTTTACCAAAAATCATTGTCGTCTCTGAGGCATTCAAAAAATTACCGCGCATCTATCCCCGGCATAACCAAGTAATCCAACTGGATTATTGTACCGAATATATTTTCAAAAGTCCTCATATTCGCAGTGTATCTTAATACCACCCCATTGAACTACCTATATTATTCTCAATGAAATACCTATCCGCCCTTTTATTCATCCTTCTCACTGCTTCTTCTCTTCAGGCTCAAACTTCGCAAAATGTAAGTCTGATTGGCCAATGGGGAGATCCAAGTATCTTCACTGTCTTTAACAACCGGTACAATGAGTGCTGGGGATTTGTAGAAGGAGGGCGTGAATATGCTGTTTTGGGCTCAACTCAAGGATACCATTTTCTGGATTTGTCGGACCCTGCCAATCCTGCTGAGGTGGATGTGATTTATGGGGAAACGAACTTTGCCATCCACCGGGATATGCATGACCATGGAGGCTATATGTATATGGTCTGTGATGAAGGAGACAGCAGACTCAAGATCGCCGACCTGAGTTATCTCCCGGATTCGGTGCATTTGGTTTATGATTCAGATGAGCATTTCAGGAATGCCCACAATATTTTCATCGACTCCACCAGCGGTTTGCTCTATGTGCTCTCTGCCAAGGATACCAATTCCAACAGACTTTCGACGGTGGTGGTTTATGAATTTGATTCAGTCACTCAGGCGGTGAATGAGGTCGCAAGCTACGATGCGGGATCTCCTTTCATCGTTGCCCACGATGCTTACGTTGTCAATGACACCGCCTATGTCAATATGTCCGGAGAAGGGTTTTACATGATTGACTTCACTGATCTGCAAAATCCAGCGGTCATCGGGCAGTTGCCTTTTTATCCTTCGTTGACCTACAACCACAGTGGCTGGCTGGATCCGGTGCGGAAGCTTTATATGATGGCCGACGAATGGCAGGGAACTCCGATCAATATTGTGGATGTTTCCAATCCGGCAAATCTCAATATTGTAAATTCATTTCTTCCCGGTTCCAATTCATCGATTATCCCTCACAACCTCATGGTGAATGGCCGCTTTATGTTCTTATCTGCTTACACAGATGGGCTCCGGGTCTTCGACCTGCTCGATCCTCAGAACCCGGTCCTGACCGGATTCTATGATACTTATTCAGGATCGGACAATGATATATACGAAGGTGCCTGGGGGATCTACTCTTTGCTGCCCTCTGGCTTGATCCTCCTCTCTGACCAGCGCACTGGATTTTACGTCTTCGATGTCAGTCCTGCTTTGGCCCGGGAAGAGGGAAAGGCGATTCACGTTGAAGTCTGGCCGGTTCCTTCCCAGCACTCGGTACGGCTGAGTTGGTCACAAGAGGATATGCATGCAGTCATTTTTCGCTTGCTGTCAGTTGACGGAAGGCTCCTTGAACACCGTGATCTGAATCCTTATGGCGAGACGGAGTTGGAAGTGGACCTTGAAAGCCTGCCCAGTGGGATTTACTTCTTAGAGCTGGAGGGAGTGGAGGGTGAAATGGCTTCAGAAAGGGTGGTCAAGCATTAGTTTGACGGTCCTCGTGGGAATCTCAGCGAAGCGCTTGCTTGACACTTATGAAGGATATCTTACAAGGTGAGATTGGTGCACTGCGAAGGGGGTATAAGCCGGGTATGTGGAAAATGCACCTTTTGGACATTCTGGGGTACATTTTCGAGATGGGCGCTTAATCAGAGCAATGTGCGGGTAATCTTTTTGGGTAATTTGTGTAAAAAATCTTGCATGATTAAATGAGGCCTCTTATATTTGGGCATATCAATCAGCTATCTGTTTCGAAATAGGCGCAGGAGCTACTTTAACACAAGTTCAATTTTATTATTACCTAGTTTTTAGGCCGGTAATGCCATGTTTTTTTATCTCAATCAATAATCAAAATGAAAACGCAACGCATCATAATTATTCTCGCAATGCTGGTAACAGCAACACTCTGGAGCTGTACACCTGATAATGTTAGCCCAAGCAGTGGTGACACCGCCAGTAACAGTACACCCACCTTGTCTGGTGACGGTGTCGCCCACCCTACAGTTCCAAACGTATGCAGTGATTCTGTCGTCTTCGACCTGATCGATGAAGGAGGAAGTACCAATATTAATTACTGCGGGGCATTCCCTTGTGATCCTAATAATGCAACTCCCTGGGGGTCTGTGACTTGCTTCAATACTGACAGTGCGTTGTATTTTAACGTACAATTGGCATTTGGATGGTATTTGGAGCTGAACAAATCCTTTATCGGAGTTGAGGAAAATATGAACATAATCAATGGAATTCCTCAGACAGAATCAGGCTGGATACAGCAAATTGTTAGCCCTGCTGTAAATACCTATCAAGTATCTGTTCCTTCAGCCAACCTAAGCGATTGTGCGGACATCGCTTCTATATTCTCAGTTGTGAAGCTTGACTTCTTCGGTGGTACAGATCAAAACTCCCGTCGCAACCTGTGGCTGCACAACGCCCAGTGGAACGACCCAAATGCCACCGGGGCCAACTCTGGTTCCATGTTGGTATACCCTTACTGTGGTCTCGACTGCGGTGCTTCGGCCTGCTCTGATGTGCCTGAGTACTGTGACATGAACTTCTACTGCTCTTCCTACGAGTGGATCGAAAATGTATCCATCGCTTCCATCAACAATACCAGTGGCAACAACCAGGGATACGGTGACTACACTGCCCAGGAAGCTACCATCGAGGCAGGCAGCCAGGCGAGCATTACCTTGACTCCTGGTTTCAACAACGCTTGTGGTTACTACGAGCGCTGGGTTGTCTTTATCGACTGGAACCGTGATGGTGACTTCTTCGACTCTGGCGAACTCGTTACCTGGGGCGCAGGAAGCAGCGCTATTACCCGTACCTTCAACGTTCCTGCGAATGCGGAAGACTGTGAGCTCCGGATGCGCGTTGCTATGCGTTGGGGATGCTGGCCAGCAGGTCCTTGCTGCTCCTACTACTACGGTGAAGCAGAAGACTATACCATCTTCGTTAGCGGAAACAACAGCGGTCGGGTAGCTCCACGTGTAGACGACAATGTGTTGCAATCATACACCATTAATGAAAAGGCTGCTCCTGGCGATGTCCAACTGATCGAAGGTGAGCAACTGCAACTCCGTTCAGGTTCTGAGCAAGACCTCCAGGTGGAAGTACTCGACCAGAATGGCAACGTGGTCCATACCCAAACTGTCAAAGCAAAAGCCGGTATGAACGATGTCAACCTGAGCTTCCAGTCCAGAAACATGAGCAACTATACCTACCGTGTCAAAGGTGGCCTGGAAAGATCAGCCGCTGAAATGGAAATGGGTGCTCCTGCGGGAATGGAATAAGCTCCAGCGGAGGACAAATAAATACCAAATATTGGAACTGGGCTGCCCGCAAGGGCAGCCCTTGTTTTGTCTCTTTCCCTGCCTTGGTGATTTTCCACTTCAACCTCCGGTTTTGCCTTTGGCAAAAAGGCCTGCAGTTTTTCAAGAAGCCACTTCCCGGCCACCGTGGAAGAGAAATCCTCCAACTCTTCCATAAACGGGTTTTCGGATCCCCCGTGCCAGCACCGCATATTGTGGTTGCGATGATAACGATGGCAAGATGCAGGGAACAGGGTAGGTAGAAAAGCACATTTTTTGTGGGTTGTTAGCACGGAAGAGCTGTATATGGACTGAAAATGTCGACTAGTCGATAATTATAGCTGCTTTGTCGATGTATTGATGTTAGCAGGAATCCCTTTCCCGGAAAGCCCATCATCTTTCCTTCCAATATTCAGTTTGATTTTTAACTATATTTGGCGCTTCAACTGCTTCAGGGGATTATGAGTCGCATCGCTTCCTTCCTTCGACAACACCAAATCAAGGCCATCTTTACCTTGGCCATCTCCGTATTTGTGGTGATTGTCTGGTTTGCCGTCTCTTCCTTCAATGAGTATTGGTTTATCATTCCATTTGGGCTGATCATTGTTTACATCGCAGCGACTGATATCCGATTGTTTTGGTACCTGACCATCTTCATGACCCCGATTTCCATCACTTCCCACGAGCTTACAGGGGGAATCGGAATTACTTTCCCGACCGATATATTCGCGCTTATGATCATGGGGCTTTTGCTCTTCAAGATGGTCAGTGAGCGAAAATGGATACTGGGTTATTTCAAGCATCCACTTGTTTGGGTGCTGCTTCTGAGCGGTCTTTGGCTCATCTTCGCTGCCCTTGATTCGGTCCGGATGGGGGTTTCTTTCAAATGGTTTACCCAGTATGTTTGGCTGACCACGGTGTTCTTCTTCGTGCCGGCTATGCTGTTCCGGGACAAAAAAAGTATCTTTCGCTTCTTCCAATTGGTCTCTGTAGCTTTTATCCTGGCTCTCAGTACCATCTTCTTCTTTTATATCTCCCAGGGCCGGAACCCCTTTGGCCTGCGATTCAATCCCGGACCCTTCTTCCTGGACCATACTGTTTTTGGGGCCTTCACCGCAATGTGGGTGCCCATGCTTTTCTTGCTGGTATTTCGGGGAAAGCTCAAAGGGCGGGAGAAAATGCTGGCAAAGGTAGCTCTGGCTTTCTTCCTGGCCGGTTTGTTCTTCTCTTATTCCCGGGGAGCCTGGGCCAGTTGCCTGGCTGCACTCCTTCTGATGGGGATTTTCTCCATGCGGCGGCAGGTTCGATTTTTCCTGCTTCCGGTGCTGGTCATTGCCATGAGCATCGGTGGTTACGCCTACTATGCGGGTACCGGCTCCGTCAGTCAGGACAATTCTGCGGTTTCCAGAAAGGACATTTCCTCCCACCTGGCCAGTATGACCAATTTCAAGACCGACTACTCCAATGCGGAGCGGATCAACCGTTGGTACTGTGCGATCAAGATGTGGGAACGGGATCAATGGACCGGATACGGCCCCGGAACCTATGCAATGGAGTACGACAAGTTTCAAAAGTATAAATACATCACTCCCATCTCGACCCACCGGGGAGACAATGGGACTGCCCACAATGAGTTTCTCCTGGCACTCTCAGAACAGGGCATCCCGGGAATGGTGATTACTATTTTCCTGATGGGCCTGCCCATCTTCTTCGGTATGCGTGGGTTCAACCGGTCCCAAGACCCGACCAACCGCATGATTTATCTGGGGGTTACTTTTGGGCTGGTCGCTTATGTGATTCACTCCTTCGTGAACAACTTTATGGATCAGGACAAGATCGCGATGTCTTTTTATGGATTCATGGCCATCATCGTGGCCCTGGATATGTATGCTTTGCCGAAGGAGCGAAAGGAGAGACAGGAACTGAAGGGGTGGCAGGAACTGAAGGGGTGACAGGAACTGAAGGGGTGGCAGGTACTGAAGGGGTGACAGGTACTGGCTAACCCGCCAATCATTCTATCCCAAATCTTCCCGGCCAACATAATTCTCAGGCCGCACTGCTTTCATTTCCGATTTGATGTGATCCGGCACCTCGAGCCCCTCGATGAACTCCTGCATCAAAGCACCATTTACTTTTCGTCCGCGTGTCAGCTCTTTGAGCTTTTCGTATGGATTGGGATAACCCTCCCGGCGGAGGATGTTTTGCAATGCTTCGGCCACTACGGCCCAGGTATTGTCCAGGTCAGCGGCAATCTTCCCGGTATTGACCTCGAGTTTGCCAATCCCTTTTTGCAGGGAAAGGAGGGCGAGGAAAGAGTGGGCTACGGCCACTCCCACATTGCGGAGGACGGTGGAGTCGGTGAGGTCGCGTTGCAGACGCGAGACCGGCAACTTCCGGCTGAGGAACTCCAGCATGGAATTGGCGATGCCAAGGTTGCCCTCGGCATTTTCAAAGTCAATAGGATTGACCTTGTGGGGCATGGCCGAAGAGCCAACTTCGTTGGCAACCACCTTTTGCTTGAAGTAGTCCTGGCTGATATACAGCCAGACATCCACGCAGAGGTCAATCAGGATCGTATTGATCCTTTTGATATTGTCAAAGACCTCGGAGAGGCCATCGTAATGTTCGATCTGGGTGGTGGGGGATGAACGGCGGAGTCCCAGGGTATCCTTCAGGAAACTGCGGCCGAAACCATGCCAGTCAATGTCAGGGAAAGTGACGTAGTGGGCATTGAAATTGCCGGTGGCACCACCAAATTTACCGGGGAATTCGGAGGCCTCGAGGGAGGTGAGTTGGCGGCGGAGCCGGCTGATAAATACCCGGATCTCCTTGCTGAGCAAGGTCGGAGAAGCCGGCTGGCCGTGGGTACGGGCCAGCATCGGGATATTCTCCCAATTGGTAGCGTGGTCTTCCAGTTGTTGAATGACGGCTTTGAGGCCGGGTATGAATACATCCTGCAAACCATCCCGCAACATCATCGGCACCGATGTATTGTTGATGTCCTGAGAAGTCAGACCGAAGTGGATGTATTCCTTGGCATTGGCAAGGTCTTCGGAGAGAACATCAAATTGCTCTTTGATAAAGTATTCCACCGCCTTGACATCGTGGTTGGTCACTTTCTCAATGTCCTTGATCCGTACCGCATCTACCAGGCGAAAATCCTTGTACAGGTTGCGGGCCTTTTCCAAATCTTCACTTGAGAGCTGCCCGTTTCTTTCTGCGCCACTGCCGTGAAGATCAATGATCCCCATGCCCGCCAAAGCGATAAAGTATTCGACCTCTACCCGGATTTTGTATTTGATGAAACCAGCCTCAGAGAAATAGGCTGCAAGTGCTTCCAGTTTATTGCGGTACCGACCGTCTACGGGTGATATCGCGGTAAGTGCTTCGAGTGCCACGAGCGTATATTTTTTGCAAAAGGCAAAGATAGGAAACAAGACCGCAGCAAAGTAATTCTATGGGGGCTTTGTCATTTTTTGTATCAGCAGAGTCTGCTTTTCACTTTCCCAGTAAAATTTCCATTTTTCCCTCGAGGACGGCGATCCGCAGATTGCTTTCAATTTCCAGGTTCCGCTTTTCTTCCTCCAACTGCTGAATCTCTTTGTCCTTTGCTTTCTCTTCTTTAGCCTTGGCGTTTGCCAGGGTATCGTATTCCGTTTGTAGCCCTGCCAGTAACTTTTTCAAATCCTGGTTGGCCTTTTTGATTTGCTCAAGCTCTTCCGTCTTCTTAGTCAACGCTTCTTGCTGTTGCGCGATCAGGGAGGTTTTCTGTTCTATTTCAGCCTTCCAGGCCAGTAATTCATTCTCTTCCCCAAGGCTTACCCCTGCTTCCCGGGCCTTGTTTAGGACAACCTTCGTCTCGTCAGCCAGGAAATGGACCATCAGGTCTTCCCCGAAAACCAGAGACATATTGATGATCATTTTATTCTTGTGCTTAGGACGTAGCAGGGCCGCATGAACCGATTGGGGAAGCATTTTTAGCTTGGCTGCCAGTTCGTTCTGTTGCAGTCCGCTCTTCTTGAGTCTGCCTTTAAGGATCGATGGCCAGTCAGGATGTTCAAATTTCATGGTTTGAAAACTTTAAATGAAGAAATTAAGCTAGCAAAGATTATGTTCAATATCAATGCAGGGATGAATTATGATTCATGCTTATGATTATATAGATAAATGCAGGCATTTATTGGTATTCATATTAAGGTGATTTGTAATTCATTTCTATTTGTATACCTATTCGTGTAAAGTTTTATTGACATTCACTTATAAATTTATTTTGATTCATGTAGGGATTTATTTTCATAAATGTGTACGCTTATTCCTATACACGCGAACGTGGGTTGGGATACACGGGGGAGTGTATAGTCATTCACTTCTGTGTTGATGCAAATTCATGTAAAGATGAATTTACATCACTCTATATGTGAATACAGATTCGTGCAAAGATGAATTTGATAAATGTCTATGACGATATTGATCGTCATAGACATGAATTAAGATAGTCATACGTGTGAATATGAGTAGCTGCACGTATGAATCAATTGTCTGCTATAAACTCAAACTTTGCAATCCCCATTGCCTCAAGCTTACTTTTGGATTTGGTGAAACAAGCCGTGAATAACTGACAAGGATGTATCGGAGTTGGAATGTTTCACGCTTCTTGATGAAAGAACCAAGGGCAAGAGAATTGCGTACAAAGCATTGGAGAAGAGACCCGCTATTGATTCAGGTGGCAAAACCTTCGATGAGTTGTTGAAGAAAATTGCGACCGTAGATTCCGGAAAATTGAGTGGTACTCAACAGGAAGGGATTGTCGATAAGAAAAAATGCGTATACTTGGTTGGCTAACAATGGAGGTATTATGGCAACGCCATTAGATGTGTCGAAATATTTATTGAACTTGAGTAGTCCGGAAGATGGAGATTTTATTTCCAATCTCTAGTTGCAGAAGCTACTTTATTATGCTCAGGGGATTCATTTAGCACTATTTGGAGAACCACTATTTGATGAAGAAATCGAAGCATGGGATCATGGTCCAGTTGTACCTTCTATGTATAGATATTTTAAAGGGGAGGATTCAAAGAGTATTCCGGTGGACCTGGAATTTGACGCACCCCACTCTTCTTTGGACGAAGATCAGATAGAACTTATCAATGAGGTTCACGAAGGGTATGGTCAATTCTCTGCGTGGAAACTTCGCAATATGACTCATTCTGAAGCACCATGGAAAAAAGTGTATAAGAAAGGGGTTCTCAATCTGGTAATACCACAAGATTTAATAAAAGACTTTTTTACCAGAGAAGTTTTGGTTGATGAAGACTCTCCAGAGTTTGAAACTTGGTTGACTCAGGAGATGTCTAAGGAACTTAAAAAAGATGATCCTACATCAAAGAAGGTCTACTCAAATGTAGATGCCCTTTTCGCTGACATCTGATTGACTATTTCAATGGCGTACCAGTTTAGCATGCGTTCAACCTTTCGCAAGGATGTAAAAAGGTTATCCGGTTTGTTTCCTACCAGATCCAAATTTGAGATTTAGGAATATCAAGGCTGCTGATCCGCTGTCTCAGCAGCTGATCCGGCACTGGCTGGCTGGTTGCCACCATTGTCAACAGAGTCTCCGGGCAGTACCATGGCCAATTCCAATTCCCGGAAGGAGCATTCGATCTCATCCGCGATGGAATTGAATTGTTGATAGCGGGAACGTGCGCTCCAGGCAATCAACTGGTAAAAGTTAGAGGGACTCTCCAGTACCATGAGGCGGTAGTAGACTTCCAGTGGTTCTTCCTTAGCTGTCATGGCACCGAACAGGTCAGTGCTGATGCAGGGAAGCCCATTGATCTCATGGTTGGTGACAGTGCTGACGTTGACGGTGTCAAGCCCTTGAGAAACAGTCCGCGTAACAAAATGAGAGTAATCCTCAAGCTGATAATGCAGTTGGAGATTTCTCAGATCATCCTTGGGTTCGTCAATGCCAATCAGGAAATAACCTTGTTGCTCATCTGAATACTGCAAATGCGCAAAGTCATGGAGTTCATTGGACTTTTGCATCGTCTCAGGGATTCTGAGCTGGTATTTGTCATGTACGACAATCTCCTTGTACTTCACATTGTCTGATTTGAAACAGGATGTGAGGAACAGGAGGCCGACAAGTGATATGGCAGATAATGCTCTCAAGATTTAATGCGTATAGCCTAACAAATGTACAGAGAATAGATGCTTCAGCGAAGCTCTTTTCATAACATGAATCTTAAATTCTTAACGTAAGAGAGAAAAATATGTTTCAATCCTCTGTTTTAGAGCGTTTTGTATTTATTGAGGGGAGGGTTCTTTCTGGCCCTTTAATCTGTGGATGGAGGCTTTGCAACGCTGTTCGAGACCGGATTGGTAATCATAGTTGTCAAATTCCAATGCAGTGCGGTACCTCTCCTGAGCCAGTGGGATATCCTGTTCAGCTTCAGCAAGTTGCCCCAGATAATAGTGGGCGTATACCTTCATCCAGAGTGCTTGTCCGGGCTGGGTTTGGGTACACTTCAGGTATTCCCGCTCTGCTGCTTCCCGGGATTCAGTGGCCTGTAAATTCCGCCCCAGCCGGTAATGCAATTCCGCCTTTTGATTTTCATTCAAATCCAGCCGCTTTTGTACACTTTTCAACCGGGCAAGTGATTGAGCATAGTAGCCCCCGTCAAAGAGGTTCCGGGCCCGGAACAATTCCTTGTCAATTTCAGAAGGCTCCTGGAAGCGGTAGATCGCAGCCATGTGGCTGGCATATTCATCCTCATCAAAGGTCGAGCTCTCAACTTCGGCCATCTGATGGAATATCCGCCGGGCTTCGGGATAACGGTCCTGAAGAACAAGGGCCATTCCCTTGCGAAACAGGGCATCGGTATACAGGGTCCGGCCCCGGTAACCTTCCAGGAAGGAATCGAAATAGCGTATGGCCTTGGGGAATTCCAGTTTGAAATAGTGGGCTTTGGCGCGGGAATAGTACCAAAGGGGAATGCGGGAAGCTTTTTTGTCATTCAGGATGGCAGACTCCTGAGCTTCACAAAAGGCGAGGGCATCGTCGACTTTCCGACCCTCCAGCAAGGCAGAAAGTTTGAAATAGCTATAGATCGCACTGCCGGGATATTTGTCCAGCAAGATTTCTACTCTCTGAAATGCTTTCTCTGGCTGGGAAAGGAGGTTCTTTTCGAAGTAAAAAAGCATCACCTGGGCCTCGTTTGGCAACAGGCGACTGCCCGCTGAGGCTGCCTCTAAATCTTGAAGACCGGTCTCCAGGTCTCCCCGGAAGCAAAGGGCATTGCTCAGCCAGCGCAATTTCCGGGGAATGGAATTCATGCCCACCTGAAATATGCCCAGTAGCTTTTTCTGCTCGATATTGTCAGGAAAAGCCCTCCGGTTTTGATCGAGTAGGTTGCAGGAACTTTTGATGTCCAATGCGGAGCCTACATACTTTTTATCAATCACTTTCCCGACTCCCCGCAAGAAGAACAGCTCAGCCATCATGACCTTTTTCTCAGGATCACTGTCCGGGAGTTTATCCAGGGTCTTGAGGGTGGACTTGGATCGGTCGAGAAATAGCGACCAAACTTCAGGGTCTTCCGTGACGAGGAATTGTATGAAAAGGATTCGGCTTTGGTAATAGGGGGCGTCCTTTTCCGGAGAGAGTTGAGCGCTTAACCGGGCGGCCTCTTCCAAATGAAGGTAATCAACGGCATGCTCCACGCCGGCCCGGTCCGCTGTCCGGGCTGGAAGTTGATGACCGATGAGTCCGATCAAAAGGAAAAGTAAAAGGCGGTGCATGAATAGGTGTACGGAATGATTTCACCTTGGTTGGAAATAAAAATCCCGTCAAATACAATGCAAAGACACAATATTCGACGGGACTTTATGGACGAGATTACAGTTATGCTTCTGCTTCTGCTGGCTCCTCGTGGATGATGCCATCTTCTCTTTCCAATTCACGGAAGAAAGACTGGTCCACGATCATACGGCCACAGTTCTCGCAAATCAGCAACTTCTGCTTCTGGCGAATTTCCAGATGGGTCTGGGCGGGGACAATGGCAAAGCATCCTCCGCAGGCTTCCCGGTCAGTATTGACCACTGCAAGGCCATTACGCATGTTGCGACGGATTTTTCCGTAAGCATTGAGAATACGCTCTTCCACCTTGGCGGCTGCCTCAGCAGAATGGGCACGAAGTACCTTTTCTTCTGCTTCGGTTTCTCTTACGATGGTTTCGAGTTCCTTCTTCTTTTCTTCCAATTCGATGTGACGCTCATCGATCTGAGCCTGAAGGTCGTCAACAAGGATTTTCTTCCCGTCGATTTGCTCCTGGAATTGGCGAATTTTCTTCTCGGAAGTCAGGATTTCGAGGTTTGCATATTCAACTTCCTTGGTCAGCGCTTCGTATTCACGATTGTTCTTAACGCTCTCCAGTTGCTCCTCGTATCGGGTGATCGCACTGGCATATTCCTTGATGTTGTTTTTGCGCTTGGCAATTTCATCTTCAAGGCCAGCAATATCACCTTGGATTTTCTCCATCTTCCCTATCAGCCCCTGCGTCTCAAATTCGATCTCATCCACTTCATCAGGAAGTGAACCCCGAAGGGTAAGGATCTTATCCAATTTAGAGTCAATGTATTGAAGGGTTGCCAGTGCCTTCAGTCGTTCTACGACGTTTTCCATATTGTTTAGAGATATTTTACCGGATTGGTCTCGATTTCGGACAAATGAACCGCAAAGGTAGGAAATTTTTCCGAGATAAAGTCCCTAATCAGTTGAGATGTATACTGTTCTGATTCGTAATGGCCAATGTCCATCAGCAAGATAGCATCTTCATTGTCAAAATACTTGTGGTAGGTGATGTCTCCAGTCACAAAGGCATCCGCTCCGGCTCTGATGGCCGCTTTGGTGAGGAAACTTCCTGCGCCTCCACACCATGCCACTTTTTGGATCGTCTCGCCGGGAAAATCAGCATAACGAATACCGCCACACTGGAATCTCTCCTTTACATGCTTCAAAAAGTCGGCTTTGGACATGGCTTCCGGCAACTGCCCGATCATTCCTGAGCCGATTTCCATTCTGCCACCTATTGTCTGGACCACCTGATAGGCCGGGACCTCATAAGGATGGGCATTGTGCATGGCATTCAGCACCTGGCCCTGAAGGTAGTCCGGGAAGACCACCTCAATCAGGGTTTCATCTACCGAAGCCAGTTCTCCAACCTGCCCAATCGCAGGATTGGCTCCCTCCAGGGGCCGGAAGGTTCCGGTGCCTTCGAGGTTGAAACTGGCTTCCGCATAATTGCCGATCCTGCCTGCTCCCGCAGCAAAGAGCGCCTCTCGTACCTGGGCCGCCGCGCCACGCGGCACATAGACGGAAAGTTTGCGCACCAGGTCCCGCTTGGGACTCAGAATCCGCATCTCGGTAGCTCCGAGAACTTCACCGATCTTGCGGTTGACCCCGTGACGCACATTGTCCAGATTGGTATGGCAAGCCAGCAGCCCCACGTCGGACTTGATGGCCTTGATGATGATCCGCGACACATAATCCTCTCCGTTGAGGCGCTTGCGTGGCCCAAACCAAATTGGATGGTGGGTGACAATCAGGTTGACGCCCCTGGCGATGGCTTCATCGATCAGGGATTCCGTGACGTCGAGGTTGATAAGGATACCGGTGCATTCGGCATTGGGATCTCCCACCAAAAGCCCGACATTGTCGTAAGACTCGGCAAGGCTGGGAGGTGCCCACTGGGCAAGTGCACGGGATATATCTTTGAACTTCATAGCTTAGTTCGGGTTAAAAACATGAGCATGCTCGGGGTAAAGATAAGATGGAATTTTTAAGTGAATAGAACAGGAACCTCAGAAATAAATACCAATAAGAATGTCCGCTACACGTGGTGGAGGTATTTCCCCGGTATGGCTGGGCTTTTTCTGTTATTCCCACTGGCGGGTTTGCTCAGCCCCGAACTTTGGTGGGGAAGCCATTTTCTCAATTTCTTACCAACCTATTGGATTGTAATCTGCTTTGGATTGGCAGTGGGCCTGATCGGACTCTCCTTCCTGCCAAAGTTTCAGTTGACCATTCCCCGGATCAAAAATAAATGGGTCTACCGGGGTTTTGCCATCCTGATCGCCCTGCTGGCAGCCATCCTCTTCCACAGTTTCCCGATGGCCAATGACCCTTATGGCGATGCATTTCTCTATTTTCCCTTGCTTGAAATAGAAGCAGAAACCCTCGACCCGGACATCTTCGGCCGGCTGTTCACCATGGACCTGGAGCCAGGCCAGGGCCGCCGCGCCCTGCTGAGGGTGATGACCATCGTCTCCCACTGGACCCACCTGACCTACCGCGAAGCCTACCTCTGGTTGGGAACCATCACCGGATTTGCCTACGTCCTGTCCTGGCTACTCTTTGTGCGGAGTTGGTTCCAAAGCACGGGACTCCGCTTTCTGGGTGCAGTCATTGCCCTGGGAACCCCCATGATCCAGGTCTATTTTGGCCATATCGAAAGCTATGGATTGGTAGTTCTGATCCTGAGTTGGTGGGCAATGGCCCTGTTTCACTTCCTGAAAAATCCAAATGTCCGGGCGGGTTGGGTGCTGTTGTTTCTTTGGCTGATCGGCTTCCGGTTCCATTCCTTTTTCCTGCTCTTGCTACCCGTACTTCTATTGGCCTACCTGAACCCATTGTTGCACCGGGAGAGCAAATTGAACAAGATACTGACCTTCAAAGGGATGCTTTCCATGGTCTACTTGCCCCTCACCATCCTGGGTTTATTGGCTTATTTCTTTGTATTCAAGGACCATACCGACCCCCGATCACTGGATGACATCAAGAATATCCAACGTTTGTTCCTGCCGCTGGTCCCACCCGAAGCTCCCCTGGACCGCTATAACCTGTTGAGTGGTTGGCACCTCTTCGACTACCTGAACATGGTCTTGTTCTGGTCTTTGCCTGCCTGGACCTTTATCCTGGCGACGGTTTTGGGAGCGCGGCGCACCATCAATTGGAACCGTCCTGAATTGGTGCTTTCTCTATTGGGCCTCCTCTTGATGGCGAGTATGCTGTTCATGATGAACCCCCTGTTTTCCATGCCTTTTGACTGGGACCTCTTTTGCATAGCCGTTCCCCTTTTGGTGGCTTTTGTGTTTTCGCTGGGACGTCAGTTGGAGCATCCGGTAAGCCTGGATGCATCCGGGGAAGTGGCGCAGACAACCACAATACAGACAATCGAAGCGCAGACAACCACAACCCAGACAAGTAAAAATAATTCCAGCCAAACCTCCTGGATCCGAAAAGCCATCCTCCCCACCCTGGCACTCTCCCTTTTCACCCTCCCCGTGATATCGGTCAATGCCGACGAATCCGCACAATCCCAGCGCATCGAGTTTGCGGGCAAGCATGTGTTCAAGTCTTACCACCTTCATTCGACCAGGTTCCTCCTTTTTTCCCTCAACTTCCCCCAGGTCGCTCCCCAAGTCCATCTGGCCAGGGAAGAAAAGATTGTAGCAGAACTCGAGCCCTATGCCTATTCCGGAAATGATGGGCAATACCTTGAACTGCTGGTCAATTGCGCCAATATGGCCTACAATCTGAACCATGATCCGAAGAAGGGGGCGAAATACTATTTAATGGCGGAGAAATACGGAGCCATGCGGGCGGGCGATGTCTATAACCTGATGTATGCCCACCTGGATATGAAGGAATATCCCCAGGCGCAAGCCAGAGCACAATTACTGCTTTCCGTTAATTACCCCAATCGGGAACAGGCCTTGCTCCATACCATTTGGACCTCCCTCGAAGCCGGAGATTACCCGACCGCTTCCCAATCTGCAGGCATTTACCTCAAAGAAAATCCAAAAGCGGCCAAAATGGGGGAGGTGATCAGACGAATCGAGGAGAATGACCGGGTAGGGGAATTGGTGGAAATGTTCAGGAAAAAGTAAGTTGTTTCGCAATTTCATTAGCCCTAAGTAGATTGCGCACATGGAGATTGTTGAGACATTTCGCATCCCGGTGATGGAGCATTTTTATACGCTTCAGGGAGAGGGGCAATGGTCGGGATCGCCCGCTTATTTCATCCGTACCGCGGGTTGCGATGTGGGCTGTCATTGGTGCGATGTGAAGGAATCCTGGACCGTAGAAGATGAGCAGTACATGGAGGTGGCGGAAGTGGTCAGACTGGCGAAAGATTCTCACGCACCCATTGCGGTTGTGACGGGTGGAGAACCAACCATGTACGATCTGGGCCCCTTAACACGTTCAATAAAAGCGGCAGGTATGCGTACCCACATTGAAACTTCAGGAGCACACCCATTTTCCGGAGACTTTGATTGGATCACCTTGTCGCCCAAGAAATTCAAAGCTGCCCGGGAGGAATACTATCCCCTCGCACACGAATTGAAAGTAATCGTTTACACCAAACACGATCTGGAATGGGCCGAGGCAGAAGCCACGAAGTGCGATCCGAAACAAACGCAGTTTTACCTGCAACCCGAGTGGTCACGCAGGGACCGGGTCGAGTTGATCATCGACTATATCAAAGCCAATCCCCATTGGCGCCTCAGCATCCAGTCCCACAAATACATCAATATTCCCTGATATGAAATACCTGAGCTATTTGTCTACCCTTCTGATATTGTTTGTGGCTTCAGGTTGTGCAGCCCAGGGGCAGGTGGCCAAGCCGTCTGATTTTGGCATCAAGTCCAAGAAGGCGCTCAAACTGTTTCACGCTGCGATCGAGCAGGAAAAATACCGGGACTATGCGGCTGCATTGGAGTCCTACGAAGCGGCCCTGGAGATAGAACCTGATTTTGCGGAAGCACTGTACCGTGGGGGAGCCTGTTTGTACGTCCTGAAGGAGAACAAGAAAAGTGGGGAATGGATGGAACATGCTTTGAAAGTGCACCCCAATCCAAGCCCTAATATGTATTTTTACATTGCGGAGTCAGCCTTCTACCAGGAAGATTGGGCCAAAGCATTTGAAAACTACAAGACCTTCGATATCAAAACGGCCAACAAACCCATGCCCCCTAAAATCAGGCAGGAAGCAGAGAAGAACCGCAAGAGTGCTGAATACGCCCTGGAAAATGCCAAAAACCGGGTCAAGTTCGATCCCAACAACCTGGGCGACAATATCAATTCCCAATTCGAAGAATATCTCCCATTCCTGACCGCCGACGAACAGACGATGTTCTTCACCGCCCGGCGTCCCGGTTGCATCGGAGGCTTTAACCCGGAATACCGGGGCTATACGGAAGACTTCTTCTACACCGTGCTTGAGAATGGTGAGTGGCAGCCAGCAGAAAACCTCGGCCCGCCCGTCAATACCGAAAAGAATGAAGGGGCGGCCAGCTTCAGCCCCGATGGCCAATTCGTATTTTTCACCGGGTGCAGCCGACCAGATGGGATTGGGGATTGTGACCTCTACGTTTCACGGCTGGTCGGAAAAGAGTGGTCCAAACCCTTTAACCTGGGCTCGGTTGTCAATACCGCCAATTGGGAATCTCAGCCCTCCATTTCAGGTGATGGCCGCACCCTTTATTTTTCGTCTAACCGCACCGGTGGGTATGGTGGGCTTGACCTCTGGTACACCACCCTGGTCAACAATGTCTGGACTGCCCCAATCAATATGGGCCCGGAAATCAATTCCAAGGGCAATGAGCAGACACCCTTTATCCATGCCGACGGACGGACCCTCTATTTTGCCTCCGATGGCCACCCCGGATATGGAGCTTACGACCTGTTCCTCACCCGCAAGACCGGAGACAACTGGTCGGCCCCGGAAAACCTCGGTTATCCCCTCAACTCACCCGGAAGCGAAGCCAATATTTTTATCAATGCCAAAGGCACCAAGGCCTATATCAACTCAGCCCGCGATGGGGGTTATGGCCGTTCAGATATCTACGCATTCGATCTGGATGAGAAAATTCGCCCCTCTTACCTGACCTATGTGCGGGGAAAGGTTTTCGAGAAAACCAGTAAAAAGCCCCTCGGCAGTAAAGTGACCTTTGTCAATGTGGAAACCGGAGACACCATCCGCGCGGTCAACTCCAACTCTGCGACCGGGAAATTTCTACTTAACCTGGAACCGGGCTACGATTATGCAGCTTTCGTCGACAAAAGGGGCTATCTATTTGAATCCAAGGCTTTCTCTCTGAAAAACCTCCGTGAATGCATTGATTGCCCGGTCAAGGAGGATACTTATTTTGAGGTCGAGATCGGTTTGCAAAAGCTGGAAGTCGGGGTCACCGTGGTCATGAACAATATTTTCTACGAGACGGGTAAATACGATCTCCTCGATGAATCCAAGTCGGAATTGACCAACCTGGTCAGTTTTATGAAGCGCAATCCCAAGGTGAAAGTCGAGATTGGGGGACATACCGACAATGTGGGCAGCCCCGCGGATAACCAGAAATTGAGCCAAAACCGGGCCGGAGGCGTGCGGGCTTATTTGATTGAGAAAGGGATTTCCGGGGACCGGATCGAGGCGAAGGGGTATGGAGAATCGGCGCCAGTGGATTCAAATGAGACACCTGAGGGAAGGGCCGTGAATCGAAGAACGGTGTGTAAAATTGTCGGTGTTTAGCGAGGCTCAAGCTTCGGGATCGTCAACAGATGGAATCATCGGCGCTTGAGTTCAGCATGCTATTCAGTAAACAATTCGTTGGAAACAAATTCCAGATCGGTCAGGGACTCCAGAAAGGCAACGAGGTCGGACTTCTCTGAGGGGGTAAGGTTGAGGGGTTGAATGAGACTGCTCTTATTGGGATGGTTCGCGCCACCGCCACTGTAATGTTCAACGACTTCAGCCAACGACCCCATCGAACCATCGTGCATATAAGGAGCCGTCAGAGCGATATTCCTCAAGGTAGGGACTTTGAACCTGGCCCGGTCGCTTTCAAGGCCTGTCAATCGTTGCCTACCCGGATCAGGGTATTCTTCATACAAACCGTTGTTGGTAAAGGCATGGGTGGTCAGGTTAATCCCATCGTGGCACTGAAAGCACTGGGAACGCTCACTGAAAAATAAGTCCTTTCCCCTCAGTTGGGCCGTGGACAGTGCTGCCTCATCTCCCTGGTAACGCCACTGGTCATAAGGGCTGTTCCCACTGATCAGGAGCCGCTCGAACATACTGAGTGCACGGGTGATCACGAAATGGTCCGGAGGTCGGTCGTAGGCGGCATAGCTCATGCGTACGTATTCCTCGTCTGCCATCAGCTTTTCTGAGATATAGACAATATTGTGGTCGAATTCATTTTCCTCCTGGATCGGGACCAGGATCTGCATTTCCAGAGTGGGGACTCCCCCTTCTCTGGTAAAATAGGGGTAGTAAGCCAGGTTGGTGAGAGGAGGAACATTTCGGGTGCCGGGGCGGTCTTCCACCCCAGGGCTGAAAGCCTGATCATCCGAAAATGCCAGGTTGGCCTTGTGGCAGGAACCGCAGCTCACGGTAGAGTCCACGGAAAGGACGGGATCATAGAAAAGCTTCTTCCCCAGCTCCCAGCGGGCCATGGAAAATTCATTGTCTTTAGGGAAGGGAATCGGAGGGAAGCCAGCCGGAGGCAACAGTTGTAAACCAATGGACTCCTCTGGATCAGCAATTGGCTCTTCCACCGTTCTGCAAGCCTGCAAAGCCAGGAGAAGGCAGAAAGTGGTCGCCAAACCGATCCATCGGGTCTTCCTCATTGCCACATCTAATTACTGAAAGGGATCTGAATACCTGGGATCGGTAAGCATCTCTTCGTCCGTAAGTGTCTTCAGGAAAGCAACCAGGTCGGCCTTGTCCTGAGCCGTCAGCATCAGACCAGATGAACGTGTGTTCTCAAGGGTAACGTCCAGCGTGCTCGATGCATGCAAGCCATTGTCGTAGTGTTCCACAACTTCTTCCAAAGTATTGAACCTGCCATCGTGCATATAAGGAGCGGTCAGCTCGATGTTCCGAAGAGAAGGGACCTTGAATTTGGCCTTGTCATCCGGGTCACCAGTCACCTCATAGCGTCCAAGGTCGGTCCAGTCCGCCTCAGCGTCCAGGCCGTTGTTCATATACTCGTCGTTTTCAAAATTCTTACCCGAATGGCAGTGCTGGCAATCTGCGCCAGAGATATTTGGGAAGAAGGGATTGTATTCTGCGAAAAACAGTTTCCTGCCCCTTTCCTCACTTGCGGAGAGGGAAGTGGTTCCGCGCAGGTACTGGTCGTATTTACTTTCAGAGGATACAATGCTGTTCATAAACTGCTCCAGGGCCAGGGACATGCGGAGACTGTTGATGGTCTCATCCCCAAACGCCCTCGTAAACTGCCGGGTATAAGTTGTATCAGTTTGCAGTTTGGAAACGACCCCATCCAGAGTTTCTTTCATTTCCAACTCATCCTGAATCGGCAGCAAAGCCTGGTCCCGCAGCAGGTGAGCACGTCCATCCCAGAAGAACTCGTTTGAATTCCAGGCGAGATTGAAGACGGACATGGCGTGACGCTTGCCGGGGAGGCTATCCACCCCAAGCGAAAATTGCAAAGAATCGGAAAAGGCATGTTTCTGACGGTGGCAATCTGCACAAGCCATGGACCCATCCAAAGAGAGCATAGGTTCATAGAAAAGCATGCGGCCCAGTTGGACCCCCTGTTCGGTCAAGGGATTGTCGCTGGCAATATCCGGTTCGGGGAGTTCACCATAAGTAAGTTGATAGGGCGTGGAGTCATAGACTGCTGGCTCGACCACAGGAGGATCGGGATCGTCGTCATTGCATGATCCTAAACCGATCACCGCCAAGCCCAAAAGCACAGCTGATTTCCATAAACCGAATCGCATATACAGGCTTTATTGGGTGATGATCAATTTCTTACTGCTCAGGAGATTTAAATCCTGGTAAACGGAGACGAGGTAAAATCCAGCGGTATTCAATTCAAGGGTAGTTGATTGCCCGGTAATGGCCTTTTCCAGAACAACCCTGCCATTGAGGTCAAAAACACGAATGACGCTGTTGACAGGAAAATCACCTTGTGCAGTAACCGTGGAGGATTGCTGAGAAGGATTGGGATAAACCGACAGGTTAATTGCTGATTCGCTCAGCGCTCCGTCAAGTGAAGTGGTGGTGCCGGCCGCTGTAAATACATAGTCCCGGAAGTTAGTAAGTGCCTCTCTGGTAATTTGTGAGGTTCCGTGGCTGATCGTACCTGTTGAAACGTCGATATTTTCGAGCACCCTGGCATAGTCTGCATCCAATTCAATGGTCAGGTCTGAGCCATTCAATGTACCAGTGGTTGGGATAGAGGTCCAGTAGTAATCGATATCTCCCAAGGCGTGGATTTCATAAAATTGGTTGAAGCCTTGGCCAGAGGAACCTTCGATGGCTGCAAATCGATAGCCAGCCTGCCATCCCCAGTGCATAGAAGGAGCTTGAGGAGCCAAGGGGTGACCGGAAGCATAGGTGGATGGATCCAAGTGATTGTGTGCAGAGTCAACTCCTATCCCAAAGCGTACGGCTTCGAGATTGGTGATGGTAAAGCTGCCCAGCATTTCATTGAATGCGTTACCAGCATTGACCAGAAACCAAGTGTTGGGAACCATAGTTTCTACACCGCCATCGTGAATCAGCGTGACCTCTGAAACATAATACTGCATCCGGTCAATGTCAAACTGGACGCCATTGTTGTTGGCCGAAGGCGTATTGAACTGAAAGGGTGAACCTCCGAGTTGATGGTTGATCTTGAGGTATACATTGCTCTGTGCAAACGAAAAGGAGGCCGCGAAAAAGGCTGCCAAGATGAGTACAAACTGCTTCATAGTGTTTCAAAATAAGATTACGATCCTACAATTTAAGTATTAAACCGATTCATTTAAACCTCATAAGGTAGTTCACATACCATATAAAGCCTTTAGTTCACAATTCCCTTAAGGCCATTCTAGGAATCCAGTAGGCATTCCCGCCGGCGGATACCTCACACCAGATATCCTCCCGGTCATCTATGGTGACCAATTCGCCCAGGCTCAACATGCGTTCGAAACGCTCAGCGGCATAGCTCGGCTCGGCATAAAATGAGGTGGCATCGATGATCACCGCTTGGGTGGGGACCATGAAACTGCGCCAAAAGAGGAGGGAGCCGGTAACGACGAAAAACATCCAGGCAAATATGGTGGCGACAAATTGGGGGGTGCCAGTCCGCTTGCGTTTGGACAAATAATTGAAGCAGAGCCAGGCAATGGCGATCCCGAAAATGATGTAAATGATGAGCTGATAATTGCGAAAAAACAGCCGGAAGTTCCACTCATTGCTGGTAAACAGGCGTCGGCCACCATTGGTCCGGATGATGCCTCTGATTTTCTGGTCGATGCTTTGCTCCTCGTCGTCGCCGTATTCCTGAATGGTTTTACGGAGGTAGTAAACTGCTTCCGGGTAATTGTCCAGCTTTTCGTGCATAAAGGACAGGCGGTAGAGCATTTTCTGAGAGTAATAACCGTCCTGGTAGAGATCAGTGTAAAGGTCAATCGCCTCGGTGTACTTATCTGACTCGTACAATTGGTCCGCCTTTGCCAGGGCTGTACCGGGGTCACTGGCCGATGCCTGAAAGGGCGATAGGAGTAAGCCCAAGGCCAGGATAAAAAATGCTGCGAAAATTTTACTCATTCTCTTGTACATTCTACTGAAACCTCTTACTTTTGTCGTCCCAATAAAGGGAACGTTATTTGCAAATATGATTCGGTAGCTCAGCTGGTAGAGCATTTGACTTTTAATCAAAGGGTCCTGGGTTCGAACCCCAGCCGAATCACAAATTACCTTAGCCCAGATGGTGAAACTGGTAGACACGCTATCTTGAGGGGGTAGTGCTCGAAAGGGCGTGGGAGTTCGAATCTCCCTCTGGGCACAAGGGCTTTTTAGCCCTTTTTTTGTGCCCACTCCATTCCTTTCTATTCCTACCCTCATTTCTCTCCTCCTTTTCTATAATCGGCCTGCTTACTATTGGTATGCAGGTATTCATCTCCCCGACAGGTATCTACCAAAGCGGTGATGAAATCTTCCAAACGATATCCGTAATCTTTGATGTGAAAGCGTTGGCCATCGGGTTCCAGCAAAGCCCAAAGCTCAGCTTCCACTTCATGTAAATGAATTACCATCTCAGAGGAGCGCAGTTGACTGCCGCGGTTTTCCACCGGGATACGCACCTGTTTTTTTGGTAAAAGGTGCACTTCAGTGCCGCGCAGCCGGTTCATGCCCCGCTGGCGACGGAGTTCGTCGCGTACCCTCACCCAGACCGATTCCAGTGCTTCATTCACCATGCCGACAAAAATAAGCGGAAAGCGAAACTTTTTACACTCCAATTGCGAAGAAATAAAGACAGATTGATTGAGGCGCATGAAGAATATACCGAACAATACTCACCAACGAAGAAATAAACTGAAGCGCAATGCCATCAGGGTGATGGATTTATTGATCTTGTCCGGTCTGGCTTTTTTGTTGGTGATTCACTTCGAATTTCGCGAACCCAGTCCCGGAGCTACCCGCACCGCCTACGACAGGTATATGCGTGAATTTGTGCTGGAGCATAACATGACCGATCTCAGAGCAGAAGCAATCGAAGCCCGCCTTGAATTCCGAAATGCGGAATGGGAACATACCCGCCGCACCCGATTGACGATCTGGCTCACCGGGATCATATTCCTCTATGGCTTCTGGAGACTGCTGATTTTCAGGAGTTGAATCAGTTTTTATTCTAAAAGAATTTGCTAAATTGCCTATGTTATCGATCCGAAAAGACTATTCGTCTTGGCTGACATTGATGTTTTAGAGCTGTTGTTGGACATAAAGGACGACTTTTAGGGTTTGGAATACTTTAGTGGTTTGGCTTGTAAGGTATGTTTCGTAAAATATTTTTAAGGAAAAAGCGAGTACCCTCGGATTCATTCCGTGAAGTCAACCTTGAGCTTGAGCGGATGGGGTCTGTGTTGCGTATTGAGAACCGAAAGGTTTCCAATAAGAACAGAATGACCCGCATCTACCTGAATTACATCGAGTTTTGGGAGAATGGAATCAAGTGGTATGGTGTGCAAGGGGTGAAAAGCCCGCATGACATGGCCTTGATGATCCACTATTGGAACGATTGCTGCATGTGCAGCCACGAGTTGGAAGCTCAGTTTCCCGACCTTGAATTCCCCGTTGCCCGCAAGAAGATTGAGCAAGGAGAAGAAGCCTACCTGGATTGGTTTTGGGACAAGCAGTGTGCCAAGAAGGACCGCCGCTTTGCTGAATTGATCGACTTGTGCGCTTCCCACGATGTAACCCGCCGCTTGGTCAGCTTTATTCAATTGCGAGACTTTGGTTTTTCGCGGTCGATTGGCACTGTGGGTGGGGTTGAACTGCGGGACCTCCCCAGGGTCCGCATCACGGACGAGTGGGATTATGAAGTCCGGACTCCTGCTCAGGCCTACCAGGAATATGCCGGCCGCACTCCCCGCGGATACCTCGGCAAAGGAGATGCCACCCAGGCCTTTCAACTCCTCCTCCAGCTTTTACCTCCAGATTGTAGTCCCGCCACCTACCAGCGTGGACGCGGATGTTGCCCCCCCGCAGCATAGCTTTGTGCCTCAGGATTTCTGATCTTCAGGAAATTCCATTCCCCATTAAAATCAAACATTTAGGGAAATCAGCCCCAACGCCTAAAGCCATCCTTTGCGACGGAAGTAGAGCAATTGGCCCGCCACCATGACCACCATTACCCCGATCACCACCGGATAGGACCAGGTCGAGTGCAACTCCGGCATGAAGTCAAAGTTCATTCCATAAAAGCCAGTGATAAAGGTCAGGGGAATAAAGATGGTGGAGATGACCGTGAGCACTTTCATGGTCTCATTCATCCGGTTGGAAGTCGTTGAGAGGTACAGGTCGATCATGCTGCTCAGGCTGTCCCGGTAGGTTTCTACCGTATCAATAACGCTCAGGATATGGTCGTGCAAGTCACGTAGAAAAGCATTGTGTTCAGCATTCACCAAAGGGCTTTCCATCCGCTGCATATTGCCTACGATTTCCCGCATGGGCCACACAGCCCGACTGAGCATATTGAGCTGACTTTTCAATTGGTAGATCGTCTGCAGGGCAATCTTATCCGGTTCTTGTAAGAGAATTCCTTCCATTTTTGCAATCTTCCCACCCATGTGCTCCAGAATGACAAAGTAACGGTCTACCACTGCATCCAGCAGCAGGTAGGCCAGGTAGTCTGCATTGTTTTTGCGCACCAGGGTTCCGGGCATCCGCAAACGCCTGCGGATGGGATCAAAGATGTCGTCGGGGTCTTCCTGGAAGGAAAGGATGAAGTTATTTCCCACGATGATACTCACCTGCTCCATGACAATCCCGTGCTCCAGGTTGTGGTCGCACATGTTCATCACAAAGTAGAGGTAGTTGTCAAAATTATCAATCTTGGGACGTTCTGTGGTATTGGCAATGTCTTCGAGAACCAGTGGGTGAAGCCCAAATCGTTCGCCAATCGCCTCGATAAATTTAATGTCATGTACCCCATCTACATTGATCCAGGTATTCAGGTGTTCCTGGATATCCTTCGGCAGATCATCAGGGGTCTGGCCTTTTCCTTCTACAACTGTATCCTTGTCGTAAGAGAAATGCGAGAGCTGGACATTATGGGTGCGTTCCCGGCCAATATGAACGATGTCTCCGGGTGCAGCTCCGGGGGCGAATTTTGATCTACGGGTTGTCCTCTTGGCCATAAACTTAAAAGGTTATTCTCTGAATAAATTACACATGCGGTAGAGTATCCTGGCGGCAACATTGCCATCGTAGTCGTCCTCACCGGGTGCAACTTCGACCAGATCAGCACCGATCACTTTCCGTCCGCTTTCTTTGACCCGGTCCAGCAGATGCATCACCTCCTCAAATCCGAGCCCCCCCGGCACCGGCGTTCCGGTATTGGGGCAATAGCTGGGGTCCAGCCCATCGATGTCAAAACTGATATAAACCTTTTCGGGAAGGTTCTTGACGATGTCCCGGCAGATATTGTCCCAGGTATTTCCTTCGAAGATTTCCTTTTTGAGCATCCGTCCGGAATAGGCCAGCAGGCGACCTTCCTCGTCCCCATGACGTTTGAGCTCTGATTGGCTGAAATCGCGCACCCCAACCTGTACAATTTTGGCTATCTGAGGGAGCTTCAAGGCATTGTGCATAATGGACGCATGAGAATAGGTGAAGCCCTCATAGGCTTCGCGCAAATCCATGTGGGCGTCGATCTGGAGGATGGCAAAGGCTTCGTGGCGCTCGGCCAGGCTTTGAAGGAGGCCCAGGGGCGTACTGTGGTCACCTCCCAGTAAGATCACCTTTTTCCCCTTGTCCAGAAGCTTTCCGGTACTGGTGCGTACCTGATTGACCATGCCTTCACAGGCTTCGTTGATCCGGTCCAACTGGACCTGGAGGAATTCGTCGTTTTCTTCATCCCCTCCCGCTTCCTGGAATTCTATGGCCAGTTGGGCGAGGGGCCGCAGGCGATCGCTTTCCTGGGCCAGGGCTTCCGGCATGTCGAGCATAGCAATTCCGGCTTCCCAGATATTGCCGTAGTCCTCGTCATAGAGATCCAGTTGAGGTGAAGCATCCAATACCGCCTGGGGACCTTTGGCCGTGCCGGGGGTGTAGGAAACGGTTACTTCCCAGGGAACAGGAACAATTACGATACTGGCTTCAGAGGAATTGAAGGGCAGTCCAAATATGCCTCCTGAGGTATCTCCAGGTGCATCCGGATCAAATTGTGCGATCTTATCCTGCAGGCTCATGGCTTGGGCTTTTTAGCAAAGTGCGGACAAATCCAGGAAGGGCAAAGCTGGCCTTGTGAATGTCTGCATTGTAATATTTCAGGTTGTGCTGCTCGGAGAATTCGTCCGACGCCTCTGAGTTAAAGTCCTGAATGGGGTGGCGGTCTCCTTTACTGGAAAAGGAAAGGGCCCACATGCCGGTCGGGTAAGTTGGGATATAGGCGAGGTAGCAATGGACCTTGTTCTGGCCGAAAATATCCTTGTAGCATGAGAATATCTCCTGAAACACTTTGGAATTGAAGCGGGGGGACTCACTCTGGGTCACCATGATCCCGTCGTCCTTGAGGATACGGTGAACTCCCTGGTAAAACTGGGGGGTAAATAGCCCTTCAGCCGGACCGATGGGATCGGTAGAGTCGATGATCACGAGGTCAAAGGCACCATCGGGACAATCCGAGACGTATTGAATACCGTCTTCGATGCGCAGTTCCAGTTTGGGGTTGTCGAATTCAGCGGCAATCGCAGGCAGGAATTCTTTGGATGCAGTTACCACCATTTCGTCGATCTCGACCATGACGACTTGCTCGACCCTGGGGTAGCGGAGAAGTTCGCGGACCACCCCACCGTCGCCACCGCCAATCACCAGCACCCGCCTTGCATTTGGGTGTACCTGCATCGGGATATGAGAGATCATCTCATGGTAGACGTACTCGTCTTTTTCGGAGGTCATCACAAGACCATCCAGGGTGAGGAGGCGTCCATAGGCATGGGTGTCATACACCTCAACTTTTTGGTAGGGGGATTTACCATGAAACAAGCGGTCTCCCTTGTGGCGCAAAGACAGGGCGATGTCATTGTTTCGCTCCGTAAACCACAGGTTGCGGTTGGATTTGAAGGCCGGATATTCTTCTTCCGGGCGTCCTTCACCGTAGTCAAAATCGACTTTGGGGAGTTCGCTGGATTGTCCCCGCTTCATTTCCATCGCGGAGGCATAATCGGCCTTGAAGGCTTCTTTGAGGAAGCGGTAACTGATCCAGGGGTCGACGGTGTCGCCACAGGTGAACAGGTCTACCGCCGCATAGCCATACTCTGGCCAGGTATGGATCGCCAGGTGAGACTCCTGGATGACGACCACGCCCGAGGTGCCAAAAGGGGAAAAATGATGAAAAGTGGAGTTGATAACGGTGGCTTCCGCAGCCTTGGCCGCGTTGACCATCGTTTCTTCCAGCCGGACGACGTCGTTGAGGATGTCAGGGTCGCAGCCGTAGTATTCTACAATAATATGTCTACCGAGAGAGCTCATGTGGATTTTTCAGTCAGATTCGCAATTGAAAACAGTGCAAAAATGGGATTTTTTTCTAAGGGCACAATAAAAATGACCAAGGCTATTAACCTTGGTCAGTGACTTGATCCAATCGAAGAAATACCGTACCCTCGGGGGTACATAGAAGTTCCAGAAGTTTGAGGCACTAGAACCCGAGATGGATCTGGTTCTGTGACGGCCTCAATGTGTATTCATGATGACTACACTTCCTAAAGAAGGAGTGTTTCCAACAATGTTGGAGTGGCTATTATTTCCTTTCAATGAGGTCAACCTCGATATTGCAATTGATATCGAGTTGGAGACCTTTTTCTTTGGCTTCGGCGATTACCTTAGCAATCTCAGTTCTCATGGCCCGCAATGCCTTCAGACGTTCCTCAGAAGTAGGACATGCACAACCTTCACGCTCCCAGACACTCAGAATGCGGTCGTTGTGATAATTGATTTTTTTCTGAACAATAGTCATCAGCACATCTTCTGCGTCTTCAGGAGTAAATACCCCGTCAAGTAACTTGAAGATGGATTGAGAGGTAGTTGCGGTAGAGTTATCGGGTATATGATTCATGTCGGGAGTATGATTATTCTAATTGTTAAACGCAATATCGTTTAGGCAGTTCATAATATTTTATTTATATTTTTAATGTATTACATATTATATCCTTATGCATTATACCCTTCACCAGTTGCGGTTGTTCCTTAAGATCGTTGAGCTTCAGAGTATTACACGCGCTGCTGAGGCAATGCATCTGACACAACCTGCGGTCTCCATTCAACTGAAAAAGCTTCAGGATCAGTTTGAAATTCCTTTGACGGAGGTGATCGGCCGGCAATTGTACATCACGGACTTTGGCCGGGAGATTGCTGAGTCAAGTGCCCGGATTCTGGATGAGGTACACGCCATCAAGTTTAAGACCCAGGCTTACCGGGGTCAATTGGCGGGGCAGATCAAGATCTCGGTCGTTTCGACCGGCAAGTATGTGATGCCCTATTTCCTTTCCGGGTTTTTGCAGGTCCATGAAGGGATCGACCTGGTGATGGATGTGACGAACAAAGCCCAGGTAATCGGAAGCCTGGAAAACAATGAAGTCGATTTTGCCCTGGTGTCTGTATTGCCCGATAACCTCCAGACGGAGCGGATTTCCCTCATGCAGAACAAACTTCACCTGGTTGGAAATCTGGACCGGAGTTTCCCCAATAAGTCGAAACCCTCAGACCTCTTCTCTTCGATGCGACTGATCTTTCGGGAACCAGGTTCTGCAACCCGGCAGGCGATGGAAGACTTTCTGGAAAAGGTTGAGGTTCCAGCGGTGAAGAACATTACCCTGACCTCCAACGAGGCCGTCAAGCAGGCCGTACTTGCCGGATTGGGGTATTCTGTTATGCCCCTGATCGGATTGAAAAATGAGTTGCAGAACAAAAATCTGCAAATCATCCCCGTCAAAGGCCTGCCCATTATAACCGACTGGAACCTGATCTGGCACAAACAGAAGAAGTTCTCCCCGGCCGCTGCTGCCTATCTGGATTACCTCCGCACCGAGAAGGAGCAGATTATCGCGAAGAATTTTGCCTGGTTTGAGGATTATTAAATGCCTGTTTTAATCAGTAGCTTTTTCCAGTGTATCCCCCCTGGTTTCCGGCGTACCCTTGCTGATTTTGATTGGCCAGGGTATTGCACGCGCCTTGAATCTGGCTGAACAGGATCGGCATGAAGATCAGGTAGGCTAAGAAATTGACATAGGGAATGATGCGAATAATGGCATAGGTTGTGGGCATGCCGTTGGAGATCGGGGGAGACATGCCCCGCAGTTTGAACTGGAAGTTGATCCGCTTGCTCAATTGGCCCCAGAAGACGAAGTTCCAGTAGAGATTGAAGAAGGGGATAAACATAAAGCCAATGGCTTTGCCGGCGCCCAGGTCATCGTGTTGAATCTTGGGGAGTTTGTCAAATTCCAGTCCGAGACGGATCAGGGTAAAGATCCCGAAAGTGATATAGTGAAGGAAGATTCCCAGACCTACCGAAAAAGAGCTGCGGATTTCATGCTGGCTGAACCGCTGAATGTCACTGGGGCTGAGATTGCGGATGTCAAAACTGGGCTCATAGATATTGTAATAATTCTGCTGCCCACCGGGATAACCGCCAGCGTAGCCGCCTTGCTGGTAACCGGAATTCTGATAGCCACCACCTGGGCCAAAGCCGGCATTGCCAGCCGCAAAAGGATCTGCCTGGTCCCGGGGAAGGGGAGGAGGACTGCCGGGAACCGTGGGGAATAATTCTTTCAATTCCTCAACCTGGTTGGCAGGTTTCCAATCGCCCATGCCCTGGCACCAGACAAGGGTGTCGGCTTTGATGCCGTGGCTTTTCAGTTCGTCCACACTGACGGGGCCGGCCTTTTTGTTCTGCTCGTTTACGTAGTGGTATTCCATATTCTGGCGGATAATCTGGGTTCGTTATCTATCTGGTTGTCTGATGCAAATCTAAGGGTATCAAATGAATGTTGTGGGAAAATATTGGCCTTCCCTTGAGCAGGTAAAAAATTAAAAGCCGGAGGAGAGAATTTGAGGGAGAAACCTTTTAACTTAGCCTCTGATCTGAACAGGGATGATCCAAACAATGGTGGTCTGAACCGGGATGATCTAAACAGGGGCCTTGATGTCTGAGACCATACTTCACGTAGAGAATCTTTCCAAGCGCTATGCCAAAGGGGGGCCGCCAAACGCCTCTTTGTCTTATGATGTCTTGTCCGGAGTGAAGAATATGCTTCGCAACCGGGGACAGGAAAACGATGATGATTATTTCTATGCCTTGGAAGACATTTCCTTTACCCTGGCCAGGGGAGATGTGTTGGGGATCATCGGGCGGAATGGGGCCGGAAAAAGCACTCTGTTAAAAATTCTTTCTGAGATCACGCCCCCAAGCATGGGGCAGGTGCGGTACCAGGGAACGGTTACCTCCATCCTGGATGTGGGCACTGGTTTCCACCCCGACCTCAGCGGCCGGCAGAATGTATTCCTGGGCGGAGCCATTGCGGGCATGAGCCGGAAAGACATCCGCAAGCATTTCGATGAGATCGTCGCTTTCAGTGGGATTGAGGAATTCATCGACATGCCCGTCAAGCACTATTCCAGCGGCATGTTCCTGCGTCTGGCTTTTTCGGTCGCTTTCCACACTCCGATGGATATCCTATTGCTGGA
Organism: uncultured Bacteroidia bacterium; assembly: GCA_964352215.1. Taxonomy (GTDB): domain Bacteria; phylum Bacteroidota; class Bacteroidia; order J057; family JADKCL01; genus CAWUKT01. Next base: position 35,560 of record CAYGRE010000035.1, read on the forward strand.
TGAAGTCTTGTCAGTGGGGGATGTCGATTTCCGCAGCCGCAGTACGCAAAAGATCAAAGATGTGGCCCGGTCGGGGGCGACAGTGATCATGGTCAGCCACGAGCTGGCCGCGATCCGCAAACTCTGCAATAAGTGCATGCTCCTCGAGAAGGGGAAATTGGTTGCTTTTGGGGACACCACCCAGATCGTTGATGAATACATGGAGACCTTTATCCGGGAAGTGACCCGTAAGTTTGACGGCGGAGCCGAAGCGTCTCATTATGCGGCGGAGGTCGGGGATTCCAGGGTAGCGTTTACCGGACTCGACATTCATGCGCAGGGGAAGGCTGCCGGAGCGTCCATCTATATGAGCGACCCCATCGAGTTGACGATCCGCTACGAGAAAAAGACCGACGAAGATGACCTCTTTGTCGTGGTCTATTTGCACAACTACGATGGGATCGTATTGGGGGATAGTTTTGTCTTTCGGGAGGATTACGACTGGGTCAAACATCCTGCAGGTCATTATGAATTGAAAGGGCTGATACCGGGAAACTTATTGTACCAGGGGGCTTTTATCGTAGAACTGGTTTTTGGCAGTGAGTCCCAGGTTTACCTGGAATTGCCCTATGTACAGCGCTTTCAGGTGGACTTGAATCCATGGGAAGCGGCAAGGACCTGGAACAAGGGAGACCAGGAGTTTCCTTTGCGGCCTCATTTTAAGTGGGAGATGAAACGTGTAGGTGTTTGACACTTGGAAAGCATACCCCTGAGACGTATCTTTTCGCAAAGCTTTTAGAATACCTAAGACTATGTTCAACTGGTTTAAATCAAAGACGAAATCTGCAAGCCGGGAGCCTATCTACGACATGTCCTGGATCACCCTGGACGAGGCAGACAATTACCCCGATGGCATCCGTGAGATTCTGGACCACAAGCGAGATGGGTTTGTGGTGACTGATTTTATGACCGAGGAGGAAGCGGCGAAGATCATGGCGGGATACTATGCTGTTCCCGATGAGAAGTTGATCAAAGTAAATCCCGGTTTCAATTTCTACCCCCGGAGTTTTGCCCAGATGGAGCAAGGAGTGCAGAATGGAGAGATTACCGAGGAAAGCTACCACCAGGAAGCAGTTCAGTTCAGGGATACTTTCGAACAGGGATTTGGGGTGGATTTGACGACCAGGGTCAGGGATATATTGGAAAAGCTGGGTCCCAAAGCCCACGTTCCTGCTGATCAAAACGGCTATGGGGCATTTATGCCTTATACCATTCGCGAACTCAAGGGAGGCGGAGCGGGGCAGATCAAAGTCCACTGTGGGCACTTTTTCTTCAATGAATTTCCCAGCTTCTTTGACCGGTTCCGCCATTTTACGGACAACGATCACCAACTGAGTTTCTTTGTGGTGCTGCAACCACCTACCAAAGGAGGAGAACTGACCCTCTATGGTCTTCGTTGGGACGATGCTCATGAGCGTCCCGACGACAGCACCCTGGTCCGACTCAAAGATGGTGCCCGCCTCGATCTGGAAAATCCGAAATCACTTCCCTTGGAATACATCAGCCCTAAAGCGGGATCGCTCGTCATTTTCAATGGGGGAGATATCTGGCACCGGGTGGAGGATGTGCAGGGTGAATCCAGCCGCTTTACCATTGGTGGGTTCCTTTCGCTGTCCCCAGACCGGGAGGACATTTATTTCTGGTCCTGAGGTAAAGAAGACTTTCAATTGGAGCGAAGTCCTATAACCTAAAAAGTCACCCTCAAAATGGCGGACCATTCGAGGGTGACTTGGTTAAGGACAATGGTTACATAAAACTCAGTTGGTTCACTGAGCTGTTAATCTTAGCATCAGGGTTTGGTCTTGGTAGTTAATTTTACAGATGTAAAGTCCGCGGGGTAGTTCTGCAAAGGGAAGTTCGATCTCCGTCTCTCCTGCGGGGAAATTTTCATCAATGTTGACCTCGCGCACCTTCTTTCCATCCATGGCATAGATCTCTGCTTGTACCTGGCCTGCATCCGGTAGGTTGATCCTGAGGGTGGTTCCGCCCTGGAATGGATTTGGATAGACCATGGCTTTGAATTCCTGAGGTATTCCTGTGCCCTCTCCATCGGATTTAAAGAAGCCTTCGTTACAGGGATTTGTGGTACCTGTAAGGACAAAGACTTGTTGGGCGTTATCGGTGATGGTTGCTGTCCAGAATGTCGGGCCACTGTAAAGGGCTGAAAAAGTATTGGTGTTGAATACAGCTCCACTCCAACTGGTAGAATAGGGTGGGGTACCCCCGGAGATATTCAGGGTGATATTACCAGGCACAACAGTGAATCCTGCCTGGATGCAAGGCTCAATATATGCCGTTGCGACTAAAGTAGCAGGAGGAGCACATTCGCCACAGTCGTTTCCGACGGTTTTCAGGTAGCTATTGTTGTAACGGAGCTCAGCTGGATGAACAGGATTGGGACCTTTTCCCGGACCATAAACAGGGAAACTGATGGCAGGCAGGAATGCAGGCCGCACATTGTAGGCAATAGAAGTGCCGAGGTTTCCTGCATTGCTACGGCCACTGCACCAGAAGGGGAGGAAGTTGGCCCATTCGCTGTTGATGTTCTGCACATTAATGGAGTTGCAATGGTCAGCTTCGTTGGCGATAACAGCGATGTCCAGGGCACCGTCTTCATAGAAGCGACCCACCTGGATATTCTTCTTTGTGATATCATTCCGGTAGATAATATTGCCATGCCCATTGATACAATTTTCCGTATCCACATGAATTCGTTCAGTCTTATTGCCTTCTATCAGGTTGTGGAAAGGGTAGCCACCATGCAGGACAATGTCGGATAGGTCTCTGTCTTCAGAGTCGAAGCTGTAATTGTGGCTGATAACATTCCCATTGGCTCCCCGCTGCACTACAATGGAGTGACGGAGGTTATGCAGGATGTTATTTTCTACCAGACATTCACCGGTACCATTCATAAGGTTAATCCCATAGCCCAGACCCCCATCGAAAGAGAAGCCATCCCGGATATAACAGCCCTTGACCTCAATATTGGAGCTGAATTCGATCTGGAAATGGTTGAAGGCTGCCTTCACACTTTCAACCCCTTCGATCCAGCAGTTGACGGCCCTCATGATACGAATATTCCCTTGGTTGGTATTTTCGAAACTACGTGCGGAAGTATCGTTTCGGGAAGCATCTACCCGGAAGCATTCGAAGCCTATATTCTGGGTGGGGGTGCCACCATAGATGGTCGCATTGTTGGCAGTGGTATTGTATTGAATGCGGAATGGGTTGTCAACATAAGCGAGGAGTCCTCCGAAAAAGTTTTGCAGGCCGGTGATGCGGGAGTATTGACGGATAAAAGCTCCATTGTCGGTGCAGGGTTCATTCAAAGGGGGATCATCGCGGGTCATCAGTACCCAACTTCCGGGCTGAACGATACCGGGGTATGCAGATCCCCAAAAGGCGATGCCGCCAGTTGAGGCACTGACCGATTGGCCGATGCCCTCTTCGAGGTCATCCCCATTTACTGTAAAGCAAAAGGGATTGCTGGCACCTGTACCAAGCCACTCAAAAATGGTTTTGTTGGAGCCGGCCCCTTTGATTACGGTATTGGAGCGGCTAATCAGCACCTTCTGATTGATATCATAAGTGCCTTCCGGAAAGAAGAGCACGTCGAGGGTGTCGGGGTCCGGAGTCCCCATGTTTTGCAGTGCCAGGGTGATGTGATTGGAAATTTGCCAATGGCCATTCTGCAGAAGAGGTTGCTTATTGCCAATGATGTCGAAGAAGTTGACACATTTCCGAAACTGAGGTTTGGCTCCACTGTATCCCATCGTTGGGAACATAGGCATGGTGTAATCTGCTGGTGGCGCCTGGGCCGGTAGCACCTGTGCGAGGCAAAGCCATAACAGGACAAAAAGGAAGAGTTGCTTTTTCATTTTGATCGGGGTTTGATAGTGATTGAAAAAATGTGGTACTCTGAATATTACTATGAGTACAAACTATCTTCTTCCCCCGATCTTGAATAGTTCTTTTGAGGAATCTGGCGGATTGAGTGAGGGATTTGGTCAGGTCAGTTTACTCAACAGGTTCAATAGGTCTTTTTTTCGATCTCTCGAGACGGTAAGCAATTCGCCATCGGTCATTTTTACACTGCCTCCACGTCCCCGGATATACTGGTCAACATGGTAGAGGTTGATGAGGTGGGATTGGTAGATTCTGAAAAATCCGGCATCTGAAAGGAGGCGCTCATATTCGCGGAGGGTTTTACTGACCAGAAGCTTTTTCCCTCCTTCAAAATAGAAATAGGTGTAGTTATTGTCTCCTTCGCACCTGATGATGGAGGATACATTCACAACTTCAAGTCCCTCCTTTGCGGGTAAAGCGATCCGCATGGAACGGTTACTTACCCCTTGAAGGTGTTCTTCGAGGATCTTCAACCGCTCGACCAGAGAGCGGCTGTGCTTCCGTTCACGTACCTTTTTTATGACCGTACTCAAGTCTTCTACCCCGATCGGTTTCAGCAGATAGTCCAATGCGGAAAACTTGATGGCATCGAGGGTATAGGATTTGTGGGCCGTGGTAAATACTACTTCAAACTCCCGAGCCCCAATCTGTTTCATCATCTCTATCCCAGAAAGGCGTGGCATTTCTATATCCAGAAAGACCAGTTCCGGCTGGAGGTCCAGCAATACTCTCAACCCTTCCTCGCCGTCCTCGGCGGTTCCTACAATGGATACCTCGGGAAAGAACTCCCGGAGCAATGCACTCAGGGTATCACGGGCCGCAGCTTCATCGTCCACGATCACCGCTTTGATGGTGAGGGTGTCAAGCATAGCGGTTGCTGAGAATTTGTATTTCTACCATGGTACCTGCTTTCTGTCCGTCTGGGTTGATCAAGTCTGAAATGTAAAGTGCTAATTTATCATTTTCAAGTGCATTGATTACCTCCATCCTGTCCCGGACTAAATTCAAACCCATGGACCGGTGCGCTTTTCGTTCACTGGACTCCAATTGGGAGGCTTTTTCCCGGCCCACACCGTTGTCAGCTACCTGTATGGTGATGCCACCTGATTTGCGTAAAAAAGTGAGTGTTATCCTTCCCCTTTCATCAAGATGGCGAATGCCATGCCAGATGGCATTTTCCAACAAGGGTTGAATGAGCATGCAGGGGATCAAGGTATTGTAGGGATCCAATTCAGGGTCGATTTCTACCTCAAAGTCAAACTTTCCCCCACTTCTCAGCGATTCGAACTCCATATAGGGTCGGATCATTTCCAATTCTTCTTCCAGGCTGAGGTAAATCTGGTCGGAGTTTTCCAGGATGCGCCGGATCAATTGGGAAAATTTGGTCAGAAAATTATTGCCTTCTTTGAGCTCTTGATTGAGGAAAAAGCTCTGAACAGAGTTGAGGGCATTGAAGATGAAATGTGGGTTCATCTGGGCTCTGAGGGCGGTTTGCTCTGAGACCAAAACCTTCCTTTCCAATTCTGCCTTGCGGCGTATCCGCCGGACCCTCCAATTGAACAGTTGCCATATCAGTACAACCTGAGCCAAGATCACCACGGCCCAAATCCACCATATCTGCCACCAGGGACGAAGGACCTGAATTCGGATATTTTCCGGATTGGACCAGGGACCAACTCCGCGGCGGGCACTGACTTCAAATTCATAGTTTCCAGGGGGTAGGGCGTTGAAGCTTACCTCAGTTCCTCTGGTATAGGTAAACAGAGAGTCCATTCCCCCCATGCGGTACCGATAATTGATTTGTCCACCTGTTCCGAAGCTGATGGCTTCAAATTGGGTCGCAAACCTCCGTCTTGAATAGTTAAGCTCAAGGTTTTGAGCAAGGGGAACTTTCTCACCCTGAACGTAGATACTCGTCAAGTGGATTTTTGGGGGGAGTTGCGCTCTAAGTAGGTTTTGTTTTGGGATTGCAGTCAGGCCTCCTGCGGTGGCGACCCAGACGGTATCCCTGAATAGGTTCATGTCTCTGACCTCAGCAGAAATCAAGCCTTCCCGCTCACCGATGAGCCGCCATATCCATTGGTCTCCGTTCCAACGGAGATAAGCGAGGCCAATTTGGGTAGCCACCCAAATCTCTTCTTCGGATTCTATATGGAGCCGTTGAGCCATCGTGCCAATCCGGTCATTGCCCTTGTTTAACCATACCAGGCTGTCGGGATATTTGCAAAAAACTCCCTTGCCTGCAACCACTCCCCAGAGGTTTCCCGCAGGGTCAAATTCGAGGTCTCTGATCCCCGATTCATCCAACAGGGAATCTTTTTCAACAATCCAGGACCCAGCTACATCTTTGCGACCGATGAAAAAACCAGATTTGTTTCCTATGTAGAGGGTACCTTCTGCATCAAATTCCAATGCCGTTGCCCGCCCCCGCAAAACGAAGGAATCCTCGAATTCTGGGAACTTATTCCAGGAATAGGGAGGTTCTCCCCATTTCGATCTGCAAAAATCCAGGATGTGATCTGATAGTTCGAGGACACCGTGGTTGTTGGCGATGAAGATGACCCCGTTGGGGTGGATGGCGAGGTCTTTGGTAGAGTTTGAATTGTATCCCTGAAAGGAATTGCCTTCACTGATGAAGATATCCCCGTCACCAATGGCAATGATCTGACCGGCAGGAGTGACTTCAACCCGAAGCATTCGCCTTTCATTAAATATACGCTTGTTGGGGCCCAGATGGATAGGCTGCGGGTGCCCATTTGAAAATTGATACAGTGACTCCAACTCCCCACTGGCCCAGAGATGACCAGCGGAATCGAATGCAATGGAATAGAGTCCTCCCACCCCCTCTTCTTTTCCCCAGGAAACTGCTTTGGGGTCTGAAGTGACATGGATTCCATTCCCAACTGTGGTGAACCAATAGTTTCCTTCTGTATCCTTCAAGATGCCTGAAACAGTTTCACCAATCAGGATTGAATCTATTAAATTCCAGGCTTCGTCAAATTGATATGCACCTGAAAAGGTACCGATCCAAAGTTCTTGGTTAGGTGACTGGTAGATAGAGATGAAATCCTCAGGAAGATGCACCGGGATTTGATCCCAGTTTTCACCATCCCAATTGAACATTTCTTTTTCAGTGACGATCGTATGGTTGCCTTTTTCAAGTCGAATAGCCCTGGCCATTCCCCTCGAAGCATGAAGGGGAGTTTGAAATCTTCCAGTCAGGGTATTGTCCGCCGAAAATTGGAATACATTGGCTATGCCCAGGATCTGAAAAGAAGAATCCTCATTGACGACCATGGTTGTTCCATTGAACAATTGGGTGGTGTCACTCAATATACAGGTGGGTGGGCGCCCGGATTGAAGGCAATGAAGATCTCCATTGGAAAAATAGATGTTGTGATTGGGATGTTCGTATACCATGGTGGTGAAGAACCGGGCCTTTAACTTCGGGAGCCAGGAAGTGTTGGCTGAACTGAAGCAGGAGTCATTTCTTACAAAACCTGGTTGGCCATTGTAAGTGTATAGCCACAAGCGCTCTTGTGAGTCCTGGTAGAATCCCAGGATGTCATTGTCCGGGAGTCCATCGCTGACCGTAAAGGTTTTGATCTCTTCCCCATTGTACCTGCACAATCCCGCATTGGTCCCGAACCACAAGTATCCTCTGCTGTCCTGATAGGCTGCAAAAACCCGGGAACTCGGGAGGCCATTGGGAACCCCAAGTTGCTGGAAATTTACATGTTGGGTGTAGAGGCTCCCATAATGGAAAGTCCATAGGGCAAATACCAGGACCAATACTTTGAATGGACTCATTTGACTTGAATTGGTAATCAGGCCCAATCCACCATTTGCCGTTCCACCCGCTGAAAGTACCACACTCCTGATAAAAACAGGATTAGCACCGGGATCATGCCCAGGCCATATTCCCAGGCGGGGGCTGCATCTCCCAATAAGGTCCAGCGAAACCCTGCGATGACGCCAGCCATGGGGTTGAGGTAAAGGAAGTGCGCGTAGCGTTCCGGGATCAGGGTGCCTGGATAGAATACAGGGGTCAGCCAGATCAGGAAATTGACGAGGTAGGGGAGCAGGTGTTGCAAATCACGGTAGCGGGTAGCTAAGGCGGCCATCCAGATACCGACACTCAATCCGACCATGATATTCAAGAGCAGGAAGACCGGGAAGAATACGATCTGAGGTCCGGGGACTTCACCATAGATGAACATCATCACCACCAACAGGGCCATGGATATCCCGAACTCGACGAGGCCGGTGAGTACCTTGGACAAAGGAAGGATCAACTTGGGGAAATAGATACGCTTGATGATGTCCTGGGAAGAGGTGACCGACACCCCGGCATTGATCATCAAAAAGGTGAAATAGTACCAGGAGACCATTCCCGAGAAGGCGAACAGGGGGTAAGCCACCGGAATTTCTGCATCAAAAGGAAGCAGGACCCCAAAGAAGATGGAGAATATGATGAGGGCAATGATGGGCTTTATCAATGCCCAAAAGATTCCGAGAACCGATTGTGCGTATTGTGCTTTGAGGTCACGGCCCGCCAGGACCAGGATCAGGCGGCGGTATTGATAGACCCGTCGAAGGTAGACTCCGAGGCCCGGAGCTTCGGGCCTGATGGTCTTTTCACTCATACATTGTAGATCCGATCAATCTCATTGGCGTATTTTTCCCGTACCACTTTGCGCTTCACTTTCATGGAGGGGGTTAATTCCCCGCCTTCGATCGTCAGTTCATGGGGCAACAATTCAAACCGCTTGATCATTTCCCATTTGCCGAATCCCTGGTTCAGGACATCCAATTCCGACTGGATCTTGGCTTTGACTTTGTCCATGCTGATCACTGCGGCTGGCATGTCTTCGTTGAAATTGATGCCTTCTTCTTTCAACCAATTGTAGAGGTGCTCAAAGTTGGGCACGATGAGGGCACCGGGGAATTTCTGGCCTTCGCCGACCACGACGGTCTGCTCAATGAAGGGGGACTGCTTGAATTTATCTTCGATCACACCTGGAGCAATGTACTTGCCACCAGAGGTCTTCCACATATCTTTCTTGCGGTCGGTGATCTTGAGAAAGCCCTGCTTGTCGATCAAGCCAATATCTCCGGTGTGGAAATAGCCTTTATCATCAATCACTTCTTTGGTCTTAGCTTCGTCTTTGTAGTAGCCAATCATGGTGTTGGGGCCTTTGTAGCAAATCTCTCCATCGGGGTAAATTTTCACTTCACCGCCAGAGATGACTTTGCCCACGGTGCCGACTTTGAGACCACCCTTGTCGAGGGTATTCACCGAGATTACCGGAGACGTCTCCGTAAGGCCGTAGCCTTCCAGGGTAGGTACTCCGATGGCATTGTAAAAGCGGGCCAGCCGCTCCTGCAATTTCGCGGAGCCGGAAGCCACTGCGAGCACCCGGTCCAGACCTGCCTTGGCACGTATTTTTGAGAAGACGAGCTTGTCCGCCAACTTGAGTTTGAGCTTGTAACCGGCACCCTTGGTGACAGGATCCCATTCCAGGGCAATATTGATCGCCCAGTTGAATATCTTATTGGCCAATCCGGTTTTCTCGTTTCCGCCGGCAAGCACCTTGTCAAATACTTTCTCCAGCAGTCGGGGAACCGCGGTAAAGACGTGCGGACGGATTTCCTTAAGGTTGTCACCAATCTTCTCGATGGACTCTCCATAATAGACGGAGATACCTACGAAGAAATACATGTAGGTGATCATCCGTTCAAAGATGTGGCTCAGGGGCAGGAAGCTGAGGCCGGTGTGCTGGCTGTTGACGGGAAGACGTTCGATGGAAGCGAGGATATTGGAAACCACATTGTTGTGGGTCAACATCACGCCCTTGGGACGGCCCGTGGTACCTGAAGTATAAATGATGGTGGCCAGGTCATGGGCATCCACGGTGTCCTGGATCGCTTTAAGTTCCTTGCGACCTTCCTCACTGATGGTTACCATGATCTGCTTGTAGTGGGTATATCCCGCAACCTCTTTGAAAGAGAAGATGTGTTGCAGGGCAGGAGCCTTGGGTTGGGCAGCTTTCACCTTGTCGCACAGTTCTAAATCCTGAGCAAAGACAGCTTTGACTTCGGCATGGTTGGTTATGTACTCGACATCATCCACCGAACAGGTGGGATAGATCGGGATGACGATTCCGCCCATTTTCTGAATTCCCAGATCGGCAAACGTCCATTCAACACAGTTGTTGGAGATCAAGCCAACAAAATCCCCCTTCTTCAATCCCAATTTGAGCAGCCCGAGTGCGATGCCATCGGTTATATCTATTACTTGTTGGGTGGAGAAGGTTTCCCAAACGTCTCCAAATTTACCGGCGAGGGCGTCACCTTTGGGGTACTTCTCTTGTTGATATGGGAAAATGTCGAATAGCCTTTTGACTTCCATGTTCTATTATGAAGAGATTGTAATTCAGCGATAGTAACCGTAATTATAAGAAGAAACCAATTAAATTGCATGTTACCAAGGGAAATTAGCCGTCCTACTTAGCCGAATAATAATATGAAGAAATCTCACCGTCTCACATTCCTCCTTTTAATTTGTTCATTTCCCCTGACCTTATTGGCCCAAATGCCGGACCAGTCGACTGTTCTGGAACGGGGAAGACGGCATGCGAAAGTGCTTTCTTCGGCTGAGATGGCAGGGAGGGGTTACCAGGAAGAGGGTGCGCTGAAGGCGGCCCGTTACATCGCCGATGAATTCAAATCCTTTGGTTTACAGCCGGTTGCGGGAGTAGCTGAATCTGAGAATCCCTATTTTCAACCCTTTTCCTTTTCTACCAATATTGTCGATACCCTGGCTTTGCGGCTGGATGGGGAAGACCTGGAGGAGGGAAGTCAATTCATCGCTGCTTCTTTGACCGGACGCGGCACCATCCCGGAAACTAAAGTGTATGATTTGGGCTATGGCTTGCCCAAAGACTATAAAAAGAACTTCGAGGGAGGAATTGTCATGTTTCGTTCCGGCTTACCTCCCAAGAAGGCCAAAAAAGAGGCGTTCGCTGAGAAGTACAAAGATTTTAAGAACGACCAGGTAAAAATGAAGATGGCCCGGCAGTTGGGGGCAGAGGGGTTTGTGGTCATCAAGGAGAAGTTAACGGCTGGATTCAATCCGGTACCTGTGAATTTTCCGGTGCTGGAAGTACTGGCCGATGAGATGCCGCGCAAGAAAGCGAAGACAGGCGCCATTGGAGTGGACGCAAAGTTGACCAGGATCACTACTCAGAATGTGATCGGAATGATCCCCGGAAAAACGGATCCTGATTCGGTGCTGATTTTATGTGCGCATTATGACCACCTTGGCAAGCAGGGAGACGCGATCTTTTACGGTGGGAATGACAATGCTTCCGGGACTTCGCTGATGCTTGCCCTGGCCGAGCACTATGCCCAACCTGGAAACCGCCCCGATTATACGATGTTGTTCGTCGCTTTTGGTGCGGAAGAGGCCGGCTTGCATGGTTCCAAGTACTATGTTGAGAATCCACTCAAGCCATTGGATAAAACGGTTTTTGTCCTCAATATGGACCTGATGGCCAATGGAGGTGAAGGGATCACTGCGGTCGCAGGATATGAATTTCCGGAAGAGTTCGCCTTGCTGGAGGAGGTCAACAAGGAGATCGACGCAGTGCCAGTGATCAAGCCGCGGGGCAACCGCGCCAACAGCGACCATTACTTCTTTGTCAAGGAAGGGGTACCGGCCTTGTTCATCTTTACCATGGGCGGGCCTCCCCATTACCATGATGTCAATGATACTTATGAGGAGATGCAGTTCTCAAGGTACTATGAGGTGTACCAGCTTTGTGTTGGGTTCATGAATCGGATGATGGAGTAGTGATCATTGAGGATACTTCCTCAATGGGTCTCTACTTGTATGGAAGAGGGATTCAATAACGATTGTATCTCATTCAATACAAAATATGGCAACATAAGGGAAGCCTTCTACATTTGCATGTCGGAAGTTATTGATCTTGCTTCATACCAAGCGTAAGCGTCTTCGATTTCTTCGGAGGCGCGTTCAGAAATAACCAGATACTTGGCCATTAAGATTTGTTAGGTTCGGGGTAAAAACTGGAAATCCTTCCCTCAACCACATCCCGCTTTCCCTCAGAAAACACCCCGGTTCGCCAGAAGAATTGGGCCAGGTGACTGATGGTGCCTAAAATCAGGGTATCAACAATATATCAATCATCATGAAATTTAAGATTAGTACCATTACCTTTTTGTTGGCCTTCTTATGCTCGGCTCAGTTTATCGCTGCGCAGGGAGGCTGTTTTCGGAATTCCTTTTCTGCTTCCAGCTCCGCTTTTGAGTTTGGGCGTGACATCATGCAGGATTCCTACGGAGATGTCCTGATGCTGGGCGATGTTGGGTTTGGGGCTCGTGGGGAGATCACCCTGACCAAGACGGATAACCAGGGCGCAACGAAATTTTCATTGCTGTATGGCACCGACCCTACCGGATTGTCTGGTCCGCATGAGGAAAAGGCCATAGGAATAGTTGAATCCTCAGAAGGGGATGGCTATGTCATCCTGGGCTCAACCGATTTTGACGGTGACATCGACATCTATTTGTTCAAGGTTGCGCTTGATGGAACTCCGGTTTGGAGTCGGATCATCGGGACGGACTATGACAATTATCCAGCTGATATTATCCGTACTGCCGATGGCAATTATGTGGTGGTCAGTACCATTTCATCTGACAGCACGCTGGGTTGGGAAATTTACGCCATGAAGGTCAGTGGAAGCGGTGGTATCCTTTGGGAAACTACGGTTGGGGGTGAGTATTCAGAGAGCCCCAGCAGTGTAGTAGAACTGGCGAATGGCACCTTGGTTATCGCTGGTACCAAGAATGATTACATTGGAAGAGATCAGGACATGTTCTTCGTTAATCTGGCCAGTGATGGAACTTATCAGAACTCTTTTTGCCTGGGAACCACGGGATATGACGAAGGGACGAAGGATATCGTAAAGGGGGCATCCGGAAGCCTGATGGTCTTGGGTTTCCATATTGCGGGCGCAGGTAGCCAGGACATGCTCATCACCAAGATCAATAGTTCAGGTACTTCATTTTCCCGGAAAATAGGCCAGCCCTCCCGTCAGGACTTCGGCAAGGAATTGATCAAAACCGCCAATGGCAAGTATGCAGTTGCTGCCCAAATCGGCGCTGCTCCGATCGGTGGCATTGCGAGTTGGGATGCTTACCTCTTGCGCTTGAACGCCAATGGTTCCATTATTGGGAGCAATCGTTTTGGTGCTGCATCCAACAGCGAAGGGTTCCAGGCAGTAGCCGAAGCCAATAACGGTTCATATCTTCTCTATGGTTATACCCGGGATTCTGACTTCGGTACTTGGGACCATTATTTCGTTGCGGCCAACAGCCTGGGTCAATCTGGTTGCTGTGACCTGGGTCCGGTAGGAGAGGAAGCGGAGTATACCATGACCGATTACAGCTATGGCGAAGAAATGGAAGTCACCACGACCCAATCCAGCGCTTTGTTTTCCACTGCTGCCGGGACTATGATTCCGATTTGTACGCCAAAGCGAGACGTTGCGGACCTCTTAGCCACCGAAGGGCAGGCAGTGGCGTTGTACCCCAACCCTTCTTCAGGAACCTTTCAACTGGATATTCCCGAAACCTATCTGAACGGACAAGTGACCATTTCCAACACCCTCGGGCAGGTTGTTTTCCAGCAGATCCTTACCAGCCCACAATCAACCCTCAAACTCGACGACCAACAAGCTGGTGTCTACCTGCTGCACATTCAAAAGGGCGAACACCAACTGACCAAGCGACTGATCCTGAACTAACCTTGGTCTATTTAATCCATAACTAAGATTGAACACAGAACTCAACCACGATTGAATTCACAATCAAAAAATTTGAACACAAGATGAAAGCACTGATATCAAGCCTAATCATTGTTTTATCCTATTCGTGGGGAGCCGCCTGGCTCCCCGCTCAGGGTGAATGCGACCGGATTCTATACAACTACCCTACTCTAACAGGATCGCATGAAGGAATCCTGGAGCAAGGACGGGACATCATTCAAACCTCAACCGGGGAATTGGTCATGGTGGGGTATGCCGAAGTCCTTCCTTATGGTGGTGAACAAATTACCCTTGTCAAGACTGACCTTGCTGGGAACTGCCTGTTTACCCGTCACCTCGGGGTTGCTTTAATCGCTACCTTTGGCCCCCTTGATTGCCAGGGATATTCAGTGGTGGAGTCTCCGGTAGATGGAGGGTACCTGATCCTGGGCGATTTTGAGCAGGTATTGATAGTGTATAAGTTCGATGTCAATGGGAACTGGGTTTGGGACAAGCGGTACTCCTTCAATGGACTGCAGTTGCCTGGGAAGATGATTCCTACCTCGGATGGAAACTACTTGATCGTCAGTTCTTTGCAGGACCCTGTTTCTGAATCCTTGGATATGCATGCGCTGAAAATTGATGAGAATGGGGGCGTGCTGTGGCAGGTTTCTTTTGGTGGAAGTGCGGACGAGTTGGCTGAAAGTGTGATTGAGTTACCCACCGGGAGCTTCGCGGTGGTGGGTACGAAAGATACGGGGGAGGAACAGGATGTACTTTTGACAATTCTGACTGGGAGCGGTGGTGTACAAAATTCCTTTGTTTTTGGGACACCCGGTGTTTCCGAGACCGGAGTGGATATCGAGTTGGGACCACAGGGGAGTTTATTGGTATTGGGAGAAAGGAAGGCCAGCGAAGGGGATACTGATATTTTACTTTTCAAAACAGATCCAGCTGGGAATACCAATGCCAGGGTCTTGGGGCAGTCAGGAGCAAGTGAGTATGCCGCCGACTTACTGAGGCTGGACAATGGGACTTATATGATTGCCGGTAAAGTTGAAATGGCCGGGGCTGGATTGACCACTTCTGAGAACGGCTATCTTCTCCGGCTGGATGCACAAGGGAACCTGGTCGGGACCAATACTTTCGGGACTTGGGAAGGGCGTGAAGGCTTCCAGGCGATCGCTGCGGGTTCAGAAGGTGAATTTTACCTGTATGGAGAGATTGAGGAAGAGGATCGGATTGGGGCAATGGACCACTTTCTCGTCAAGGCAGATCAAGCGGGGCAATCAACTTGCTGTGGTTTAGGTCCGGTAGGCCAGCAAACCGCTATCCCGGCGCTTCCCCGTGTTACATATCCGGTGGCTTCCGGTCTTACGCTTAACACCTATGGCCACTTTTGGCTGACTACCGAAGATGACGCAGGCTTTCTGCCATTGTGTTTTACAAAAGCTGGATCGGAGACTCCTGGGCTTGAGACTCCTGGGCTTGAGGCGCCTGGGCTAAAGGTTTTTCCCAATCCTGCTTTAGATCATTTTTCGGTGGAGATTCCAGAGGGATATCTTCAGGAGAGACTGCAAATCTCAAATTCTATGGGGCAGGTGGTTTACAGTTGCGCGGTTGAGGAAAGGGAGTGTAGGATTGACCTTCGGGGATGGACCAAGGGAATTTATTTTGTACAGGTCAGGAAGGGGCTTGAGGTTGAATGTTTGCGGGTGGTAGTGAGGTAGGTTCTGACCGCGACTCAAAAATCGGCATCGGTCAGTTCGAAGGTAAAGACATAAGTGATGGAGTTGTCAGAGCCATTTTCCTGCCGAACCGCCCAGTTGGATTCCATGCTGAAATCCTTGTCTGCGGAGTCGGTCGCATTGAAAATGAGCATGTCGGTGATTTTGTCGGTCGGGTTTCCGGCGGGTGCTTCCCCATCAATTCTTTCCAAGCCTATGGTTTCCCCCTCGCCAGCCAATATCGTGGTTTGAGAACTGTAGCTTTCCATTTCTCCATCAAATAGCACCACAAATTCAGTCGAAGAGTCATTGATGACCACCCACTGACGATCGGTGGTGGTTTTACAGGAGACCAGACCCAGGATTGCGATCAGGAAGAAAGCCGTTTTGTACATGATGATGAATATCGGAAAATCTGTGGAGATGAATGCGGAATTGAGGGATAAAGTCTAATATTTGCTTTCCATAGCATCATCCCAATCCAATATAGGCCTCTATTGCGTAGAATTCGCTATTTCCTAATTGACTATGAACTCGCCCTCAAATGACCTTTTCAAGGGTGGGAATCAAGTGTCTGCTAAGGCCCTGATTGATTGGTTCTCCGCCCCAATGAATTAGGCTACTGACCCAAGCCAGCTGAGGCTCCGATCCTAATTATAGGGTTCCAGACCTAACTGGCCTCGGTTCTACCCGAAGCCAATTGCACTCAGGCCCATTATTCAGCGTCCCTTCCATCAACATCAAAGCTACTTTCAGGGCCAACCGGCTTCTTCCAGAATCTACCATTCCTACCCTTTGAAAAGCAATCAGCTTCGGTTCCGACCTTAATTCATTGTACCTCCGCGGTTATCTCTTCGGTCAAAACCCTAATTACCTCCCCTCGGGACCCAGGCCTGGTGTGGTCCAGCCCTTAGTTGATTCTCCCCCATACAAAGTGGAATATAGGTGATACCAGGGTGAATTGTGACGGGAGCAGGTAGAACTATGTTCCAGCATACCTGACATTGTGCATTCGGCCTTACCCAATCCGGGTGTGGAGTATTTTCCATAAGGGGATTGGGCAAAGTTAGCATTCTTGTAACTTAACGGAATGGTGCGTACGCTTTCCCTATTGGTCCTGTTCTGCTTGGTCTGCTCGGTGCAGCTCTTCACCCAGATTCCATTTTCTTATGTCGATTCCATCCCGGTCACCCGGAATGCGAACATCATGCAGGCCGCCTGGTGTGGTGGTCTCCACGCTCCGCAATACTCAACCATTCATCTGGATGGAGACAATTTTGAAGACTTGTTCGTCTACGACCAGTCCGGTGGACGGGTGATCACTTTCCTCAATCAGGGCCAGCCCGACTCAGTTGCCTATGCCTTTGACCGGAACTATCGCCCCGTTTTTCCTTATCGGCAAGAGCAGTTTATCCTCCTGGCCGACTACAATTGCGATGGCAAGAAAGACCTGTTTGAATTTGTCAATGGTACGATTCGGGTGCGGCGTAATGAAGGTACCCCTCAGACCGGGCCTCAGTTTTCGGTGGTCGCTGATCCCCTCTTCAGCCTGGACGGTACCCTAAATCTGCCCATCATCTCCCGGACCGCCAGCCTCCCGGCCATCACCGATATCGATGGCGATGGCGACCTGGACATCCTGACCTTGAGCAAGGATGCACTCGCGAGTCGGATCATGTACCACCGCAATCAGTCCATGGACCTCTATGGGAATTGTGACAGCCTGGTCTTTGTCGTAGATGACTATTGCTGGGGAAAATACGACGATGCGTCTCTGGCTTCCAATCCGGCTTTGGGGATATCTTGTAGGGTGGGGGATGCAGGTTTAGGTGAATCTGAGATGAGATACCGTGATTCACTACAGGTTTTTATTCCCTTGGGAGCATCGAAGGAAAGAGAAAGCTCAATCGTCAAGGTTACCCACCCTTCCGGTACCACCCTCACCGCCCTCGACCTCGATGGGGATGGGGACAAGGAAATCCTCCACGCCAATTATCCTTCTCCCAATACTTTCATGCTCCGCAACGGCGGCACCCCGTCCAATGCCCTCATGGACTCTGTCCAGGTATTTTTCCCTGAATCCGATACCTCCATCTTCATCGATTTTTACCCGGCCGCCTTCTTCGAAGACGTCAACAACGATGGGGCCAGGGACCTGCTGGTCGCGCCCCACATCCCGCTCAACGACCGGGACAACCTCCACCAGAATTGGCTGTACGCCAACGAAGGCAGTGACTCCGTCCCCGACTTCCGGCTCCGCCGCCGGGATTTCCTGCTCGATCAAATGATCGACGTAGGCGCCAAGTCGCATCCGGCCCTCTTTGATGCGGATGCCGATGGAGATCCCGATCTCATCATCGGGAATTACACCCTGGGCGATACCTTTGGCAGTCTCGCTTTCTACCGCAACACCGGATCACCCACCCAGCCTGCATTCCAGTTTGAAACCGACAATTATATGCAGGTGTCTGGTCTGGGGTTGATCGACTTGGTTCCCACCTTTGGTGACCTCGACCGGGATGGAGATGTCGATCTGGTCATCGGCGACCAGGATGGGGAATTCTATTTTCTGGAGAATCAACCCGGCTCCGGAAATGAAGCCCAATTTATCCTCCCCAATGCACCTTTGTTCGATCTGAAAGTCAGTGCCAATGCTGCTCCGCTGTTGTACGATTTGAATGGGGATCAGGAATTGGACCTGTTGACCGGCCACCTGGATGGCCGCTTGTCCTACTTCGAAAACCAGGGGAGCAATGGAAACTTTCAGTTTTCTGATGCGGTTGAAGTCACGTACTGGGGCCAGGTTGATGTAAGCCCCAATTGCTGCGTTGGCAATTCAGTTCCCCGGATCATCAGCCACCAGGGGACCGCTCATTTACTGGTTTCAAATGACATTGGGCAGATCTGGACCTACAATCAACTGTCAGTGAGCAACCCGGCAAACTTGTTGGATTCCATGATCCTCGAAGGATCATTTCTTTCCTTGACAAGCGCAGACCTGAATGGGGATGGGGACCAGGAGTTGGTCTTGGGGAACCAGGCAGGGGGATTGGAAGTGGTGGATTTTGAGGTACTTGTGGAGCAGGAAGAGAACCTACCCGCTACAAATATTCACTGGGAAGTGTGGCCCAATCCGGTAGGAGGAAGCGGAACAACGGCACAACAATTGAATATCAGATTGGGAGAGCCGACTGGAGGGGCAATTCAACTCTTCACCCTGATGGGGCAGCGCCTGACCCGGCAACATATTCTCCCCGGTCGCAACCAACTGGACCTAAAAAAATATCCAGCCGGCATTTACATGCTGCGGCTGGATATTCGTGGTTCCGTTTCGTGGAAACGGATCGTGGTCAATTGATCATTTGCCTTGGGCAACCCTCAAGCGGATTGTTTTCGGATCACTTGACCACGCCCAACTTTCTACCCACCTGGGTAAATGCCTTGATGGCACGGTCCAGATGTTCCTTGGTATGCCCTGCACTGATCTGAACCCGGATGCGTGCCTGACCTTTGGGGACAACAGGGTAGAAGAAACCGATGACATAGATGCCTTGCTCCAGCAGGTCATTGGCCATTTGCTGGGAGAGCGGGGCATCGTAAAGCATGACGGGAACGATGGGGTGCTGACCGGGTTTAAGGTCAAAACCGGCATCCTCCATCTTTTTCCGGAAATACTTCGTATTCTGTTCCAGTCGGTCCCTGAGTTCCGTGGTCTCGCTGATGAGATCGATCACCTCAATACTTGCTCCCACGATGGATGGCGCGAGTGTATTGGAGAAGAGGTAAGGGCGGGACCGCTGGCGGAGCATATCAATGATTTCCTGTCGGGCGGAGGTGAATCCACCTGAAGCACCGCCGAGGGCTTTGCCCAGGGTGCTGGTGATGATGTCCACCCGGCCCAGAACGCCACAGTGCTCAACTGTACCACGGCCCGTCTTGCCGAGGAATCCACTGGCGTGGCATTCATCAACCATGGTCAGGGCATTGTATTTGTCTGCGAGGTCACAGATTTTATCGAGTTGTGCGATAGTGCCATCCATAGAGAAGACGCCATCGGTCACGATGATCTTTTGCTTGGCACCGGCAGCATCGGCAGCTTGAAGCTGGGCTTCAAGGTCGGCCATGTCATTGTGCTGGTAGCGGAAGCGCATGGCTTTGCAGAGGCGGACACCGTCAATGATGGAGGCGTGGTTGAGCGCATCAGAGATGATAGCATCTTCTTTGCCCAGCAAGGGCTCAAAGACACCACCGTTGGCATCAAAGCAGGCAGCGTAGAGGATGGTGTCATCACAATGCAGCCACTTGGAGAGCTTGTCTTCCAACTCTTTGTGGATGTCCTGGGTGCCACAGATAAAGCGGACCGAAGACATACCAAAGCCATGGGAGTCAATGGCTGCTTTGGCGGCTGCGATCACCCTCGGATGAGAAGATAAACCCAGATAATTGTTGGCGCAGAAGTTAAGGACTTCTTCACCGGTGCTGACCTTGATCTCCGCTCCCTGAGGAGAGGTAATGATACGTTCGGATTTATAGAGACCGGCTTCTTTGATGGCAGCCAGCTCTTTTTGTAATACAGGTTTCAGGGTTGCGTCCATAAATCGATATTATTTAATGACCACACATTCCGATCCACGGTTGGGAAGCAGAATCGGCATAGACAAATCCATCAGATTGGTAACTCCGGAGCGATAGTCTCCGGTGTACTTGATCTCAAGTACCTGGGGAGTCAGGTGAGAGTCCCGGTCATAGATGGCATTTTTTACAATCACTTGTGCCTGAATCACAGAAGCGATCGAAGTAGGCGTGATTTCACCGTTGATGGGAAATGCGTAGGTGACCGCTTCACTTTCGATGCCCATAAAAGAGACATTGATATGGCCGGAAAGCTCGTCGTCACGGACCTTCTCCCCAAGGCTGTAAAGGTCGGTAACCGTAATCTCTTTCTGGTTGGTGCGAATGGTTGCTTCAATACGCATCCCTACACCTACTCTGGCAATCCCAACCACTTCGCCGGATTCGGAATCCTTGCGGACCGGGAGGGTGGTGTATTTGATGTAGTCCGTTTTGATGATGTAAGTCATGTTCTTTTCCGAGAGTTCAATCGGGGAAAAGACCATCTCGCCATTCTTGTCAATCTTAATGATAGACTTGTGGGTCAATTCGTTGGGCAGGAGATTGACGACTTGTTCATTGTTGTCTTCGTCGATGGATAACTCGGAGAACAGACGGCCGTCAAAGATCTTGAAATCGATGGGTGCAGGACCGATGGGAATGAAGTCGTTGAAGTCGGCTACTTGTGCAAATAAGCCAACAGGACTCATTACGAGGCACAACAGAAGTACCTTGATCACTTTCATAAAATTCGTTTTAAGCAGTAACAAATGGAAAAATTGAATCGCGTAATTCGAAAGTGAATTTATGTACTTAAGCTTAGAAAACAAACCATTGAGGGGAATGTCAGGGCTTCTCCGCTACCTCTTGAATCCATTTATGGAGCTCGGTAACCAGGCGCCAGTCGAAGTGGTTGACCACGTAATCCCGGTATTCAGGAGCACCTTTGAGGGCAATCTCTTTGTCCATTGAGCCTACTTTTATCATGCTGTGGTTGGTGCCGTCCAGGCTGACAAATTTACCATGTCCGGGGTGGTAGCTGTTGACGATGCGTGGGATTTCCTGCATGGAAAAGGGATTGAATACCTCGAAGTCGGCTTCCCCATACACGCTGAGGACATAGGCATCGGTTTTGGCCCAGGCTTCCGCAACATTGACTTCGGACAATTCCCTCCAGAAAAAGGACTTGCGCCAGAGGATATTTCCCGCTTGATCTAAGGCAAAGTCTCGTTCCAGCAATGTCTTCCAAGTGGGGTTGGCAATGATCTTTTCCAAGGGTTTGTGGAGCACATAGTGCTCGTAGAACAATTTGGTGTATTCCTGCATATCCTTCTCGAAAGTGAGGTAATCTTCGCCGTTGCGGGGTTCCTGGAAACGGAGCATGGCAATGATGTATTCGTACCAGGACTGGAATGCGGTGCCATAAACGGCTATACCACGGGGGGAAATATCTTCTTCTGCGGCTAAGAGGGGTGCTTCAAAACCACCCATGGAGTGTCCGAAAATGTAAATCTCGTCTTGGTTAACGAAGTCGTAGGTCTGCAAATGCTTCCAACCGGCACGGAAGACATCCAGTTCCTTGAAGAAACCTGTTTCTGAGCATTGGCAAGGATTGGGGCCTTCTCCGGTTCCCGGTTTGTCCACCCGGAAGATGGCGTAGCCAAGGGCATTCAGGCTGTCGAGCATCCGGGTATAGGGATGGATGGGGGAAAGGGCTTCTACGGAGGCACAGGTATAACCGGGGATAAAATATATGGTGGGGTGGGGGCCATTGTTTTTTGGCTTGGTAACGATCCCGCTCAGGTAGCCCCCCTCAAAAGGGACCTCATCGTAGATCACCTCCCAACGGTCAGAGCTTTCACGTGGCCTTCCGACCATATTCCCGGCTACTTTTTGAACTTTTCCGTCCCGCCAAATTTCTACATTGATCTTGTCACCGGCCCAAAGATTCTCTTTGGCAACTGCAAGGGCAGCTTGTGAGTTGGTTGGGGTGTCGTTGATGGCCAGGATGACGTCTCCTTCCTCGATTCCCATTTCTCCAAATGTCGTGCCAGGACCAACTCCGCGAACCAGAATTCCCTTCACCTCTTTCAGTCCTTTTTCTTTGGAAATAGCTTCATCAACTGGTTGGGGATAGAAACCGTAATTGGCGGGACGCTTCAGATGCTGACCGGTTGCAAGCGTATGGAAAGCGATCAGGGCAAGAAGGGCAAGGATTCGGGGAATAGAATGCATAAGACCGTGTTTTGAGATCAAATATCACGGCTGTTCTGCTCCCATAGGGGTTGAAAGTTGCGTGAAGGCAATTGGAAATATGTTGCTTTCCTGCCTCTCCAGCCATTCGGATTTTTGATATTTTTCCCTCAGGCCAATCGAAACTCGGAAGGAGAGAATCCATAGGCCTTGCGGAAGGCCCGGTTGAAAGCTCTCCGGTCGATGAACCCAGTTTGGTAGGCGATCTCAGACAATGTTTTCCTTTCGTCCTGCAGCAACATTTGACTGTGCTCTAACCGTTTCTGGATCACATACTGGTATGGGGAGATACCATACACCTCCTTGAAGCACCTGAGGAAGTGGTATTTGCTGAGGAATGCCAAACCCGCCATCTCTTCCAGATTCAAGTCCTCCAGGTATTTGTCGTCAATGAAGTTACGGGCTCTACTGACCCGACGGAAGATTTCCTCCCTGGTACTCCGTCTTGCATTCTTGATGCTTTGCAATCGCCGGTTGACTTCCAATTGACTCAGGACCAACTTCTCCGCAAGCGTGGCAAAGACTTCATTGAAGTCCAGGTGCGGTTCTAATTCCTCTCTCCGCAAGGAGGGGATTAATTCCTGGAGGTAATGACCCAGTTCATTTTCATGCACGGAATAGATTTTTTCCATGAATCTGAGTTGGTCGGACCGGATGGGGGCTACCCCTTCGAGCGCGAACTGGGGATGAATGTTCTCATAAGCATGCAGAACTTGCTCCGGATCCAGGTAAAAGCAGAGTGCTTCTACAGGTTCCTGTGCCCGAATGGTACATTCAAATTGCTGATGGTGGTTGACAACCAAATAGCGGCCATCGGTGACCCGAAAACTTCGGCGGCCTATGGTATAACGTTCTTCCCCTTTCAATACAAGCTTGATCGAAAGACCGGAGTCCTTCTCTTCTTTGTCGAAAGAGGTAACAAATGAATGAAAAATACGATTGCGAAAATTCAACTTCCGTTCGCTCAGCTCTT
>CAYGRE010000036.1:0-58625 GCA_964352215.1 uncultured Bacteroidia bacterium
ACTGTCAACGTGAATGCTTCTGGCATCACTTCCCTGACCGTTCACTTCGCCAACTCTGGTGGAATTGCAGAACTCGATTACTGCTCATCTGGTGGTGGCAACGGTGGTGGCAACACTGGCGGATGCAACAACACGCTGGATTGTGACAACCTTGGCAACAACGATGTTGTCCTGACTGTGACCGATCCTAGTGGAAACGTTGACTCCTGTACTGCGGTTGTAACCGTAGAAGATGGTGGCTTCGTCATGCTGGATTGTCCTGCAGATATCGAAACGACCTGTTCAACCGGTGACGGTGGTGCTTATGTAACCTGGGATGAGCCTACGGCAACTGCTTTCAGCAGTTGTGGTGACAACTGTCCTTCTGATACGCACATCAACGGCTTCATCTACATGGGGGAATACGACGGACACCGCTACTACTGCTCTAACGGCAGCAACTTTGATTGGATGCAAGCCAATGCCGCAGCTCAGGCTGCCGGTGGTGACCTTGTAACCATCAACAATGCAGCTGAGAACCAGTGGCTGGCGAGCCAGATCATGGCTTCTTACGTATGGATTGGTTACAACGACATGGCCTCCGAAGGAAACTTCGAATGGATCAGCGGTGAGAACAGTCCTTACACCAACTGGCAGCCAGGTGAACCTAACAACCAGGGTGGCAACTGCTGCGCCAATGGTCCTACCGGATCTGCTGACTTCGCTGCATTGCGTCGTAGCAATGGCAAGTGGTATGATCGCCGCGGATGTAACAACTACGAATTTGTAATGGAAGTTCCATGTGCCAGTGGTGTCACCATCACTCAGGTTAGTGGACCAGCCAACGGAGACTTGTTCCCCGAAGGAACCACAACCATTACTTATGTCGCAAATGACGAATTCGGCAATGCTGATACTTGCAGCTTTGATGTGACTGTAGAGAGCGTATTTGAAGTGCTCTGTCCTGGAGACATCACCGTACCTTGTAACAACAACCAAGGTGGTGCACACGTTTCCTGGAATGATCCTACCGTCATCCTCCAAAGCTGTGATACTGGCGCTTGCCCAAGCAATACGCATATATCCGGATTCATCTACATGGGTGAGTTTGGTGGAAACCGCTACTACTGCTCAACGAGCAACTACGATTGGAACGGCGCGAATGCCGCAGCTCAGGCTGCCGGTGGCGAGTTGGTAACCATCAACAGTTCCTCTGAGAACCAGTGGTTGAAGAATCAGGTTCAGGCTAACTATGCCTGGATCGGATACAACGATGTAGCTTCTGAAGGCAACTTTGTCTGGTCAAGCGGTGAAGCCAGTTCTTACACCAACTGGCAGTCCGGTGAACCTAACAATGCCGGTGGCAACTGCTGCGGTACTGGAAACCTGAGCAATGCTGATTACGCTGTATTGCGTAGCGACAATGGCAAGTGGTATGACCGCCGCGGTTGTAACCACTACGAGTTCGTAATGGAAATTCCATGCAGTGGTTACACTGTTGAGCAAGTAGCTGGACCTGCAAGCGGTAGCCTCTTCAATGAAGGTACCACTACCATCACCTACATTGCTTACACTACATCTGACACTGTCTCATGTAGCTTCGATGTAACTGTCGAAGAATGTACGCCTAATTACTGCCACGCAAGTGCTTCTTGCTCTAACTATGAGTACATCGATGCAGTTAGCTTCGGTGGTGCAAGCAACACTTCTGGTAACGACGGTGGGTATGCCGACTACACCAACATCAACACAACTGTTGCTGCGGGTAGCTCCATGCCAATCAGCTTGACTCCTGGATTCTCTGGCCAGTCTTATTCTGAGTACTGGAGAGTCTGGATCGACTGGAACCGTGATGGTGACTTTAACGACAATGGAGAAAGAGTCTTCTCTGGCAACGGAAACGGTGTCGTGAACGGAGACATCACTGTACCAACCAATGCTGCTTCTGGTGCGCTGCGTATGCGCGTTACCATGCAGTGGGATCAGTACAGTGCCGGACCTTGCTGTGGTTTCTACTACGGCGAGATCGAAGACTATACCATTTATGTAACTGCTGGTGCCCGGACTGCTTCTGCTCCCGAAACCGGTGGTCAGAATTCTGGCCAGTCCAGCGATTCTCAAGGTGGCCAGGTCAATGCTGAAGTTGCAGCTCCGACCGTAGCCCCTAGTGGATTCGAATTCTCTATGGTATCTCCGAACCCTGTACTTCGTCTCAACGGTGGCGCCGTAACGGTTGACTACCGCTCTGGTAGAGACGAGGAAATTCGGGTACGTGTAACCGACCTGTACGGAAAGGTATTCACCGATCAGCAGGTTCAAGCCAAGCGCGGCGTTAACATGACCGAACTCAATGTTTCCCAACTGTCTGCTGGTACTTACCTCATCGAGGTGACTACCGAGTCAGGAAGGAAAGTCGAGAAGCTCGTAGTTCAGTAATCTGAACCAACGATAAATATGTAGAGCAGAGGCTGCCCAATTTGGGCAGCCTCTTGCTATTTTAGGGGCTTCATATTGAATGGTAATACCAGGTAATTTGAGTGGGCCCAATCATTGGAAAAGTGGCCAGAATAAGCTCAGACACAATATTGCCGCACATCGTTTATGGTTAGGTGGGATGAGCATTCGGATAGGAACTATCAGTTTTAATAGTTATGCTCCCAAAAATGCTAACAAGAATTGCGTGAAGTTTGAGAGCATTGCTTTCAACAATGATAGTAATGCGGTGAACAAGTCCTACATAAATGCCTCGCCTTTGCGTATATGAAGGCGCAAGGCCGATGGGTAGATACCTGACCAGTCAAGTCCCATTGGGTGAGAAGTCGAGACCTTTGAGGCTTAAAGTTGCAGGGTAATACCCTCAAGAATGATAGTATTACTATTAAGTATTATAGGATGTGTATCGGGTCCGTTCAAACCTAATGCCCCTTCCTCTCACGTAAAGAGGTCCTCCGGTTCATCTATCTTGCCTCGGGCTATTACAAGTAATACTTTCAAGCGTGATGGTGGCATTGTAAGCCAGCTACGGTCCGGACCAGAACAAGAGACCTTTCTGTCTTTGCGCGTTTGATGGTTTTTACCCTTTTTTTATGTGGTTGTAGTTGCCATAACCAAGAGCTTGACAACCGAGGTCATTCTTTAATATCCAGAGATGGAGACAAAGGAACACCCGGCTTCAGGGCAGGATCGGCTATTGGGTCCTCATAGCCTTTCTTAAGAGGAAGCAATCCTGCCCAGATGTCAAGGTCATAGTCGGCATGATCATCCTTAGGAGGGGTGTCACGAACCTTTAGAGAAGCTTCCTGCAGCTTTATCTTGACCACCCTCGTCGCCTTCATTTCTCCGTCATTGGGGAGGCGTGCTTCTTTCCACCTGCCAGCGAGGATATTTTCCGTGATTACTTCGAGCGCTTTCATTTTCTCGTCCCAATCGGTAACATCTTCACAGGTCCCCAGGATCACCACTGAGCGGTAATTCATAGAATGGTGAAATACGGAACGGGCCAGGACGAGTGCATCCAGATGGGTCACAGTGATGCAGCAGGGGTTGCCAGTGGACAGCAGTTCCAGCATCCGACTCTTGATAGAGCCGTGCAGGTATAGGAAATCATCGTCACGTCCGTAAGCAGTGGGGATGATGAATGGCTGACCTTGGTCAATAAAGCCTACATGGCAGATATAGCCAGCATCCAGCGCTTCATAGATCGCTTGTGGGTCATGGCTCCCCCGGGATGGAATCCGGCCGAGTTTCGTACGTTCTGTTTTCAAATGGTCAGTTCATTTTGAGAAGGCGAATATTTTGTACCTGGTCTCCAATCCGAACCCGGGCGATGTAATAGCCTTCGGAAACGGGCTGTCCCTGGGCATCATTGCCATGCCAAAGCGAACGGTAAGTACCTTTTCCCTGAGTTCCCTTCCAGATTTTCCGGACCATCTTTCCTTGCAGGTCATAAATTTCGACACTGGCTTCCCCCTTGGTTTCAACGACGTATTCAATCGAAGTAAAAGTGGTGAAGGGATTGGGGTATGCTTTCAGGCTCAGGTCATCTTGTTCCGCGCGTGGGTCTACTGAAACTGGCGCGGTGATGATCTCGGACATATTGATGTTTTCATCTCCTGGTTCATAGAGGAGGTAGTGCATGTAGCACAAGAACATTTCGTCAGAGGTATTCAATCCGGGAAGCACCAGGGCTGGCGGTGAATTGGGATTGAAGGGATTGGCAGTGGTATTGTCGTAAACGGCTTCGCAATAGATACGGGAAAACTGGGGGATTTTTTTGATATAGTCGAAGAAATAGAAACCCTGCCAGTCGAAGTCCCACTTGGGGATGTTGATCAGTGGAATGGTATCGTTGTTTCCATCCAAGGCATATACTTTCCAGCTTTTGCCCAGCAGGTGATTGTGGGGGAATATACTCAGGACGGAAAAGTCAGTGGTGAGTAAGCCAAACTGCGGATACCATTGGCTGATGGTAGTTTCCTGGTTAGGGGGCAGGAAAAAGTTCCAGTTTTCAAAGAGGGGGGAGGCAGATACCTCTCTGACTCCGGGGGTTCCGTCTGGATAGAAGTGCAGGTTGATATAGGTGCTGTCCAGTTGACCAAAGGAGCCTTCCGGGTAGTGCATGGCGAGGACGATGATATCATCATCTGCCAGGGTAATCCCCATTTTGGTAGTTACATCAGGAAATTGCTGTGGGCCACCACCGGGAGCGTAGCCTCCGAGGAGTCGGCCACCACCAGGTCCGGTACAGCCGGGATAGGTTTGGCCAGGAGTATAGCCGCTGTTGGCACTGACCGCATAAACGAGGACGTGGTGAACTGCGGAACGGTTGCCGGGAACCACTTCGAGCGCACGAACAGTCTTCGCAACTGAGATTCCTGGATCAAGCGCGAAACAGACATAGTCGTCCTGGCTTTGGGCCTGACTGGTATAAGTGGGAATCTGCATGGAAACATCACCTTGACCGAGCACCAGCTCGGGATACCAGGGGGCAGGAGGAGCCAGATTGGGGTCCCCTTCCGGTGCACCGGCATTGACCCAGGCATCAATCAGGGCGACTTCCTGATCGGTGAGGGCACGCTCCATAGCAAAGTGCTGGTAGTCCGGATCCGGAGGCCACGGGGGCATGATGCCCGCGTTGACGTAGTTCTGAATCAGGAATTTCTCGTCGTAGGCATCCTGGTAACTGTTGATGGGAAATGGGCCAACCCCGTTGGGTTGGTGGCACCGGGTGCACTTCTCATACATGATGGGAGCAATGTCGGTGGCCCAGGTAGGGGCTTGCGCGTTGGCAAAGGATGCGGCCAGGAAGAAGGCCCAGAAAGCGATGTAAATATTTCTCATGCTACTCAGGTAGATTGGACTAGCATTAAAAATACAATTTTCCTTGGGAACTACTAGCAGGCCTGTTCGATCATTTCCTGAAAACGGTCCTTTTTTGATCAAGTCTAGCTATTTCCCCGAATATTAGAATTTCTTGAGAAGAACCCGCCACCACTCTTCGTCCGAATCGTTCCTCCGATAGGCTTTGAGGTCATCCAGTTGACTGTACATCACTGCTTCAACTTCACCACGTAATTTGAAGAGGATCTCTTCATCGTCGTCATGTCCCTGGAACCGGGTGGTGTCTATCCTATCCCCGATTTTAATATAGAGACGTTCAGGTTTGGGAATGGCGGTCAGACCTATTCCTCTGGTGATGGGGGGGATATTCTCCCCACCTTTCAGAAATTTATCTGCCACACCGGTTGCTTTGAGAATCTTGCCAATGGGGGAGGCCATAATTTCCTGCGAGTCGACCAAAATCTTATACATGTCATCCCCACCGAGGCCGGTCATGGGAATGATATCATAACCATTTTGAATAGCCATTTTAGCAAATCCCACCCGCTTCTTCCAGGTCAATTGGTACTGTTCCCCTTTGTGCTTCCAGGCTTCTCTGGTCCCTCCCGGGAATACCATCAGGCTCTGTCCGCTCTCCATCAACTCGTTGCAGGCTTCACGGGTTCCTGGAACCAGCCCCAGGATATTGGAAATGTTTTTCCAAATGGGGATGTCCTTCTGCATCTGATCGACAAGGGCGCGGATATAAACATCATATCGTTCATATAATTCTGCACCCAGGAAAAATCCGTCTGTCAGTCCATAAATGGTATGGTTGCCCACGAACATAGCGGGCTTGTCGGGATTGAAGTGATCCAACCCATAGTAGCGGGGAGAGAAATACATCCTGAAAGGACGCATCAAGTCTTTGATGAAGCGTTTTGGTGGGGGAGTATAGGTGGGTAAGCTCACGTCTGATCCTGTTTTGAGATTTGCCGCAAGTTAGTGATTTTACTGAAGAACCAATTTGAAAACCTCCTTGCTGTTGCCCATTTCCAATGAAATCCAATACACCCCTTTGCTCAGGTCGGAGAAATCAAAAGTACCTTCCCAATAACCTGGGCTAGAGACTATTTGCTCATTTTGCCATACCTTTTTTCCATAGACATCGGCAATACTCATTTGCAGGGTTCCAGCGGGGAGTTGACTTCCCATAATCTTCATGCGACCTGAACCTGGATTGGGGAACAGTTCGATTCCCATGGAGGAAGGTTCGGGGCTGCTGATTCCTGTGGCAGTATTTTTGATGTACACTCTGAAGATGCGTTGGGTCGCCTGACTTTGGGTACCATTGTTGATGAAAAAGATATTGTCCTGGGTACTCTCGATTCCACCAAAGATATGACCGACCAAGGTTCTGTTTCCTGCGGGAAGCGCATCCAGGTTGAGGATGTCGTTGTCAAAGAAATAATTGTTGGCTACGGGGATGAATTCTGCACCGGCACCCAGGTAGCCGGGCATGCGCAGGCCGGTATCGTATTCCACCATACTGTCGTTGGCATAGCGGGTCACCTTGGAAATGGTCTTGACAAAAGGAACATTGACGTCGTTGATGAAGGTGCCGTTGTCATCATAGTAGTATTGGCCGATGCCCCCAAAGAAGACGGTGTGCATCTGGTTCAGGACCGGATCGTAGATGGGGAGGCGGGCTGAATGGTACTGGTTGAAAACCTGTTCAAATCCACTGACGACTTGGTAGCCAAGGGAATCAATATTGACAACGTTGAGCCATGGAAGGTCGTTGGCATATTGGAAGACGCCGGTGAATGCTGTGAAGCCCCGACGTCCATCCGGGAATATCTGTGGAACGAGGTTGTAGTCCCGGCGGTGCAAATTAGCGGTGTCGTTTTGGGCCTGGTAATTTTGAATGGTCAGGTTGGTTCCATTGTCGATGATCTCAAATGTCCTGATCTCATTGGTATAATCCTGGATGAACCCCGGGCCATGGGTAGGGCCGTGGGGATTGTAGCGACCCATGAATTTTTGTCCTCCTACCAGGTAGAATACGTCTCCCAATCTTTCCATTTGCCCGCCGGTAACTGCCATTCCAGGATGGGAAGTGGATCGGAAATACGGGGCAATTGCATTTCCATTGATGATGGCATCGGAAAGCCCTGCCAGGTCTACCGCAACCAGCGCATCATAGGTGATATGATCTCCGGCAGTGGCACTGTAACCGTAACCCCCAATCAGGTAAAGGGTGCTGTCTCGCTGGACGAAATTGATATTGGTTGACTGGAGTTGCTCCTGAAGTGGAGTGCTCAGGCTGGAAATGGATTGACTCCAGACGGTTTGGGCGTTGGGGTCAATGACATAGAGGACAGTATTGTTTCCTGAGGCAAGGAATGAGGCAAAGGGTTGGCGTTGGTGCAGGCCATCGGTCCGACCACCGATAATGATCCACTTGCCCTGGTGCTTGCCCCAGGTGAAGGACTGGGCACCCGGTGAATTGGTAATAGAGGTCTCTTCCAGTTCAATGGTAAAAGTTTGGGCCTCTAAAACAGAAGTGGTTTGGAAAATGATTCCTGCCAGGAGGAGAACTCCCACTAGTCGAACGTACAGTTTTGTCATTTTTTTATGCATGGTATATCCATTTTGCCTGAATATAGCATGGGGGGATCAGAGCTTAAATGACCTGGGTTACACAATGAGAAATGTCAGTTTTTGGGACAACCTATTTGTCTCCTGCCAGCAGTCTTTCCAAATGGTCTTCGAGATCGTCTTCACCAACATCTTTGGCGACAATACGCCCCGATTGATCGAGGAGAAAGGTAGTCGGCAATTCCTGGACCAGAAACCGTTCTTCCAGGTCAGCTCCTTTTTCATAGTATCCTTGTACATTGATCCAGGGAAGGCCATCTTCTTCCAAATGGGACATCCATGCTTTTGAACTGGTATCGACAGAAATGCCGTAGATCTCAAATCCATGCTCTGCATACTGATCATAGATCGGTTTGAAATAGTAGCATTGCCGTTCCGTACAAACTTTGCTGTAGGAGGCCCAGAACTCAATGAGAACGACCTTGCCCTGGAGGGAACTGAGGGGTACTGCTTCTCCGAATTGGTTGTCCAGGACGAGTTCAGGAAAGGGGTCACCGACCTGAAGTGCCTTGGAATTGGATTCCGAGATGATTTCGGAATCTGGCCGTGGCCAGAGGGTAAAGGTCAGGATGAAGGCAATGGTGGCCGCGACCAAAAGGTACAGACCCTTCGGATAATTGGGCTTGGATTTGGGGCTGGTTCTTGTGGTTCCATCCAGTTCGTTTCGGATGTGATCCCATGAGGCTGGATCCGGGTCCAGGATATCCATCTCAGGACTGTGATCCTTGTAGTATTGTTCGATCTTGTCCATGGTGAAATTGCTGAATGAGTTCTCTGAGTTTCTTTTTTCCTCTTGAATATTGGGAAAGCGAGGTAGAAAGCGAGATGCCTAGAATTTCCGAGATTTCTTTGTGGTCATAGCCTTCTACCAGGTATAGGGTGCAAACGGTCCTGTAACCATCAGGTAGATTGGCAAGGGCAAGCCGTGCCACCTCTACATTCAGTTGGAGGTCATCGTCGCGGGAGGGTGATTTTTCAACTTCCACTTCTGCTACTGCTTCAATCTCTGTATTGTTAGTTGTCGGTGGGCGCTTACGGCTCTGGTTGATCGCAGTGTTGACGATGATTCGCTTGATCCAGGCACCGAGGGTGGCGTCACCCCGGAATTGGTCGATTTTACGGAATACTTTTACAAAACCATCTTGCAGTGCATCTTTGGCTTCTTCCTTGTCGTTCAGGATTCGGTAGGCACAGTTGAGCATTGCCTTGGCATAGCGGTGATATAGCTCAGATTGAGCCGACCGATCTCCGGATTGGCAGCGGTGAACCAAATCCAGATCTTTATGATCCTTAGCAGACATCTACACCAATGACGGTTTTCATTTTCGAATATTGCATCTGAGCGGAAAGTATTTTAAAAATAATTCGGAAGAGGCTTGGGTCAGCTGGGAGAATGCTCGTCCCAGGAAAATTCGGAGGAATGACCGTCTCAGGAAAGATCAGCGATTGCAATCTTAAGTTCGGCTACAACTTCTGTCACATACGCATCGAGCGCATCCAGCTTTGCAGGAACCTGGTCCAAATCTTCTAATTCTCTGGCCATGTGTTCCAGGTCGCGGAATTTTTCCTTCAGATTGGGAGCACCAGTGTATGCGGCAGAAGATTTAGTCCGGTGGGCAATAGCGCGGAGTTGGTCCCAATTCTGATCTTTGAGATGGCCACGGAGTTCCTCCATCGCTTCAGGCAATTTGACTACCAGTTTGCTCGCGATGGCCACGACAAAGGTCGCTTCTCCACCCCCGGCTTCGAACAGCATCGAGAGGTCGATGATCTTGTAGTTCCCTTCGGTAGGATTGGGGGCTTGACTTTCCCCATCCTGTTCGGTTTCGTCAGCGGCTTGATCTTTCCGGTCAGGAAGCGCTTCATTGGTTTTCGGGTTGGCGTCGACGAAGCTGGTTTCAGTCCTGCCTTCCTCAATGGTGGTTGTCATATCCGCATCTGAAACCACACCGTGATTGGCAGAAAATTTGGAGTCCCCTCCTCTCAGTTTCCGAAGAGAATTAATCAGCTCAAACAATTCTTCAAGGACGAAGGGTTTTGAGATGAAAGTATCCATTCCTGCTTCCAGACAGGCCTGGCGGTCGGCTTCCATGGCATTTGCCGTCATGGCCACGATGAGAGGGCGATTGTCTCCATAGGTAGAGATGATTCGGCGAGTGGCTTCCAAACCATCCATAACTGGCATCTGGACATCCATAAAGATGAGGTCGTAACTTTCATGCTTTAGTTTTTCCAGCACGATGGCTCCGTTCTCAGCCTCAGCTCTTTCATAGCCCAAAGAGGAAAGCATTCCGGTCGCCACTTCCATATTGATAGGATTGTCCTCAGCGATGAGGATACGGAGAGGAATGCGAAGGGCGAGTTCCTTGTCAATCTGAAGAAGTTTTTCATCAGTCTGCACTTCCTCTTTCAGTAGAAGTGTATTGAGCAGATCATCTCTTTTCAGGGGTTTATTGAGAATGCGCCCTTTTTCATTGAGGGTAGACTTCAAGTTAATGGCAATGCCCGGTTCACACAATAGGGCGTAGTTGAAGTCGTATTCCAAGGCAAGTCTGGCAAGAAGGTTGGCATTCCGAATCGTTTCTTCCCGGATGACCCGTGTGTCAAGAATGGCAAAGTAGGGGGGATTGCTCCTCAAGTGATCGGTGAAGGCATCCATAGAGATAAAATTGCTTGAGTGGAGTCCCCAATGCTCAAGGTATCGGTCGATATAGTCCTGAGCAGTAGGGTCAGCAATGGCCATGGTAATTTGTTTACCGCCAAGGCCACGGGCTGGATGGCCTCCATCGGGCAACTGCCAGGGAGCGGATAGACCCACCCGGATCGTAAAAAAGAAGCTTGATCCCTTGCCCGACTCGCTTTCGACCCACATCTTGCCGCCCATCATCTTGC
Source organism: uncultured Bacteroidia bacterium (assembly GCA_964352215.1). Classification (GTDB taxonomy): domain Bacteria; phylum Bacteroidota; class Bacteroidia; order J057; family JADKCL01; genus CAWUKT01. The sequence goes on from CAYGRE010000036.1 coordinate 10,852, forward strand.
TGAGTTGGTAGCTGATGGCCAGGCCCAAACCTGAACCACCGTATTTGCGGGTAGTGGAGGCATCGACCTGGGAAAATGAATCAAATAAAGATTCAAATTTTTCCTGGGGAATTCCTATACCCGAATCCTTAACACAAATCTGGATAACGGCTTCATCTTGGTCTTTTTCGATCACAAGGACTTCTACGGCAACCTGGCCTGACTCGGTAAACTTGATGGCATTGCCTACCAGGTTGACCATGGTCTGTTTCAAACGGGCAGGGTCTCCGATCACAGGTCCCCTGATCTCAGGGTCGGCGTAAAAAAGGAGTTCGAGTTCTTTGTTAAATGCTCCGTAGGCTAAAATATCAAGGACTTCTTCGGTAAGGCGGCGTAGGTCCAGAGGGACGGCTTCCAGTTCTAATTTGCCTGACTCTATTCTGGAAAAGTCGAGGATGTCATTGATCAGGTTGAGGAGGTTTTTACCTGAAATCTGAATGTTGTCGACAAAGCGTCTTTGCTGATCGGTGAGCGAGGTCCTCCGCAAGAGATCGGTCATACCAATCACACCGTTCATAGGTGTACGGATTTCATGGCTCATCTTGGCCAGAAATTCAGATTTGACCCTATTGGCTTCTTCTACTTTGAACTTCTCTTCCTGCACCTGCTGGGTCCGCTCCGTCACTTTTTGAGAGAGGATGATGCGTTGCCGATCAATGCTGCTGATGCGATAGCGGATGATCAAAAAAACCACAAAGGAGATCATGGCCAACAATCCCAGGCGGAACCACCAGGTCTTGTAGTAATGGGAAGGAATGGTGAATTGAAAGGACGCAACATCAGAACCCCAGGCCCCGTCGCTGCGGCCAGCCATCACTTTGAAATTATAGGTGCCCGCCGGAAGGACCGGATACGATGCCTGGGTTTCAGTAGTTGGGGGATTCCAGTTCTTGTCCAGGCCCTCAAGCATATATTTGTAGCGAATCTTGCCAGGATAATCCAGGGCGACGGCCTTGAAATCGAAGCGGAACGAATTGTCGGTAGGCTCAAGTCTGGGTTGGAAGGGAATAGGGTACCAGGAATAAACTGAATCTTGCCTTTTTTCCCAATCGACCTCTTCTTGATTGAGTTTGACGTCGACGATTTGCACCTTAGGGAGGCTGTAATTGGGCCTGTCAGCTTTGGGATTGTATTTGGTCATCCCGTAGATCGTACCAAACCAGAGGTTGCCTTCTGAATCAGCCAGGTAGGCGCCTTCATTTGTCTCTACACCTATAAAACCTTCGTCCCGTCCAAAGTTGCGGATGTAGCCAGGATCTGAGTTTTCGTCTATCTGAATCTGGCTGAGTCCTTTCTCAGTTCCTACCCATATATTTCCATTCTGGTCCTGGGTCAGGCAATAGATCAGATTGCCGATCAACCCTTCACGGGCGGTGAGGTAGCAGAATTTTCCATTTTGAAATCTTGCCAACCCTTCGTTGGTTCCTACCCAGATATGGTTGTTCTTATCTTCCAGGAATGCAGTACAATAGAAATGGGGTAAGCCATCCTCTGTATTGTAGTCTCTCGACACTCCATCTTTATAGGAACGAATGCCACTGGTCGTGTGGGCGAGCCACCAAGTCCCATCATTTCCTAAAAGTGCATTGCCAGTTGGCATGAAAAATGCAGAATCTACATCTACCATGGAGATAAACTCTTTCCCCTTGATACGGAAGAGCCCGGTTTCTGTCCCGGCATAAATTTCTCCGCGAATGTTGTAAAGCGAAACGACATTCGATTCCTCAAAAGGAATAACTGTTACCCGTCCATTTTTATACAAATAAACCTTGTCCTGAGCTGCCCGGATATAGGCGCCATATTTTTCAGAGTACACGATATGGCGGGTAAATAAGAAGGAAGCACCATTGACGTCTTTGATTTCTTTGAATTTATTGTTTTCAAATTCAAACACTCCCTGGTCAGTCCCAATGATGAATTTGCCAGCTTCAACTTCGGTAATAGAGAAGACCGCATTTCGGTAGAGGGGGGTGCCTTTGTTGTAGTGGGTGAAGGTTTCTCCCGGAAATTTAAATATGCCCCCTCCTCTTGTTCCGAGCCATAGATTACCTGTCTTATCTTCCATGATCTCTTCTCCACCGACATCCCAAAGCGCAGTTTGATCATGTAAAGAAGATACTTGCCCGTTTTTGATAAGAATTACATCCCACACCCCTGATGCCCATATCCACCCCCTTTGGTCAATATACAGATGGTTGATTGCTCCCAATTGGGGGAAATTTCCAATCAGTTCGTATTGGTCATCCTTCAGTTTCCAAATTCCGGTTGAGTTGGCCCCGAAATAAGCAGTCCCGTCAAACTGGAAATGAGCGGCGGACAGATTTTGAGGGCTACTGGGAATATTACGGGTTGACACAGAGTCAAATCCAGTTCCATTAAAAATGCAAAATCCGTTTGGTTGGCCAACCCAAAGAGCGCCATCATTTCTCAGTTCCATACCTGAGCAACGGTTACTCATCAAGCCAGAACTGGTATCATAGGGAATGAAAACTCCATCCTTGAATTGGTAAACCATTCCGCCGCGGGAACTGATCCAGAGACGACCGTCGCGGTCCTCCAATATACGGGTGACACTTCCAATCCTAAAACTATTCCGATCCCCTCGGAAATTCGTGAACTTATCTCCGTCAAAGTATCCTACTCCATACGAAGGGTAGGCCAACCATAATTTCCCATCCCTGGTCTCCAGGATTGAGGAGACGGAATTGGAGAGCATACCATCGTCTTTGGTAAACACTTTGAATTCACTGCCGTCGAACCGGTTGATTCCTCCTCCTGCAGTACCAAGCCAAAGATGGCCGCGGCGGTCCTCACAAATACTAAAGACTTCAGATTGGGAAAGGCCATCTCCGACGTTGTATTCGATGAAATTGAATTCCTGGGCTTTTGAGATGGAGCAAAAGCATAGAAAACCTATCAGGCAATAAAAATAAAGCCTGTTCTCTCGATTGAGATGAAATTTTATTCCAGCGATTTTTCTTGACAACTAATTATACCCTTACGATGAAATCGGGGAGAATAAACGATGAGTGAATTTGAATATTAAAGATAAAGAAAAAAGCCACACTGTTAAGGCTGTGGCTTGATTCTATTCGGTAAAAAGAGTGAGATTACTTACTTATGGATAGCCCTGTTGTCGGAAGCGTCCATAGCAGCTTCTTTAATGCTCTCTGAGAAAGTCGGATGGGCATGGGAAAAGATAGCAATATCCTCTGCGGAAGCTCTGAATTCCAGTCCCATAACGCCCTCCATAATCATGTCGGCAGCCCTGGGACCTATGATGTGCATCCCGAGCAATTCATCGGTTTCTTTGTCGGCAAGGACCTTCACCAGGCCTTCGGTATCCATACTGGCCCGGGCCCGGCCACTGGCCCTGAAATGAAAGGTTCCCGATTTGTATGCTTTCCCATCAGCCTTCAATTCCTCTTCGGTGTATCCTACTCCGGCAACTTCCGGCCAGGTGTATACGACATTGGGGATAGCCCTGTAATTGATGTGCGGATGTTGTCCGGCGAGGAGTTCCGCTACCAATACGCCTTCTTCAGATGCTTTGTGTGCAAGCATGGCCCCTTTGATCACATCTCCAATGGCATAGATTCCAGCAACATTGGTTTGTAGTTGGGAGTCCACATCTATCCGACCGCGGTCGTCCAGCTTAATGCCGACATTTTCCAGGCCAAGATTATCAGTATAAGGACGACGACCGGTAGCCACCAGGCAATAATCAGCTTTGAACTCCACCGTCTCTCCATTCTTCATGTTCTCTGCAGTAGCAGTTACGGAACGGGAGGTTGAGGTAACGCCGGTAACCTTGTGCTTGAAGTGGAATTTGAAGCCCAACTCTTTGCTAAGGATTTTCTTGATTTCACGGCTCATCGAACCGTCCATGCCCCCGATAGCTTTGTCCGAGTATTCGATGACTTCGACTTCGGTTCCCAGGCGGGCAAATACCGAACCCATTTCCAAACCGATGACTCCGGCACCAATGACAAGCATTTTTTTCGGAACCTTGGTAAGTTCCAGTCCCTCAGTCGAGGTGATGACTCTTTTTTTGTCGATTTCTACGCCCGGAACAGAATTGGGCTTTGAACCAGTGGCGATAATGGTTTTGTCGGTCTTGATTTCCTGACTGCCTTCGTCACCTTTGACAACAATGGTGTTCATGTCTTTGAAAGATCCATGCCCATAAAAGACATCGATTTTATTTTTATTCATCAGGAAGGCTACCCCGTCAGTCGTTGCCTTGACCACCTCAGCTTTACGCTTGATCATCTGCGGCATGTCGACGGTGGGGTTGGAAACCTTAATTCCATGCTCCGCGAACTTGTGCAAGGCATCGTGGTAATGGTGGCTGGAGTCCAGCAGAGCCTTGGAAGGAATACAGCCTACATTCAGGCAAGTGCCGCCCAATGTAGGATAGCGTTCGATAATGGCGGTTTTCATGCCCAACTGGGCACATCGGATGGCGGCAACATATCCGCCGGGGCCTGAGCCGATAACTGTAACGTCGTATTTATTTTCAGCCATGATTTGGATGGTTTCTTTCTTGGGGAAGCAAGTTATTGGAATGCCCCTCGAATTACAAAACTTACGGGCACTTGAAATGTTGAATTTTCTATTTATTAGATTTGCCCTTACCCATGACCATGAAAACAAGAGTACCCTTGATATTGGCTTCCGGCTCCCCGAGGCGGCAGGATTTACTGCGCGAACTTGGCCTTGAGTTCAAGGTGATGGTGCGTGAGGTGGAAGAAGTTATTCCGGTGGGAATGTCTCCGACTGCGGTAGCAGAGCACCTGGCCCTTTTCAAGGCCCGGGCCTACGATGACATGGCGATTGACCATGTGGTCATTACGGCCGATACCTTGGTAGTACTGGAAAATGAGATTCTCGGCAAGCCGAATTCCCATGCTGAAGCAGTACAGATGCTGAAGGACCTGTCTGGAACTGTTAATTGGGTGATTAGTGGGGTGTGCATCAATTTTGCAGGTGAGCGCAGGGTGTTCCACGAGGTTACGAAAGTATATTTCCGGAAATTGAAGCGCTGGGAAATCGACTATTATATCAGGAAGTTCCGGCCTTATGACAAGGCAGGGGCTTATGGGATTCAGGAATGGATCGGAATGGTGGGGATTGATTATTTAGAGGGTGATTACTACAATGTGGTCGGTTTGCCGGTGGCGAGGTTGTGGCGTGAGTTGCAGCCTTGGCTGGTGGATGGGCACCGACCATAATACGAATAGACATGGGCTTATTCGGTCACCAACAACAGATCCCTTCGGGAGCAAAATATAATCGGACAGAGTTAGTTTTTACCCAAATAGTTTATCAGGAGAGAATCAGTGAGGAAAATCACCACTTAGGGACAATCTTTTCTAAGGTAGGGACTTGATTTTTATCCGCTGCTTAGCGAATATTGTATGCATGCATACCTTTTGCATGCATACAATTTTTCAGGAAGAAGGGAATACCCCGAATGGAAGTAGCAGAAAGAAACACGATTCTCACCAAAGAAGATATTGGATTCGATATCAAAGTGACTTGGTTGGCCATTGCCCGGATGTTTAGTCCGCTGGCCACAGAGCACAATATGACAGTGACCATGGGCTTTGTTCTTCTGAACATTAGCCGTGACAGTGGAACACCTGCCACTAAGATCGCCCCTCTATTGGGAATGGAGCCTCGCAGTCTGACCCGTCTGATCAAGAAGATGGAAGAAGACGGATTGGTCGAGCGACGTCCTGACCCGGAGGACCGGAGATCCGTACGTATTTTCCTCACCGATGAAGGATTCAAGAAAAAGCAGGTTGCCAAGCAAAATGTTGAATCCTTTAACACTTCGGTCCGCAAGCGCGTCTCAGATGACGAATTGGGGACCTTTTTTGATGTAGTAGATAAAATCCATCAGGTCATAAACGAAAAAACGCAGTAGAAGATGTTAGCAACAGAGACCACGAATCTGAATCAAGTAACTAAGAAACGCACGATCAAAAAGGTTGCGGTCCTGGGTTCCGGTATCATGGGAACCGGCATTGCCTGCCACTTCGCCAATATTGGTGTGGAGGTATTGATGCTGGATATTGTTCCTTTTGATATCAAGGAAGAGGACAAGAACAACCCAGCAGCACGCAACAAGATCGGCAACGACTCTCTCAAGGCCGCTACCAAGGCAAGGTTGAATCCCCTTTACCGCAAGTCATTTGCGGAGCGGATCACAATCGGAAACTTTGATGACAATTTCGAGCAGATCAAAGATGCTGATCTGATCATCGAAGCTGTGATCGAACGCCTGGATATCAAGCAGCAGATTTTTGAGAAGGTCGATCGTTTCCGTAAGAAAGACAGCATTGTCGCCTCGAATACCTCCGGTATTCCGATCCACATGATGATCGACGGCCGCTCAGATGAATTTAAACAAAATTTTCTGGGCATGCACTTCTTCAACCCGGTACGCTACCTGAGGTTGCTGGAGATCATTCCCACCCCTCATACCGACCCTGAGGTGACCAAGTTCCTGATGGAATATGGAGATCTCCACCTGGGTAAGGAAACAGTAGAATGTAAAGATACCCCTGCATTTATCGCCAACCGGGTTGGAATCTATGCTTTGGTAAGGATTCTGGAACTTGTCCAGGAGCTTGATCTTACCATTGAAGAAACCGATAAGCTCACGGGTCCGGTTACTGGTAAGCCAAAGACGGGTACTTTCCGCCTGAATGACATGATCGGCATGGATACCACGGTCAAGGTGAAAAAAGGTATTGCTGAGAATTGTCCCGATGATGAGGCGAAAGGCTCATTTGCTGCCGATGGTATCATTGAAGCCATGGTAGAAAAAGGGTGGTACGGTGACAAGAGTAAGCAAGGCTTCTATAAAAAGACCAATGAAAAGGACGAAAAAGGCAAGACGGTTATTCTGAGCCTGGATCTGAATACCATGGAGTACCGCCCCAACCAGCGGCCAAAGCTGGCTTCTCTGGATGCGGTGAAAACTGTGGATGATCTGCCACGTCGTTTGAAGATGCTGTATGACTTTGACGATAAAGGGGGCGAATTGGTCCGCAAGTCAGCTCAAGGTCTGTTTGCCTATATCTCCAACCGCATTCCTGAAATCGCTGACAATCTCTACCAGATTGACGACGCCCTCCGCGCCGGATTTGCCTGGGATCTTGGTCCTTTCCAAAGCTCTGAAATCATTGGTGTCCGCAAGTTGTACGATGACTGTGTCGCCGCAGACATCAAAGTTGCTGACTGGGTCAAAGAGATGCTGGACGCAGGGCACGAAACTTTCTACAAGAACGAGAAGGGAGCACGCTGGTTCTACCACATCCCCTCCAAGTCATACAAGGTCGTTCCCGGAACAGAACAAAAAATCTTCCTGGATGTCATACGTGAAACCAGCGTTGTCTGGAAAAATTCCGGTGGCTCTCTCCATGACCTCGGTGATGGTGTACTCGGTCTTGAATTCCACACTAAGATGAACTCCATCGGGGGTGAGGTGCTGGAAGCAGTCAACAAGTCCATCGAGATCGCAGAGACGCAGGGATGGAAAGGAATGGTCATCGGTAACAATGGCCCTAACTTCTCTGCCGGTGCCAACCTGGCCATGATGCTTATGCTGGCCGTTGATCAGGAATGGGATGAATTGAATTTCGCCATCAAGGCCTTCCAGCAAACGGTCGCCCGGATTCGTTTCTCAGACATTCCAGTAGTTGTAGCGCCTCATGCATTGACGCTGGGTGGTGGTTGTGAAATGACCATGCACGGTGATCAGGTAGTTGCTGCAGCTGAGACCTATATCGGTCTGGTAGAAGTAGGGGTTGGTCTGGTCCCTGCCGGTGGTGGTACCAAGGAAATGACCCTCCGTCTTTCTGATAGCTTTGAAGCTGGCGACGTTCAACTGAACTCTCTTCAGAATCGTCTCCTGACCATTGCCCAGGCAAAGGTCGCTACCTCAGCTTATGAAGCCTACGGCCTCGGCATCCTGAAGCCAGAGAATGTCGTCTCTGTCAATCTGGACCGTCGCCTCAAGGATGCAAAAACAGAAGTTATTCGCCTCTACGAAGAAGGCTATGCGCAGCCCGCAGAGCGTACCAATATCAAGGTACTGGGCCGGACCGGCCTCGGAATGGTCAATTCCGGTATCTACGCATTGTATGCAGCCGGTTGGGCCACAGAGCACGACATGAAAGTCGCCAAGAAAGTGGCGTGGATCATGTGTGGTGGTGATCTCTCCGGCACTCAGAAAGTAAGTGAATCTTATCTGCTGGACCTCGAGCGGGAAGCATTCCTCAGTTTGCTGGGTGAGCAGAAAACCCTCCAACGGATGGAGCATACTCTGAAAACCGGAAAGCCTTTACGTAACTGATAAATTCAACTCGAGATGGGACTCTTCGGCAAAATTATCCAGGTTCTTCTCCGCCTCTTTGGGGTCAGGGGAGGTGTATCTGGTGCGCAGGATGGAGCGGACATGGACCGTTCCCTTGCCGAAATCGAAGTTTCAGACCCTGACAGCATCGGGATCGAAGAACCCGGCCCTACGGACCGGGATGGTGTCAGCCTCCCCAGTGCCGGTGGCACCGGAGGAGTAGAAGCAGCACCTGATGCTCCTCTGGATGCTACCATCGCTCATGAACCACGGTACCTCTGGTGCCTGGACAACGGGCATGGGAAGGCTACTCCAGGAAAACGGTCCGGATTGTTTGCCGATGGCACCCGTCTTTTTGAGTACGAATTCAATCGGGGCGTAAACAATGTCCTCATGGACAAGCTGGATGCAATAGGCGTTCAGTATTACAATGTTGTTCCTGAGATTGAGGGGGATATCCTGTTGGGTACCCGGGTTAACCGCGCCAATTCAAAGGTCACTGACCTCCCTGGCGGGAAGATCTTCCTGTCCATCCATGCCAATGCCAATGGCAACAGCGGATGGGATTCTCAAAATGTCCGCGGAATAGAAACCTGGTTTTATGGAGGTAGTTGGCGAAGCAAAAAGATCGCCTCCGCTTTCCAAAGAGCTTTGATTGCTGATATGGGTTGGAAAGACCGTTTTCTCAAGTACCATGAACCTTATTCCAAGAGTTTCTACGTGCTGCGGAAGACCAGTATGCCAGCCATTCTGATCGAGAACGGATTTTATACCAGCCAGGATGAAGCCGCGCTTCTCCGGACGGATGAAGTTCGGGAACAACTTGCCAATGCGTATGTGAAGGCCATTCTTGAAATTGAAAAGAAGGGCATCAACAGCGTGGAGACTTACAAGAAGATTTATAAGTACAGTTAAAAAAGAAAATCTCTAAATATAATGGAAGCATATATCGTATCCGGATACCGTACCGCAGTTGGAAAAGCCAGCCGTGGAGGATTTAAGTTTGTTCGTCCGGACAATCTGGCCGCAAATGTGATCAAACACATTGTTGCCGAGACACCTGCCCTTGACCCAACCCGGGTGGATGACCTCATTGTAGGATGTGCAGTTCCTGAAGCAGAACAAGGTTTGCAGATTGGTCGCATTACTTCCCTTCTTTCCCTTCCGGTCAATGTACCGGGCATGACCATCAATCGCTACTGCGGTTCCGGTCTGGAAGCGGTTGTATTGGCAGTAGCCAAAATTAAAGCTGGTATGGCCGATTGTATCATCGCTGGTGGTACAGAGTCAATGTCTCTGGTACCGACGGTTGGTTTTAAGACAGCTCTGAACTACGATGTCGCTGAGGCACATCCTGAGTGGTATTTTGGCATGGGCCAGACCGCAGAGGAAGTTGCCAAAGATTTCAATATCAACCGCGATGACCAGGATGCCTTCTCTTTGCGTTCTCACGAACGCGCTGCTGCAGCGATTGACGCTGGCAAGTTCAAGGACGAGATCGTCCCGGTAGAAGTTACCGAGAAGTTGTTCGTGGACGGTAAGGTCAAGACCAATACATTCACCGTTGATACCGATGAAGGTGTACGCCGTGATTCCAGTGTGGAAGCACTGGGTCGCCTACGTCCTGTATTTGCCGCCAAAGGTACCGTGACAGCTGGTAACTCCAGCCAGACTTCAGACGGAGCAGCCTTTGTAATGGTCATGTCTGAGGCCATGGTCAAGGAACTGAATCTGGAACCAATTGCACGTCTGGTCAGCTATGCAGCAGTGGGTGTCAATCCCCGTATCATGGGCATCGGTCCAGTCGAGGCAGTGCCAATCGCACTGAAAAAGGCTGGCTTGAAGATGAATGACATCGACCTGTTCGAGTTGAACGAAGCATTTGCAGCCCAGTCACTGGCCGTAGTACGCGAATTGGACCTTGACGAAGACATTGTCAACGTGAATGGCGGTGCCATTGCGCTTGGGCACCCCCTCGCTTGTACCGGGACCAAGCTTTCTATCCAGATCTTCAACGAACTGCGTCGCCGCAACAAAAAGCACGGTATCGTGACTGCTTGTGTGGGAGGAGGTCAGGGCGTAGCCGGGATCTATGAATTGTTGAATTGATTATTAACTGATAAGACAGGAGAGATATAGATATGGAAACCACAGCAGTAAAGAAGGTACACTTGAATGGAGGAGAATTCCTCATCAAAGAAACCGATCCTCAGAATGTATTCATTCCGGAAGAATGGAACGAGGAGCAGCAGATGATCGCACAGATGTGCGAAGACTTCCTTGAGACAGAGGTACATCCCATGGTCGCCCGACTCGATTCTATGAAGGAGCCAGAGCTGATGCCTACGCTTCTCAAGAAAGCAGGTGAACTTGGTTTGTTGGCCGCAGGTCTGCCTGAAGAATACGGTGGCATGGGCCTGGATTTTGTGACCAATATGTTGCTGACCGAAAAAGTCGGACCTGGTCATTCATTTTCCGTTGGTTTCTCTGCCCACACCGGTATCGGTACCCTCCCTACCTTGTACTTCGGTACCAAGGAGCAGAAAGAGAAGTATCTTCCCTTGCTGGCGTCTGGTGAGTGGATGGCTTCTTATTGCCTTACCGAGCCCGGTTCCGGTTCTGATGCCCTTGGCGCCAAGACCACCGCGGTTCTGAACGATGCGGGGACACACTACATTCTGAATGGTCAGAAAATCTGGATCACCAATGGTGGTTTCGCTGATCTCTTCACTGTATTTGCCAAGATCGACGGCGAGCAGTTCACTGGGTTCCTGGTGCCTGCTGACACTCCCGGTATCAGCCTTGGTGATGAAGAACACAAGATGGGTATCAAAGGCTCTTCTACCCGTGCCATTTTCTTCCAGGACGTAGAAGTTCCGGTCGATCATGTACTGGGTGAGATTGGCAAAGGCCACAAGATCGCCTTCAATATCCTGAACATCGGTCGCATCAAGTTGGGCGCCGCTGCCGTTGGTGGTTCAAAGCGCATCGCAACTGAGGCTGTCAAATATGCCAATGAGCGGGTTCAGTTCAATGTGCCTATCTCCAGCTTTGGCGCGATCAAATACAAGTTGGCTGAAATGGCCATCCGTATTTATGCAGTAGAATCAGCTACCTACCGTGCTTCGGCTGATATTCAGGCCAAAGAAGATGCCCTGCTGGCAGAAGGCAAGTCTCATGCAGAAGCCCTTTTGGGTGGAGCAGAAGAGTACGCTGCTGAATGTGCAATGCTGAAGGTATTTGGTTCCGAAGTCGTCGACTATGTGGTTGACGAAGGCGTCCAGATTTTTGGTGGCAACGGATTCTCCGCTGACTATCCTATGGACCGCGCTTACCGTGATGCACGGATCAACCGGATTTTCGAAGGTACCAATGAGATCAACCGCCTCTTGAGCATTGATACGCTCCTGAAGCGTGCGCTCAAAGGCCGCCTCGACCTGATGACGCCAGTGATGGCCATCCAGGGAGAATTGACCTCCGTGCCCAGCTTCAGCGATGACAACGACGGCTCTGCCCTTTACCATGAAGCAAAAGCAGTTCGTGGTTTCAAGAAGTCAACCCTGATGATTGCAGGTGCTGCGGTTCAGTCCCTGATGGAGAAGCTCCAGCATGAGCAGGAAATCATCATGAACCTGGCTGATATGGGTCTTTACACCTATGCGGCTGAGTCAGCCGTCCTCCGCACCCAGAAGCTGATCTCCATCCGTGGAGAAGAAGCCTGCAAGAATGAAATCGCCATGACCAAGGCTTACGTTTACGATGCTGCCGACTACATCAACAAAGCCGGTAAGGATGCGATCAATTCATTTGCAGAAGGGGATATGTTGCGGATGCTCAACATGGGCCTTAAGCGCTTTACCAAGACCGAACCGGTCAATGTCAAAGAGATTCGCCGCCAGATCGCGGATGTTATGATTGAGGCTGGTGAGTATTGCTTCTAAGCAAATGGTTACGGATTCTGGAAGCCTGGCTTCCAGGTGAACGATATGATTCAGCGCCATTCATGGGCTGGACGAAATGAAAAAGGAAAGGTTGCTCGGAAGGGTGGCCTTTTCTGTTTTTGGTCGCTGTTAAAGAATGCGGATTGGCCTCACTATTAGCTCCGGTATTCCCCAAATCAAGGCAGCTCTGATTGTAGAATATAGCCTTGAGTAGTTGAAAATGGAGTGTTACCGAGAGCAAACCCAAGTGAGTCATCTAATTTGGTAAAGTCCGCTATGGTCTGGACCGGAGTTTGGAGTGGATATCAATAGGCACACACCACTTCAGAGCAAGGGAAGGTATATCCATATTTGGATCGGCATCCCCTGGTACCCCTGGTTGGGTCTTAAGCAGGGGAAGCCGGACCCCAATCAGGACCGATGCAAATCACCGGAAGGGACAGAGCAAGCTTGGGTCCAGAGTGGAGCAAATCACCCGAATGGACTAAGCCAGCTTGGGTCCGGACCGAAGCTGACCGACACCCAGGGGAAGTTCCCAGCAGGTATACATACCACCTACTGGCACCTTAACTATGCTCTGCTACCAGAATAATTTGAGAACAGTCTACTGATTATCATGTCCTGCTATAGGAATATATAGAGAGCGGTCTATTCAATATCATGTCCTGCTATAGGTATATATAGAGAGCGGTCTATTCAATATCATGTCCTGCCATTAGCTTTTGCAAGACCTGCCCGACTCATTTACAGGGTCTACTAGAAATAATTTTAGAGAACACTATACCCCCTTACCGCTGCTACTCAGGTACATCATTGGTCACACTCCGAAATGGTCAAACTGATGCTGAATTTCTCAGGTAGTTTTGCTTGGTAATCCCCATCCTTCCCTACAAAAGATAGATAATTTTCTATATTTGCTATCCTTGAGCGCAACAGTGGGCCATGAACAAATTCGGACATTTCTTATACACACACAAGCTGCTCGTCCTGAATATATTTCTGGCGGCATTCATTGCTGCACTGAACCCATTAAAATTGACCCTGATTCCTGATACTACAGAGATCAATTACTATGTCGGGGTTTGCATCATGGTCTTGCTCTTTTTTGAGTTTGCCTCCATTCACTATCTCGCCCGGTGGATTTATTCCTTTCCCCGAAATCTTCAACGCAGAGTTCCCTGGTACATCGGAATCAGTTTTGTACCCAGGGTATTGGTATCCGCCGGGATGGCCTTGTTGGTCCTCAGTGCCATGGGTGTTCTCACCGATTCAGATTTTTACTTGATTCTGATTGCGTTATATGCTGCCACCAAGGAGTTCTGGGTCAGGTCATTCCTGTTCAATGCAGACCGTGAAAAAACCAAGCGCCCTTCCAAATTTATGAATTGGGCGGGAGCCATCATGTTCTTCCTCTTCATCGCAGGTTCCTATTTTGCCATGTGGGAAGTCTATCTATTGGAACACCAAAGGATCATGTACCTCTTCCTTGATCCCATCAATTGGGGGTGGGACATTCTCATGTTTACGGTCGTGATCATGTCTTTGGAGATTCCCTACTTCTATGAAGAATGGATCCGAGACAAGAAACGTCCACATAAAGTGCTGGCCTTTTGTTCTATGCTCTTGCCTGTTTTGGCCTTTCTCTTCTGCCTCTACCGATTGAGTTATTTGTAGAGATTTTCCATTAAGGACGGAAGGAGCACCGCCAAGGTTTAAGCCACCCCCTGGAGTTCTGTTTCCTTTTTTACGTTTTTTACCAGAATTTTACCTTGATTTGAGAGGCAATTGAAGAAATCTGTCCTGAAAAAAGGATATATGTGATATCTTTGCCGCATGACCGCTGAAGGTTTACAAAAAATAAACGAACTTTACACAAAATCCGATCTGCCTGATCGACCTGACTACCAAAGAATAATACGATTACCTGGTCAGGATGAGAAAGGTTTTTTAATGGTCGAGGGGAAATGCCATGAGTAGTAGAATTAAAGATATTAACGAGTTTTGCAAGCTTTTTCGGGTCAGAATCCCGGTAGAAGAGCATTTTGATTATTACATCGAAACCTTAGCTAAGTCTAAGGAATTTGCATGGGTACCTGAAAAAGTTGAAGCATTTGCTGCTCTGGAGGAACAATTGTGGGATGAAACCACAATTGGTGACTTCAAGATGGAGCAATTGGCCAAGCTGAAGCGGGTCATGACTGGCACCCGAACCTTTCAGGATTTCATGTTGACCGATTACCGTGTGCCCAGCCGTCGCAAAGATGGATTGGCCAATCATGGTGGCAGTTTTCTGTTGTCAATTGATATCCATCAGGCCAATTATGCAGTCTTCTCAGCTTTCGATATCTACGAAGATTTTCCTGAGAATTGGTCGGACCTTTGCGAAGAAGAGGAGATCAATCCCCTTCTGGCATCATCAAAGGCCTGGCGTCAGCTTGTATTCGGAAATATGAATCCAAAGCGGAACCAGCGGTTCCAGCAGGTATTCTTACAATCTTTCATTGATCTGCTGAAGCCACTCGGAGTTACTGACGATCACATCATTTCTCTTACGGCTGATGAAGCCATCCTTACCATCGGTATGGATCTCAAAGAGGCTGGTCAGAACATGCAGGCCGTATCTCTGATGGCCAATATGATTATTGGACCTGATTGCTCAGATTCAGTTCCTGAACCCTTTCGCGGTAATCTTAAGTTGAATCTCCGTCCATTCCGATTGGAGACCATCAATAAGGGGGCCTACCTGCGCGAAAAATATACCTATGAAGACGGAGAGATGGAATTTTCTCACAAGTCTCTGTACGGTGTTCCTGGAAACCAGTACTATTACCATTTGAAAACTGATATCTTGGATGGTGAATTGGATCCACGTGACCTTCTCTTTATGAACGATCATCGCTTGGCCAAGTGGGTGATGGATCCTGAAAAAGAAGGTATCCCTTCCTGATACCCAAGCGCTGTAGTTATTACAGCATGAATCAGGGTTCCAACCGCGAGGTTAGAACCCTGATTTTTTTTGTGCATTCTATTCTATAAAACTGGTCTTAAGGAATATTTACCAATTCAGCAATTGGTCCAACTTGTCAGCCACCTTGTCGGCATTGGGGAGCATCAAGCCTTCCAGCGTGGAATTGAGCGGAATGGCAGGTAGGTTTTCTGAACCCATTGACATGACCGGTGCATCCAGAAAGGTGAAGCAGGCTTCCGAAATACGCCCTGCAAGCGACTGGGCAAAGCTGTTTTCTACTGCTTCTTCTGTCAGTACCAATACTTTTCCATGTACCTCTACCCGCTCCTTGACCATTTCCCAGTCATAGGGTTGCAGGGTCCGCAGGTCAAGAACCTCCACCTGTCCAGGGAAGCGTTTCTTGGCTGCATTTTTTGCCCAGTGGACCCCCATGCCATAGGTAATCACTACGCAGGATTCCCCATTTTCAAGAGCTTCATCGGATGCTTCGAGGTAGATATTGGCCTTGCCCAGCGGGATGATATAATCGTCATCCGGTTCGATGCAGCGGGCAGCTTTGGAACCTGGGACTTTGCCCCAGTAGAGACCTTTGTGCTCAAACATGACTACCGGGTTGGGGTCAAGGAAAGCTGCTTTGAAAAGGCCCTTCATGTCGGCAGCATTAGAGGGATAGACCACCTTGATTCCCTTAATGGTCAAAATGGCTGATTCGACAGATGAACTGTGAAAGGGCCCTCCACTTCCGTAGGCACCAATTGGAACCCTTAAAAGCATTTGGACAGGCCATTTACCATTGGAGAGAAAGCATGAGCGGGAGACTTCGGCATAGAGCTGATTGACCCCCGGCCAGATATAATCGGCAAATTGTACTTCTACGACTGGTTTGCAACCTACGGCACTCATTCCGACGGTTGAGCCAATGATGTAAGCCTCCTGGATCGGGGTATTGAAGACCCTTTGGTCCCCATACTTTTTGGCAAGGGTTGCCGCTTCCCGGAATACCCCTCCCAATTCTCCCCCTACATCCTGCCCATACAGCAGTGCTTCGGGGTACTGCCGCAGCATATCATCCAAAGCATGGAGCGCAGCGTCAACCATGGGGGATTCACTGCCATTTTCAGGCGTCCTGATCCCTTTTTCTTCTGTCACTGGAGTAGGCACAAAGATATGGGAAGAGAGGTCCTCAAGCCCTGGTTCTGGCTCCAACAGTGCCTTTTGATAATCAGATTCGACCCTTTTCCGGGCTTCTTCCCGAATTCGGGTCAGTTGCTCCTCGTCAATGCCCATATTGACCAATTCCGAATGGAAGCGTGGCAATGGATCACGGGTGGCATGCTCGGCCAAATCTTCTTCAGGTCGGTACCATTCCTTGCGTACACCTGAGGTATGGTGGTTGAGCAGTGGCACCTTGGCATGGATCAGGAAAGGGCGGCGTTCCTTGCGAATAGTACCAAGCGTCTTCTGAATCGTTTCGTAACTGTTGATGAAGTCGGTTCCATCAATGGAGATCGCTTCCAATCCCTTGAACCCTTGGGCGAATTCATAGGCATTCGTGGAGCGGATTTCACTGGCATGGGCGGAAATATCCCATTCATTGTCCTGTACCAAATACAGGATAGGGAGTTGGTTGAGGGCCGCTTCGTGGAAAGCTTCAGAAACCTCTCCTTCTGTGATGGCAGCATCACCGATGGAGCAGACTGCTACCGGAGGCAGATTGTCTGTATCGTCCATGGACCAATCGTGGAGATTTTGAGATTCCAGATACTTGAAGCCATGCGCAACCCCGGTCATCGGAATCGCTTGCATCCCGGTAGCGGAGGATTGGTGGGGGATTTTGGGCTGGTCAGGACGTCTCAGGCTTGGATGACTGTAATAAGTCCGGCCACCTGAGAATGGATCAGTTTGCTTGGCCAGGAGCTGAAGCATGCATTCAAAAGGTGTCATGCCGATGCCCAGCAGGATGGAATCATCCCGGTAATAAGGGGCAACGAAATCCTGAGGCAGCAGTTGAAGGCCAAGTGCGAGCTGGATGGCTTCATGGCCACGGGATGTTGCGTGTACATACTTGCTCGTAACCTCCTTTTTCTCCTCGTAAAGTTCAGCCATGGATTTGGCTGTATGCATCAACTCATAAGCCTTCAGTAAAATGTCCAGGGTGATTCGCACCTTCGTCAGCATAGCATTTCCCGTTTAAAATGATCCAATCCAAAGTTACACAAGTGACCCAAGGAATTCAATTGTAATCCGAACGCATGTTAGGGAAATGCGCAGAGGCTGGCTCAAAAACCTTTGAGCCAGCCAGGTGCATTTGTATTGCTTTATTCGATCATGAACCGAATGGAAGCTGTTCTTCCTTTTTCATCCTTGAGCTTCAGGATGTACATGCCATTGGCAATATCCGTCAGATCCAACGTGCGGGTATCCCTGAGGTTGTTCAGCTGGTATTGCTTCGCAATGTGACCATAGATGTCCATCACCGTAATCTCAACCCTCTTTTCAATAGGTCGGAGGCTGCGAACATTGAGCATGCCTGCCGTCGGATTCGGGAATATTTCAATTCCCAGCAATTCCCCGACCGGGGCCTCTGCACTTACAATCTGGCAGAACAGGGTATCGCTGGTGCCTTCACAGCCGTTGGTATCCACCACAGTGACCGAGAAGGATCCGTTCTGCTGAGGTAGGTAGAAGGCAAAGGTCGCATTGGAGATCAGGTTCCCATCGCGGTTCCACTGGTAAGCCGGATAGGTGCCACTCACAAAGAGGGTATCGTTTTGCTTGAAGATCGTGGGGGTCGGTGCGGGAAGGGTTTCGATTTCAAAAGTATCAGAACCGGTACAGCCACTGATATCTGAAACGGTAACCGAGTAAATGCCGGGAGCCAGGCCAGTTACGTCTTCGGTGGTAGCACCGTTGCTCCACTGGATGGTATATCCACCTGCACAGTCATTGCCTCCGGAGACTGTCAGGTCGATCGCGCCATCTGATTCTCCGTCGCATACTTCGAAAGATCCGATTGCTGCAATCGTCACCGGATCAGGTTCGGTGATTTCGATGCTGTCAGTGGTAGTGGTTCCCAGGCTATCGGATACGGTGACGACGTAAGTACCAGCGCTCAGATTCGCAATGGTGGCGGTTGTGCCGCCATTGCTCCATAGATAACTGTAAGGAGTACAGCCTCCACTGGGGGAAACAATTGCTTCTCCATCACTGGCTCCGAAGCAACTTACACCGGTTCCACAGGAATAAGTCTGTCCTGTAATCGCAGTAGCCAGAGGGGCAGCCATTACCGTGATTTCAAATTGGCAACTGTCTGTTTGGCCATTTACATCGACTGCTGTATAGTTGATGGAATTGACTCCCATCGGCAATGTGCTGCCACTGGGTATGCTCGGATAGAGGGTGTCAATGCCGCAGTTGTCAGATGCAGTGGCCATACTCCAGTTGACTGAACTGGCACAGGTTGAGCTGTCTGCCAGGACAGTGCTGTCTGCGGGACAGTTCAGAACGGGCAATTCCGTATCCAGGACGCTGACCACGAAGGAACAGGAATCAATATTTCCACCCGGATCGGTTACTACAAAAGTCACATTGGTATTGCCAACCGGATAGAGGTCGGTGGCATCGTCGGTACCGTTGTAGCTATTGATCAGGCTGTCTACGGCACAGTTGTCGAAGACAGTTGGTAGCGGTATGGTCACTGAACCATCACAAACACCGGAATCATTTGAAACAGGGGCTACAATAGGGCATACAATGGTCGGAGCATCGTCATCCGTGACTGTAATGTCAAAGCTGCATGAGTTCGAGTTGCCCCCATCATCGGTCGCCGAATAGGTCTGGGTTGTCGTTCCAACCGGGAAGTTACTTCCAGAAGTCAGGCCAGAAGTATCTGTCTGCGTAATCGTTAGGTTGCCGGAGCAATTGTCCTGGAAGGTTGGAGACAGGTAAACGACGTTGGTGGAACAAAGTCCCGAATCGTTGGAAAAGGTGACATTGGCGGGACAGGTAATCGTAGGAGGGAAAGTATCCAGTACGATGACCAATGCAGAACAGGTGTCGGAATTTCCACTGGCATCCATTACATAGAGACTTACGGTTGCCGGAGCAAGGACATTGGCACAGCCGACCTGGGTCAGGCTGGTATTCAAAGAATCAACTCCGCAGGCGTCGACGGATCCCGCATCCAAATCCAGCGGCGAAATCGTAGCATTGCCCTGACCATCCAACTGAACAGTAATGTTTTGGCAAATGGCCAGGGGAGCTGTGGTATCTACTACGGTGACGTTGGCCGTACAGCTGGCCGTGTTGCCATTGGCATCTGTAGTTGTCAGGGTGACCTGATTCGGTCCAAGATTGGTGCAATTGAAATTGGCAGGTGTGACGGTCAGACCTGAAATGCCACAGGCATCAGAGGAGCCATCATCCACATCATTGGCAGAGATACTACCTGTTCCACCGGCATTTAACTGAAGGGTATAACCGATGCATTCTGCACTCGGTGGAATAGTATCCGTGACAGTTACCGAGGTGAGACAAGTATCCGTATTTCCGGCATCGTCACTTACGATCAGAAGCACCGGGTTGGTCCCGACATCACTACATGAGAAGGTGGCAGGGAAGGCAGAAACAGAATTGACACTGCAATTGTCGGTGCTGCCTCCGTCAATATCGCTTCCGCTGATGGTGGCGCTTCCGCTGGCGTTCAAAGAAACTGCTGCGGATTGGCAGACAGCCACTGGGGGAGTCGGATCATTGACCGTAACATTGGCAACACAAGTATTGGTATTGCCTGAAATGTCTGTGGCCGTGAGGGTCACCGGGGTTACCCCGACATCTCCGCAACCGAAGGCAGTTGGAGTCGCGGACAAAGAGGGGAAACCACAATTGTCAGAACTACCTCCATTGATATTGCTGGCGGTAATAGAACCATTTCCTGCCGCATTCAATTGCACTGTGGCATTCTGACATAAAGCGGTGGGTGGAGTATTGTCAACCACTGTGACCTGGGTAGAACAGGAAGAAGTATTTCCGCTTCCATCAGTCAACGTAACGGTTACCGCGTTGACCCCAAGGTCAAAGCAGAAGAAGCTATTGGGGCTGACTGTCTGGATTGCAATGCTGCAATTGTCAGCGTAACCACCATCGACATCGGAAGGACTCAGATTGGCGATGCCGTTGGCGTCAACCTGAATGGTTGCATTTTGGCAAACAGCGCTTGGGGGCGTGACGTCTTCCACAAACACGGTAGTGGCACAGTTGGCTGTATTTCCACTGGGGTCGGTGGCGGTCAGGACCACATTGTTGCTTCCAAGATCGGCACAGGTAAGGGTGGAGGGACTGACGCTAAGGGCAGAGACACTGCAATTGTCAGCACTTCCGCCATTCAGGTTATTCGCATTGACGGTGGCGTTGCCATTGGCATCCAATTGTACGGTATCAGCTTGGCACACCGCGGTGGGAGGTGAATTGTCTACCACCGTGACCTGGGCAGCACAGGTAGAGGTGTTTCCACTGCCGTCGGTAACGGTGAGGGTGATGCTGTTGGTACCCGTATTGCTGCAGTCAAAAGTAGTTTGACCGGCGGCAACAGAAGACACGCTACAATTGTCTGTACTACCTCCATTCAGAGCTCCTGAGGTTGTGCTGCCATTACCATTGCCGTCCAGGGTGACGGTAACACTTTGACAGACCGCACTGGGGGCCAGGTTGTCGACCACGGTTACCTGCGCCGTACAGTTCGAAGTATTGCCACTGGCATCAACCACTGACAGGGTGACTGGGTTAGAGCCCAGGTTAGCGCAGGTGAATGCATTGGGAGCAACACTCGAATTGGATACGGCACAGTTGTCTGTACTTCCACCATTGACGCTGGAAGCGTTGAGGGTTCCATTACCGGATGCATTCAATTGTACTGTGGTATTCTGACAAACAGCGGATGGAGCCACATTGTCCACAACTGTAACCGAAGCAGTACAATTGTCTGAATTTCCATCTGCATCCGTGACCGTAAGGGAGACCGTATTTGCTCCAATATTGGCGCAGGTAAAGCTGCTTGGGCTGACGGTAGATCCGGTGACGGAACAGTTGTCAGTGCTGCCTCCGTTGACAGCCGTACCAGAAACGGTAGCCGTACCGGAAGCATTGAGTTGAACTGTCGCATTTTGGCAAACCGCAGCTGGTGGAATATTGTCTTCCACGGTTACGGTAGCTGCACAGTTTCCATTATTTCCAGAGCTGTCGGAAACCGTTAGGGTGATTGTATTGACTCCCAGATCGGAACAGTTGAAAGAAGTCTGGTTGAGGGAGGAGGAGGCAATATTACAATTGTCGGAGCTCCCATTGTTGATGCTGCCACTGGTAATACTGCCTGTGCCTGAAGCATTCAATTGTACGGTAGCATTTTGGCAAATGGCCACTGGAGCCTCTGCATCGCTAACGATGACGTTGAAAGAGCATTGTGCACTGTCACCTCCGGCATCAAAATACTGATAGGTATTTGCGGTGGTACCAACCGGAAAGATTCCGCCACTGGGTGTACCCGCAATCTGACTGGGTAAAGGAGCAGCAGGAATGACCAGGTTGTCGATTCCCCAGTTGTCAAAATTGGTACCACTGTTGGAGAGTTGTCGCCACCGGAAACGCGTACTTGTTGTTTGGGCGGCAGGAGGAATTGGAACCGTAGAGGCATTCCAATTGGTAAATACCTCGGTTCCGTAAGTCACCAAAGTTGTATAAGTACCTCCCTGGTTGGTAGAATACTCAAGGACTACGTCCTCCCCCGGATCTGCATTTTCACAAGGGGATGCCCCTGTACCAAAGTCAAGGTTGAGGGTAATGTTTCCACCCCCGGTTGTATTCAGGTCAAATGTTGTTGCAGAACGGTTGGTTCCGTTGAACCAGAGATGGTTGCCACTGGGCGAACCACAATTGTTGTTCACGGCACCATTGGTAATATTTTGCCAGATGGCTGGATTGGTCGCCGTGGTAAAATTGTCGATCAGAGCAGTGAGCGGAACGACGACATTGTCGATTGACCAGTTGTCAAAGTTTGTCCCTGAGTTGGAGAGCTGACGCCACCGGAATCTGGTGCTTGTGGTTCGGGCCGCAGCGGGAATTGCTTGGATTACCTGGGTTGGGGTGGGGAAGGCAGTGGTAAGATAGGTGGCGATATTTGCCCAGGTACCCCCACTGTTATTGGAATATTCCAGGACGACCTCTTCACCAGGGTCTGCATCTTCGCAAGGAGTTCCACCCGTACCGATCTGGAGAGAGAAGAGAATGGATCCTCCTGCAGAAGTATTGAAATCATTGGTGACTGCTTGTCTTGAGCCGGCTCCATTGAAATAAAGGGCATTGCCGGAAACCGATCCACAAGAAACGGAGTTCGTGCCCAAAATAATGGTATCCCAGAGGGAAGAATTGTTACCAATGGTGAATTCATCAAAGATATTGGTAAGGCAGGCATCGAGTACACCGGGGGTGGAGTACGTAACCGCCGCACTGCAAGCGCCTGGATCGTTGTTGACCGTCACATTGGCGGGGCAGGTGAGCTGAGCATCGTGATCCACCACTACAATGGTTCGGGTCACGGGGAGTTGGGGAACCCAGCGGTGGGAACTGTTGGTGGCCGACCAGTTGGCAGCATTGCGGCCGGCAACCGGAAAGGCGACTGTACCATTGATATTCTCAATTCCTTCCGTATGAAGACCACCATCGGAAGGCATACTGGCCAGGTGGACTTCGATGATATTAGATGTCTCATACAGGATGACCATACCCGTCACCAGGTTGCCGGTCGCAAAGTGATCAATCCGGCGGAAATTGTACCGGAACTGGCGGTTGGGGGCGGTTCCTATCGTTTGGTACCACAACTTATTGTTACCAACTCCGCCGTCCCCATTCCCCGGGTCCAGGTCCTCCCAGGCGAATGCAATCAGATTGTCCGGGTCGGTCGCGTTGGGGATGGCCTGACCAGAGCAACAACCATTGGGCTGCCCGGTAGAAAAGGTCAGGAAACCATTTGAGCTGGCAAATAACTGGGTATAGTTGTTGCCGAAGAAGTTGAAGTTAAATCCCATATTCAGAGCGCCGGATAAAGCATCGTCCCCAAGGGTAATAGTCGTTCCTGCCCCGGAACTGGCAACGAAGCTTCTTGTTTCTACCCGGTACCTCGGAGGGGTGAAGGTGATGGTATGGGTACCAGGACCAGCGGCTCCCGGGTCAAATGTATTTCCAGAAATACCGGGCCCAGAGAAGGTACCTGATGGAGATCCGGTCAGGGTGATAGGATCATCCGAGGTGCAAGCGGTAAGCGGTAAGCCGGAAAAACTTTGGGCCCTGCAAGAAAGTCCCACTCCCAGCAGGAATAGTATGGTCAGGACAAAGCTCTTGCAATGGAGTTTGGGGGGTAAAAAATAAAGCATACTGGTAGTTGTATTGATTCTTTTCTGTAGTCATCACGATTTCATTGCCCATAGCACAATGAAACCTTAGGGTATAAGCAATATAATAAGATTTAGTCTGAAATCTATTTTTTAGCACCAGCCAGTTTTCCACGGTTTTTACTGGTCTGAGTGACAAAATAGGATTCCCCAATTGCGGTAAGGACTGTGACCACAGTGACTTTCTCACAAGGCTTCTACAGTCAGTAAGCGTCCAGGTTCTGGGTTTCTGAACAGAAAGATATTTGATTGGCCTTCAATGCCAGATATAAACCGAAGCATTATTCAAAACAATCGAGGCTTTCTCAAAAGGAAAGCCTCGATTGTTCAGACGATAACTTGTGAGATGCCGCATGGAGGGTAGTCATGCACTCCAGATGCGCAGGGGGATTCTAAATCAGGGGTCGTTTTGAAGTGCAGTTCTACACTCCAGCCCCAGATGGATTAAAATCAGGGAGCGGCTTCAAGGGTTACCGTACGCTCCACCGGATTGAATGGACTCTCGATCAGGTTACCGTCTTTGTCCATGTATTCAAGCTTGATGATGGTCTCACCAGCTTCAAGTCCTTCGATGACATAAGGAACCCATTTGGTAAAGGTGAACTCGGTACCGTTGATGGTGGCGCGGACCTTGTTGCCATCTGCAGACAGGTCGGAATTGACGAGGAAGAAGTCCAGGAGCAATTTGTCATAGTCGCCGGCTTTGTAGGTGCCTTTTGGACGACTGTAGAACATGTGGGGAGCACTGAGATCGGCTTCCTTGTAATTGTCTTCAGGAGTCCCTACCACAAATTGTTGTGTCACAAATGCATTGGGCTTCTTGACTGACAGATGATAAGATCTTGCCAGGAAGGCCAAAAGTACATAGTGACCATCTTCCATTTCCTTGAGGAACTCTGGCTCGTACTGAGCAGAGTAAGGACCGTTGTTCAGAATGAAGTGGATATGCTGTCCCTTGGCTGAATTGGCCATTCCCAATTCTTCGGCTCCAGGGGTTTGCTGTCCCAATTCATAGTTTCCTACTTCGAATGAGAACTGGTTTTTTCCGGAAGGAAGGTCAGTTCCCCGCTCGGGAGAAGTGAGTGACAAACTGGCATCAGGATATTCCTGATAGCCTTCAAGGGCATACACTTTGAGACCATCTTTTTCAAAGGAAGTCGCCGCTTCACTGGTTTGGTCACCAGCGGTCTCATCCGTTTGGTCGGTAGTTTCAACATCGTTGCCTTCAGATTCGGTGCTACCCTTGTCACATGCTACAAAGAACATGGAAAAGCCGAGTAGAATTGCCGTAAAGAATAATTGTTTCATTTTAATTGTTTTCGTTGCAGTACCTTCAAAATGAAAAAAAAACATTAGCCGAGCAACCCTTTTGTAAATTAACACATCAAGATGAAAACGACTAGGCTCCCCTAGCGCCCACACATGACAGAGAGTGAGTTGATCCATGGCTGTCTGGAAGGCTCGTTGAGACACCAACGCGAGCTTTACCATCGCTTTGCCCCCAAAATGATGGGAGTATGCATGCGGTATGCCGGATCAGAGGAGGAAGCAGAGGACATGCTTCAGGAAGGGTTCCTGACTGTCTTTCGCAAGATTGACTCCTTTGCAGGGGCGGGAGAGTTGGGAGCCTGGATCAGAAAGGTAATGGTCAACTCGGCTTTGATGTATCTGAGAAAGACGAAAAAGTTCCAGATGCAGGTAGAATTGGGGGAAGTGGATTTTTTCCTGGAGTCAAATGAGTCTCTCTTTTCTCACCTGTCGGCCGCTGACCTCATGCAAATGATCCAGCAGTTACCCGCAGGATACCGTACCATCTTCAATCTTTATGCGGTTGAAGGGTACAACCACCGGGAGATCGGTGAAAAGCTGGGGATAACGGTGGGGACATCAAAGTCACAGTACAGTCGTTCCCGGGAGATGTTAAGGAAAATGATCGAATTGGAAGCAGCAAAAGCAAATAGCAATGCAATCAGGAGATAAAGGACATCTGGACGGTATGTTCAATGATTTCGAATTCGAACCACGGCCGGAGTTGTGGGACCGGATCGAGTCTGAGTCCGTTGCCCCGGAGCAGCAGGGCAATCTGGCCCCTTTATTTGCAGGATATACCCATGCCCCACACAGTCGGGTTTGGCGTGCGATTGCCAATCAATTGCAACCAGGTCGTAAGCGAAGGGCTGTGATTTGGTGGTCGGTCGCGGCTGGTATCACATTGTTGGTCAGCTTGGGAGTTCTGCTCCGCTCTGGTCAGGGGATTACTGTTGTAGAAGAAGGTGCAGGAAATGAATGGGTAAGCGGAAATGAAAAGAGCAGATTGGTCCGGGATGCAGAATCAGGCAGGGAAGGGGCAGGAGCCATTGCCTGGCGGGACTCATTGCAAGCCCTGTATGCAGATGGGATTGGAGGTTGTATCAATCTGAATCTCAATTATCCCTGGAATGGGCAGCCCTTGGTAAACGATTTTGTCCCATCCTTTTCTTGGTATCCTTATCCATACCTCCTACAGCATCCGAACCCCTATACGAGGCCTTTCATGCCAGGCGGAAATGGAGACCTGGTGCTGGATCAACTTCTTTACGACCAGTTAAAATTGGTCAATGAGAACAGTTTGGCCAACTACGATGAATTACAGGATTCAAAAGAACTAAAAGAAAAAGGGCTGGCTTCCAGAACACCCGATCTCCTGGCAATGGAGTCGGAAGCCGGTTCTTATGGACTCAGCTATGTTGACCTCGCAGCAGTCAAAAAGGAAAAACCAGGATTAGAAACCCGCTTGGGATCAAGCCTTTCCCCCATTGCCAGCGCAGCTCAGTTTTCAAGTTTGGAAGCGAATGATTTCCAATCTCAGCAATTAGGTACTGGGGGCATAATTCCCAATGCCCTCGCCGACAACTTGAGTTCTGAAAGTGAAGAAGTCTTCCAGACACCGGTTTCAATTGGCTTTGCGCTGCAATGGTACCTTACGGGCCGATGGAGCCTTCTTCCTGGGTTGAATTACACACGGCTGAGAAGTGAAGCGGATGATACAGATGGAATCAATGGGGAACTCCACCGTTATACCCGAGACTATCTAGGCCTGACGGCAAGCTTTCAATATGACCTCCTGCAACGGGACCGGTATGAATTCTATGTTACCGGAGGACTGCAATACGATATTGGTTTACGGATAAGTGACAATTCCCAAACGCTTGTGGACGGCCAGGCTACTGCACAAAATGCAATCAGCGGACCGCTGGGAAATCAGGCTGGTGCATCAGGTGGGTTAGGTATGCGCTATAAAATCGGTAAAAGAATGGGTATCTATGCCCAGGGAACTGTGACCAATTATTTCTTCCAGTCTGAGTACAACCTCTGGTCTGCCAAACCTTATTGGCCCAATGCACAGGTGGGACTTACTTTGAGTCTCTAAATTCTCACTCCTCCTTTTGCGCCTCTCCCTTCGCACTGTTTCTTTTGCGCCTCTCCATTCGCACTTTTCTATCCTGTCGACCAATTTGAGAATCTGCCATTGAGATCCTCAGTAAACAACACTACAAAAATTTTTCTCCCAGAGGCAACCCTTTTGAAAACCTCGTCATCAAGGAGGTATAATAACGAAATAGATTTCCTGTATGAATACGAAAAGATTAAAACTACCACTGTTCCTGTCTCTGCTTTTTGTGTTGGCCCTGTCAAGTTGCCAGGACAAAAGATATGTGACCTATCTTGCGAATGTACCAACCACCCAATCCTTGGAGGACTGGCGCCAAACAGAATTCTCCCTGGAAACGCCCCGCCCTCTGGAACGCCCCGGAAAGATCTACGTGTACGGAACCTACCTCTTTGTCAACGATTACCTCCAAGGGGTTCACTTCTTTGACAATGCCAATCCTGCCAACCCTGTCAACCTCGGCTTTCTCCCGGTAATTGCAAACGTAGACATCGCAGTCAAGGACAATAAAATGTACCTGGACAGCTATTTTGACCTGTTGACCTTCGATATCACCGACCCCATGACCCCTTCCCTGATCGACCGGGAAGAGGATGTATTTACCTTCTTTGACTACGCCTATTTCCCCTCTTACAACCCTGATCTGCCGATGGCCAATTTTGACCAAGGCCTGAGCATAGTCACGGGATGGACCCAGGAAGAAACCACCGAAGAGGTTAACAATTCCTTCCAGTACAATTACAGCCAGCTTGATATCATGACCTTTTCAGGAGGGACTGCTGCTGAGTCCAACTTCGGCTCTTCTTTCCTGAGCGGACCCGGTAAAGCAGGCTCGACTGCGCGGTTTGCCATCTATGAGAACAATCTTTATACCCTTGAACCTTGGGAATTGGGTGTCTTCACCATCGAAGGGCAAACTGAATTTATTCGAAATATCCCCATGCAATGGAATGCCGAAACCCTGTATCCAGCCAAGGACATGCTCTTCATCGGCACCACCACCGGCATGATCATTTACAACCTGGACAATCCCTCCAATCCCCTCTTCGTCTCGGAGTACTGGCACTGGACCGGCTGCGATCCGGTAGTCGTCGACGGCAACCGGGCCTATGTGACCCTCGCCACCGGAAGGACCTGCGCAGGCAATTTTGATGTGCTTCAGGTACTCGACATTTCCGACATCACCAATCCCAGCCTGATCCAGGAATATGCAATGTTCAACCCCAAGGGTCTGGGCACCGATGGTGAACTGCTGTTCATCTGCGATGGCGCAGACGGTCTGAAAGTGTATGACCGTACCAACGATCTTGCCATTGACCAGAACCAACTGGGACATTTTACCAATATCACTACCAGCGATGTCATACCCTGGAATGGGGTTCTGATCATGACCGCCTCTGAAGGGATCTACCAATACAACTACACAGATCCTACCAACGTCATTCAAATGAGTCTCATCCCCGCAAACTAAAACCACCATGAAAAAGATCATTCAATACCTAATGATTCTCCCTGCCATGCTGATCTTCGGATCGGCATGGGCCCAGCAGGGGAACGACATTGTCAAGTTGCGCAATGGCTCCGTTTACCGGGGAACAATTATCGAAAAGATTCCGACCCAGCATGTGCTTTTCAAGACCCTGGATGGCAGAGAGATGACCTTTCCCATGGATGAAGTCAAGTCCGCCGATATGAATGGCAACTCCAGGGTAAAAGTGCAGGTACCACGGCCCCCCGTTGAAGTCAAAAATGGGTATTTCAACAATACCGATGTAGGACTGATGTTTGGCCTCAACGATTATGGTGGGATCAATACCCAGCCCACCCTCAACATGGTCAACGGCTATCAATTTGGTAGATATTCTCTTGGCGCGGGAATCGGTTATGCCAACTTTCAGTACCAGCATTTTATGCCACTCTTTTTAGATGCCAGGGCCTATCTCCGGGAAAAGGAGGATTTTAGCCCCTATGTCGCGGTACAGGCCGGCTATGCCCTTGGACTCACCAGCCCCAATTATTATCCTCAAATTTATGCGATTGACTTCATGTATCCGGGAGAGCCCCATAAGAGCAATGGGTTCATCGGTGGGGTTCAGCTCGGAATTCGGAAATACACCAGTCAACGATTTGGGTACAACTTTAGCTTGGGAAGCAGAATGCTGAAAAGCCGAAGTGAATACACCACCTGGCACTGGAATGGAACTGAAAGCATTCCCGTAGAGGTATCTGAGGTGGCCCGTATGATCAGGTCCGAAGTACGAATCGGAATTTACTTCAACTAATCAGGAGAACTACACACACGATTCTACAAATAAGCAAAATTAGGGTAAGGCAGTGGCCACTTCGCAAGGGGTGGCCACTTTATATTCATCTATCTATATTCTCTACTTGCAATGGTCTTCCTCTTGCAATGGTCTTCATCAATCTTCCGTCGTCGCCCCGGGTATTTATTCAAGGAATGACCACCAATTTCCCTTGTGCCTTGTTCCCTTCCATATAGGTATGGGCCCACCTTCTTCCCGAATCACTACCGCACGCATCGTTTTAGCCATGGAGATTTTTAGGGGTCAATCTGGATACAATAATAGTGTAAATTAGTATTTTTATCGAACCATAAGGCGATGGTTGGATTGGACCCGGCAAAGCTTGGTTTGAATCTGTTAAAGATTTGGTTTGAATCTGCCGAAGGTATAGTTCGGAAAAAGCGTCAAATATCTAATATGAACAATCGACTTTATTTTTCAGCATTGGTCTTAACAATGGTCTTTTCCACCGTAGTCAGCCAAGGAGTCAACCCTCTTTTTATTCCTGATACTTTAACGGGGCCAACCTATAACCTGACCGTTAAGCCGGGAAAAGTACAATTCCTGGCGGGGGACTCCACCGAGACTTACGGGATCAACGAGGAGTACCTGGGGCCTACCCTGATCATGAACCGGGGGGATATGGTCCAAATGCATGTCACCAACCTGCTGCCTGATACCACCACCATGCATTGGCACGGCATGCACGTAGCCCCGGAGGACGATGGTGGCCCCCATACCAAGATCTTACCCAATGCCACCTGGTCGCCAGATTTTGAAGTGATGGATGAGGCCACCACTTTCTGGTACCATCCCCATCTCCATGAGAAGACCGCCTTCCAGGTTTACCGGGGCGCAGCCGGAATGCTCATCATCCGGGACAGTCTGGAAGCAGCACTGAACCTCCCCAGGACTTACGGTGTGGATGACTTCCCGCTGATCCTCCAGGACAAGAGCTTTGACGCGACCAACCAGTTCATCTACCAGGAGTTGAACGACACCATGATGATCAACGGAACCCTTTCTCCTTACCTGGAAGTCCCGGCCCAGATGGTCCGGTTCAGAATCCTGAACGCATCCAACCAACGGGTGTACAATGTTGGATTCCCTCCTGCGATTCAGGTGGTTCAGATCGGGAGCGATGGGGGATTATTGAGAGAACCCGTCCCCATTAACCGGGTATTGCTTG
Source organism: uncultured Bacteroidia bacterium (assembly GCA_964352215.1). Taxonomy (GTDB): domain Bacteria; phylum Bacteroidota; class Bacteroidia; order J057; family JADKCL01; genus CAWUKT01. The sequence continues at coordinate 41,531 of CAYGRE010000036.1, forward strand.
CTCCGGGGGAAAGAGCAGAAATCATCGTTGACTTCAATATCCCGCAACCCGGCAATATCAATATGGCCGCCAACAATTCAGAAATGGGTGATGGGATTTCAGGTGCCCCCATCGGTCCCGGTGGTGGACCAGGCAACCCTTTGGATGGTGTTGATTTCAACCTGATTGAATTCAGGATCGGACCCCAAACAGCAAATCCGATTACTTCCATTCCGGCCAATCTGAATTCCTGGACACCCCTCGATCCCAATGATGCCGATGTCATCCGAACCAAAATATTCGACACCATTCCCCCAGCGAGTTTTCCATATCTGATCAATTCAACGCCCTTTGACCATCACTATGTCAATGACACCGTCATTTTGGGCAATACAGAAATCTGGAACCTGGTCAACAGAACGACCGTAGCCCACCCCTTTCACATCCATGACGTTCAATTCTTTGTCCTTTCCATCAATGGGAACCCTCCGCCACCTACCCTGGCAGGTCGCAAGGATGTGATCATGTCACTGCCCGGAGACTCGATTTCCTTTATTGCGAAGTTCGAGGACCATTTCGACCCAATCATTCCCTATATGTACCATTGCCACAACCTCTTCCACGAAGACGGGGGCATGATGGGTCAGTTTTTGGTACTGGAACCTGCTACCGGAGTAGAAGATGCATTTGTTGACGATGAATTCTCTTCTCGTTTCCAGCTTCATCCAAATCCGGCTGCGGACAGGATCACATTGACCTCGGAAGATCTTTCTGGTGAACGCCTTTCACATGTCACGGTAAGAGATATCTTTGGCAAGGAGATGTACCAGTTGGCGGTGGCTCCTTCAGCGAAGGAGGTAGAAATGGAAGTGAGTGGATTGACCCCCGGGTTTTACCTGTTGGAACTGCAAAGCAAGGATGGACGCCAGGGGATTCTGAAGTTTATTCGGGAATAAAGTCTTTTGAGTGGCGGCGGCTGAGCAGCCGGTCTACAAAAAAGATGCTGGCAAAGCTGACGAGCCCACCCAGGATGAGCACCTCATTGCCCTCCATAAAGGAGAAAATTTCTGAAAATTGAGTGCCAATCCTGCCCAGTTTTTCGGAGAAAGAGTCCAAGGCCGGGGATTGTCCCGCTGGAAAGAAAGCATAAAGGGTAACTGCGGATACTGCGGCAATACCTGCTGCGATGCCCCCCCATTGCCACCAGGGGGTGCGCTCAGATTCTTCATCATCTGAGACAACTGAAGCAACCGGAACGCTAAGAGGTACTGCCTGGGGATTCAATTCCGGGATACGGTCCAGTATATCCGCTTCAAAGGAAGCCGAGAATACCGGATCCGGTTGGTCGCCCAATTCGGCAAAGACCAATTGGTAAGCCTCCAGACTTTCCCGACAGTCAGGGCAGGTCTTGAGATGAAGCCGCTCGGCTTCTGTCCACTCCGATGCTGGCTTGAAAGCGAGCTCTTGCAGTATTTCTTCCTGGATATGATTCAGTTCCATATTGCCTCCTTTCGGGACTGCCGGAGCAAGCGTTCTTTTAACAACTTGCGGCCGCGGAAGAGGTAATTCTTTACCGTGCCTTCCGGCATGTCCAATATCGTTGAAATTTCTTTGATTTCCAGTTCTTCCAGGTGAAACAAAGTCAATACCTGCCCATATTGAGGAGGGATTTGCTGAATTTGATTCCTGATAAACTCCCCTTTTTGGGCTGCTTCCATCAGGCCATCCGGCTGCTGACTCCGGTCATCCGCGACCTGGACGTCTTCTGGAAGTACATCGGATACCAGTAGCTTTTTCTTCTTGAGGTAATTCAGACAGGTATGGTGGGCGATACGCCCGATCCACGTCCCTAACTTCGATTCCCCTCTGAAGCTATCCAACTTCTGGTACACCTTTAGAAAAACATCCTGGGCCACCTCTTCGCGGTCCTCGGCATTCACGACGAGCCGGAAAACCAAGTGTCCGACCAGGCGCTTGTAGCGCTGGATTAAATTCTCAAAAGCTTTGCGATCGCCTTGGAGAACCCGGTCAATCAGGTGTTTCTCTTCTTCCATTCAATAAGGTCAGACAGTAGCTACGCATTTGAGGTTGCAGTTTTCTGAAGATAAAAAAAATAAAATTTCTGCAACCTCCGGGAAACCCCTGCTGTCTAACGAAGTGAAACAAATTGAGAACACAAAAACTACAGATATGAACACTTTAGAATTTTTAATTCCAATCGGCGTCTTGGGGATCATCTTCGGAAGCGTGGTAACCATCGTTAAAATCGCCACCGAGGCCAAACTCAAGAACCGCCTCATCAGTAAGAATGTCGATCCTGAATTGGTCCGTAGCGTCTTATTAAAAAAGAAAGAAAGCCAGATTGGTGCCTTGAAATGGGGCTTGGTAATGGTCGGGATCGGGGTTGCTTTGGCAATCGGTACCATCGTAGGTGACGATCAAATTACAGCCGCCTTGATGTTGGTATTCGGAGGCTTTGGATTTGTACTCTTTTACCTCATCAGTCAGCAAGCAAAAAACGAGGACAACTCCGGGTTTAAATTCTAGAGAAGTCCCATAATATATAGATGCCAAAAGCGATTTTCCGAGGCTGTCTCAAAAGAGGCAGCCTCTTTTTATCTTTGTTATTTTAGCAACCTTTTGTGTAAATTTCATTTTGTGAAGAAAGCTTTAGGATTAGCTCCAACCTCAAAAAATCCATGGAATACCTGATCATACTGGGCGCCGTCCCTTTCTTTTTGCTGATGATCGGCCTTGAATTGTATGTCCTGCACAAGCAATCAAAGCCGGGCGGCTATCGTTTCAACGATACCATTACCAACCTGAACATCGGCATTGGCAACCAGGTCTTTAACCTGTTCTTTCAGGTTATGCTTCTCGGCGCATTTTCCCTGATCTATGAAAACATTTCCCTCTGGAAACTCCCTCCCAATGTCGGGACCGTCCTCGTCTGCATCGTCCTCTTCGATTTCCTCTTCTATTGGGCTCATCGCTGGAGCCACGAAATGAATTTCTGGTGGGGAGCCCATGTCGTCCACCACAGTTCTGAAGAATACAACCTGTCGGTGGCCCTCCGCCAAAGCTGGCTCCACAATATTATGGCCTTTGTCATTTTCATTCCATTGCCCCTCCTCGGATTTGATCCCTCCGTATTCCTGATCGCGGGTTCAGCTCACACCCTGTACCAGTTCTGGATCCATACCAAGACGATCCGGAAGATGCCGCGCTGGTTTGAAGCTGTATTCAATACGCCCTCTCACCACCGGGTCCACCATGGGGTCAATCCCAAGTACATTGACAAGAACCACGCCGGGGTGTTGATCATCTGGGATAAACTGTTTGGGACCTTCCAGCCCGAAGAAGAGGAAGTGGTCTATGGCATCACTACCCCCCTGAAAAGCTGGAATCCCGTGTGGGCCAATCTCCATTACTACGTGGAGATGTTCAAAGCATCCCGGGCCATGAAGTTTGCCGACAAGCTGCGGATGATCGTTGCCAAGCCGGGATGGCGTCCTGCATACCTGGGAGGGACCATTCCCATTCCAGAGCCTTCCCCCGACCGTTCCTGCTACAATGCCAGAGCTGTTGGGAAATGGTTGAACCTCTATGTGCTCGTTCAATTTGTGCTGATTCTGGCCGGCCTCTGTACATTCATGTACTTTTTCCACGAGCTCAACTGGCTCTACCGGGTGACATTCTTCGGAGTATTGATCCTGTCCACCATGATTTGCGGTGCAATTATGGAAAACAAATCCTGGGTAGCTCCGGCAGAATACTTTCGGCTCATCCTGGTGCTGGTTTCACTGAACAGCCTGTACTATATCCAATACCTGGATTGGTTTCTGGTGATGGTAGTGGGTTCAGGAATGGCGTTTATAGGGTTGAATTTATGGTTCACTCTGAGTTGGAGAAAGCGAAAGCTGGTTGGAACTTCCGGTAACTGAACCTGACCTGAGTTGGAGGCTTTTTACTCACCCAAAACTAATATTTAAAATACAGGGGGGGCTTACAGAGCAGCGAGCCTTAAAAACAGCCACCTCAATAAAGAATAATCTTTTCAGAGAAATACTCCTTACCGATATATCCCCTGGCAATGTAGACTCCCCTGGCCAGTTCCGTCAGATCAAACTCCCTGACCTTTCGGAAATTCCCCACCTTTCGACCATTAAGGTCATACACCTCCAATTGATCGACCCACCCGCCAATGATATTCACCCGCCCCGTAGTAGGATTGGGAACGAAGTTGACCGCTTTGATGGCAAATGACTCCTCCTGTGAAGTTGATGAAGGACTTTGGTAACGTCCATCCCGGTCATTGCCCATATACCCCGACCAGGCCATCTGCGGTACGGAACGGTTCAACGCCACCGATTCAATCCGCGCTCCTGTCAAGCCATTCCACTGGTCGTCCTCATCGTGGTGTGCCAGGATGATCTCCAAGGAAGCGTCGCCATCCAGGTCAATAATCAATGGAGTGGAGAAGAGGTTAAGTCCCGACCTGGGTCCACCAAAATCAGTGATCAGCCCAGACTGAAAATCATAGATGCGCAGTCGGTTCTGGAAGGTCACCACCGTATTTCCGATGTCATAATTGTGCAGCAATAGGATTTCGTCAAATCCATCTCCATCCCAGTCAAGGGCATTGGGTTGAGTCATTTGGTAGATAGAAGTGGTATCGGTCCAGACGATCTGACCGGTGGCTCCGTCAACCAGGTATTTGACAAATTCAGCATAAAATGACCATTGCCCCTTGGCGAGAATTCCGAAAGCGTCCGGGGTCGGATCGCCGGTAAATTGACCAAGGGTTGGAGAGACATAATTTTCATAGCCGGGAAAATCAAGTCGCCATAAGGTCTGATTGGTGGAGCCGTCGAGGGCGACCAGGCCACCGTTCAGCGCGGGCTGGATGATGTCATCGACTGCATCCCCATTCAGGTCGGTAAGGCCAGAAACCGGGATAAATCCTTTGAGGGTGTCGCTCAGCAGGAGTTGGGCGTTGGAAAGATCATTTGCCAGAAGATCGGCCAGTGGAGCACGCCAGAGTTTGCCCCGCACCGTTTCCCCGCCCGAGCCAAACAGGATGTCGGGGTTGGCGGATTGGTCGAGCAGGAGGGGGGAGAAATAAGTTTCATGTTGATCGGGGAGGTTGGCCCGTGCGATCACCTGGCCGGTGAGGCCACTCAGAACCACCAACTGGCCAGAGGGCCGCAGAGAGTCGTATGCCAATGCGGTGGCGTCGCCACCGTTGGAGACCAGCAGGTCCCTGACCCCATCCTGGTCCTGGTCCGCAATCCACTGCGGATTGTAGAACTGGTACCATCCCGCCTGGGCAGGATCACTCAGGCTATCCGGCCAGAATTCCCAGATAGGAATTCCCGTGGTACCATCCAGGGCATAGAAAATCGCTTCCCTACCCCCAATGAATACGTCGTTCACCCCATCACCGGAGATGTCCTGAAAGAGAGCCGTACCGAAAACCTGGCTACGGGCCGGATAAGACCAAAGTTCGCTGCCGTCCAGTCCGTCCAGAGCGATAACACCTTTGGGAAGTACCGCATTTTCTGCCCCGGCACCGATGACAATATCCAGGATATTGTCGCCGTTCAGGTCCGTCGCCTGCGGCGACGAAAACACCGACACCAGCCCAAATTGTGTGGACCAGCGGGTTTGCTGGGCTCGACCTGGGCAAGCAAAATTGACCAGCAAAAGAAGTAGAATACCTCTGAGGACCATCCCGATATTTTAACTATTTTCCGCCTATGAACCTACTCTTTCCCGGTCGCCACCATCTCCTCTCCGACTTTCAGTTCAAATATTTGTACCGTCTGGTGCAAAATGGTCTCCACGACGAGTTGGATGTCAATGGCAATCCATTTTTCGCACCAACTTCGGACGGGATAACCGCTGCCGAAGCTTCATCGCAAAACCCTCCAACCGAAGCTTCAGTTAAAAATACTACCACCCTGCAAAATCTCACCATTGATAAGATCATTTTCGCAGTTACCTCCGCCAACCACTCCAATACCCGGCGCAATCCCGTCCCTTTTCACCTCCGCGCCATGGCCATCCTGGATTTCTCCCAGGAATTGGGGATACCCTGTTTTGTCTTTCCCATTGACGACGTCGGGCACCTGGAAGATTTCGCGGGCTACACCCTGAAGAAAATCCGCCACGACAGCGATGGCCGACTTGATCTGAACCCCGAAAATACCATTGTAGCCTGCTCTTCCCCCGTCCTGAACATGTATGAATCAAAAGGCTTCGGGATTCTGCCCGTAGAATTGGCGGACCGGGAGACAGGTGAAATGTTGGCCACTGGTCCCTGGGATTTGGTGGAAATGGTGGCCCAGGCCGGCCATGAATGGAGAAAAGACAAAGCGATTTTCGACAAGATTCACCAGGCCTCTTACCTGATTTGGAGCCAATACGGCTTGGGCGAGAAAGTGCAAAAGCTGTTTTCAGACGAAATGATCGGCGCAGATGGAGACCTGACCGAGAGCCGGGATTATGGGAGTTATGTCCGGGAAATGGACGAGATCGCAGAGATGAAATACAAGGAAACAGCCCCATTTCTCAGATCGGGAAGGATTGGAGACATCGGTTGTGCCGTAGGAACCTGGATCAAAATGGCTGCCAAAGATCCCCGGATCAGAGAAAGTGATTTCTATGGGATCGAAGTCGCCCAGCATCTGTACCGAATCTGTCTGCAACGCAAGGAAAACGGCGAATTTCCCCACCCTTATGTCTTTTTTGCTCAGAAAAATGCGGTCACTGGATTGTGCTTTGAACCGAACTCCATGAATACCATTCATACCTCTTCCCTGACCCACGAGATCGAATCCTATGGCGGGCGGGCCGATCTGCTCCAATTCATCCAAAATCGGTACCAGGAATTGGCACCTTCTGGGGTATGGGTGAACCGGGATGTACTGGGACCCGACGAGCCAGACAAAGTGGTGTGGATGAAATTGAACCGGGAAGATGGCCGCAACGAAGACTGGGAAAAGGACATTGCCGAAAGAGAGGCACTCAAAAAATACCTGGGAGGCCTCTCTACCCAAGCACTCTTCAAGCGGTTTGTGCGGGATTTTCGCCGGGAAGAAGGTTATCAATTTGACTACCATAAGCGGGAGGCTGCCGGGGAAGAATATATCGAAACCACCTTGCGTCATGCTATGGAATTCATCTCCAAGAAGGATTATCACAGCAATTGGCAAAGTGAAATGCACGAAACATTCTGCTACTGGAGCTTTGCCGACTGGAAAAGAGAGCTTGAAAGGGTGGGCTTCGTCCTTGATCCCAATTCGAGATCCTATACCAATTCATGGTTGGTCAAGAACCGTTACCAGGGCAAGGCGGACCTCTTTGAATTAGAAAACGGAACCCTGGTCCATTTGCCTTATCCGGTGACCCATACCCTGATCGTTGCCGAGAAGCGGATTTGAGAGAGGATGGTTACAGGTTGCCACTGGAAATTGCTATGGCAAAATGGCAAAGGGGGCACCAATGAGAGGGGCGCCAACAAGGCTGTAAACTGCCTTTAAAAGGATCAATGAAATATCCAATGCAGCAAACCCAGGGAGGCGAGTAAACCCCAACCAATCCAGGTGAGGCTGCGGGACTCAGAGACAAAGAGTTGACCCGGTCGTGCTTCCTCCCCAACCTTTCCCCATACCAGCCTGCCAAACCCTTTTGAGGTGACCATGATCAGAGAGAATCCCATCAGAATGACCCACATGGCCCGTACGAAGTAATTCATTTCGGGGAAGAAATATTGGAGCAGCAAGTGGAAGGGTACCGTCAGGAGAAATGCCGCAATGGCAACCTTGTAACGTGGCGCCACCAGCATGGCCGCGGCTGAGATGAGGACCACAATCCCACAGTTTACATAATAGCGCAATTCGTTCAGGGTATGGGTAAATGCGCCACCCACATTTTCAAACTTCAGGTAGAGCAGTACCCACCCCATGACAATGCTGGCACCAAGGACCACAATGATCGTTTTCCGACCCGCGGCGACCATTTGTGCGTCAGTAGCATCTTTGCGTAGGTAGGTCTTATAAATATCAATGGTCCAGAGGGTCGCGAGAGAGTTGTACAATGAATCTGCAGTGCTCATCAAGGAAGCGAAGAGGGCGCAAAGGATGAGGCCACGCAAACCGGCCGGGAGGAAATGGGTGACCAGGTAAGGAAAGGTTTGGTCGGGATCGTTCAAGGGGTTTTCCTGGAGAATGGCGGCGAGGGCAATTCCCGGAACTACGATCAGGACCGCCATAAAGTACTTCATTACGCCACCCACCATCAGGCCGATCTGCGCATCTTTGAGGCTACGGGCCGCGAGTGACCGTTGCAGCACCGCCTGGTTGGCACACCAATAATTGATATTGAGCAGGAACATCCCACCAATCGCAATCCAGGGCAATTTCGGATGGTCGGCCGGGAGGTGAAGGTGCATCAATTCTTCTTTTTTCTCATAGAGAGCTCCCCAGCCTCCCACTTCATTGAGGGCTACGATCAGCAGGATGATGGCACCCACCACCAGCACCACAAATTGGATAATATCGGTTCGAACCACCGCACTCAAACCGCCAAAGTAGGTATAGGTCGCAGAAAACAGGCCAAAGAATACGATCAGGGTGCCGATCCGTACATAGACATCAGGACCGAGAAAGTTGAGATATTCACCGAGTGCGACCTCCACCGTATAAGCTCCCAGAAACAAAGCACTCCCCAGTCCCAGGGTAGACAAGAGGACGATATTGGCGATGGAATAAGCAAGTGCCACCCGCGCCCCGAGGCGGGTCTTGATGAATTGGGTAATGGTGATCACCTTCTCCTTCAGGTACATCGGCACGAAGAGAAAGGCCGCGAGCAGAATGCCGTTGATGGCGTTGATCTCCAGATTGGCCTGGGCAATCCCATAGAGATATGCAGAGCCCATCATCCCGAGAAATTGGTAGCCGTGGATATTGGTGGCAATGGTAGAAATGGCAATGGAGGGCCAGCGCAGTTGGCGGGAACTCAAAAAGAATGCCTCTACGGTTTGTTCTTCTTTCTTACTGCTCCGCAGCGCCATCACCATGATCACGGTGAGGTAAACGAAGATGATAAGGATGTCTAGTACCATTGCAAATGTTTCAAATAGAGTTCAAAGCTAGTTTAGGGAACTGAGGTCGAATCAATGTTTATACCTGCAGGGCATTGATTCACGGAAACCATTTCTGCGAATCAATTGAATTCGGATTAGGTGCGGGGTCCGTTTCCAAGCGGTGTTAGTGGAACCATGTCTGAAACACGCCCCTGAGCCACTGGCATAGAATACGTTTTCAACCGGGGGAGTACATATCTGCCAAAGAGCTCGCACTCCTGAAGTCCGGGGTACCCTGAAAAGATAAAAGCCCGAATGCCCATTTCCATATACCGTTCAACCTTGGCCACGATCTGGTCCGGGGTACCAACCAGCGCTGCACCGCAGCCCGATCTTGCCCGCCCGATCCCGGTCCACAGTTCCGGTTCTATGAATCCATCGTCATCGGCCGCATCCCGCATCTCGGTTTGCCGGGATACCCCAAGGGACTTTGCATCCAAAGCCCGTTCCCGGATCTCCGTTCCGGTTTGCTCATCCAACTTGGACATCAACCGCCGCGCCCAGGCCTTTGCCTCGGCTTCTGTTTCCCGCACAATCACATGGATACGCAGTCCGAAATCAACCCGCCGTCCATAGACGGCCGCCTTGCGACTCATATTGACCATTAATTCTTCCAGCCGGGATTCCGTCTCCGGCCACATCAGGTAGACATCGCAGTGTTGGGCGCAGAGTTCAACTCCGGGAGGAGAGTAGCCCCCAAAATACAGGAGTGGGCCTCCCTTTTGATAGGGTTGTACCGGTTGGGTATTGTCCAGCTTTACACTATAAAATTGACCTTTGAAATCAATGTGGTCCTGGGTCCAGCCTTGTTTGAGGATCTCAATGACTTCCCGGGAACGCTGGTAGCGATCGGCAGAAGGGAGGTCTTCTCCGGGTTGGTTGGAAGAAATGATATTGAGGGTAAGACGCCCCTGAAGGATATGGTCGAGGGTAGCCACGGCACGGCCCAGCATCGGTGGGTATACCTCTCCACAACGGATGGCGGGGAGGAGATTGATCGAACTGGTCAGCGGCGCCACCGCCGAAGCAAATGTCCAGGTATCCTGCCCGACCTGGTAGGAGGAGGGGCAGAGGATATTGCGAAATCCCCTGCGCTCGGCATTGAGGAGGATGTTCGAGGCATTGGCCCAACTACTTTTCAGGCTTGGGTCCAACTCGCCCATGAATTCGAAGTCCCCATTGCAAATGGGGGCAAACCAGGAGACCTCTGCGCCTTGGAGATGTTCGGACCGGATTTGTATATCTGGGTGTGGCATGGAGTGGGTATTTAAAGCGTGGTTTTTCGGGGAAGCCAGAGAAAAAGGTGATTCAAAAAATAAGATAAAGAACGGGCCGGACTGCGTTTTAATGCGTGTAGCGCGAACTGGTGACGAGGTATACAAAACTCTTATGGCACACTGCTACCAGTAGAAGCAGACCAAAGTGTATACCAATCTTCCCGGCTCAGGACGACATCTTGCGCGGCTACCGCAGGACCGATCCGTTCGATCTTACTCGTTCCCAGAACGGGGCGAATCCCAGCCGGGTGCCGCAGCAGCCATGCCAGCAACAACTGGTCGAGTTGAACCCCATACTTTTCGCACAGCACCGCTGCAACTTCCCGAATCTGCAGGATTTGTGTGTCGGGGCCATGACTGTTGTCAGCGTTGTTGCTTTCGGCAGTGCTGACACTCTGGGCAATGCTCTTGCTTTCGGCAGTGCTGACAAACAAAGCTCCGCCCCCAAGCGGTGACCAGGCTTGGGGCCGCAAGCCATATTGCTGCATTTGGTCGAGGGTGCCATCTGTGAATGGATCAAGGTGAAGCAGGTTAGCTTCGATTTGATTGGTGGTCAGTGAAAAGCGTGAATGAAGCAGGTCAAATTGCCGCGGCGTAAAGTTGGAGACGCCAAAGTCAAGGACTTTGCCTGCATCTCTCAGCAGGGTGAAAGCCTCTGCTACCTCATCGACATCCATGAGCGCATCCGGCCGGTGGATCAACAGTTGGTCAATCCGGTCCGTTCCCAGATCCCGGAGGGCATTGTCCACCGATTGAATGATATGCGCCCGGCTTGTATCATAGTGTTTGACTTTGTAGTTGGGACGGTTGTTGCACACCCGGCAGATGCCAAACTTGGTGATAATCCTGATCTGATCTCTGAGGGAAGTTGCCAGCGCCAGGGCTTCGCCAAAATCTGCCTCGGCCGTATAATCGCCATAGATATCGGCGAGGTCAAAGGTGTTGATACCAGCTTCAAGGCAAGCCTCGATGATGGCCAATTGAACCCTGGCATTCAGCTTTGCCCCCCAACTGCCCAGGCGCATGGTTCCCATGATCAGACGGGAGTCAGATGTGTTTCGTTCGGATGTTGTCATACTTCAGATCAATGATCGATTACCGTTGGCAATAAACGGAATTCCTGTTCTCAGTGCAAAGGTGATACAACAATCAAAGAGGACCCATACAGCAACACTAAACAGAATCAAGCAGATCAATCACCCACCCCATAAGTCCCGTCCTTCAACAAATCATCCACCATTTCCAATTTGTGCAAGGTCTTGATCTCGGTGCAGGTTTCCCGCATGAGTGTGCGCCACTGATCCGCTTCGGGAGGTAGCTTGTCCCCGGACAGGTCCCAGGTCTTGTGGTCCGGCCAGGTCGCATAGGCAATGTATTCCTGGCCCTCACCTTTGTGAAGACGAGAACCGAGGCTGTTCTCATATTGGTAGATCAACTCTGTCAATCCTTTCCAGGATTTTTTAAAGTCTTCATCTTGTCCCTCTTTAACTTTGAATGAATAGATGACTGCAAACATGATGATGGGGTATTGGATTGCGAATGAATGGCTTCAAATGATTGGTTGGATTGCAAATCCAAGACCAATCAGGCTACAGCAGGTATATTCTCTCCCTCCAGAGCACTCTTCTTAAAGAAAAAGGAGACATAGAGAATACTGGCTCCGACCGCGATCCCGGTCACAATGGTGGGCCAGCCTGTCCACTCGGCCATGCCGTTCTTCTCCAGAATGTACAGCAAAGTCCCCCCCATGGTCAACAAGCGAATGATTTCCGCTGGAATGGACCAGAACCGGGCCATCAGAATCCCTCCCCAATTGATGATCATGAAGAAAATCGTACCGCTCAGCAATATCCTGTCCCAGGCGTCAAGGGGAAATTTCATATTGATGGTCACAAACATTACCGCCAAACCGAGCACCAGTTGGGCAATGATATAAGGCTTGGTACCTCTGAATTGCTGGCTCTGGTATTTGATCTGCTCAGACAATCCGTAACCGATCCGTTTGTCCTTGTCAACTTGCTCAAGCCCACGCGGACGCCAGCCCAGGGGCATGAACCAGAGGCGGATTTTGTCCCACCAATAGGGGGCGGCGATCATATCGTCCCAAAGTTGTTTCCAGTACTGAAAGTTGATGTAGATCGGGTCCCAGGTGCGGGGAGGATGGGTGAGCCCGTAGCAAATCTCCTCGACTTCTTCCTCGTAGGTGCCGAAGATTTTGTCCCAGATGATGAGGAATTCGGAGAAATTTTTGTCCAGATATTGGGGGTTGACTCCATGGTGTACCCGGTGGTGGGAGGGCGTGACAAAGTATTTTTCAAACCATCCGAGGCGCTTGATGATGCGGGTATGGTGCCAAAAAGCAATCAGCAAATGGACCGCAGCGACGGCATAGACCATTTCCGGGGAGAATCCGATCAGAACCAGAATCCAGTCAAAGAAGAGGAATTGAAAAAGACGCTGAGTAAAACTGGCCCGGATGCCGACCGAAAGGTTGAGTTCTTCGGAAGAGTGGTGGGGCATGTGGGCCGCCCAGAAGATATTGAGCGTATGGCCAATGCGGTGGAACCAGTAGAATACGAAATCACTCAGGATGAGGAGGATGAACAGGGTGTACCAGGTAACGGGAATTTCCCAGGGGGCAAACTGATAGAGCCAGCCGTACCATTTATAGACCAGAAAGGCGACCGCGAGATTGACGCATTGGTTGCCGATCCCGGTTCCCAAATTAGCGATCGTATCCTGAAAGTTGTAATAGCCATTCTTCTTGATCACGGAAAAAACGATCTCGGTGATGAGGAGCAGCAGAACGATCGGAGTTATGAAGGCGTAGACATTCATAGAGGAATGGAGGATTTAGTTCACCATTCGAAAAATAACAAATTTTGACCGCTTCCCCCAATGCCGCTTTTGATTGACATTGCCTGAAAGCGTCCTATTCATTACCCTTGTTCCGAAAATGTTTCAGAGAACTTTCGACCGGCGCTGGTCGCTTTCCTTTGAAATTCTTGGGGAGTTCTGCACCCTCAGGGACACCGTCATAGATTTCCCATCCCCAACTCCGGGCCAGAGCTTTGAAGTCTTCACCTTTGTACAGCGAACCCCTCAACTGAAATTTGCCACCACTGCCCTGAATCCAGAAATAATTGCTGTATGCCGCGATGAAATCGAGGGAGTAGGACTTGTTGGCAACCCGGGCGATGGGAGATTTTTCCTCCTTGTACAGAAAATGGTAACCACCATTGTCATTGATCAACAAACCATCGGGGGTACAGTCAACGGGAATATCGCCGAAGGAATAGCTACGCTTCAAAAACGCTCGGGTGCCAAACTTCGGGTCGAGGAAGTCAGAAGTCCAGCGATCTGGAAATTGCGCAAGCGTCTTTTCGATTTTGTCTTTGCGGGAATCCTGCCGCTTAGCGAGATAGAATGCGATGCCTATGCCGGCAATCCCACACAAAACAAAAATACCTATTCCCAGTAAGAAAGGACCTGTCATATCGTTGGAACCCCCTCACGGAACCTTTTGTTCTGAGTTAAATATAAAAAGCATTTTTGGGCAAGCTGTTGGAACAATCTTTCCGGTAAGTACTGAGCTATGCTACCTCACAGCAATTGAATCTTGCCCGTACTGACTTCATTTCCAGTTGATATTTTCCAGAAGTAGACCCCGCTTTCCCAGTTTGATACCGGAACTTGCAGGGTGTTTTCAGCATTGGTTCGGTAGACTTCCATTCCCTGGAGGTCAAAGATCCGGACACTGGCAGCCTCATCACTTTCGATGAGGAAATTGAACGTTTCCCGGGCAGGGTTGGGAAAGGTGCGGACTTGCAATGGGCGGTCATCTACTTCAGGATAAATGGCCGCGATACGTGAATAATTGATACTGCCATCCTGATCAACGATTCTGAGACGGTACCATTGGGTGCCCGTTGCGGCAGGCCGCTGGTCGATAAACCCGTAGCTATTTTCTCCTTGAAGCGCGACTTCCCCCTGGCTGCTAACCTGTCCGATCGGTTCAAATTCAAGACCATCTTCAGTAGCGCGCTCGACTACGAAGTGGCTGAAGTAGGATTCAGAAGAAGTAGCCCACTGCAAGGCAATATGACCATCCTGACGGAAAGCGACCAGGTTCTTTTCAAATTCAACCGGGAGGGGGCAAATTTGCATATTGGTAATAAAGGTCGCGTTGGCGGCATCGTTGGGGCTGCCGGGGGTCTGAGTACCCAGAGCAGGAGCAGCGGTAAAGTTGGTCACATCCCGGAAATCGCCACCTGAAAAATAGTAGGTAGTGCCAGAACCGCTGGAGGTAGAGACCTGAAGGTTATCGGGACCACCGGTTATATTGGTTGATCCATAAGAGATACCGTGGAAATAGGCACCGGAAGGATCGCGGGTTTGGGCGGCATCTCCACCTCCGTTGCGCATGCCCAGCATATTCCAGGCGCCGCCATTGGTATAGGTATTGCCCGCATAGCCACTGTTTCCGGTTCCGGGACAGGTACTACCGGCACCATTAGGGGTCGATGACCCACCGTTGGCAACCTCAATGGAACTGTGTGAAATAGGGACGACATAAACCAAATCGTTGTTGCTGTCGGTCGGATCATTGGCGGGAAGTCCGGGATCAACATCACCATCATTGTAGACCAGAATGACAGCACCCAGGGGAACCGCACTCCAGGTCATATCGGTTGTAGAGAATCGGGCATGTCCAGGAGCAATTCCGGCAGATGACCTGGGGCCACAGGAAAAGTCACCATTGTTGTCGTCGATGATCCAGCCACGGAGGTCAACAAAGCAGTTCGCACCATCTCCAACTAATACGAGTTCATAGAATTCTTTTGCTCCCGCAGAGCCATTGGAGGCTTCGTTCATGATGAGACCGTCCTGGGAGTAGGCAGCTTGGGTAATGCCGGCAACCAAAAGCACAATGAACAATCTCAAAGAGGCAACGCGAATAATTCGACTCATTTTCTGCTAATATTTCCACCTACTTACAACCGCAATTAGATCAACGAATGTTAACAAGGTTTAAATAGCAGATGAATATTCGCATTTGTAGGTAGTTTTTATCCACTTTGGGCCGAATAATGTGGAGTTTTTGCCTTTTTTCTTATGAAAACACCCATTTCAGCCAGAACATGTCAAGAATCACTTGCCTGCTGACCTGTATTCCGCCAGCAATTTGCAGCCGGGATCAAGGGCAAGCGATTTTACCGAACCAGGAACTTTGATTTCATAGGTTCCCTTTTTCCCGTCCAAGTGTACCTTTTCCAGAATTGTCTCCCCTCCGCTAACTGTCACCGCGACCTCGATGTCTACCTCAAATACGGTCTGATCTTCCTGCACTTGCTCCAACTTCAGCTCCACCGCTTTCTTTTTCTTGTTGTAGCTGTACGTGTATTCGATTTCCGGATGCCCGGCTTCGAACAACCACTGATCGAATATCCAATCCAGGTCCTGACCGCTGGTTCGCTCCATGACCAGCTTGAAATTCTCCGTAATGGCATTGCGGCCCGCGAATTCTTTGTAATAGGTGCGGACTCCTTTCATGAATGTCTGGTAGCCGATTTGGTGGCGCAGCATGTGTAAAAACCAGGCCCCCTTTTCATAGGAATTCGGATTGAGGAGTTGGTTGAGGTCTTCCACCTGGGTATCGACCACTGGACGCAGGGCTTGCTTCTGATAGCGGAATATCTTTTCCCGTTCCAAGGTCATGCGCCGGATCAATTCATCGGGACCGAGGGTCCACTCCAGATAGAGGTCGGTCAGGTAAGTCGCAAATCCCTCGCTGAGCCAGATATGGTGCCAATTGGCTTCGGTAGCCATATTGCCAAACCACTGGTGGGCCAGTTCATGGGCGAGTAGGGGTACAATTTCCTTGTCCACCGAAGACTCGTAGTAGAAGATGGTATTGGCATTTTCCATGCCCCCGTAGCGGGTCTTGGATTGCACATTGTCCAGCTTGGAATAAGCATAAGGGCCGATACTATCGATGAAGGTGGCCAGGATGGGAAGTGCATCGTCGTAATGGTCAAAACCTTTCGCAGTATCTTCAGGAAACACCCAGGATTGCACCACAATGTCTCCAACTTTACCCACCTCTTCCACCTGAAAGTCTGCCATTCCGAAGACCATGACCTTGGTGGGTAAGAGTTGCTTTTCTTCGAAGGTATAGGTGCCACTGCCATCGGGCTGCCCGGAGTGGCGAACTGGCTTTCCATTGGCAACGGCTTTGTAACCAGGAGGGTGGTGAATGATCCAGGTGACAGTGGCCTTGTCAGATGGGTGGTCCACACAGGGCAACCAGTGGTGGGCCCGGTTGGGCCAATTGTCCCCAAAAAGGGTGCGGTTTCCGTGGCGGTTTTTGGAAATGATCAAGCCGTCTGCCGGTATCCCATGGTAGGAAATAGCGAATTTTTTGGTGGTTTGTGCCTTGACCGGGGAGCGCAACTGAATGCGCAATTGCTCCCCGACGTGCTGAAAGCGAAGTTCAAGGGGCTTGTCAGCATCCGTGACCTCGTCCACTGCCTCCACTTTCATGCCTTTCCCGTCGGCAGCTTTTACCAGGTCCAGGACCAAACCCATGGTCGGCTTCAGGAATTCCACCTCTACCATTGCGGTGCCCTGGATTTCGTCGGTATCTTCCGCTACCGTGATTTCAAATTGATAGGCCAGTACATTGATCTGG
>CAYGRE010000037.1:0-56778 GCA_964352215.1 uncultured Bacteroidia bacterium
TCAGCAGCAGTGACAACTGCGGCGTGGCCTCCACTTCCAACACTGCGAACCCCGGTGACTTCTTCAACATCGGTACGACGACCGTGACGTATATCGTCACCGACAGCTCCGGCAATGTTGACAGTTGCAGCTTTGATGTAACCGTCAACGACACAGAAGCACCGGTTGCCCTTTGTCCTGGAAATATCACCGTCAGCAATGATACCGGCCAGTGTGGCGCAATTGTCAACTGGACCTTCAGCAGCAGCGACAACTGTGGCGTGGTCAATACCAGTAACACTGCGAACCCCGGAGACTTCTTCAATGTAGGTTCCACCAGTGTGAGCTACGTTGTGACGGACAGTTCCGGAAATACTGACTCTTGTAGCTTTACGGTTACTGTAAACGATACGGAAGCACCGGTTGCAAATTGCCCCGCCAACATTGTCCAGAGCAATGATACCGGTGTCTGTGGTGCGGTTGTGGTCTGGACCTTTACCGCAACTGACAATTGTGGCATTGACAGTACCAGCAGCACCGCCAATTCCGGAGACCTCTTCAACATCGGAACGACTACTGTTTCCTACACGGTCACCGACAGTTCAGGAAATCTGGATACCTGTAGCTTCACCGTTACGGTCAATGACAATGAGAATCCGGTCATCACCTGCCCAGCCAATATCGTCGTCAGCAATGACAGCGGTCAGTGTGGCGCGGTTGTGACCTGGCCGACGGTAGGAGCGACTGACAATTGTGCCATTGATACTATAATCGGCAGCGCATCCTCAGGAACCTTCTTCCCGGTTGGTACTTCGGTCGTCAGTTATCTGGCCCTGGATGTGAATGGCAACGGTGATACTTGCAGCTTTACCATCACGGTGAATGATGCAGAAGCACCCATCCTGAGCTGCCCGGCCAATATCGTAGCCCCGAATGATCCGAACCTCTGCGAAACAGTAGTTACCTGGAATGCACCCACTGCAACCGACAACTGTACCAACAGCCCGTCGATTGTTCAGACAGTTGGAGCACCTTCAGGCAGCCTCTTCCCGGTTGGAACGACCAATATCGTCTATACCGCCACCGACTCGGCTGGCAATGCAAGTACCTGCTTGTTTACCATCACCATAGAGGATGAGCAGGCACCTGATCTCACCTGCCCCGCCAACATCGTTGTCAACAACGATTCCGGAGCTTGTGGTGCGGTTGTGACCTACCAGGTACCGGTTGGCGTGGACAATTGTCCAGGCGCAACCGTCACCAACCAGACCGATACCACCGGTATCAGCAGTGGTGGGTTCTTCCCGGTTGGCACCACCGTGCAAACCTTCACCACGACAGACATCGCTGGAAATGACAGCACTTGTTCCTTCACCATCACAGTGAATGAAACCGAGCCGCCTGTCATCGTCTGCCCTGCCAATATCGTGGTCAACAACGACCAGGGACAATGTTCAGGAACGGTCAACGTTCCAGTTCCGACTGCCAGTGACAATTGTGGATTGGTGATCCTTGCCAACAGCTTCAATGGTTCTCAGAATGCATCCGGTGTCTATCCGGTAGGTACCACCAATGTGGTCTACACTGCGGTCGATACCAGTGGGAATTCTGATACCTGTAGCTTCTCAGTGACGGTGGTGGACAATGAATTGCCTTCCGTGGTATGTCCTGCCGATACGACCATCCCGGCCGATACGGCCAACTGCTCTGCGGTATTCTTCTTCAATACGCCTCCGACCTCAGACAACTGTGGTGTGGACAGCGTCTGGAGCAACCCGGTTTCAGGCAGTACCTTCCCAACCTTCCTGACCACCATTACCTGGTATGTCACGGATGTAAACGGAAACCTCGACAGCTGTTCTTATAACCTTACCGTCGAACCAGAGATCTTGTCCATCAGCGTGACGCCTTCCACCTACAATTGTGGTCACGGGGTAAGCTGTAACGGAGAGACTGATGGTAGCGCAGTGGTTGCGGTCATGGGTGGCTGTGGACCTTATAGTATCAACTGGAGCAATGGAGATACAACCCTCGTTGCGGACAGCCTTGGTGCTGGTGCCTATGTGGTAACCGTGACCGATGGCCTGGGATCATCCATTACGGATTCGATCACCTTGACCGAGCCGAGCCTGCTGAGCCTTTCAACAAGCTCTGACAGTCTGGTTTGTCAGGGAGATTCTACCGGATCGATTGACCTCACCGTGACCGGTGGCAACGATTGTGCGCCTTACAGCTACAATTGGAGCAATGGTGATACCACTGAGGATGTCCAGAACCTGGCTCCGGGAACCTATTTCGTGACGGTGACGGATGTGAGCGGATGCTCTGCCATTACCATTGTCGAGATCGTTTCCCTGCCACGTCCATTGGTCAATCTGGGCGGTGACACTACCGTATGTAGCGGGACCCCGGTAGTCCTCAACTCAGGATCAGGTTTTGTGACCTATGATTGGAATACCGGCGATACGGTGCAAACCGTAATTGCCGGAACGGCTGGTGTATACTCGGTGACGGTAACGGATATCTTTGGATGTCCCAACTCCGACTCGGTAACGGTCTCCTACTTCCAGACTGAGGATTCGTTGATCAGTCCACGTAACCTGCCAACCATCTGTATCGGGGACACCATCTTCCTGAATGCCGACCCAGGGTATGTACAGTACGTCTGGAGCACCGGAGATGTGACGCAAAACATTGTGGTCACCGGATTTGGTGGGCCGATCACCCTGGTGGCAACCGATACGAACGGATGCCAAAGCACCGACTCAGTGTTTGTTGCCTTTAACAATGTGTCCAAGCCTGATCCGATCGTCTCACCCGGCCCGATCGTAGATATCTGTGCGGGTGATGTGATAACCCTGGATGTCCTGGGTGGCTACTTCAGTTACGATTGGAATACCGGTGATACCACCCAATCGATTACGGTAGACAGTACCGGATCGTATGTGGTGACCGTAAGCAATGGCTTCGGATGTACAGGTACTTCTGACACCGTGTTTGTGACCGAGCATCCATTGCCGACGCCGGTTATTTTCAAGCAGAACGACACCCTCTTCGTGAACGGTACCTACAG
Source organism: uncultured Bacteroidia bacterium (assembly GCA_964352215.1). Classification (GTDB taxonomy): domain Bacteria; phylum Bacteroidota; class Bacteroidia; order J057; family JADKCL01; genus CAWUKT01. The sequence continues at coordinate 3,053 of CAYGRE010000037.1, forward strand.
CACGTACCAGTGGAATAAAAACAGCGTCTTGATCCCGGGAGCCATCCAATCCTTCTATTTGCCTCAAACGGCAGGCTGGTTCTCTGTGACCGTGATCGACTCCAACGGGTGCGAAGGCCTGAGTGACTCCCTGTACTGTGATCCTACCGTAAGTGCAGAGGGAGCTACTGAAAGTCTGTTTGGCATTGACCTCTTCCCGAATCCGACCAGTGGCATCATCAATGTCCGGACCATGAAGCCCATCGACTGGGATGTAGATATCACGGTCATGGATATGTATGGTCATGTGGTCAAAACCTTCCGTGTAGATCGCCTGCTTGACGTTGTCAGGCTGGACCTCACGGATGTAGCAAATGGTATGTATCTCCTCAAACTTGAGGATAAGAAAGGACGGTCCGCCATGATTCGATTCATGGTAGAATAATAGCCGACCTTTGTCTAAAGCCGCGGGGCTGTCTCAATTCTGGGGCAGCCCCGTTTTTCTTCGAGGAGTTCCCTTGGAATAGCAGCATTAATTTATTGATTATTCTGCTAAATTTGCTCTACTGTTCGAAAAGGATTGAATTCACCCTCTTATTATGACCTTTATCGAGCAACGACGTGAATTTAAGAGCCAATTACAAAGTCATTGCCCGCCTTGAAGCGGAAGAGTTGTCAAACATTGTAGCCAGCGCCAGTACCCTCTCAGAAAGATTCATCTGGGAGAGGATTCAAGAACCCCTGGAACGCTTTTACAGCATCCCGCTGGCATCATATCTCAGCTGTATCCTCACCTTTGACGGGGATTCGAATAAGCTATGCAGCGAAGTTGAATCCATCAGGAGGGTAAATCCTTCGTTCCCATTAATTTGTCTGACCCCCCCGGAGTTATTGGCAAAAGCAGTTCCTCACCTGTTAGGAGCATGGGACACTGTGATCCCGCAGGTAGAGGGTTGGGAGAAATGGTTGGAAAAGGAGCTGTTGAAGCTGGCCGGGATAGAAGCGCAAAAGATGGAATTTTCCAAACAGGGGTGCATATTGTCGAATGAAAAAAGTCTGAGAGCATACAATTTCCAGATACTGGAGCATTTTCTCAATAAGTATGATGGGAGTGTCTATGAAGTGGCAAGGAGGTTGGATATTGGGAAATCGACCATCTACAGAATGTTAAAGGAGCAGAAGGAGGTGCATTCGAATTGAACCAATCCGACACAATTTCGCTTTCGATTTGGTAATTAACTTGGGATTGGTTTAGATTTACAGCTCAATTCAAGAACACATGCATTCAATGCTGAACAACTGGTGGTGGCACAATAATACTCTCCGAAATTGGTGAGCGGCCACGCTATTGTTTAGTATCAAATAAATTAAAATTGCGGCCAGTCGATCACCGACTGGCCGCAATTATTTTATGGTTTATGATGAAGGATAAAAGCATATCAATTTCCACCAGCTACCGGCGAATTCTCGCCGATACCCTCACCCCGGTGGCTGTCTACCTGGGACTTCGGGATCGGTTTCGGGACCCACTCTTGTTGGAGGCGGCAGACTCCCACAGCCGGGACAACAGCTATTCGTTCATTTGCCTGGATCCGCTGAGTACCTTCATGCTCAACCAGGGTGTCTTTACGGCGGACCTCCCTTCGGGCCTGGAAACCTTCCAACCCGGCAAGGAACAGCCACTTCCTGAATTGCTCGCCGGCCTGATGGCCCGCTTTGAGGTAGATGTAACCGGCCCGGCCCGGCGCTTCAACGGCTTCTTCGGACACACGAACTTTGATGCGGTCACCCAATTCGAACAAGTCGAATTCAGCCAGGACAAGCCCGGAGTAGAGGTTCCTGACCTGCGCTATTCCCTCTACCGCTATATCATTGTGCTCAACCACTTCAACGAAGAAGCCTTCCTCATCGAAAACCTGTTGCCCGGTCAGGCCTCCAACCTCGACCAACTGGAGCAAATGGTCCGGAGCCGAAGCCTGGCCCGCTTCAAGTTTGAACCCACCGGGGAAGAGGGGCGCAACATGGAAGACGACCGCTACCTGGAAATGGTGCGGAAAGGCAAGGAACACTGCCAGCGCGGAGATGTATTTCAGGTGGTATTGTCCCGCCGCTATTCGCAGGGCTTCGAAGGAGATGAATTCAACGTCTACCGTACCCTGAGGTCGATCAATCCTTCTCCCTACCTGTTTTTCTTTGACTACGGGAGTTACCGGCTGTTTGGTTCTTCCCCGGAGGCACAGTTGGTATCCAATGGGAAGCGGGCCAGGATCCACCCGATCGCAGGGACCTTTCGACGGACCGGAGACGATGCGAAAGATGCGGAAGCAGCCCGGGAATTGGCAGTAGATCCGAAGGAAAATGCCGAGCATGTGATGCTGGTGGACCTGGCGCGGAATGACCTGGGGAGGAATACGGAAACGGTGGAAGTTACCCAGATGCGGGAAATACAGTTCTTCAGCCATGTCATCCATCTGGTGTCCACAGTAGAAGGGGACCTGAAAGAAAATACCAATCCGGTGCGCCTATTGGCGGATACCTTTCCGGCCGGGACACTTTCCGGAGCACCCAAAATCAGGGCTTTGCAGATCATTGACGAAGAGGAGCCGACCCGCCGCACCTATTATGGCGGTGCGATTGGGCAGTTTGGTTTGGACGGGGAGGTGAACCAGGCGATCATGATCCGCTCCTTTCTCAGCCGGAACAATGTCCTGTACTTCCAGGCCGGGGCCGGGGTCGTAGTGGATTCAGTGCCGGAGAAAGAATTGGCAGAGGTGGACAACAAATTGGCGGCCCTGCGGAAAGCCATTCAGGCAGCCCGAGACATTTAAGGAGGAAGATCATGAAGGTATATCTGATAGACAATTTTGATTCATTCACCTACAATCTGGTCCATCTCCTGAAAGAATGCGGGGTCACAGATGTGGCGGTGGTGCGGAATGATGTGATCACGGTGGAGGCGGCATTGGAGGCGGATGCGGTATTGATTTCACCAGGACCGGGGATTCCTTCGGAGTCGGGGAGGTTGATGGAGGTATTGGAAGGTATCAAGGGCAAAGTTCCGATCCTGGGCGTTTGCCTTGGCATGCAGGCCATTGGTGAATTGTACGGTGCTTCGTTGCGGAACCTGGACCGGGTTTACCATGGGTTTGCCACCGGGATCAAGGTGCTGGACCACGATGATGTATTTGCAGAATTGCCGGACCGGGTGGAAGTAGGACGGTACCATTCCTGGGTGGTCGATCACTTTGAGAATGCGCCGGACCTGTTGGTCACCGCAGTAGATGACAAGGCCGAAGCGATGGCCCTCAGACACAAAATACTTCCCATTTACGGGGTGCAGTTCCATCCGGAATCGGTATTGACACCCGAAGGGAACCAAATGCTTTCCAATTTTCTCAAGCTTGCAACCCTATGAAGAAGCTGCTCAATACCTTATTTGAATACCAGGAACTCAGTTCCGACGAGGCCCGGCAGGTCCTGCACGAAATCGCAGGGGGCAAGTACAACCATTCCCAGATAGCTGCATTTCTCACCATCTACCGGATGCGTCCGGTGACGGTGGAGGAACTGAGAGGCTTCAGAAAGGCATTGCTCGACCTTTGCCTGCGGATTGACCTCAGCGAATACCAGGCCATCGACCTTTGCGGCACCGGGGGAGATGGCAAGAATACCTTCAATATTTCGACTCTGACCTCCTTTGTGGTGGCCGGGGCCGGTTACCAGGTCGCCAAGCATGGCAACTATGGAGTCTCCTCGGTATGCGGTTCTTCCAATGTGATGGAATACCTGGGCTACCAATTTTCCAACGACCAGGACCAGATCAAAAGGGAATTGGATGTCTCGGGGATCAGCTTTCTCCATGCACCCCTGTTCCACCCGGCCATGAAAGCGGTAGGGCCGGTGCGGCGCGAACTGGGGATCAAGACTTTTTTCAATATGCTCGGTCCTTTGGTCAATCCTTCGCGGCCCGCTTTCCAACTCACCGGGGTATTTAATTTAGAACTGGCCCGTCTCTACAAATACATCCTGCAAAAAGAAGGGAACCGCTATACCATTGTCCACGCCCTGGATGGTTACGACGAAGTATCCCTGACCGGACCCTTTCGGATCATCACCCCGGAACGGGACGAAGTGCTGGAGCCCAAAGGGATTGGGTTCAGGCAACTGCGGGCGGAGGACTTGTTTGGTGGGGAGACGGTAGCCGAGGCCGCCGACATCTTCACCCAGGTACTGAGTGGCAAAGGTACCGCCTCCCAAAATGAAGTGGTCCTCGCCAATACGAGTCTGGCCATATCCACCCTGGCTCCCGGCCTCGATCGGGAACAGGTGCGGGAAAAGGCTGAATCCTCCCTGCTGGGGGGCAAAGCATTGAAATCATTCAACAAATTGATAGAAACCTCACAACCATGAATATCCTTGAAAAAATCGTCGCCCATAAGCGGAAGGAAGTAGCCGCTCGCAAAGAGCTCTATCCGACCGCATTGTTGGAACGCAGCATCTACTTCAATTCTCCGACCGTGTCCCTCAGCCATTATCTGACGCGGCCGGACAAGCAGGGGATAATTGCCGAATTCAAGCGCAAGTCACCCTCCAAGGGGGACATCAACCGCTTTGCCAAAGTCAGTGATGTTTCCCTCGGTTATATGCAGGCCGGAGCATCGGCGCTGTCGGTCCTGACCGATACCGACTTTTTCGGTGGGAAGTCCGAAGACCTGACCGAAGCCCGCAAATTCAACTACTGTCCGATCCTGCGCAAAGACTTTGTGGTGGACCCCTATCAGGTGATTGAGGCACGTTCCATCGGGGCCGATGCCATCTTGCTGATCGCCGAGGTGCTCAGCAAAGAAGAGGTGAAATCATTGGCCGAACTTGCCACTGGTTTGGGCCTGGAGGTATTGCTGGAGGTGCATTCTGAAGCGCAATTGGCGAAAGTATGCGAGGCAGTAGCAGCGGTAGGTGTCAACAACCGGAACCTGGAAACCTTTGAAGTGAATCTGGATACGTCCCGGAAATTGGCCGGATTGATCCCATCGGGGAAGGTCAAAGTCTCTGAGAGTGGAATCAGGTCGGCGGCAGATGCAGCTGATTTGCGGACCTATGGCTACCAGGGATTTCTGATCGGAGAACAGTTTATGAAGACTTCCAACCCCAAGGCAGCGTGCAGCAAATTCCTCAAAGAATTGAAAGAGTTGGAATCCGGTATCAAGACTCAGGGGGCCTTGTCATGAAAATCAAAATTTGCGGGATGCAGGATGCTACCAATCTGGCTTCTGTCCTGGGATTGTCGCCGGATATGGTTGGATTTATATTTTACCCACCTTCCCCTCGCTACGTCAAGAAAGGCGATTTGCTGACGGGCAAAGGGTCGCTGTTTTTGGCGGGAGAGCTGAACCAGGTTCCCCACGGTAAGGCAGCAAAACGGGCCATGACGGTAGGGATATTTGTCAATGCCGCTGAAGAGGATGTATTGCAGGAAACCGCCTCTCACCGACTCGATTATGTGCAGTTGCATGGGGACGAAACCCCGGGTGATTGTGCTTCAATTCAGGGATTCGTGCCGGTGATCAAGGCTTTTCGCATAGACAATGAATTCGATTTTGCCGTTTGTGAAGCCTATCAGAATGCCTGTGACCTCTTCCTGTTCGATGCCAAGGGCTTGCGTTACGGGGGCAATGGGACCAAATTCGATTGGGACCGTTTGCAGGACTATAAGGGACCTACGCCCTTCTTTCTGAGTGGAGGAATCGGGCCGGATGATGTGGAGGCGATCGCGTCCCTGAGTCACCCGTTTCTGGAAGGGGTAGATGTGAACAGTGGGTTTGAATTGGCTCCGGGAATGAAGGATGTTCCGGCTTTGAGGAAGTTTGTTAAAGAGATTCGGGAAATGGACGAAAAAGAGAAATCGTTATGAGTTACCAAGTCAGTGAAAAAGGATTCTATGGAGAATTTGGGGGCGCGTATATCCCCGAAATGCTCTATCCCAATGTGGACGAATTGAGGCGTACCTATCTGGAGATTTCTGGGGACCCGGCTTTTGAAGCTGAATTTCAGCACCTGCTGGCGGATTATGCAGGTCGTCCGACTCCGCTCTATCTGGCCAAGCGTTTGTCCCAGCGTTATGGGGGCCAGATCTACCTGAAGCGGGAGGATTTGCTGCATACGGGTGCCCATAAATTGAACAATACGATCGGGCAGATACTGTTGGCTCAGCGTCTGAATAAGACGCGGATCATTGCTGAGACCGGTGCCGGGCAGCACGGGGTGGCTACTGCGACGGTTTGCGCCCTGATGGGTATGCAGTGCATCGTCTACATGGGTGCCCATGACATGGAACGTCAGGCCCCGAATGTGGCCCGCATGAAAATGCTCGGGGCGGAGGTCCGACCCGCAACCTGCGGGTCCCAAACCCTCAAGGACGCCACCAATGAAGCCATCCGCGACTGGATCAACAACCCGGAAGACACCCATTACATCATCGGTTCGGTGGTCGGCCCGCATCCTTACCCGGATATGGTGGCCCGGTTTCAGTCGGTGATCTCCCACGAAATGCTTTGGCAGATGAAGGAGAAGACGGGCCGGGAAAATCCGGATGCGATTGTGGCCTGTGTCGGCGGGGGGAGCAATGCGGCAGGGGCATTTTACCACTATCTGGACCGGAAAGAGGTAGATTTGGTGGTGGCCGAAGCGGCAGGGCAGGGGGTAGACAGCGGACATTCCGCAGCGACTTCCATCCTCGGCACCTCTGGAATTCTCCACGGCAGCAAGACTTTGCTGATGCAGACCGACGACGGTCAGGTGATCGAGCCTTATTCGATTTCGGCCGGCCTCGATTATCCGGGGATTGGTCCGCTCCATGCCCACCTGATTCGCAGCGGGCGGGCGGTGGTCTATCCGGTCACCGACCAGGAAGCCCTCGACAGCGCCTTTGAATTGGCGCGGCTGGAAGGGATCATCCCGGCACTCGAAACGGCACATGCCCTGAATTGCCTCGGCAAGATGGAGCTTTCACCGGACAAAGTCGTGGTCGTCTGCCTGAGTGGACGGGGCGACAAGGACCTGCAAACCTTTATGAAATACATGGACCATGAACAGGATTGATCAACTCTTCCAAGAAAAGCAGGCCCGGATTCTCAATATGTACTTCACGGCGGGATTTCCGGAGCGGGACGCGACGGCCGGGATCATCCGGGAACTGGCGGCGGCGGGTGCCGATCTGATCGAGATCGGGATTCCTTACAGCGATCCGTTGGCGGATGGTCCGACCATCCAGGCCAGCGGGGAACGCGCTCTGGCCAATGGGATGACCCTTGAATTGTTGCTTTCACAGGTGGAAGAGGCCAGAAAGACGGAGGATATTCCCCTGATTCTGATGGGCTATTTCAACCAGGTGATGCAGTACGGGGTGGAAGCTTTTGTCAAACGTTGTGCTGAAATCGGGGTGGATGGGTTCATTTTGCCTGACCTTCCCCCGGACATTTACCAGGAACAATTCCAGCCCCTCTTCGAAAAGCACGGTCTTGGCATCACTTTTCTGATCTCTCCGATGACTTCTGAGGAGCGCATCCGGCAGATCGACGCCCTGAGCCACGGGTTTATTTATATGGTTTCTTCTTCGGCAATTACGGGCGGAACCAAGGGGATTGATGCCCAGGAAGCATATTTTCAGCGGATCAATGCGATGGGGCTGAAAACTCCCCGGCTGATCGGCTTTGGCATTTCGACGAACAAGGACTTCGAACTTGTCTGCCGCTATGCGAGTGGGGCCATTGTGGGGAGTGCCTTTATCCGTGCATTGGAGCGGGGAGAGGCGGTTTCGGATTTTGTGGGGTCTTTGTTAAACTAATTTATTTATTACCGATGATCATTCAATTACAACCCGATATTCAAGCTGCTCAACTGGACCAATTGACGGCCAAGGCAGCGGAGTTAAAATACAAGGTGCGGCAGGTTCGCACCCAATATGCCCATTACCTCGTCGGGGTGGGTGGTTCTGAGTTTGACATCCGTTCGATTGGTGGGATGGCGGGCGTACGGGACATTCACCGGGTGACCGATGCTTATAAATTGGTTTCCGGGATGTGGAAGGCGGGGGAAACGCGGGTCGCGATTGACGATGCCTTGGAGATCGGGGCCGGGGATTTTGCGGTGATGGCTGGTCCTTGTTCGATTGAGGGGGAGGAGCAGATTCGTTCTACGGTGCAGCACCTGGCCGCCAATGGGATCAAGATCATGCGGGGTGGGGTGTACAAGCCCCGGAGTTCTCCCTATTCGTTTCGCGGTCTGGGGATTGATGGGCTGAAGCTCTGGCATCAGATTGCACGGGAGCATGGGATTCGGATTGTGACCGAGGTGATGCATACCGAGCAGATCGAGGAGATGGTCGACTATATTGACATTTTCCAGGTTGGGGCGCGGAATTCGCAGAATTTCAATCTGCTGGACGCTTTGGGGGATGTCGACAAGCCGGTCTTGTTGAAGCGTGGGATCAGTGGTTCATTGGATGAATTGCTGCAATCTGCGGAGTATATATTCTCGAAGGGGAATGAACGGATCATGCTCTGTGAACGTGGGATACGGACTTATGAGACGTCTTACCGCAATACCCTGGACCTGAATGCGGTTCCGGTCCTCAAGCAGAAGTCGCATTTGCCGGTGATTGTCGATCCTTCGCATGGGATCGGGGTGCGGTCGTATGTGGCGCCGATGGCGCTGGCGGCGGTGATGGCCGGTGCCGATGGGGTGATTGTGGAGGTGCATTCCTGTCCGGAGGAGGCATTTTCGGATGGGCAGCAGACGCTGGATTATGGGCAGGCCGAGGGCTTGTATGGGAAGATTCGGGCGGCTTATGCTCTGCGGGAGGAGTTGTAGGTGGGGGGGGCAGCCTATATTGTATGAATTCAAGAATCCCCTAATTGCATGATTATAATAACAATTTTGAAAACTATGACGAAGGTATAATCTGGGCAAGAGGGGGGACATTGTCATTATCACCGAATAAGCGAACAATAAGTTAGCTCCTGCAATACCGCCTGGATGAAAATTCTATTTAGTTTGAAAGATTAAAGAGTATAGAATGCCTATTGGGTGTGTGATTTTTAGGAAGGTTATAGTTTGTTATTTCAAATTTGTATACCCGGAATATGGAACAAACTTCTCAAGAAATATTTAATACCCCGCTTCAATATCCTAGCCTCCTCTAATTTTCGTATGCGTTAAGATTATAAAACAAGTAGACCCAATTATGAGTAAATTTTCTGAAGATTCATTCAAGCACTGGCATCGCGCGGCAAGTGAAACAGAAGAAACCCGTATTTCGAATACTTTATCTATGGTTAAGGATGCCATCAAAAAACATCCAGAACTTTCAAAGAAAGATGTAGAAGTGTTCGTTCAGGGTTCTTATGGGAACAATACCAATGTTCGAAAGGAGAGTGACATTGATATTTGTGTTATGTTGCGAGACACTGTCTTTTTGAAATTTCCGAAAGGAAAGGGGTACGATGATTATGGGTTTACAAAAGAAGGAGACAGTTTTAATGACTTCCGAAAGTGGGTTTTTAAAGCTGTATTTAAGAAGTTTGGTCCTGAAAGTGTAGATCCTGGTAAAAAATCAATCAAGATAAAATCCAACTCATACCATGTTCATGCCGACGTAGTCCCAGCTTTCCAATACCGGAACTATTCCAATGACAAACGAACTGATCCTGAGAATTACATAGAAGGGGTAAAGTTTATCTCAAGCAATCGTGAAGAGGTGGTTAATTACCCTAAGATTCATATCGAAAATGGTATAGAGAAAAATTCTGAAACCCAAAAGAGGTACAAGAAGATGGTTCGAATTTTCAAGCGGGTAAAAATCCAAATGGAAAAGAATGGCTGGCCCGTAAAAAGCACCATTACATCTTTTTTAATCTCAGGACTAATCTGGAATGTGCCGAATTCAGTCTTTAATGACCATGATACGTGGGAGAATAGGATTAGGGCAGCGATTTATTTTCTGTGGAGTAATACCAGTGATAGCTCTTCATGTAAACAGTGGGGAGAAGTGAGTGAAATGTTCTACCTTTTTCATTCCGGTAGAAAATGGTCTCCACAGGATGCCAATGGTTTTTTGAAGGACATGTGGAATTTTTTGGAGTTCAAGTAATCCATGATTAAAGATTTGAACGGGACTTGGAAGGGGGTAATAAAATCTACCTGGGATCATCCAGAGATGGGGAAGATTTTAGATCCAATTCCAGCCATCTTAACTATTAACCAAAGCGGTGAGTCAATCAGTTGTACCATGCGAACTGAGGAAATGACAAGCTATAGTACCGATGAACAATTAGAACGGGATAATAAAACCAATGAGGTATACTTGACCTACCGCTACCAGAGCAATCCTTTGCCAACTGTAAAAGAAAGAAGCCAACCCCATGAGGGGACAATGAAATTTACCTTGGTTGAATCGCCAGTTAGGCAATTGCTGGGTGAATACTATACCAACCGGAAAACTACCGGGGAAATCCAATTGGAATTCTGGACTGACAAAAAGTACACCCATTTCCCAGAGGATTTTGAAGAACACCCGGCCAAAATTATAGATCGATATATAAATCTTGAGAAGGACAGTCAGTCTCTTACGGATTCGGGGCAGGGGGATGTGATTTTATTTGTAGGGGTTTCCCCAAAGAAGGCCAAGCCTTTGAGGCTTGGACACGAGTATCGGGACATCAAAAACACATTACGCTATTCGAAATACCGGGACCAGTTTACTTTACATTTAGACCTGGCGACCACCTTACCAGCACTGAAGCAAGCTTTCTTAGAATACAACCCCAACATTGTTCACTTCTCTGGTCATGGAAATTCAGAGGGGATTTTTTTGGAAGATGAGGAGGGGAATGCTCACCTGATAAAAGAAAAGGACCTGCGAGGACTGTTGCAGCATTTCGGTGATTCATTGCGATGTGTCATTCTTAACTCATGTGATTCTAAAAATCTTGCTGAAGAGATCGCTGGGGAAAATCTATTCGTGATAGGTATGAAGGCCAGTATTTACGAACCTGAGGCAATTCAATTCAGTATTGACTTCTATATGGCCTTGGGAGCAGGGAAAGATATTGAGTCTTCATTTTCTTTTGCAGTCGATATGATGAATAAGGAGAGGTATGACAATAAGGTGGTCCCAATGCTGATTAAGCCCCGAAATCAATGAGTACTTTCGGTGATAGCATCCATTATTAAAATCTTCTACTTTTAAGATACATTCTCCATTGTTCCAGTGCTTTTCCGGGGAAGAATGCTGCTAGATTTCGGGGTTTTATCCTCTTTCCAGGTAAAATCGAGCATTCACCCCTTCTCAAATCGACTTTTTTCCATTATTCCCTGGGTGCCAATAATATTAGAAAACATCGATTACAGCCCAGAATGGAAGGTCGGAACTGATGGACGGGAGCTCTGACCTCCCAAGTCAGAGCTTGAAGCTGTTGGATTGGAGGTCTTACCTCCGGGCTTGGAGGTAAGAACTGATTGGCGGGAGGTCGGAGCTTACTCATAGCAAGCAAAGAACTCGCTCAAATCAAGCAATTTTCCGTGGTGTATTTTGTTGTTTCCTGAGTGGGTGTGTCCCTCAGGCTCTCTAAAGGCCTGTTTTGTTCTGGAGGGTATGAGGCTCTGTACCGCAAGGAATTCAGTAATTTGGAAAATGGCAATAGGATTAGCGGTATTCGAATTGCAGTAGTAAGGATTTTCCTATTAGGTTGTATACTTTTTGGAGGATGCTGCATGGGTTTTGATAAATGGCCTTTATGCTCCTCAGGGTTGGGTTTGTCCTTGTAATGTATCGCTTTGGTGGGCAATGTTACTCAGTTAAGAACACACGCGGGGTAGGTTTTTGCTACACGTCACATAGCAAAAGGCTACACGATTTGAGGTCGGAACTCCGAGGCAGTATGTTTTTACCTCTCTGGGAGTGAGTTAAAACCTCCCAAGAGAGAGTCCCGACCTCCTGCGAGAGAGCCTCGACCTCCCAGGAGGGAGCCTCGACCTCCCAAGTGGAGAGATTCGACCTCCCAAGAAGGAGTCCTGACCTCCCAAGAGAGAGCCTCGACCTCCCATGATGGAGCTTCGATCTCTGCAAGAGAGCCTCGACCTCCTGTGAGAGAGCCTCGACACTCCTCCAATGAATGAGCCTCGACCTCTTATAAGAGAGTCCCTATCTCTGTTGCGGGAGAGTCCAGACCTCTGAGCTTGTCGCGCTCCCGCGTGGACCATCCTCATTGACCGCAAACGATAGATTCCTCTGAAGTAACTCCAAAATCTCCGCGAACCATGTACAGATTTTGGCATATCCTTTCGACTCCGGTATGGGTACTTTTGCTTAAACCACTACGAAAGCCATGAAATTAACTATTCGCCTCTTCTGCCTGCTCCTGCTTATTTCCAGTTCGATACCAACCATTGCTCAAAAGCCCTTGCTCATCCATGACCTGACCAATTTTACCCTTGATTCCCTCTTTGTCCCGGCTTATGATACCACCTTGCTCAGGGACTTTACAGCGCACGCTATTGGAAATCACAATGCCAATGTCGCGGTGTTGGAATCCACCCCTCCGGTCAACAATGTATTTAACGGCTCTCAGTTTACGATGAAGGAAAGGGCTGCGAATCAATTTAGTGTCACCGATTTTCCCCTGCGGGCCGCAGTGCAAGTCTTTCGCTACGACAATGACACCCTTAAAAATGCCTGCTCCGGGACCATGATCAGCCGAAGACATGTTCTTACCGGGGCCCATTGTGTTTCGGAGGTGTTTACCAATCTCTTGCTGAGTGATTCCTTTCAAGTGGCTCCAGGTTTCGACCAGGGGACAGCCAATTTCAATTTCAGCTGGGTGGACAAGGTTTATTTCTACCGGGACTGGGAGTTGAACGGGGAGGATTTTGCAGTGCTGGAATTGTCGGATGCGCTGGGGGAGGTGACGGGCTGGGCCGGAATTGGATTTGAAGAGGTCGATTCCCTGCTCGCCGAGGGTCTTTACTACAAATTCCCCTATCCGAACCAGACGATTTTACAGATTGATCCCGGGACATACAATGGGGATACCCTCTATGCACAGTATGGCAAGGTGGATTATTTTCAGGAAAACTATGTCGGAATCAATGGCGGTCGGGCTGTACCGGGGGAAAGTGGAAGTGCTTTGTTGCAGGTGGAGAACAATGCCGTGTACAGGGTAATGGGTACGCTGACCTGGTCGGGCAATATGCAGCACAACCGTTTGCGTAACCGGACTTTCCACGGGGTGTATGAGGTGATCCGTGACGACCTGGTTGGTAGGGAGGAAGGGGTGGAAGACTTGGTGGGTCTGTCGGTGTTTCCGAATCCGGTGGCGGGGGTGTTGACGGTGGAATTGGCGGGGCGGCAGGGGCTGGACTGGGTGGAGATTTACGATGGGCGTGGAGTGCGGTTACTGAAGGAGAGGGATACAGGCCGGGTAGCGGGAGGTGGTGGACGGGTGGAACTGGACCTGGCTGGTTGGCCAGCGGGGGTGTATTTCCTCAGAGTAGGGGTGGGGGATATGCAAATGGGACGAAAGGTTGTGGTCCGTTAGGCACTAACCTCATGGCATCGACCTCGTTTTTTGTGCATAAAGTTTTCATGCTCTGATTTGATATTGGGCTCATTATCAAATGAAAATCAAAGCCTAATTAGACATGAAAACCATTCAGTTCTCTCTCCTTTCCCTCCTGGTCGCACTCCTCGGTGCAAGCCTTGGTTATGGCAATGTAAACCTACGAGGGCAAATCCAAACCTCTACTCCTCCTGCTAATTCGGGTAAAGGTTTGGTATTCAACGGAAGCAATCAATACGCTTCTTTCAACATCAATGGAATTCCGAGCGGTTCCGCAGCGCGTACCATAGAGTTCTGGGTGCGTGCGGTTCCTGGTGGTAGCGAGCAGGGTCGTATCCTGACCATGGGCCAAACAACTCAAGAAGGCGGAACCTTTAGCATTTTTACCAAGATGGAAGGGAATACCAATTACCTTGGATTTTGGGGGCACAACCGCGATTTGGCTAAAATGACTGCCCTTCCGGATGATCAATGGCATTATGTGGCCATTACCTACGATGGAAGTCGGATCAGGTGCTTCCTCGACGGTGTGCTTGAATCAACCAATAACGTAAGCCTCAACACCGTAGCCAACCAACCCGTTTACATTGGTTCAGATATGAACCAGCAGTTTCCTTTTAAAGGTGGAATCCGGGACATTTCGATCTGGAATGTAGCCAGGAACCAGGGACAGATTCAAATGGACATGGTCCCCTGGCCAACTCCTACCGGAACTGAAGGGGGACGGGTTTGCTACCTTCCACTGAATGAAGGATCGGGTAATTCTTTTGCTGCCCTGGGAAAAAGTCTCAGTGTCTCAACTGTAAACGGGGCCACCTGGTCGCAGGCCATCGCTGCTGATCCTGATCCAGACGATGAGGGCATCTGGTTTGTAATCCAGAACAAGGCGGACCTGGATGGCGATACCGAACGGACCGCCCGCCGGATGGCTCTTACAGTTTCTGGTCTCCAAGTAACCTGGGCGGCCATCCCCTTGACAGGAGATTATGATGCCTTTCTTTGGCGCACCATTGGAAGTGGCCCAACCCGGAAAATCGTGAACAAGAAACTTGGAATGGGAAAGGCGCTTGATTGCAGCCAACAAAATCCGACAATTGGGAATTATGGTGGTTATTCAGGTCAATCCTGGACCATTGGCAAGGCGAGCGAAGCCAACTTTGGGACCAATGCTTTTATTCTGTCTAACAACTTCATCACCAATTCAAAAGCACTGCAACTCAATGGAAACCAGATATCGGTTCAAACCAAGAATACCAGTGACACCAAGCAAGTCTGGGTCTTCCAACCAATGGAGCTGGCATTAGGCTACCATATCCCCCTATCTCCCGCCAACCTTGCCCCCATGAATCAACGGCTTGCCATGCCGTACGGATTCCGGGTCGATGCCAGCAATACTTCCACGGAATGGGCTGTGCTAAATGCACATCTGGTCTGGAAAAATATGATCCTGAACATCACCGGTAACACTGGTAACAATGCAGTTAAAAATCCGAATGGAAGTTTTAGGCAATTGGTCATGATCTCCCGCTATGACCAGAATGATTTTGCCTTCAATTACCCCTTACTTCAATCTGATAACCCTGTATGGAACCAGGCTGACCTTACGTCGGTAAGAGGAGGAGTGCGGAATAATTGTATGGTCACGGAAGAGATGATGTGCCGTACGGGAGTGGTTTCAAGGGGCTACAAGGACCGCCTCTTCCGGGAATTTGACCAGGTCGTACATGAGTTTGGCCATGTGCTTCACAATCTGAATGGGTGCAACGCGAATTTCCCCGGGCCCCTGATGGATGGTGGTAGTCCCTACGCCGACAATGCGGAATCCTGTGCTGCGGCTACCCAGGCTTTTTACAACAACAACCTTTCTTATGGTGGCTTTGGTAGGACCCGCGCGGAGCAAAAGGCCAACCGCAGACCTCAGTATGACCGCATGGCAGAATACTACCGTACCTCCAACAGTTGGATGCCCCCTCGCTCCTTACGTACCCATGAAGTCCCCACCTTTGAACTCAAGGAGGGCCAGGAACTATTGGTAGGGGAATGGCTCTGGTCCACCGCACCCTATCTCAGCAAAAGTACCTATGCAATCCTGCAGAGTGACGGGAACTTTGTGATTTACCGGAATGGCGACAATGTCTTCCAATGGGGATCCTACAATAATCTTCAGGTAAGGTTGTACCAGGCGAAGAAGATCAAGATGGTCAATGGGAAACTGCAGCTGCTCAATGCCAGTGGTAACGTGGTCTGGCAAAGTCCCAACGCAGCTTCACCGGGAGCAAGGTTAGTGCTGGGAGACATTAACAATCCCAATGCAACCCAGACCCTTCGCATTCTTGACTCAGGTGGAAATCAGATATGGACTCCTTGAAAGTCCGTAAGTGCTGATTGTACACAGGATCAAATAATCAAATAAGGAATCTTTTATCTATAACCATAATCCACAGGAATAAGGCTTCGGTTTAAGGCCCATATTCTTCCAGGATGTACTCAGCCCCTTCCCGATAGGCATTGTCCTTTCGGGTAAGGGGCTCGAGGTTTTTAACAACACAAGCCTTGTCATTCGTTTTCAGACAGACAAGTCCGAGGTACCAGGCCGATTGAGAAAGATAGAGGTTCTTGCCGTGGTCATGGACAAACTGAAAAGAGGCTCGGGCCTCTGCCAGGGACCCGGTTTCCAACTGGCATAATCCCAGGTAAAAGGTTGCCCGTGGATGGGATGGGTATTTTAGGAGAATCTGTTCAAAGGCCTCCCTTGCGGACTGGTAATCGCCTTTGTCATAGTGGGCAAATGCTGGCTCCAATAGATCCGTAGGAATATTAGCATCTGTTCGGAGCTCTTTGGAAGCATCATAAGGAGCATACTGCATGGCAAAAAGCTCTTCGTGGGAGACAGGAGACCCTGGTCGGAATAGGAAAAAGCTCACTGCCGCCAGCAAGGCAATCCCGGCTGCAACCAGCCAAATGGTACCGAAGGGTGAACGGCGTTTTTTTCCCTGAGCCTCTGATCGCTCGTCTTCTAAGACCTCATCTCCTTCCTGTTCCTGTCTATCCTCCATCAATACACGAAGTTCTGCCTCAATAGACTGCTCAACCGGGTCAGCAAAGCCATGCGCTTCCAGGCGCTGATGAAGGTGCACCCGCTCCTCAAGGTCCGGGTCTGCTGCGATCCGTTGCTCAAAGGCCAGCCGCTGCGCTTCGGAAAGTTCCCCTTCAAGATACAATTGTAATTCCTCGTTCTCTTCCATGGCCTAATACTTTAACTCCCGGAAAATCGGATCCGCCTGGACCATTCCGACCAATTTCTCTTTGCACTGGAACTTCTTTTTCTTGGCAAACGAGACACTGGAAAGCCCCAATTGTTCCACTATTTCCTTCATGGATTGTCCCTCAAAGAAGAGGTCCAATAATTGACGACACTGCTCTCCAAGGTTTTCAAGCTGCTTCTGAAAAAGTTGATCGATAGCCCTCTGGTGGATCACTTCCAGAATCTCTCCCTCATCTGCTTTGTCTCCTTCCGGAAATTGACCTACACTGTTCATCTTTGGCCGGTTGCGCAATGTTTTGTACCACAGGTTGCGGCAGATGGGATACAACAGAGAAAAGAACGATGCCTCCAATTTGAAATCGGGCTTTTTGGTCATCCGGTAAAAGACTACCACCGCCTCCTGAAATATGTCTTTTGCATCATCCTCATTCCCCCCCCAGTTCTTGATATTCCCCTTCACAGCCGGAAAGAATTTCCGATAGATCTCCCGGACCACCTGGTTGTCACCTGATCGCAATCCGGTAACAAGGCCTTCGTCCTCTATTTTGCTGGTCACCACCTTCATGTCTTGAAGATAGCAATTCTTTTTTCTTAAAAATCACCCTCTGGAGTCTCTACGAGGCAATTGTGTTTTTTTCTAAAAAAAAGTGGTCGACCCCGGTAACCTTTTCAACCCCCTTGGTATTTACCTCCGATTCACAACGATAGTTCACAGCCAAGATCACAAATACTTAATCAAATCGGAACGATGCACTCAGCAGGGTGCCAGGCCGCGGCATGTCCCGGCCACCAGGACAGGTATATAACAACTTAAAATAAGCGATCAAATGACTACAAAACTGAATGCTGCTCAGGTGCAAGGCACCGAAGTAGGAAATGCTCCTTTATGCTCTGATTTCGAGGCTTTCAATCCTTGTTCACGTGCCAAGAACCACCTTTTACGTGCCGGGAAAGCTTATTTGGCGGTATTGTTTCTGGTACTCAATTGCCATTTTGGCCTGAAGGGACAGAATGGTGTCAATGTAGACGTGGATGAGTATGGCTTTGAAGTCATTGCCCCCAATGTCACCCTTGACTCCGGTGAATCCGCGGTTTTGACCATCAAAGTCGGCACCGCTTCTAACCAGGTCAGCGATGCGATGGAATTCTCGATCGACCTCGATCTGGGAGACCATACCGTCTTACCACAGTCTGGTGACCTGGATGTTGGTTCCTCCTGGTTCTTTTCAAGTTCCCCGGGCAGTATTCAACTGACCACTGATGCAGCCAGTCATGTAGTGACCATTTCTGGAAGCAATTCACCCTACCAATCTGGTTACGGGACCGTTTTTACGATTGAACTGGAAGCAACTACCAATGGGGCCAATGCAAGTGATCTGATCCTGGATGGAGGTGGAATGATTCTGGTGGACGAGGCAGGCTTCAAAACCAGTCCGGTTCAACCGTTAGAAGTGGGTTTCCAGGTCAAAGCCTACCCCAATCCCTTTAAAGCTGAAATCCAGTTTCGCTGGGGAGAGGAAAAGCCAGAATCAGTAAGCTTTTATAACCTTCAGGGGCGGAAGGTCGCCATCCTGAACCAGCTGGAAATCGAGCAAGGCGCCTTTAATGGTACCAGGCTTGAACCCGGCATCTACCATGTAGTTGTTCAATTTTCCGATGGCAGAAAAAGCGTGCAAAAGCTGCTGAAGCAATAAGAACTTCTCTTTTTCTCAGTTGCGCAGTACTTCCTCTCAGGATGTACTGCGTCGCTGCATTATCAGAACCGACAAACCACTCTCATTCTGACAACTCCTTCTCCCCAATCAAGTGTCCAATCTTTTCCAGTAACCACGTACTCCCCATCCCCTTTTCATCTTTTTCAAGGATCGTTTCCCTCAGTTGCAGTAGTCGTTCCTTATCTTTCGGGCCAATATTGCACAACCGCTTCAAGTGATTGATAAAAGCGATGTATTGGTAGCGTCGTTCTTCGGGAATGTCTTTGTTTCGATCGAGGAACATGCGAAATGAATGACTCATCGACTCTAGCCCAACCCCATTTCCGGTCTCATAATAGATCTGAAGCAAGAAACCTCTGGCATTGATGCCATAATAGAGATTTTTGTAATCTTCCAATACCTCGTTAAAATACCTCTCTGCCTCCGCAAACCTTTTTTGATAGTGGCAACTCATTCCCATGACATATTGATAGGCATTGTTCGCATGGTCGCCCAGCACTTTGTCCTTCCACTCCTCCAGGAATGATTTCACCCAATCAAACTTCCCGAGCCGAAGGGCTATACTGCAAATATTCCTCAGGTGAGAGGACAGGATCATACCGTTCTCTACGATGACCTTCATTTCCAGAGCTTCCTGATAGACCTCAAGCAGATCAGGAAGGAAGTTATGGTTCCCCCTATTGAGATGCCACAGCCCCAGGTTCAGGATGCATACATACAACTCTTCGGCCTCTACTTGAGAAAACTGATGCGCATGGGTTTGCAATTGCAGATGCGCAGCCTTGAAAAGGTCAGGATTATCGGGAAATTGCAAAGACTCATATACCTGAAAATAAACCCTTACGACCCAGGGCATGTCCTCAAGGTTGTTCTTTAGATACTGAAATGTATCCCCGATAAATTCAGGGACAGACTCCTGGTGGAAGGTGGCCTGGTGATTCAATAACCTGATCCGATAACGCAGCAATCTTACCCAATAACTTTGGTTGAGGTACCGTAATGCATCCTCCACCTTGCCAAAATCGCGGTGATTGGGCTGCCTCTTCTTGTAATCGTCATATTCCTCCTCCAGGAGCATCAGTTCATACAGGTGGTCGGAAGTGTGCAAATCTGCTGATTTCAGGGTCTTGACTGCCCTGGAATGAACACTATTGAAATATTTCTGCTCTCCCAGCTCGTTCAGTTCACGGAGTAACATCCGTTGCTGGAGGGGCTTGTCTTCCTGGAACTGCTTCACAGCCAGGTAGCCCTTGAGAAGCCCGAAAAGCTGGGTCATCAGGGTTTTGAGGCTGTTCTCATTGAGATCTTTTCCGGGAAACACGGCTTGGTAGAGGTATTCCCTGTCAATTGGTTTTCCTGAATTCAGACTCGTTTTTTGGATGGCCTCATAGAGTTGTACGAGGGTTTCCCGTTGATTGAAAAAAGGGGATTGAAGATAGGTAAGGAATTCGGAGCGGTTCCGGGAAGGGAGCATCCTCAGGAAGTACATTAGCTTACCATCTTTCATAACCTGGGTAAAATAGGAAAGATGAAGATACTGCTTTTCAGAATAATGGGGTAGGGGGTAATTTTACATATTGGGTGTTCCATTTCTTTTCGATCCCTTTCTGAGCCAATACACCAGCACTCCCATCGCAAAAGCTCCCAATAGCAGAAGATACCAACTCAACCTACCATCGCTTTCCTGCTCAAAACTCAGAGGCTTGGAGATGCCATTTGAAATATACCCCGCCCAATAATAGGGATGTGCGGTTCGGCTATCTGCATGCTTGAGAGCATCAAGCTTTGCTTGATACAATGCATCCCCAACCGGCACCTCCTCCACCAGGTATTGATAAAAGGACTGCATCAATTTTGAACTCGCCTGGTCTTCGACCCGCCACAAAGTCATGACCACTGAGGATACCCCATTGGCAAGGAATCCACGCCCCAGACTCATCGGCCCTTCTCCGATGAATTGCTTTCCGACCCCCGACTCACAGGCACTGAGAACGACCAATTCAGCATTGAGGTCCACCCCATCCAGTTCATAAGCGTACAGAAAATGATCTCCGGTGGTGTCTCCGTCAACAGGAGCAAAGCGTAAGCTGGATCGATCCGGTGTACTTTGATCGGCCATGCCGTGGGTCGCCAAATGGAGGACTTCAAACTCAGGGGCCAACTCTTTGAACCTTGGCTCATTTGCAGAATCCCCTAAGAGAAATCGCCCCGTAATCCCAAGGTTGGCAATCATACCCACCTCATCCTGGGTTCCTTGAAGTTCTGCCTCTCCACTTCTTAATTTGGGAAGATTCCCGGACAGCGATCTGACCTCACCATCCATCCCTCCCGGTGCTATGGCCAGACACCGGGCACTGGATGTTTCACGCTTGGGGGTTCCCTTTCCCCAAAGAAAAGCGACCGAAAAACCGTAGTGCATCTGGGTGTTACGAAGTAGATAGGGGAGGCTCAGGTAATCAAATTCATTTTCTCCAACCGGGGATGGAAGCAAGGCCTCAAAGGGAATCTGGGTTAATATGGCATCTGGAATGACCAACAATTTTGCCGGGAGGGCTTCTGTCGGAAATAGGGGGCGTAGTAGCCATTCGTACAATTGATGTGCGGAGGTGGTGTATTGCCGGAACCCTTGCTCTACGGAGTCTGTGACAAATTGATAATTCCCGATGCTCTGGAGATAGTCCTGGATGACGGCCTCAAAATTATCTGGCTTAGGTACTGCTACTCCCTTGACCTCCTTTTTGCTGATCAGAAAGCAGTAAATCTCTTCCTCTCCTACAAAGTAAGTCACCAGATTTTCATCAGGTCCGAGCAAAGATTCCTGAATCTGAGAGGGGGTTGGAACGATCTTTTGGTTCCATTGTGCCAGTATCCCCGGAAATCTGGATTCTATATCCTCTTCCCATCTTCGCAATTCCGATTTCACTTTTTGAATACTCCCCTTTATCCGGTCCACCAGTAAATCGTCCTGCTCTGCCTGCCCTGTGGTTTCGTCCAACAGAACTCCTTCGAAAAAGATCAATTCTTTTTTCAGGCTGTCCTCGACTGCAAGGTCACGGTCTGGAATACCCAGTGTACGCAGCGATCTTGAGCGGGTCCAGGTTTCCATTAACAATTGGCTTTTGCCCATTTCAGAGGCCCAGAAGGCGCGGTTGAGATAGAGGGTGTCCCCGGTAGATGCATACAAACTCAACCCAGACCGGATCACCCCCTCGCAGAGACGATGCAAGTTGGCAGATAAATCAAGTTTAGCTCTTTGATCAATATAGGAGTTCCTCAGGGAGTCAATGAATGCGATGCCACCCAGATGGGTATCAAATGCGGCCTGCAGTTTTTTGGGGTTCCGGTCCCTTTTTGCCATGCCCAGAAATGCGAGGCCTTTGTAATAGATCGCATCAAAGAGGTGGATTTCTGAGTACCCATGATGGAAGCTCGGGTTTTCTCCGATATCACTTTCTCTGAAATTCATGGTAAAATCCTGGCAAGCCAGGTGCAGGTAACTGGCTGCGGAGTCAAATTCTACCAGTTGCAAAAAGGCTATTCCGATCACTAAATGCGAAAATCCCCTGACACGAGGCGTGCGGTCCTCCATTCCATATTCCTGGTAAAACTTTTGCAGGGACAGTTTGCCATACCTCAAAGCTTCTTCGGCATTTCCGGTGGCCAACTCCACGAGACAGGATTTCACATATATGGTTTGTGGGTTGATATTCCAGCGCTCGGACAACCGATGCATTTCTTCAATTCGCTCCCAGTTCTTTTCCGGCTGATTCCCCTTTTTGATAAAAAACAGGTTGTTTAAAAATTGGTTCAAGGCCATGTACTTGTCGGTTGGAGCTTTCAATAGTGGATCAGCTTGAAGCGCTACCGAATTGTACCGGGCAAATTGGTCGGGATTGTTGTAAAACCTGCTGCCTCCGGTGATGGACATGTACATAGCCTCGCCAATAAACCTTCGATGTGAGATTGAAATTACCCTGAACAACCTAAGGGCTTCTTCGGCATGTTCGGTACCCAGGTCAGGATCTCCCACCAGCCTATAGGTTTCCGCAAATGCCAGATGACATTTCGCAACCTCCAACGAATCCCGAGCTGTGAAACTGGGCTTTGCCAGTAAAAGATCCATTCTCTGCTGGCAATAAGCGGCAGCCTGGCGGGCATGTCCGATCCGGGAAAAATAATAGCCCAGCCTGTCGAGTACAAAGATATGGAGGGTAGTATCATTGGGAAGGTATTCCTGACATATCTCCAGGGCAGTTTCATATTCTTCCCTCGCCCGAAACTGATCGAGTTTTTTTTGAAAGCACCTTCCCAAAAGCAAATGTCCGGAAGAGAGGCTCCAATAATCATTGTGCTCCCGGAAGCGGGGCATGAGTGGGGTCAGCAAACTGCTGGCCTTTGCTGATTGGGCAATATCATAGAAATAATCGGCCTCTTGGACCAGCGCTTTGTGGTGCAAGGGGTGGTATTCTCCTAATTTACGGTTGGTAATTCGGAGCAATTGATCCAATACTTGCCTGCGCCTTTCATTCTCGAAAGTCATGTCATAGGCGGATTCAAGGAGAAAGAGGGCTGATAGTTGCTGATCCAGTTGCCCCGCATCTCCAAATGCCTTTGCAGCGATTTGCAATTGATCACTGGCTTCATAAAACAGACTGCAATCGTACAAGTGGCGACCTTTGTTAAAGGCTTCTTCTCCTGCCGGGATTCCCTGGGCCATAGCAAGATGGAATCCTTTACATAGCAAGGTGAAGGTGATGAGGATTCGCCGCATGGCTTGGATCAAAGTCATAGAGCAGGGACACTAGTATGTGAAAAGTCATAGAGCAGGGACACTAGTATGTGAAAAGTTGAAGATGTCCTGGGACACCATGCCAGAAGGTTTAATTCTTCAATTTAACAAAGGAAACCAATTGTCCCAGATCAAGCCGGTGTGCTTACGGCAGTGCTGGTTGTCACTATTTCCGGGCTTGGTAATTTACAGATTGCTTTACCTGCTCCTTTATAAAGAGGTAATCCAAATAGATTTTGGCTTGGACTATGGGTTGGTTCAGGGAAAGTATAGTTGGATAAATCCTTGCTGGCTACGAAAAAGACCCGCCTTCTTTTTTGAGGAGTGCCAAAGTCAGCAGAATTCAATTCATGATGAATGACTTGATATCCGATTTTCTCGTACGACTTATTAATTAGATCAAGCATATTCGCTGATTTAACTTGTGTTAAGCCGTAAACATTTTCCATTACAACATACTTAGGCTGGAGTTTGTCAACTTGACAAATGAAATCAGCATAAAGCTTGCCCAAAGGATCTTCCACTGCACTTTGCTTACCTGCTACACTAAATGGTTGACAAGGTGGCCCTCCAATAATCAGGTCGGGACTCCCATTCATTACATCCACAATCAAAGAACTTTCAAGTTCTCGAATATCCTTTCTTAGGAAGTTCCATTCTGGTCGGTTGGTATTGATGGTGGCCTCAACCCATTTTTCAATATCTGATGAGAAATGTGTTTCAAATTGTATTCTGGAATCAGAAGCCAATTCAAAACCAAGGTCCAATCCTCCGGCACCAGTGAAAAAAGATGCTATTTTTATTTGGCCTTCAATCCCTTTTTTGAGAAGAGCAGCTTTAATGGAGTTTGCAACTGCGCTGGATAGGTTTATTGGAACAGCATTTCCTATTTGTTTCTGAACCTGACCAAGTGTTCCCCTAAATTCCCATTCTATCGGAAAATCTTGTAGGACAGCAGCTTCTCGGGGAGTGATGTATCTATCTTCCCAGGGGTGTACAAATTTGTTAAATATATATGCAGTAACAGTCAATGAGGGTGCGTTTTCTTCCAATCGATACAGTCTCATATTGGGCCCCCCGGTTTTCTTATCACCCTTGCGAATAAAGCTCTCATGCTGGAGGTGTGTTGGAAGGTCGCCCATTTTGCCTCCTTGCTTGAGGTGTTTAAATCTCTCAAGAACAACACCTCTATAGGGTCGGGTTGTATGATTTGGAATTACTTTCATATTCATCATCTCAATAGAGGAGAATCTAAAGTGATTAAATGATCAACAATATATCGAAGCCGCTTTCTGTTAATATATTGGGTTTCTCCTTCGCTTATAATGTCATCTTCTGTTCCCCAAAGAACCGGGATAAAGGGATCAACGTATTCCTTTCCATGTCTATAAGCAGGTAGATTAGAAATAAGAGCCGTTTCGACATTGAGATTCTTTTTGTTTTTCAGACCTAGCTTGAGCACTTGATAAATTCCTTTTTTTATGTCATCCGTTCTGTCCAAACCAGCACTGGTCTTGCTATCACTAATGGATTCTTTGGGCGGCCATTTATCACGCACTTTAGCAATTTTGGGTGGCTTACCCGATGCGTTTGCCAGAAAGAAATACTGTGATTCCCTGTCTTTTTGTGAATAAGCTTGATGTGCAGAACTCCAGGTTGAAAACATTTGCTCAATTATGTTTCGATTTTCTGGATTGATTAAAAAGTCTGCCATTGGCTTGAATGGCCAATTATCTTCTTTAATTCGACCAAGGCCAATGAAGCATTTATTATGCATGTAAAGTGCTGATTCAAGTTCACGAAACTGTGAGGTAGTGAGTGAGCAATTATCATGTTCATTTAACCGCAATTCTAAGTGGGATTTGATAAGTAAGGGAAAGGTGAGCAAAGGTGCTGATTTGACCTCTGCCAATATGGTTTTGCCATCTTTGTGAAGAAGTTTTGCATCTGCAATATCTGTTCCTCCAATACTGTAAACCTCCGTGAATTCATCAAAAAGAATTTCAACGAACTTCAATATCATTTCACTGCTCAGTTTACCGAGAGCACCTGACTGTGGCTTTGCTGCCTTTTGATATTGCCATGTGCCGGTTTGCTCAAAACATGGGCTACAAAGGTTGATAAATCCAACGTGACTATTGAAATTTCCCGGACAGGAAGGGCAGGTTTGGAGATGCTTTTCGAGTCCAGATGTGCTATCAATATAAGCGAGTGACATACAAATATCAAAAACGAATGGCCTGAATGTGAAAGGTTGTCTTTTAAGCCAATGAATAATCCGAGTAGCCTCGTGTTTCCATGGATAATCGCCTAAGGGTTCCTTCAAATTAAATATTTGTTCGCCGCTATGCATTCTTTTCTCTTTATTCGGATGTATTGTGAGATAGTCCCATTCAAATTATGTAAAGTATTGAGATAACCACTAATATTTGAATTGAAACTCTTGATCCCAAAGATGAATTGTCCACGTGTGGTGACAACTCCCTATCATTGTTATCTCAATAACCCTTCAGCCAAGACACCTGACCTTTTACCAGGCTTGAAGAAACTGGATACAATCAAGGATGTCACACTGCCCACTTCCTCGGTCAATTTCTGCTTTCACTAATGGCGGGCCTCCCTGGCCATCTTCACCAATGCTTCCCGAGCTTCCTGCGCATTCTCAACAGGTTGTTCAAATTCGAACCAAACTTTCCGCTTGCCCACCAATACATCAAAGCCCTGTTCATTGATCCCTACCATTTTGACATCTGCCTCTTTGCTGACTTTGATATCCTTATAGTGAGCAAGATAGCGAACCAGGCTGTCGTGGTGGTCGGCATTCATGTGCTCCAGCATGCGTTGTTCACTTTTGCCGAAAAATGGGTTGGTGGGGAAGAATTGCTCCGGCTCCACCCAATAAATCGCTCCAAAGCCACCGATATAGCGTACCGAAACCGGATCGAGGTAGTAAAATGAAAAGTCGTGGGCCTGGTTGTATTTTCGCGACTCGGGAAAGTAGCGGTAATAGCGTTCCCGTGTAGCTGCTGGATGGGTCATTGCTGGGGAACCCATCGAACCCACGGTCTGTCCCGATTCCGCTGACTCGGCCAATTCCACCGTCTCGGCCGATTCCGCTGACTCGGCCAATTCCACCGTCTCGGCCAACTTCTCTGAATCCTCCGTCCCCACCGGAAGCTTTTTCATATTGCCAATGAGGCAAAGCCGGGCATGGGCCTGTACATCCTCACCACCGGCGGTAATAGTCAATGAGCACCGACTGTCCTGGCCGATATTTTTGGTGTGTTGCGCGATGGTGGAGATCAGCACCACCGGCCTCCCATTTCCATCCAAACAGTAGGGGACCACCGAACCAAAGGGGAAACCCTCGAGTTTGACGGAAATAGTACCCAGGATTCCGAAGTCCTGTACGTAGAGGAGATTTCGGGCTTGACGGATCGCTTCAGGTTTCATGGGGGATTGATTTGGGCGAACAGAGTATTTGGATTGGCATCTTACAGATATCAAGGGGGATATGCAAGTGTTCGTCCAACCAAAGGCAATCACACGTCCCAGCCTCCGCCTCTCTCAATGCGCTCCCGGCCGTCGAAACAAAACATTCATTTTCCGGCGCCACCCATGGACCCGCCTGAAATCCCGGTAAACATCCACACATTCATGGAACATGATCGTGACCGGATTGTAAGTCTTCAGCGGTTGGGTCAGTCCATAAACCACTTCTTCCTCCTCCTCTGCATGGGTCCCAAACATCCGATCCCACAAGATGAGCACCGCACCGTAGTTTTTGTCAAGGTACTTTGGATTGCTTCCATGATGGACCCGGTGGTGGGAAGGGGTGTTGAATATATATTCATACCATCCCAGGCGGGGAATGATTCGGGTATGCAGCCAAAGCTGATAGAAATAAGAGAATGCATCCGAAAGGATAATCACAAGGGGCGAGAATCCAATCAGCGCGAGGGGAGCCCAGAAGAGGGTATGGAATATATTGTTGATGAAATTTCCTCTCAAGGCGGTTGTGATATTGAGCTTGTCGGAAGAGTGATGAGATACGTGGACTGCCCAGAATACCCGCACTTCGTGGGACATGCGGTGGTACCAATAGAAGAGGAAGTCGTTCAATAAAAAACCGACACCCAGCCAGAGGATTGATTCTTCGGGGATACTGAAGATCGCGTACTGATAGAGGTAATAGTAAAGAATGTAGGACAATGCCTTGATCCCCATTTTGGTAAAAAATGTGATCGCTCCAACAGTAATGTTTGCGCGTGTATCACGTGCAGCATAGAGCTCCATATTCCTGCGGCGGCTGATGATGGATTCAGCGATGACAAAGCCGACGAATACAAGGACAGACAAGTACTGGATGTCCATAGGTAATCAGGTTCAACCAAAATGTTCTCTCAAATAGAGTTCTAAATGAGAACATGTTTGCCCTTCCTTCAACGAATCTGATGCCCTAATGTTACGTTTGAGCTTATTTAATAATTCTCCCCGAAACTCTCAATCAAAGGATGCGATATATTCTTCTGTAGGAACCTTCCCGACGATCTTGACCACCGCGCCTTGCCGGATGATGTATTCACTGAAGCCAAAATGCTTGCGGCTGGACTTCTTCCAATCATAGGTATACCCCAATCGGCTCCAGGGATAGCCCTCGGTAGATTTGATCAGGCCCTTATAAACAGTGAGGAAAGAGGTGTCGGATGAATAATAGCCTGAGGGAAATTCGAGGCTGCAATTGCAATCAGAGATATTGGGGTCGCGACAAGGGCGGAAGAGGTCCTTGGCCTTCATCTCCATAACCAGAAATACTTTGGTTGTATCAGCGGCAGGGGGGAGTCCCAGCGCTTGCTCCAATCTCAGCGCTAGTTTTTGACCAGAAAGGCGGTCCAAATGTAGTCGATCGATCATAGTTGGGTACTGAGATTCCTGAACGATCCAGGTGAGATAGGGAGAGTGGAGGGTGTCCAGGCTTCCGGGGGCATTGTAATAATCATTCGCTGAGGAGGCCGACTTCCACGCAACCACTACGACATTGCCCTGTCCTGCACCCGCTTGGTTGGGAATCGCATCGAGTTCATAATCAATCACTTTGGCCCCATCCTTGGAAATGATAGCCGTCTCTTCTTTGTAAAGTTGTTCCTGCTTGGCGAGTTGTTTCTGGGAGACATTGGAACTGCAACCGACCAATAGGCCCAGACAAAGGAACAGGGCTGTTGGGATAAAAAAGCGGGGCGATGGAATAGGGGACGGAAGACCGGGCTTCGTGTTGAATGAAAGACTGAACTTCATGTTGCAAGAGTGGAGACTTGGAAAAACCATGGTTGTTGGATTTGTAAATGGAAAATAGAATTGAAAACCGATCGTCAATAGATTTCAAATTAAACATTTCTCCCGCTAATCATATTATTGCTACCTTGAATTCTATGCGAATATTGGAGTCCGCTTTGGTTATCGTTTTGGGTGTCTTTGCGCTGTCATGGGTCGGAATCTGGAACGATCCGGAGTTTGGAGAACATGCGATTTTCCTCAAACACCGCCCCGCCATTCAACTGGAGTTTTATTCCCCAACCGGGATGTCTGATATGCAACTGGCTGACCTTCCTCCAGAACGTTACGAAGATGAGGAAGCTTATATCAATTTTGTCTCCAGCCGCTGGAAAATGGTCGAAGCGACCCATTACCCGGCTTTGGCCCTGCATGGACTGGGTCTGACCGCCATCATGCTCGGTTTCCTCGGCTTATTCGGCAGATTGGGAGAAGGGTCAATTGGACGGAAATTTCTGGTGCTTGTTTTGGGACAGGGCCTCTCAATCGCCACTTATGTCGGGTTGGTCAATGAAACCTATTCTGTCCCCATCTGGGCCTTGCTGTCAATTGGACTTTCCCTATTATTTCCTATTTTGATATCAGTTATCTCCTCACTGAGGGGATCTGCCGACTAATTTTCAGCGTTAACCATTTTTCAGCGTTCATACGCCCTCTACGAAGGAGGCATTGCTTTATATAATTCACTCAAAAGCTAAAAAGATGGACAAAAGATGGATGGTACTCGTTGTGTTGGTATTGGGATGTTTTTCCCTGACCTTTTCTCAGTCTTATCCCCCTTCGAATCTGCAGGGATCAAGTTTACGGAGTTGGCTCAAGTCGGATTGGTACAATGGAAATCACACTCAGTTGGGGTATACGAATGCCCGCCGGAAAATGTACAACTATATTGACAATGAGAACAATAAGATCGAGGACGTGTACAGTGGGTATCTGAAGAATTGGAATTACGGCGGCACTGGTACCAATCCTTCCCCGATCAACTGTGAGCATACCGTTCCGCAGAGTTTCTTTGGTTCTTCGGAGCCCATGCGCTCTGACATCCACCACCTGTTTCCCGTGCATTCCAGTACGAACAGCAGCCGGGGCAACAACCCATTTGAGGAAATCGATGACAATCTCACTTCCAAATGGTGGCTCAATGGAAGTTCTCAAACATCTACCCCTTCCTCGGGCATCGACAACTATTCCGAGTATTATTCCGGGATGTTTGAACCCCGCGAATCCCAAAAAGGCAATGTTGCCAGGGCGGTTTTTTACTTTTACACCATGTACCCCACCCAGGCCGGCCCGATTTCAATGGTAGGAGACATTGAGGTCTTGTACCAATGGCATCTCCAGGATCCGGTGGACAGCAAAGAGGCCGAACGGAACGATGAAATAGAGCAGTACCAGGGAAATCGGAATCCTTTTGTCGACTATCCTGAGTTGGTTTCCATAGCTTGGGAAGTGGGGACCTCAGGAAGCTCTCAGCTGTTTATTTCCGAATACGTGGAGGGTTCTTCCTACAACAAAGCTATCGAGATTGTGAACCTGACTGGGAGTACCGTCAACCTTTCCTCCTATAATTTGAGGAAGCAGACCAATGGCGCTGGCGGTTGGAGCTCCGGCTACTCCCTTTCCGGTAACCTCAGCAATGGTGCTGTCCATGTTATTGCCAATTCTTCCGCCTCCTCCGGACTCTCCTCCCAAGCAGATGTCCTCACTGGCAATGCAGCTATGACTTTCAACGGCAACGACCCCATTGGCCTGTTCTACAACAATACCCTGATCGACATAGTCGGTAATTTCAACGGAGGTTCCACCAACTTCGCTGCCAATGTGACTTTGCGGCGCAAGACGTCCGTTACTGATCCTTCGAGTAGTTACAATACGTCCGAGTGGACCAGCTATGCTTCCAATACGTTTGGAGATGTGGGGGCTTATGGTTCTTCCAAGACCGTGTGGGCAGCTGCTGGGTCTGTTTCAGAGTTGGAGGGGGTGAAGGTATGGCCGAATCCGTTTCAGGATCGGTTGCAGGTTGAGTTGAGCGGCTGGTTGAATGGCGGTGCTGAAGGCGGAGTGGTTGGAGATGCAAACAGCGCAATCACGGTTGAATTGATGGACCTGACCGGTCGTGTATTGGCAACCGAAGTACTCAGCAATGGCGAAATGGTGGACCTGAATACATCCTCTTTGAGTGCTGGGGTTTACCTGGTCCGATTAGGTGATGGGGTGAGTTTCCAGAACAGTAAGGTTGTGAAGCGGTAGTTGGGCAGCACTCTTAATAGTAAGCATATTACAGGAGGAAACTCTTAGCTTTGACCATTTGAAAGAGTGAAACTCCTCACTTAAACCAATTGATTGAAATAAAAACGGGTGCCCCGCAATATCGCAGGACACCCGTTTTAGTTTTTGTCTGAAAGACCACAGGTCTTACGACCTGCATCTTAATGCTCGTCAGCCTATTCGATCACCAACTTGCGAACCTGACGCCCGGCCTCCGACCGAACCTCCAGGTAGTAGACGCCATTGGAAAGCCGACGCAGGTCAAGATCGGTGCTGAAGTTGTTACCATTGCCTTCGATGTCCTTGCGGAACACTTCGCGTCCCGTCATATCGACTACACTGAGGCTGGAAGTTCCCACACCCAATTCACCAATCTCCAGACGGAACTGTCCGTCGTTCGGATTGGGATAGATCTGGATCATGCTTTGCACATCATCTTCGATGCCAACGATACCCGTGATATTGACATTGTCAACGAAGAGGTTGTTGCCATTGCCATTGGTGTTGACAAAGCTGATCACAATCTTATTGCCCAGGTAGGGGGTCAGGTCGAGGCTTTCATTCCGCCATTGGGAGGAGCCAGTCGGGGCCCAGAGGGATGCGGTGGCGGGTGCAGTCCCTAGTGTAGCACCTGATTTGTTGTAGGTACTGGGGGTGAAGGTGGCACCACAATCGGTAGAGACATCGACGCGCAAACCATCAAAACGATTGTTGTTGTCGTAAGGAGCGTAGGCGACATCGAAGGTGAGGGCTGCGGAAGTAGCATTGGTCAAATCAATCGGAAGGGTGACCAATTCATCCTCTTCGCCCGGATTGTTGTAGTTGTAATTGTTCATCCAGGCCGCATCTGTTGTTCCACCCAATGCACCTTGAATATTGTTGGCTTTGTCCCAGGTATTGTCGGCATCAAAGTCGAGAATTTGCCAACCAACCGGCGTCCAGAAGTTTTCGAAATCTTCCACCAGTGGAATGGCAGAACCGTTGCTGATGGTCACCGCTGAGGACTGAACCTCGGTATCACTACCAAATGCATTGGTCGCCACCAAGGTGATGGAGTAGGTGCCGCTAGCCGTAAACTGAACCTCGGGGTTCTGAGAACTGGCAGAAGTACCATTTACATAATTGAAGGTATTCGGGGAGATCGTCCAGGCCCAGGAAGAGGGTGTATTCTGAGTCTGATCGGTCAGGGTAACCGTATTTCCGGCACAGGTGTAGTCAGGAGATGCTGAGAACATTGCGGTTGGAGCCACCGCACTTTCGGAGATATTGATGTCGTCGAGGGCGATGTCAGATTCGAAGCCTGTGCCAGTGATGCCGCGCCAACGGATATTGATGATATTCCCTGCGTAGGCACCCAGATTAAGGGTCACCGAGCGCCAGGAATTCCCCTGGTTGCCAACGATGGGGAAAATGACATCCAAATCCCATGAGCCTTCGGAAAGGATATCCAGGTGCAATTCGCCCATGTCGCCACCAAACATGTGGTACCAGAACTCCAATTCAGGGTTGGCACTGTTGGTGAGGTCGAGGCAGGGGCTGAGAAGATGCGCTACCTGGCCATCACAGCCACCAGAAGCTTCGAGATAGATGTATTTGCCCTGGCTGGTGCCAGGATTGTGGTCGGTGCTGGGGCCGGTACCCTGAGAAGGTGTACCGCCGAGGTCTACCCGCCAGTCGATATCGTCCTGGTCGACATTGGTTGCATTGACCCAGCCATTGGCCAGGTTGCAAGTCGTGCCACCACAGTTGGTAGTCGTGGGGCAGTTGCCAAATTGCTCAAAGTCTTCAGAGATGGGCAGGTTCACGGTAGAACTTGGCGTTACAAAAACGGTGGCGAAAGTAGAATCATTGTATTGATTCTGGTCGCCGCCTAAGCTTACCCAGGTAAGGATATTGTAACTGCCGATGGCACTCAGATTGGCTTGCTGGGTAAAGGTGTACGAGGTACTCCCTCCCGGTGCAATGGGCCCGGGAACGGTTTCTGTCACCGGGGTATTGCCATTGACAGAGTAGTTAACCGTGAGGTTGGTGAGGGGGGCATTGCCATTGTTGCTGACATCAATCCTGATGTCGGTTGTAGCCGTAGCCTGGCAACTTGGGAACGCACCTGCCGAAGGAGAAGAAAGGCCATCCATCCCTGCATCCACGGGCAGGGCACAATTGAAGGTTCCACCTGAGAATGGAATCGCAACCGCACGGCGGCCTGCACCCCCGTCGGCGGTGAGTGCCTTGACGCTGAACCAATGGTCCAGGTTGGGATTGAGTCCGGTAATGGCGATGCTGGTTCCGGTCGTTGTACCGACTGAATCCATGTATTCTGCGCCGAGGTAGCTGACCTCATAGCCAGTGGCACCACTGGCTGCATTCCAGGAAAGGCCGATGGAGTCCGGACACGCGTAGTCAACAGACAGGTTAGAAGGGACATTGACAATGGTGAAGTTCTCATCGCTCATGTCGGTATAGGTGCCGCTGGTGGCACGCACCCGCATCTGACCGGAGATCACAAGAGGAACATTCCAGTTCAATTGGCGGCTTGAGGCAGGAACATTGGAACTGATGGTGTTCCAACTGGTTCCACCATCGGTAGAGTATTCCAGGTTGATAGGATTGGTCAGGCCGGTTGCATCCCAGCGGATGGTCTGGAGATCAAACGGCGCAAATCCTTCTCCACCAATGGGGTAAGTGATTTCAATACCCAAAGGACGATTTTCCCAGACGAGGAAGTATTCCTGGGGTCCCTGAGGAACAGCGGCACCGGATACAGTGACCGTATAAGTTCCGGCTGCAGGATTAGCCAGAGTGACCTGCTCCATATTGTTCACTGAGTCAATGGCACGAATGGCATTGCTGTTCAGAGCGGTGGCATTGGGGGTGTGATCCAGCACCCAGGGATTCCAGATAGCAGTCGATGGGTCGGTCACCGTCATGTTCAGGTTGTTGACCAATGAGAATTGGGCAGCAGTATTGCCTTCCGGATCGAGCCAATAGACCATTGCACGGAGTTCGCCGGTATTTGCAGGAACAGTAATGGTATGCGTTTTGCTTTGCCCTTGGGCAAGGCTATCCTTGAGGTAGTTATTTTGCTCGAGAATCTCCACTGCACCGAGGCCATTGATCCGTCCCCAGCCATGCTGGAAGTCAGGACCAGGATTACCCAGGTCTTCAGCAGTATTCAATATACAAGCTTTGATCAGGGCAGATTCGAC
Source organism: uncultured Bacteroidia bacterium (assembly GCA_964352215.1). Classification (GTDB taxonomy): domain Bacteria; phylum Bacteroidota; class Bacteroidia; order J057; family JADKCL01; genus CAWUKT01. Next base: position 37,219 of record CAYGRE010000037.1, read on the forward strand.
CTGAGCGCCATTGGTCAGCTCAGTATAAGCCTGGTACAACTGCGTAATCGTACCTGCAACGGAAGGAGCAGCAGCGGAAGTACCGCCACCTACCTGATTGGTATTGTTTTCAGCCGTAGAAAGCTGTTGGTAGCCATTGGCGCAGATGTCGGGCTTGATCCGGCCATCATCGGCAGGACCACGTGAACTGGTACCTTCCAGAACATCGAGGTAGTTGAGGTCACCACAGGTAACGACGGATTTTCCTGCCTTGCGGCCACCGGTGATATTGCCCCAACCTGCACCAGCACCATAACCATGGTTGGATGAACCGGCGTTGCCAGCGGAGAATACGTGGGTGAATTGGGGATTTTCGTAAATCTGCTCATCAATAAAGGCAGTGGTTCCATCATAGACGCCACCTGTTCCCTGGCTGTAGGATGTCGAAGTCAGGGTAACGCCATAATTGTTGTAATGGTTGACCATATCGTTGATATGGACATAGCCACCGATGTCCCAGTAATAGAGGTAGGCACCGGTTGCGTGGCCGCGGATAATGGGATCGCGGTTGCCTGCGCCAAAGAGGATACCGGCGGTCATGTCGCCGTGAGAGCCCCCGGCACCGGTGACAAGTTGGGTCAAGCGCCCTGTATAGTCGATATGGGGGCCAATGGGGCCATCGTCGGCGAGGCCGATGGTGACACCGGAACCGTCGTAGTGGCGGCCGGCACCATAGTCTGCATTCAGAACATTGGAGCGGTGAAGGCTGCGGCCTTCGCGGTCATCTGGAGTAGGAGTGGGGAGACCGGGGGAAACGAATTGTACGAATGGGGCCTTCAGGAGAGTCTCGAACTGTGACGGACGCAAACGAAGGGTGGTCAGGTCAGGATTGCGGTAGTTGTGGTCCACAATGAAGTTCTGATCAAACCATGAAAGAACATCTTCCTTTTCGACATTCTTGTAGACTTTTACCAGGACTTCAATTTCGTCCCCAATGATAGCGTGCTCTGGAATCTTGAGCGAATAGATTTCAGGGGAGAGCTTGAGGCGTTCATCGGGGCGGAGGAAACTGCGGGCACCACGGTTCACCAACTCATTCAGGTCAAAACCTTGAGGGATGGAGGCGATGTAGGCATTGCGGGGGAGGTAGTCGAGCAATTCCACACCGAGGGCATCGATCTCGGCCCGGACATTCTGAGTGGGGATTTGATCAAACTGAACCACCAGGTAGTAGTGGCCCTGAAAGAGTTCTCCCGTCTCAAGTTGAAAGTCCTGAAGGAAGGAGGTGGGGGTGGCATCCATTTGGATGTTGCCATTCTTCAGCAGCAGTTCGGTGGGCGATTGGCCAAATACCGAGGCGCTGAGGAATAGAAGTCCAATTAAAAGAGAAAAGCGTGATTTCATATTCTACAAATCTTTCCGTTAACGATTTATCCAGCTCATGAATATAGGAATTATTAAACCGTTAAAGGAATCACAAAAGGTCTATCATGTTCAAACATGGGACTAATAGGCTAACTGTCGTAAGGGAGCACAATCATTGCCTGGTATAAACCTGAACGAAAACCCTTTCAAAACCCCACTAAAATCCTAACCCAAACCCGGCAACCCCAACAAATACAATTTCTTCCCACCTTTCCCCGGAATCTTCCCGGTCTCCCATTTATAGCCCTCTTTCTTCAGGTCTTTGGTCAATATGGCCAGGTCATCGATGGTATAGGTGCGGACATTGGAGACGGCACCGTCCCAGGCGATCAGGATAGGTAGGATGGGGATAATGTAGGTAAATACGATCTGTTGCCAGGTCATGGGGCGGATGAAGGGGGTAAGCAGAAAGACCATCGGGATGACAAAGATGAAAGCGATCCAAAACAGGAATACCGGTGGGGCATTGTCGCTGATTTCGTAAATGCAGATGGGTTGATCGTCCTCCTGGGCATCTTTGAGAATGCCTTTGGCAGTTTCCGGCCGCATGTGGTGCATCGAGCAAACCATGGTCCGAACTCCTTTCAGGGAATCACCTACCTCGGCGGCATTGACAGGATGGGTGATGTATTGGATAGCGGGATCGTTTTTGGCATTGATCTGCGCTGCCGCTTTGACATTGGGGTAAAGATCACTCAGACTTAACTTCAGGTCTTTGACCCCGTGCTGAGTCCGCAACTCTTCGGCGACATCCAGCATGGGACCACCAGCTCCGGAGCAGAGGTCGATAATCCGGGACTCTTTGGTGTGTTTCAATGCCTTGGCCAACAGTTCAGCCAGCGGTTTTTTGGTTCCCAGTAACTTGTGAAACAGGAGGATATACCGGGTCATGCACATCCGCAACCAGTTGGGAAACCAGTTGAAGTCTTCGAACTCAAAGAGATGGATCCTTTTCATAGAGCGATTTTGCCCACAAATTTAATCCAAATAGGTCGGTTTATCCAGTGTCGTAGAAGGTTGAGACAGGAGTGGTTTGCCATTGCGCCACCGCTCTTCTTCGATCACCTGTGTTTCGCCATAGACCATCATCCGGTACTGGATGACCGAGGAATCAAGCATGTCTCTCCCATCTGTTTTGTAGCGTTCGATCAGGGTGGTTTTCAGGCTGTCTCCCCCGGTCCAGTCGCTGTAGCAAATCGTCTCTTTGCCATCTTGCTTTTTGTATTGCGCAACCGGGAAAAAGGTGAAGTTGGCCAATTCGCCTTTGTCTCCACCCGGGGTTTCGGGATTGTCGGGGGCACGGGTGTTGTAGAAACAACTGATCAGGCGCCAGGAGTCAGGTTTGGGATTGAACAAGACGGTGATCCAGTCGAATTCATAGCCGGTCCACATGGTTACTCTCGGTTGGACGGAATAAAAATAGGATTGGGCCGGGCGCAGGAGGGGAGCGGAATTGACCAGATTGTATCTGCCAGGGGGCATCTCCCGGAATTGGAATACATACTGGTAAAGGGTGTGGTTGATGGGCGTGAGTTTCGAAAAGGTAGAGGAGTCTATTCCTTCCGGGCCAATCTCAAAATGCTTTACGTTCTGGAAAAGGAATTCGTCCAAATGATTCTCCACGTGGAAGCTGCGGTCTTTTTTGGGTTTTGCAAGGGCCTTTTCCGGGGGCGCTTCATAAGCGTAAAAAAAGCTGATAGACAATACCGCACCCAGCAAACCCACCAGACCTGCCAAAATAAAGAGGTCTTTTTGAAAAGGCGTTAAGCGGCGCGTACTCATGATCACTCTGGGTAAACGGTTATCGATGGGGAGAATACTGGAGGTTTTTGACCTGTTATTCAACTAATACGAAAAGATTGGGTTAATTATTTTGCTTAGATTATTAGATAGTTCCAGCCCAGAGATCGAAATTGTACAGACATGAAAGACAGAATATTTAGCATTGGCCTTATCCTGGTTGCGGCAATTTTTACTTTGATATTTTGTTGGTTGGTGATACCACCTTTGCTGGATAATCCGGATATTCTGGGAGCATTTGGTGCGGGTTTTGTCAATCCATTTGCTTCTGGCTATTCTACGGATGTCATCTGTTGTTGGGTGATCCTGATCCTGTGGGTGATCTACGAATATCCAAAGGTAAAATACGGTTGGGTATGTATCCCTCTCGGGCTGGTGCCGGGTGTTGCGGTTGGCTTTGCGCTGTACCTGTTTCTGAGAACGAGACAGGGAGAGAAGTAATTTTCCAGCGAATCTTTGCAATCCTCCCTGAATCCGATGCAAATTCAAGCCATGAAGTTTCGTTGGTCCTTTTTGATTCTGGTCGTGGTGCTCCTGGTGGCTTCTTGTGGGGGAGATTCAAGCGTAAAGGTGGTACCGGACATCAATCCGCTGGCCAATCACCCCGGTAAGGAATACTACAATCAATACTGTGGGTTGTGCCATGCCATCCCCGAGCCGACGGAATTGGACAAAACAACCTGGAGAGATTATATCCTGGTCAGAATGGGCGCCTATATGGGCATCTATTTTGACAATACACAATATTATGATTCTGTTCCTGCGAAGTGGTTAGAGCCGGGTGAAGGGGGCGAAAGGATGCTTGCCGAAGGGGTGTATCCTGACAAACCGCTCCTGAAGCGGGAAGAATTCGAACAGCTGCGGGACTATGTGCTCAAGGCAGCACCGGATCAGACATTTGGTCCTCCGGGGGCCGCTTCAGTACCTGTCGATCTGGAAGGATTTCGGGTACGGCCCATTTTCCTGGATACCACCCTGCAACCCTTTGTTTCTGCTTTGCACATTGACGAGGAGGCAAAGGAAATATATGCGGGTCTGTTGTTGCAGCCTTTGGTGCGGTTGGATGCGGAGGGAAAGTTGCTGGACAGTGTCAGTGGATGGACGATGCCGGTCCAGATCGACCGTACCCCCGAGGGGTTGGAGGTAGTGGATGTCGGGAGTTTCGGCGGGTCCGACAACCCGCAGGGTAGTTACCGCCACGCAGCTTCGCTGCGGGATTTCCGGCGGGGCCGGGACATTGAGAAGCGGGACCGCCTGATGCGACCTGTTCAGCGCATCCGCGCTGACCTCGACCAGGACGGCGACCTCGACCTCATCATCGCTGAGTTCGGCTACCACCTGGGGCGACTCGCCTGGTACGAGCGCGACGGAGAGGCCTGGAAGGAACACGTCCTCTTCGAGGACGACGGCACCGTGGCCATCGCAGTCAGAGACTTCGACGCAGACGGCAGGCCGGATGTCTTGGCCCTGCAAGCCAACTCGGACGAGCGTCTCGTCCTCTACCAGAACCAGGGCGGTGGAGCCTTCAAGCAGCGGCAGCTGCAACGCTTCAGCCCTACGGCCGGGTCGGCCGCCATGGAACTGGCCGATCTGAACGGCGACCAACGTCCCGAAATCATCATATGCCAGGGCGACAACGGGGATTATCCCCCGATCCTGAAGCACTGGCATGGGGTCCGCATCTTCGAGATGGGGGCCGATCTGAAGGTAAACGAATTGGTGTACCTGCCCATGAACGGGGCTTATGGAACCCAGACCCGGGACTACGACCAGGATGGAGACATGGACATCGCAGCAGTGGCATTTTACCCCAATTACGATGGCCGCCCCGAAGAGTCATTTATTTACTTCGAGAATACCGGAAACCTCAACTTTTCCCCCCATACTTTCACCCAGGTCAACCTCTCGCGCTGGATGGTGATGGATGCCGGGGATCTCGATGGAGATGGGGATGAAGACATTGTCCTTGGCGGATTCAATGTGCGGAGCAGTGACGCTTCGGAGGAGACATACCAGCAGTGGATGGCCAACAATATTCCAATTTTGATTTTGGAGAATCGCTTGAAATAGGGGGCCTGTTGGGGCTCCATCACAATCACTTTCCGGAGGTTAAAACTAGGTGACAATCGGAGCACAGAGGGCTTTATTGTTTCAAAACCCTTCCCTGAGAACGTTGCCCATTGACCAAAGCCCTGAAGAAGTAGAGGCCAGGGGTGACTTCGCCAAGGTCAATTTGAATAGCAGACTGCGCAGAACCCGCTGGCCAATTCCGGTTCAGAATCAGTTTCCCTTGCAGGTCGTATACTTCAAATGTCCCAGCTTCCTGGGTGATCAAACCAAAGTCCACCGTAAGGGTGCCATTGGTGGGGTTTGGGAATACGGTCAAGGTTCCAGCTTCAGGATCGCGGATCTCAACCACCTTGTGGAAATGGGACACCCCATCGAGATCGACCTGCCGCAAACGATAATAGTTACTTTGACCGCGAAGGTAGCCGGGATCAGCAAACGCATAGTTTCCATTCCCCTGGGCATTCGGAGCTGCATTTACAAAACCGATGTCGACGAATTCGAGGGATTGCTCCATGCCACCACTGCCGATCTGTCCTGTGCCGCCATTCCCAATCTGTCCCATGGCGTCACCATTCACCTTTCCCCGCTGCACATAAAAGCCTCCATTGTTCTGTTCGGCTCCGGTTTCCCATTGCAAATCAACCTGTTCTGACCCCATTTCCCCGGTAAAGCTTATGAGTTCGATCGGAAGAATACAGCCGTTGATATCCCCGGTCAGGATCAGGTCCAGGTTGCAGTGTTGTCCTGCAAAGCCATCTATCAGAATATAGTAGGTGCTGGAGGGCTGCAAGAGACCTGCAATATTGACGGGGAAATTCTGCAGCAATTTGTCGGAGCAATAGACGGGATTTCCCCAGGCCGGACCATTCTGACAAGTGACCGCTTCGTAGATCATAAACTGTGCACCATTGCCACCCGGAATCGAGTTCTGGCAGGCGATGTTCTGCAGTTCCAGGTCGATTTGGGAATTTGCGCAGATGGTGGAAGGGGTGGAGAAGGTGTACCAGATAGAGTTTTCGAGTCGGGTAATGGCATTGGGACCGGAGCATTCGGGGAGACTGGCCAGGCTGATGTTGAGGGGTGGGTCTTCGCTGTTGGGGAGTCCGGTGGCGAGGGTGGTACTTCCGGCATAAGGCCGGCCAGCCTGGTTGATCAGGGTAGCGTTGGAGCAGGCATCGCTGCCGTAGGAGAGGCGCGGGGCTCCAGTGCTGATGGTTGCAGACCAGCCGCCACGGGTGGTGGCTTCATCTGAAGTAAAGGCGAAGGTGAGGCAACCGCTAGGATTCTCAGTGGTGGCTTTGATGACCTGGAGATCGTTGGAGTCGAGTGCATTGCCGGTAAAGGTGCCGAGCAAGCGGGCACCGACTGTGGGACCGTCGTAGACATGGAGGTAATCATAATTCTCTTCGATCTCGATCGGTCCGAAGTCGGCCCAGATGACCTGGCCGTTCAGGAGGGCGGCTCCATCCGGGCAATAAGTTGTGTGGAAGCGCTCGTTGTTGCCATAGTTCAGTGCACCACCATTGTCCTCAAACAGGAGGGGAGTCGACTGGGAAACGATGGAGATTCCCTGGTCTGCCGGGGGGCTGGCGCAACGGATCGTTCCCTCCCAGCCATTTCCATTGAGGAAATTGTCGCTCCTGAAGCGGGCCGTCAGGCAGGCACCGGAGCTGATGATGGTTCCCGGTTGGGGGTAATTGGAGGTGCTTCCGGTATAGACGGCCACTGGGTTGGCGTTGGTGTCGGGTCCATCCCATACATAGAGGTAGTCATTGCCTTGTGTGGTGGACTTGATGTCCAACTGGGTGGGAGCGGTTTGCATGAGGAAGCTCATGCGGATGGCTTGCCCCGTGTCAGAGGCGCAAAAGGCCATGGTATTGTTTTCATTGGCGTCGTATTCACCCGCGATGGCGTCGCTGTCATAGAAGACATGGTAGGCTTTGCCGCAGTCGATCAGGGCGGAGTCATTGCGGTCCAGGCGAATGGTGTCGGCATAGAAGGAAGGCCCTTCGCATTCCCATTTCAGGGCGAAGCCTGCGCGGGTGGTGGCACCGTCTGAGGTAAACCGAAAGGTGAGGGCATCGTTGGTAGAGACAAATGGGCCGGGCGGAATATTGCCATCGAATTGACCGAGCAGGGTGGCAGAGGTGTCCGCACCGTCAAATACATAGACATAGTCCCAGCCGGTTTCCATGTCAAAACTCAGAAACTCTGCCCTGACACTTTGCCCATTGGGAGATTGTACCGTGAAATTATAATCCTCGTTGTTGCGGTGATTTCCCAGTGGCCCACCGGTATCATAAAGGGTATCAAGGCAATATTCGGTCCCGCATTCACTGAATTTATCCCCTATCAGATCCCATAGTTCCGTATAGCCATTGTCGTACCCGAGGGCCCATATTCCCATGCCACCAATCCCCCGCTGTTTGATAATGTCAAATTTCTTGGCCAATCCCCATTCGTCATCCACCCAGCTTTGACGCCACTGGGTTCCATTCTGATAGATGTAGGCGGTGCTGTAAGAGTGCAGATCGGAGGTTTTGGGATAGGTGCCTTCGTAATTGTTTTTGACATAAGAATAGGTCCGGGAAGAAATGTACCCGGTTTGGGCATCGGGGTAGGAACTTGAATTGGTATTCCACTCCATTCCGTAATAGGGGAGGCCGAGCAAAAGTTTGGAGGGGGTGACCCCTTCGTCCAGGTAGTACATGATGGTCCGGTTCAGGTTGTAGGACCACCAAATGGCACCGGAATAGAGGGGGGCGGTCGGTCCTGCATTGGCGCTGCCACTGTAGTAATAGCCATAGCCCATGATGATGAATTGGTCGACATAAGGATCGAGGGCGGCGATGTCGAAGACATTGTTCCAGTCAACGGAGAAAATGGCCATGGTCACGGTGGCTCCCGGAATTGCGGCCTTGAGCTGGTTGCTCAGGTCCTGCATAAAGGAGGTGAGGTTGTTGCGTTGGCTGCCGGGAATCCCTTCAAAGTCGATGTTGACTCCATTGGCACTGCGGTAATTGACCAGCACGATGAGACTGTCGATCAGGGTTTGCCGGGCGGTGGGGTTGGTGAGGAAAGTGGTATTGTTGGTCCCTCCGAAATTGGTGACACAGAGTTCAACTTTGGTCCCTGCGGCTTGGGCCTGGGTGATGGAAGGGGTGGTTTTCCAGCTGTGAATCGAATTGTAATTGCCGGTGCTGGGGTTCAACTCGTAGGAAAAATAGCAAAATGTGCTAAGCCGGTCCCAGTCGTAGTTGTTGTAACTGGTGCCCATCCAGTAGGGGTGCCAGCCGTAGACGGCGTGGGTGAGGTTGCAGGCGGAGGTTCTGGAGTTCTGATCGGCATTGCTATCTGGGGCGTTGCCATTTGGCGCGTCGCCGCCCGGGGCATTACCGTTTGGGTTATTGTCAATTTGCCCATTTTTTCCCTGCCCTTCATGCCGGTGATAGGCATCCCACTCCGCCTCTGTCTCCAAACCAATGGCTTTGTATTCCTCCAGTTGCATCTGGTGAGGAAGCTTTTCCGGTGCCTGAGGAATGACCTCTTCCTGGGTTTGGGACAGGTCTTTTTCGGTTACTTGAGGAATGACTTCTTCCTGTGTGTGGGACAAGTCTTTTTCTGGTACCTGAGCAAAGATAGAGAAGCAGGACAACCCACTTAGGATCAGGATGATGATAGCAGCTCGCATGGCAATGCAAATTGGTTCAGCGTTCTAATATTACGAATGCTGCAAGATACGGAATGCCCCGATAGCTTGCCAGAAAAGCTATCAACGGCTATTGGGGTGGTAAAGAAATGGATTTGGGAGAAGGGGAAAGAGAGGTTACAGCTACGAAGCTGGCAAAGGACTACATGAGGTTGAGTTCTTGAAATGCTTCGCGCAGTGATTCCTTGAATTTTTGGTAGGATGGGAGACGGTCGAGCTTTTCGAGGGAGAGGTTTTGCCCTAATTCTTCGTAAAGGGACCCGATTCCAGGGTAATAGCGCTTTTTTCTTCTGGAGAGATGAGCTTGTGAGGATTGAATCGCTTTGTTTATCAGGTCTTTGGGGTTGGAGACAGATTCAGGTTTTTTAGGGAATTTAATCCCAGCCACACCTTTCCCTAATTCAATCTCTGATTTTAGCAAAGTGGGATCTGCAAGCATCCAGGATTCTGTCATATAAACCGGGACCAATGGTACCATCAATTTACAATATTCGCTTTCTGGATATGGTGTTAGATGTTTTTTTGCAGGGGCTATTTTATTTTTCAGTGCGACCGAATCAGAGGAGGAGTCGGCATCGGTATGAACGATAAGGATTGAAATTCCATTTTCAAGAAATCCAACCTGAGAGGCAAGACGGACCATTTCAGGAAAATCAAGCTTGTTAGATGGATGTTTGATCTGACGCAGGTAAATATCGATGATTCCTTTGCAGTCCACGGCCGTCTGTTCAAGAATTCTTGGAATCAGGAATCTATAGAACCGATAGTCAGTCGATCCTTCAGCAACTAAACCGACATTTAGCACTCCTCTCATTTTAATTCTAGAATTTTGAGAGCTTCAGAATAATCGCCGGTTGATAGATATTCCTTTACTAAAGCAATGGTAAGTTTTTGGTCAGGGTCCAAAAGGTGAAGTGCCTTTTTGACCCGTTTTTCCACAGGGAGCATGTTAGTAGTGTGTACGATTACCCTTTTTGACTCCTTCCCCTTTGAACCATGATCGAATTCCTTGGTGAAAACTGAACTTCGCAAATGGGCAAAATGAACAGAAACCAATGGGTCGTCTTTCCACCTGATCATTTCCCCAATCAGAAGTGGAGAATGGGTATTTACGATTAGTTGTCTCAGTGGGAATTCAGGGGTAGAAAAATCATCGCTTAAATCTTTTAGCAGTTCCGCCAAGGCCTTTATCCTGCCTGGATGAATTCCATTTTCAGGTTCTTCGAGGCAAGTCAGGCCACCATGCTCTTCGTCAATAGCAAGGATGGTTAAGGCAAGAATTCTGAGCGTCCCTTCCGAGACTAAACTGGCTGAATATTCTTTGCCATCAACTGATTTGAGTTTAATGATGTATTGATGGTTCTCTTTGTCATCTTTGACTTTAACTTCATTGTATTTTTCCAGAAGGCTGAAGACTTTCCTGGAAATAACCTTGAGGTAATAAGGATCGGATAAGGCAATTCGATATAATGCACCAGCCATATTCAAGCCTTCACTGGTGAGATGATCATCCCCTGAGCGCTTGTTGGTAGGTTTCCGAAGGTTGTCAGGATTGAAATGGGTGAGGGACCAGGAAACCATTTCTCTTTGGGCAGAATAAACGGGATCTACTACATCAAGACCCAGACCAACAACGCTCGTAAGAGTCCTTTTGGCATCTTTACAAGGGCCAATTTTAATGGGGGGAGTTGCTTTGTGATTGGGAAATTTCTCACTTCTGGAAATCATCAACGACTTTTCACCATCCACCTCTTCAGTATACAGGAATGGAGGGACGCTTTCATTGAATGGCTCAGAAATAATCCAATCTTTTCTTTGGTCTGGAGTTAGCTTGGATAACCATTTATCCTGATCTGCCAGAATGCCTTCCAGATGTTCTTCTACCAATTGTATATTCTCCAACCCTGTTGGATGAGTCTCACGCTTCAGCTTCAATCGGTACCTTAACCTGCTATTTTTTACATATAACTCCCTGCCGAGCTCACTGACAATCTTGCGGTCAACCAGCATTTCAACCACAAACTCCATTTCCTGAGCATAGGTATCTTTGTCGTATTGGGTAAATTGCTCCAGGAGTTCACCTCTCTGCTTCCGAAAAGCCTCCTTCAGTGGCATCTTCGCCAAGTCAGACAGCAATTGCAAAGCATCAAACAAATTGCTCTTGCCAGACCCATTCGGGCCAGCCACAACTGTCAGCGGTGTGAACTCCATTTCGAAGTCCTGAAAGCTTTTGAATCCGTCGATCTTGATGTACGTCAGCATACTGCATCAAGATAATCAATTTTAGAGAATCGAAGCGAATTGACTCAATCCACCTTCACCAACCGCTGCCGCCAAGCCTGCCCATTTCCGGTCAACTCCACATAATAAATCCCTGACTGCAATGCTACCAATTCCATCCGGTAGGCTTCTTCCGGACTCAGGTAGTCCAAGCGATCCTGCCAGACGACTCTCCCCTGCAGGTCGAAGATCCGTACTTCTCCAGCAGCAAGTTCAACCGGGGCCACCAGGTAAGTGGCACCATCGGTAGGATTGGGATACACCCCAAGCATTTGTTGAGCTTGTGGCTCGGGGCGGGTCAATACCAAGTCTCCATAGCGGGCGATATAACCCGAGTCACCGACCACATAGGCGGTCGAATCTAGCATGAAATCTACGCCGTGCAAGAGAGGTACAAAGGAAAGGAGATCGTTGTTGTAGCCGTTGTAAAAACAAACTCCTTGGTTGCCACTCGCGCTACCTACCATGAAGCCATTGCCATTGGGATGGTATTCGATATCCTCAAACTGGGGATAGAAGAAAGTCTGGTTGTTGATCCAACTGCTGTCCACAGCCCAGGACTGACCACCATCGGTGGTAATGAATTTTGGGAAAAAGAGATCCTGGGAAAAGGCATAACCCGTATCAGCATTGACAAAGTCGATGGTCTTCAGGTTTTGGTTGGGGTCGGGAAATGGGATGATGGACCAATTGTCACCACTGTTGGTGGTACGTAGAACCATGCCGCTGTCACCCACTACGACCGCTGTTCCCCGTGAAGGAAAATCGATGTCCTGGGGGCGATGGTTAAAGGGGAAGTACAGATAGACAGGAAAATCGGTGGTGTCTCCTGTATCAATATTCCAGGTAATCACTTCATAATTTCCGAAGCAGCCATCGTACAAGAGCCAGTTGAGACTGTTGGAATCGATTCGGATTTTGTTCCAGTAACAGAGGCCGTTCAGGTTAGGGGCTGTAGTTGGGGTCCAGTTGTTGCCACCGTCATAGGTGACCAAAATACTACCGAAAAAAGGGGTGATGAATCCAGTATCAGGATCCTGCTGAAAAGCTACTGAGGTATAGTCAGCCATGGGAACATTCATTGGCTGCCAGGAATTTCCCGCATCCGTACTCCTCAGAGCTGTTCCCGAATCCCCAACGATATAGCCATTTCCGGTGTCTATCATGTGGAGACCCTTGAGGTTGTGTGAAGTTCCCGAGGCCACCTGGGTCCAGTTGTTTTGGGCAGTGGCGGGCTGTATGAAAAGGAGGCAAGTAAAGAGGATGAATAGATTTCTCATAGTGATTGACAGTGGTGGTAAAGGAGGTTGACAATGGTGGTAAAGGTGATTGAGAATGGTAGTAAAGCTTTTCAGAACAAAAATAGACAATAAAGTATTCCGGGTTGGCTAACGGAAATGCTAACGGGTTTGCCGAAAGGTTAAATAAGTTTAGATGCTAATGAAAGAGCCAAAAGACTAGTGCGGAATGTGAGTATTCGGGATACTGGTAGGACCATTTTCCTGCACACTCTCACTCCGCACTGTGTATGTTATGCTGCTGTTCGCAGCGGATTTAATTTGCTTAGAGACAGCTCATATCGCGGATGAGCAAACGGTGGCGATCATAGTATATTTTATTGGAACCTTTGAGCTCATTGAGGACCGAAGAGACCGTTTGGCGGGAAGTAGTGGTCAGGTTGCCAATATCCTGATGGGTCAGGAAGGGGCGCAACAGGGTTTCGTACCCGACCTGTTTGCCTTGCTTGCGTGCGGTATCCTTGAGGAACTCAATGATCCGGGTGCGGCTGTTCTGGAAGGTCAGAGACTCAAGGCGTTTCTCAGCCTGACGTAGTTTTTGGGCGATCTGTGCAGTAACCTTAAAGCTAAAGGCAGGATTACTTTGCATCAGTTGGCGGGCGGTGGAGGCGGGGACTTTGTAAACAATGACACCGGGGTCCATGGCGCTGGCTGAATCGGGGCGAAGGGCGACTCCGAAAATGGCACCTTCTCCGAAAATTTCACCTTCATGGATCAGGCTCTTCAGCACTTCTTTGTTTTCAGCACCCATGGTCGTGATTTTAATTCGACCCTGTTTGATGATAAATACGGAAGTGGCATCCTGTCCGATTTTGTAAAGAATTTCATTTTTTGACAGGGTTAGAACGGTGGCATGCGTTTCAAGCATCTCCATTTCGGTTTCTGTCAGCATATCCAGCAAGCTCCTGTACGACACGTTTTGATTATCCAATTGCTTATCCATTTAAAAACTACCTTAAAATAAAATGATCTGAGTCCATTTACAGTCGAGGGGCGTTTCGGGTCGCGCTTACGACTGTTAGTATCATTAATACCCGCAATTGTCACGCCCCCCCCAAAGGGAATGTGTATTTATTAAATAATTTTTTAAGGGAAGCTTCTTTTGTGCCCAATCAGGCCTTATGAGAAGCCTTTGGTAGGTATTTTCCCATTGTTTAGAGGCGTTATTATGGACTTATAGGGTCAAACCATTTTTGCGGAAGTGAGGAAAATTGGGGCTGTTGTGGTGGAGACGATCAAATAAAAGGGTAAAAGAACTCAGGGTAGGACCTGGTCAATCACTTCTATCGCTCGCGCCAGCGTCTCCGGTTTCCCGACATCCAGCCACAAGTCACCGTCGTGGGGATATCCATGAATGCGTCCGGTGTCGGCGAGGTCCAGGTAGGTGTCGATAATGGAAAACTTTCCTTCTTGACGGATCAGGCCAAAGATTTCCGGGGAGATGATCTGGATGCCGGAAAAGGCAAGGGTCTGCCAGTCGTTGACGGCAATTTCTTCAGCCGAGTTGAGCATTCCCCGCACTTCGCCAGTCCCTTTGTGAACCCAGCCTCTAAGACCCAATTGGTCGTCCCAAACCAGGTAGCGGGAGGTTTCGCGTTGGCGCAGCGCAAGGGTGGCCAGGGAATTGCTTTCCCGGTGGTGGGACAGTAGACGGCCGTAATCCAGGTTGGTGAGGACATCGACATTGACCACCAGGATGGGGGAGGATTTGCTTTCGGAGGTTGGGGTCGCTCTTTGACCGGAGTCGGCTCCAATGGGAGAGATGGTTCCCATTTCTGAGGAAGGTTTTTCTGAGGATGCTTTTTCTGAGGAAGGTTTTTCTGAGGAAGGACTGTGAGAGGAAGGTTCTCTCAGCAAAAGTTCCGCCGCCTTTTTCAATCCGCCGCCGGTCTCCAACAAGAGCCCCCGTTCATCCGAAATGACAATGTCCATTCCCAACCGCTTGCGCAACCCTTCGATCCGCTCTTCCATCAGCTCTGCAAAATGGTGGATGTTCACCACTACCTGTTCTGCCCCGAAAGCCTGCAAGCGCCGCAACTGAATCTCCAGCAGGCTCATGCCCCTGATCTCCACCAAGGCTTTGGGGCGGTCGTTGGTCAATGGCCGCAGCCGGGTTCCCAATCCTGCGGCAAAGATCATTGCTTTCATTGTTCGTTCACCCAGTTTTTGCGTTCCTGAACGATATGCTCCAGGATCACATTGACCCCATAGCGTTTTTGCAAATGGGCGGCCATCTGGTCGGCACAATAGACGGAGCGGTGTTGCCCCCCGGTGCAGCCAAAGCTGATCATTAAATGGGTGAATCCGCGCTCCAGATACATTTCCACACTGGGTTCAATGGTGGCTTTGACATTGGCGAGGAAGGCCTCGATCGTGCTTTCTGCGAGGAGGAAGTCGATCACCGGTTGGTCCCGGCCGGTCAGTTGCTTATAAGGTTGGTAACGACCAGGATTGTGGATGGCACGGCAGTCGAAATAGAAGCCGCCACCATTGCCGGAGGGGTCTTCGGGCAAACCTTCTTTGTAGGAAAAGCTGGATACCCGTACCGTCAGAGACTCCGGGGATTCCCATTTCTGGCTGAGGCGAACCAGTTTGGGAGCTTCAAGCAGGTCGCGCAGGATAGAGATGAGAGGCTCCATGTCGTCAGGCCACTGCCCGTGGTCCAGCAACCACCGCAGGTTGTCCAGCCCGTATGGAATGCTGTCCAGAAAATGGGTCTTGCGCTTGAAGATCCCACGGAAGCCATAAGAACCGAGGGTTTGCAGGTTGCGCACCAGGGTATATGAGAAAAATTCGTGTCTGAAACTTTCCCGGTCCACTTCGAGGTGCTGGCTGAGGGCGTCCAGGTAATGTTCGACCAGGTCCATCCGGGTTTTCATATCAATGGCGGCCTTGGCCTGGAAGAGGATGGAAGCAAGGTCGTATTGCAGGGCACCACGGCGCCCGCCCTGGTAGTCAATGAACCAGGGCTTGCCATGGTAGACCATGATATTCCGAGCCTGGAAGTCGCGGAAGAGAAAGTGACTGGTATCGCCCGCGACAAGGATGTCGATAAAGGCCTGGAATCCATCTTCCAGCGCTTGCTCATCAAAGGGGATGTCGGAAGTCTTGAGGAAGAAATACTTGAAGTAATTGAGGTCCCAGGCGATGGCCTGGCGGTCAAAGCTGTCCCTTGGGGTACAAAGGCTATAATCGAGGTCCCGGCCGCCGACCACCTGCATCCGGGCCAGCTCGGTCAGGGATTGCTTGTACAAGCGCCGGATGTCACCCGGAAATGCGGTCGGGTCGCCCAACTCTTCCCGTTTTGCTTGTAGCAATTGCAACAAGGTCTGATCCCCCAGGTCTTGCTGCAGGTAGGCGCTTTCGTCCGCTGCCACCGCATAGAGTTCAGGAACGGGGAGGTCGAGGTCCCAGAAGTGACGGGTAAAACCGATAAAGGCCCGGTTTTCGGAGAGGTCGGGATTGAGCACCCCAATCGCGGTGGTATCACCGGCGGCAAGCCGGAAGTAGCGACGTTCGGAGCCGGAAGGAGGGAGGGCCCGGACGGAGTCAGGTGGGGACCCGTACCAATCCGTAAACAATTGATGGAGCAAATCAGACATAGAAGCGAATTTAACTACAATCTTAACAGCAGGCCACCCATTAATCCACATCCACATCCACATACATCCACACCTGCGCTTACAACCACATCTAAGCCCAACGCTTTTCTTCCTCGCATTTATCCTTGTTTCCGGCAGATCGTTTCTATTTTTGCAACCATGGTCTTAGAGAAACTTGATATGGTACTCCTGATCGATTATATCGGGACTTTTGTATTTGCGATCAGTGGTGTGATGGCAGGTGTCAGGGAAAAGTTTGATTTATTTGGCGTCTTTATCCTGGGCTTTGTCACCGCGGTCGGAGGGGGGACATTGAGAGATCTATTGATTGGAAGTACCCCAGTGGGCTGGATGGAAAATGAAATGTATGTCTTCCTCATCATCTCCACCGTCCCCATCTGCTTCTTTGGAAAAGACATCATAAAGAAAATGAGAAAAGGGGTTTTCCTCTTTGACACCATCGGGATCGGCATGTTCTCAGTTTTGGGTATGCAGAAGACCCTGGCCTTGGGACTCTCCCCGCTGATTGCCATCATGATGGGGGTGGTATCCGCTGTATTTGGTGGTGTCATCCGGGATGTGCTCTCCAACCGTGCCCCACTTATCTTCCGAAAAGAAATCTATGCCTTTGCCTGTCTGGCCGGGGTTGTCCTCTATTTGGGTGCCATTGAATTTTTCAGCGAGTCCGTCGCCATGGTCATTTCCGTTTTGACCGTGATTGCCATCAGAATCCTTGCGATCCGATTTAAGTGGTCACTGCCTTTTAATCCCTGATGGATTGGCAACTGGGGTATTTCGGTGGAACAATGAATGGATTGGTAGATTTCTTCCTCCTGCTGTATCTGGTATTTTTATTAACTTAGCCCTGAACAAATCATCATTACCCTCTTATAGCATTTTGTCGAACCAATTCTTTAGCCATGCTTGAGAACCAACCGCTTCAAAACGCCAACTCATCCCAACAATTGGGAGAAGAAGAAGAACCTTTACAAATGCGGAGCATGAGCCCACCCGCGCTGAGTTTCCTGGACGATGGGGCTGATCCCGGAGCTCCACGGGGGGACGTAGGAGTGGGAATGGTTACCGAACCCATGCAACGTGCCGAAAACCCTTATTCCGATTTCAAAGGAGATGCTGTCAACAAGGAGGGAAGGGTCTCTTCTCCGGGAGCGCAATATGCCATCGCCTCCTCCGAGGGAGTAAACATCCGGGAAAAGCCAGATGGAGGCCTGCCTTCCATTGGCAAGGTGGTTTACAATTCCCGCATTCAGGTGGTTTGCCTCGATACAACCGGCCAGTTCTATTATATCGTACCGATGCAGGGCGGCCCAACCGGTTGGGTCAATCGCTCCTTTGTGGCTATGGATGCACCTGACTTCCTGGCTGATTTGCACAATATTCAGGAACCAGATCTGACCACCATTCTCAAGAAACACTATGTTGATTCTGGTTTGTGGACATTGGGAACCGGTAACGATTATACCACTTTGGCGGCGGCGGTACAGATCGCGAACAATGGACGAATTGGTGTCTCAGTTGATTGGAAGAAGGTAGAAGCCTACAAGGATAACCATACCCTCAAGTCTACCCTCGACCCTTGGATGATCGATAATTTTGCCATTTACAATTCGTCGGACGTAGTCCAGGGGATGAATATCTGGATGCCTTCGGTCAGCTATGTGAAAGGACTCCAGGATTCAGGTGTGATTGGTTCCCGCCCTGATTGGTTGAACACAGCCATTGATGTCGGGAAAGGGATTGCGGGATTCGTTTCCGGGGTTCAGGTCGGCTTGTTTGAAGGGCTTTGGGAAATGGTCGAAGGGCTCTGGGAGATTGGCAAAATGATCGTCAATACAGTCAAGGGTATTCTGGATGGCAGCTTTTTCAGCAGCATTCAGAGTATTTATGACCAGTTGACCAATATGTCCGTCGATGATGTGATGGAGTTAGTTGATACCGTAGTAACCATGATCCAGGCAGGCTGGTCAGACTTTAAGGAATCCTGGGGACATCCGAATATGTTCGACCGTTGGCATTTTCGGGGTCGCATCATCGGACAAGTGGTGTTGGAAGTGGTATTGGCAATCTTCTCTGGAGGCGCGACTCTGGGAGCGAAGGTACTTGCAAAGGTGGCGGCCAAGTTTCCAAAGCTGGCCCGGGTTCTGATGGGCTTGTTGAAAGCTGCAGATAAGATCACACCAGGGGGGCATAAAAAGCCAGATGGTCCGGATTTGCCCAACCGAAGCCGCCGGGATGGCCCCGACAACGATACCGATGGAGGGAAGAAGCGGGACCGGGACGACGAAGACATGAGCAAAGACGACCGGGCCTGGGAACAAACCAGGGCATTTGCAGCGGTGGTTACCGAAGGGCACGATGCCAAAGATACCCCGGTTGAAGAGCTGATTGCACTTCTCAACGCCCAGTTTGCAGCGCGTTCGACCGTAGTAAGTGGCTACAAACCTCAGGCCAACGGAGATGGAAGTTACCAGATTCTCCAGCTAACCAAGCGGAAGAAGACGGTTGACAAGCATTATACAGGTTCGAATGAGCGACGGGGGGTCGAGGACCATGAAGAAAGTGGAGGGCATACAATCGAACGGCATGTTGGGAAGTCTGATGATTGGTTGAGAAAACGGCTGGAAAGTGATCCTAGTTTTGAAGTTGTTTCTACCTTTCATAATGCAACTGCTGCCAACCGAGCCCAAGGAAGATTTGTAAAGCGTTGCAAAAAGCAAATTGCTGATTACTTAAATTCAGGATCAGGACAACCATTGAAGATAGATTTTGACATGGGGGAACCAATTGGAAGGTATATGACAGAAGATAAAATAGATGTTTCCAGGGCTACCTCCAAGGTTAGGATTCTAATTCGTAAAAACCCAAATGTTCCTCAAGGTTGGGATATTATCACCGCCTTTCCTATTCCTTAACCTTACTAAATCCAATGACAATGACAGACAAAGTTAGATATCCCTACAAGAATACAATCCTTGAAATGCTCGGAGCTTATTTCCATAATTTTTGGCCCGAGTTCTATGGTACTTGGGAAGGGACGGTCAAGGTAATTATCTCAGAAAGTTCTGGCAGCGACCTAAAGCAGCTTTCCAAGGAAATAAGGACTTTATTGGAGAAGGGATTTAACGAGACCAAACTGAGAAAAGTTGTTTCCAGGGAATTGGGTGTTAATATATATCCCGCTGGATTTGGTATGACCTACCAGTCTTGGTTGGAATTGGTCACCGAACTCTTTGAAGAGGGATTGAAGGAAAAGGAGGAGGATTGATGAAACGTGAAATCAGTTACCCCTTCAAGGGTTCTATCCTTAGAGATTTCGCAGGCTATTTCCATAATTTTTGGCCCGAGTTCTATGGTACTTGGGAAGGGACAACCTGCT
>CAYGRE010000037.1:56878-58366 GCA_964352215.1 uncultured Bacteroidia bacterium
TATTTCCATAATTTTTGGCCCGAGTTCTATGGTACTTGGGAAGGGACAACCTGCTCATGCGCTACCTCATCCTGACAACCTTGTTGCTGTTGAGCAACTCCCTTGGAGCCATGTACCCCTATCCACTGGAAATGGGAGGATTTGCGGCACGTCCCTTCACCAGTGATTTTGCAGAGATATCACAGGAAGACGTATTGGTCACGATAGATGAGACCTTTGACTATGCCTGGTTCGACATTACCTATCAGCTGCGGACTTCACAAAATGGATTCCAGATTCCCCTGCTGTTTTACACCCAGGATTATCTGGACTCTCTGGTGATACGGGTGAATGGAAAGGAAATAGAGCTCAAAAGGGTGCCAAAGGAGCGGGCCCATTTTGGCGATACCCTCTTTCAGAGCTTTTTTTACCAGTTCGATACGATGGGCGGTGGTCCCCCGAGTACCCGATTGAAAACGCTCTGGCGAAAGTACGACTTCATCTTCCTTGAAGACTTGGAATATTTAGAGGTCTACCTCCCGGAAGGAGAACATACGATTCAGGTTTCCTTTAATGAAAGATCTACCCGCGATGGATTTGATTGGGTGGAGAAAAGATACTTTGCCTATTCCCTTACCCCCTCCACCCATTGGAAAGACTTTGGCGTCCTGAACCTCACCGTGGATGCAGCCCGGTTCCGACATCCGGTTTCCTCCAACCTTGGGCCTCCGCAAAACCTTGGTCCTATACCTAACCTCGGCCCGCCACAAACAGGAGAATTGAAAGGCATTTCCACCTGGCGATTGGACAGCACCTGGGCATTGGACAACCTTTCAAACTCGGACAACACCCCTGGCCAGGACCTCAAAACAACAGGAATCATCACCCTGAACTATATCCCTGAAATCGGGGCCACGGCCCGGACCCTGATTGCGATTGGTCCCAAATGGATGGCTCAAATACTTGGACTCATCCTCATCTCCATCCATTTCTTCCTGTTGTACCGACGCCGAAAACGCCATCCGGGGAAAAAGACATTCCTGCTGGGCCTGACCGGAGCCATTCTGGTCCCCGCCTTTTATATCTATGGTTGGATGGAATCCTATTCCCTGATAGACCATTTCATAGGAGAAGGCGCCAGTGGAGTTCATCCAGAGACCATATCCATCTTTGTGTCCATAATTTTCGTATTTCCCATTTATTGTGGACTGACTGCCCTCTTTGATTATAATGTTGAGAAAAGATTGTCACGTAGAATGAATTAGACTGTAAATTAAGATATCTCGTCCATGCGAGTAGGATATCCTGCGAGCTAGGATATCCATCCGAGCTAGGATATCGATGCGAGTAGGATTTCCATCCGAGCTAGGATATCGATGCAAATAAGACATCATTGCAGATAGGATAGCATTCAAAGCGGGAAGAATAGAAATGATATGATCACCGAGCAATACGCCGAGTTTTTTCAGGGTTTGGCAGCCAACAACCACCGGGACTGGTTCCATGAGC
>CAYGRE010000038.1:0-57926 GCA_964352215.1 uncultured Bacteroidia bacterium
CTAATTCTATAATTGAGCTAGTGCTTTTTTCTTACCTTTGAGTCAAAGAACTTCCGAAGTGTCTTTTAGATTTTTCGGACTGCAAAGGTACGTTAAAGCTACCTTATGGTCCAAATAAATTTTCAAATTTTCTTCGTTTTTCAAGTTTACGTATCGATCAGCATTGCTGCCTCTCGAATGGATTACAAATGTACGGCGGCCCCTCGGATTCACCAAAACTATTTCAACCTTTTTGGTGAATACATTGATAACCAGCCTGAAAAATATCAGAATTTATTCTTCCACATCATTGACTCCATCGGGCGGTCATTTCGAGTGGTATACTTAGCAGACTTTTTCTGATCATAAGTATTCAAAACATTTCCCTCTACCTGAAAATAAATCAGTTGCCCGATCGGCATTCCAGAGTAAACGCGCACTGGCATAGACACGGAAATCTCCAGGGTCCAGTGGTTACAAAACCCGACATCTCCCTTTCCAGCCGTGGCGTGTATGTCAATTCCCAACCTTCCTATGCTGCTCTTTCCTTCGAGAAAAGGTACATACTGAAAGGTCTCTGTGTACTCTTCGGTTACTCCTAGGTATAGATTTCCCGGATGCAATACATACCCTTCCTCTGGTATCTCAAAATGCAACACCTCATTGTGCTTACGCGCATCCAGTTCATCATCTATATAAGAAGCGAGATATTTCCCCAAATGAACATCATAACTGTTACTCCCCAGGCAGTCAGCCCGGAAAGGTTCTATCACTATATGTCCCTGGGAAATGGATTCAAGAATCTTTTCGTCGGATAAAATCATCTATAATTCGTCTGCAATATCGTCTATATACCCTCCATCATCGTTGGAGGCGACCGACTGGTCAAAAAAGGACCCGCTCTTCTCTTCCTTTGCAGGCTCAGATCGTTCCTTGACCGCTAATTTCACTTTTATTCCAGAATTATCCTCAGAATCTGTAGTATTTTCATTCTTCGATGCAACTGCTCCTCCTTGGCCAGTCCCCTCCCCTGCCTTCTCCTTGGCAACGATCTTTATGGTTGTCTTCTTTCCTTCTTCAGTTGGCTGGGCCTCTGACTCCTTAGCCTTTTGGTCTGATGGACCATCCTTCACTTCTGCTTTCGCCTCAACCTTTTCCTTCTGAGCCCCATCTCTTCCCTGGTCTCCTTTGGACTCACCAACCTGGTGGGTACCACTGCCCTTGCCCTCTGCTGTTCCAGTTGCTTTATCTTCGACCTTGGCTTCGACTTTGTTCTCAACTTTAGGAGCATCCGCACCTCCTACCGGCGCAGTATCCTTTGGCTTTTCAGCCGTAGTTTTCTCTTTGCCAGTGTTCTTCTCTTGTTTGGCAGGCTCTTCTTGCTTAGCCTTCGGCTTGGCAAAATCAGGTGCCTCTATGATTTCCTTGTCTTCAAAGGTCTTCAACCGTTCTGTTTGGGCAACGAGGTAACCTTTCAATTGCTTCAATATCTCATCACGACGAACGACCAGATCCTTGATCTGAGTCTCCACCCGGCTACGCTCATCCATAGCCTTTTGCACGATCTCCCGCGCGTTGTCATTGGCATCCTTGATCTTCGTCTCTGCTTCCTGCTTCGCCGACTCTATCGTATGCCGAGAGGTTTCTTCCGCCTGCAACAAGGTCTTGTGCAACGCAGATTCCACCTGCCTCAACCCATCCAATTGATTGGAAGTCTTTTCCAGAGTTTGCTTGGTCCTCTTCAACTCTTCCAAAACGTGTTCCCATTCTACGGAAAGTGTATTTAGAAAAGATTGGACCTCCTCCTTGTTATAGCCTTGGAATCCCTTCTTAAACGTTTGCTGCTTGACTTCGATCGGAGTAATCATGTGCTTGTATATTCTTTTGCGGCCCATAAACCGGACCTGTTCATAAAGTAAAAGTAATGATTATTCCACCATTCTCACCCACTTATAAACAACTACTGTCAAAGGAAATAGGCGCAAAGAGATATTTTATTGAATCTGAAAGCAGGTCACTGTAATTTCCGTCTATGAAAGATGGAGTTAAGCACAGCCGCAAAGAGTTTCTCCGAAAAATGGCTCTGGGTTCGGCTGGTTTGGTTATGATGGGAAGTCTGGAAGGATGCGAGCCCGCAGAGCCAGAAATGTTGCTGGGGAAAGTAGATGATCTGGATGAGAAGGGAAGCCTGACAGGGGAATTCAATGGTGACTTGGTTATGGCCATGAAAGATCAGGCAGGAGAAATTACAATTTTTTCTCTGGTGTGCAGGCATAAGCGCTGTACCGTCGAGTGGAAGCCCGATCCCAAAGAGTTTCATTGTCCTTGTCACGAGGGGAAGTACGATGCCCG
This sequence comes from uncultured Bacteroidia bacterium, assembly GCA_964352215.1. Classification (GTDB taxonomy): domain Bacteria; phylum Bacteroidota; class Bacteroidia; order J057; family JADKCL01; genus CAWUKT01. Next base: position 2,332 of record CAYGRE010000038.1, read on the forward strand.
GGGCAGGGTGCTCAGTGGCCCCCCTCCTGGCCCTCTCAGACGCTTCAAATATAAAATCGAGGGGGAAGGGCTCTGGGTGTTGAATCAGTACCAAAAAGGATAGTATATCTGTCCGATCACTTACACCTCTGCAACAATTTTGGAAAAATCCACGTATTCTTTTTGAGCATTGGCTAAGAATAGTAACTTGCTCCCTGAAACATGAACACAATCAAAGTATATCGCCCTTATTATCGCTATTGGATTTGCTCCATTGGGATACTGGATGATTAATACTTTTTTATAAAGGATATATGACCCGGTTCCCATCATTGAGAACCGGGTTTTTTAATGCATCAATAATTGAAACTAACACCTTAGAATAGCGTCATGAAACAGCACTATGATCAATACACCGCAGAGAACCACGAGATTTGGGGTCTGCTCTTTGCCAGACAACTGGAAAACCTTCAGGAAAAGGCCTGCCAGGATTACCTGAATTGTATTGAACGATTGAAGGGTGTCCACCATGCAGATAAGATTCCCAACTTCCGTGAATTGGACAGCGAACTCTGGGCTTCGACGGGGTGGACGATTGAAGTGGTAAAAGGATTGATTCCAGTCGTTGATTTTTTTGAATTGCTGTCTCGAAGACGGTTTTGCTCATCCACCTGGATCCGGCGGCGGGACCAGCTCGATTACCTGGAGGAGCCAGATATGTTCCACGATATTTTTGGCCATATTCCCCTGCTAACCAATCCTACCTATGCAGATTTCATGCAGAAATTTGGGGAGATTGGACTCAAGTATGCCGATGACCCTGTAGCTGTAGCCAAACTGGAAAGACTGTACTGGTTTACCATTGAATTTGGCTTGCTGATGGAGCAAGATCAAATCCGGATTTACGGTGCTGGTATCTTGTCCAGCTATGGAGAATCCAAGCAGATATTCGAAACCGAGATCACGGTAAACCCTTTTGACATCAATGAAATCCTCAATAAAAGTTTTCGGAAAGAGGTCATGCAGGCCGAATACTATGCCATTGAGTCATTCGACCAGTTGTTTCACAGCCTGGAAGAAGCCGAAAAATTACTGGCGAAGCCGACTTTGGTGATCTGATGGGCCTATCTGAAGGGAAGGGTTGAGAAGGCGGCTCCCAGAAAGATAATGTATACCAATATAATTAAAAGGCCAAGAGCTATCAGGGAGAGCGCAATGATAGACATGATCCGTCCAGCCTGAATATTCCCATAACCTTTATATGCGGTGGGGTTCTCCCGGTTCAAGCGAACCGCCCCCCCGGAAATCGCAAGGGCGATGATTCCTGTGATGAGGGAGATGAATACTGTAGGGAAGAAAAAGCACCCCAACAACGTAAAAAATAAGGATACGATTCCCAGGATCAGGACAGCAGTGGCATTGGGCAATTCCTGCTTTGGGCCTCCGTTGTTGTTGGGTGGGAACTGATTGGGAGGGCCTTGATTCGGCGGAAATTGATTGGGGGGGCCTTGAGGTGGTTGTCCAAATGGGTCCATGGTAAATAGATTTATTTCAAGCAAAATAGTCACCGGAACTGAGTTTTCCCAAAGTCACCCGAACTGAGTTTCTTAAAGTCTCCCTACTTGGTCTCCCAACTTGAGTTTCTTAAAATGCAAAACTGCCCCCTGCATCGCAAGGGACAGTCCGCCAGAAAAATCTTAATAAAAAGAGCTAATAATTTTCCATCAGTCCACGTTGTCGTGGAGGAAACTGTTGTTGTTGCTGAGGGTAAAACGATCGTCGTCCACATCTTCAAAGCTGAGGCGACTCAATCGTTTTTCATCTTCAATTGGATTGTCATCCAGGTTTACCTTTTTTCTCAGGTAAGCAGGAACATTTTCCATGTCCTTGAGGGCTTCACCATTGTGATAATCAAATTCTTTGGAACGGAGTCGACGGATCCGCTCTGAGAGCTCGCGTTCTTTCCGCTGCTCCGGCGTCTCGTTGGTCTCGACTACCTGCTCAGGTTGACGGCGCTCCTGCATCCGCTCTTCCCGCCTTGGCTTCTCATAGCCACTTTTGTCGAACAAAGAAGGCTGCTGGAGGGCCGGTGTGTTCTCTTCCAATTCCTCACTGAAATCATGGGAGGAAGAAATGCTGAAATCATGCAGACTGGTATCCGGGGAAATTTTGATTTCTGGTGCCGGCTCTGCCCGGTCCAGGCTCAAAGTACTCCGGGTAGGTTCCTCAATGGCTCTGAATGATCTGTTTTCTGAATCGAAACCGGTTGCGATCACGGTTACACTCAGGGCTTCACCCATATCTTCATTGTACACAGTACCGAAGATGATGTCGGCATTGTCTCCGGCAGCTTCCTGGATATGCTCTACGATGGTGGTCGTCTCATCCAAACGGAGGGAATCTTCGGATGCGGTGATGTTCACCAGGATACCTGCCGAACCAAAGATGCTGACATTGTCGAGCAGTGGGGAGGCGATGGCATCTTCAGCGGCACGGATGGCGCGGTCTTCACCTTCATACATGGCGGAGCCCATCAACGCGGTTCCACCATCTTTCATGATGGTGTTCACATCGGCAAAGTCAACGTTGATATAACCTTCCAGAGTGATGATCTCAGCGATGCCTTTGGCTGCGTCACACAGTACAGTGTCCGCTTCTTCAAAGGCACGCTTCATGGTCACATTCTGGCCGAAGATTTCGGTCAGGTTATCATTGTTGATGCTGATGATGGTATCGACATTCTCTTTGAGTGCCTGGATACCTGCATGTGCCTGGGCCATGCGCTTCTTCCCTTCGAAACGGAAGGGGGTAGTCACGATGGCCACGGTCAGGATTCCCATCTCCTTGGCGATTCCGGCAATTACAGGTGCGGCACCGGTACCGGTACCGCCGCCCATTCCCGCGGTCACAAAGACCATTTTGGTATTGGCAGACAGGATTTCTTTGATTTTATCAAGGCTCTCCAGGGCCGAAAGGCGGCCAAGTTCGGGATTGGCGCCAGCGCCAAGTCCTTCTGTCTGGTTGGATCCCAGACGAACCTTGTTAGGCACCGGACTCATATCGAGGGCCTGGACATCGGTGTTGCAGACCACAAAGTCCACCCCCTTGATTCCTTTCCTGTACATATTGTTGACGGCATTTCCGCCGCCGCCTCCTACTCCGATCACCTTGATGATCGAGTTTTGGTTTTTGGGCATTTGGAATTCGATCGAACTCATGATTGCTAACTCTTTTTAAATGTTCACAACAACAGTGGTGCGATCTTCACACCGGTTTAAGATTCTTCTGGTTTGCAGTATCTGACAAAGGTAAGGTCTCATAGCACCACAGATTTACACATTTCCACAGGTGGTGTTACTCTATGAAGTCACCTGTGTTGCTCATGGTGCTTTCAAACCATTCCTTGATCCGATAAATAAAACTCGTTTGTGGCTTGTCTTCCTCCTCTTCCGAGGAAGAAGATTTACGACGCCCCTGGCGACTTGCGGTCACCTCTTCAGGTTGCATCATCTGATTGTCTTCATCTGAATACTCTTCTGTATTCAGCCCATGAATGACCAGACCAGCCCCCGTTGCATACATGGGGCTGTTGACCTCTTCCACCATGCCGCTGGCAAGGTGCTCACCAGGCTGGCCCAGGCGGGTATCTATTCCAGTCACATATTCAATCAGTTGCTTGGTATGTGCCAACATGGAACCACCTCCGGTTACCACGATGCCTCCAACCAGCTTTTTCTCGTAGCCACTGTTCTTGATCTCTGCAGCTACAAATTCCACAATCTCTTCCATCCGGCTTTGGATGATGCTGGCCAGGGTATGGCGCTTGATTTCTTTAGGTGGACGACCTTGAAGACCTGTGATTGTGATGATCTCTTCAGCCTTGATCTCCGTTCCCAGTGCTGATCCAAACCGAAGCTTTAGCAACTCCGCCTGGCGACGCATTACCTGACAACCCTGCTTGATGTCCTCGGTAACAATATTGCCACCAAAAGGAATCACAGCCGTATGGCGAATAATATTGTCCTCAAAAATGGCGAGGTCTGTGGTACCTCCGCCGATGTCTACCAGGCAGATACCGGCTTCCATCTCTTCTTCGGTCAATACTGCTGCTGAAGAGGCAAGGGGTTCCAGCACCAATTCACGGGCTTCCAAACCTGCCTTGCGGACGCACTTGTAAATATTGTTGGCCGCGGTAGTCTGACCGGTAACTACGTGGAAATTACCTTCCAAACGTACTCCGGACATGCCCACCGGGGTTTTGATTCCGATCTGGCTGTCCACAGTGTACTCCTGCGGAAGCACATGGATGATCTCAGTGCCGGGAGGTGTTGCGATCTTGAACATGTCGTCATGGAGCCGCTTCACATCGCTCTGGCTGATCTCCAGGTCGGGATTGTTCAGGGTGATGATGCCCTTGTGCTGACGGGAACGGATATGCTCTCCGGCAATGCCGACATAGACTACGTTGATGTCTACACCACTTTGCTTTTCTGCCTCAGCCACTGCCTTCCGAATGGCCTCTACAGTTTTGTCAATGTTGACCACAACACCACGGCTAACACCGTCGGATTCCGCTTTTCCGAAACCCAGGATGTTGATCTTGCCATACTCATTTTTCTTGCCTACGATGGCGCAGACCTTCGTGGTACCGATGTCAAGGCCAACTACAATTTTTTCTGTGCTCATTTTTAAGACCTTTTTATTTCAGATTTTCTGTACGGTTGAGGAAGCGGCCCTACTGGGCAACCACCTGTCCCCGGTATTTTAAACTTATCTTTTCGTACTGGTCCCAACCCACCTGGTTGAGGACCTTGTCGAAGAACAATTTCATATTGTCAAACTTGTCTGCGATCCGAACCGGTTTCCCAAATTCGATCACCAAATCCCCTACCTCGGAATAAAGGGTCAATTCCCCGAGATCGTCCCTTACCACTTCAGAGATCTGGGAACGGAGAAAATCATCCCCTTCGACGTATTCCAGAAATTCCTGTATTTCCAGGACTTCTTCACTTGCGATTGTATCACGCGGCAATAGTGGCTCCCATTCTACCCCCCGTACCAGGATCACATTCGCTGAGTATTTATGTGACAAATCCAGCTTTTGGTAGTCCTGGTCAAGGTAAAACCCGGAACCATCTTCATAGAGTACGCGTGCCAGGGGCTTGCGCAACTCCAGTTCAGCAATCACATCTCCACTCAGCTCCTTAAATACTTCTGCTTTCTTGACATAAGGATTCTCCAGCAGTCCCTGCTCTATCTCCGCAATCTTGATCTCCCCCCGCGGCGTTTCCTGAATCGGGTTTCCCTGGATATCCTCGACAATCTCTCCCACGTCTTCACGGCTCAGGAAATGGTTGTTTTCATCATTGTGGACCACGGCCCGGAATTCATTGACATCCCGGCCGTTGTGACGCGCGATCCCTACACCTACGATCAACCAACTCATGGCGATCAGGCCTCCGTAAAGCGCTATTTTTTTAACCTTAGGATTCATTGGACCAGGTTTTTACTTCATTTACTATCGCTTCTACTTTGGTGTCGATGTTGCCAGCTCCCATCACCATGACTACGGCTGGCGAGGTCTTTAATCCTGCCAATGCAGTGGTAACCTCTTCCAGTCGACACTTTTGCTTTTGCCCTGCCCTGACATGATCAAAAATCAAATCACTGCTTACGCCTTCGATAGGTTCTTCACGCGCAGGATAAATGTCCAGCAGCAATACTGAATCTGCAATGGACAGTGCTTCGCCGAAACCTTCGCAAAAATCACGGGTCCGGCTGTAAAGATGGGGCTGGAATATGGCTATGATTTTTCGATCAGAACCAAACTGGCTGCGAACTGCCTCCAAAACCGCCCGAATCTCTTCCGGATGGTGGGCATAATCGTCAACTACCCTCAGATTACCTTCGTCGTATCGGATCTCAAACCTGCGGTGGACTCCTTTGGCTGCGGCCAATGCCTGCCTCAGATCGTCACTGTCTACCCCTACCAACTTCGCTACACTGATGGCTGCCAATGCATTCTCCAGGTTGTACCGACCGGGGAAGGGAATGGTCAGGTTTTCTATGCGGTGTTCCGGGCTTTGGTAGGTAAATGAGGTCCCCGCTTCTCCAAAGTCGATGTCAATAGCTTTGATCTCTCCATTGCCCAATCCGTAGGCATCGGTATGGACTGCTTCAGGATCGAGCCGTTCAGTCCGGTCACAGATATAGAGGGTGCCACCGGGCAGGATCTGATTGGCAAAGTCGCGGAAGCTGCTCAGCACGGATGCTTCCGTACCATAAATGTCCAGGTGATCCGGGTCCATGCTGGTAATCACGGCCACATCCGGCTTCAACTGCAGGAAGGAACGGTCGAACTCGTCGGCCTCCACCACCACCCATTCCGATTCTCCATAGACGAAATTGGAATTGAAATTCTGGCTGATGCCTCCGATGAATGCCGTTGCATCCACTCCGCAGGCCCGCAGCAAATAAGCTGTCAATCCTGTGGTAGAGGTTTTGCCGTGGGTGCCAGCAATTGCGATGGAGCGGTAGGCCCGGGAAATCATACCCAGTACTTCGGCCCTCTTCATGACCGGCATGTTGCGTCGCTTTGCTTCGACCAGTTCAGCGTGTACAGCCGGTACGGCCGGGGTGTAGATCACCAGGTCTACCCCTTCCAGCCTGGTAGGATCTGGTTCAAAACCGATCTCCATCCCCTCTGCTTCCAGCGCATCGGTCAATTTCGTTCGCGTGCGGTCATAGCCCGTCACCACCTTGCCACGCAGGTGCATGAACCGGGCCAGAGCGCTCATTCCGATGCCTCCGATCCCGATAAAGTGGACGCTATGTACCTCTGCGAGTTTCATTCTATTAGTTTCAACACCTCCAGAGCAATCTCATTTGCAGAATCATGCTTTTCAACGGCATTGATCCCCACCTGGAGTTGATTTCGTTTTTCTTCGTTGGTGAGTATATCTATTACTGTACTTACCAATTGTTCTTTGGCATCAACATCCTTCACCATCGCCGCAGCATTGACATCCACCAATGAGCGGGCATTCTTGGTCTGGTGGTCTTCGGCCACGTTGGGCGAAGGGATGAGAATGCTGATCTTTTCCAGGAGGATCAACTCGGATATGGTCGATGCTCCTGCTCGGGTAACTACCAGATCAGCCACTGCGTAGGTATTGGCCATGTCCTCTATAAAGGGGATGAGGCGCAAGCCGGGATGTTCCTTGATGCGGGGCTTCAGGCTTTCATAGTACCGTTTTCCGCATTGCCAGATCAGTTGAATTCCTTTGTCGAGGAGTTGCTCAAAGTCTGCTTCCCAGGCATTGTTCAGGGCACCTGCTCCCAGAGAACCTCCTAAACTCAGTACAACAGGCTTGGAAGGGTCGAGTCCATAGAGTTCCATTCCCTTTTCCCGACTGCCTTCGAGCAGGCTTTTGCGTACCGGATTGCCAGTACACCAGGTTTTGTCTTTGTATTGGGGAAAATGCTTCAAAGCAGCTTCCAGTCCGACAAGTATGACCGCAGCATGGGGTGCAAGCCATTTGTTGGCTTTGCCGGGAAAGGCATTTTGTTCGGTCACCACCAAGGGAATGCCCAATTTCGCAGCTGCACGGCCGGTTGGACCCGACGCGTATCCCCCTACCCCAACCACGGCCTGGGGCTGAAACTCCTTTACAATCTTCCTCGCCTGGCGTATGGAGCGCATCAGCTTGAAAGGAAAACTCAGGTTCTTGATGATATTCTTAAGGGTGATCCGGCGCATAATCCCGCTGATCGGTACCCCAATTATTTTGTATCCATACTGAGGAACCACCCGCATTTCCATTCCCCCTTCGGCTCCGACAAAGAGCACTTCCAGTTCAGGACGTAGGCGTTGCAATTCATTTGCAATGGAAATAGCCGGGAAGATATGTCCTCCGGTCCCCCCTCCGGTTACGATGACTTTTTGCTTGCTCATGCGGTCGCCAAACCTCCTTTCAATAATTCTCTTTCTTCCAATGCGGTCCGGCTAACGCTCAGGATGATCCCGAGGGCAAATCCTGTGAACAGAATTGAAGTCCCTCCCATGGAAAGCATGGGCAGGGGCAGTCCGGTCACGGGGACAATCCCGGTGACCACCGCCATATTCCCAAGTGCCTGGAATACCAGGAGGAATGCCAGCCCTGCTGCGAGCAAGGCCCCGAAAGTTTTACTCATAGTGACAATGCCTACGGTTCGAAACAGCAGGATCAGATACAGCAACAGAACGACTACTCCCCCCATGGTTCCATACTCTTCAATGATGATGGCAAAGATCATATCTGAAGTTCCGTTGGCGATGTAGCTTCTTTGGGTCGACTTACCGGTTCCCATCCCGATAGCACCTCCATTTGCCATCGCACCGTATCCCTGAAGGATTTGGTGTTCTGGTTCATAATTGGGATCGGTCCAGCTGGCTACATAATCATTGGTCCGGTTGATCCAGGTTTGGGAACGCCCGGATACATATACCAGGAACAAGACGGCAAAGCCACCGGCCACGATCAGTCCTCCCAGGAACTTCAGGTCTACACCTGCGACAAAAAGGATACACAAACTGGTGAAGAACAAGAGGGAAGCTGTACTCAGATCAGCGACGCCAATCAGGGTACAGATGGCGATGACCCATCCCACTACTGGCAAAAAGCCTTTTTTGAAATCTTTTAGAAGGTGTTGCTTCTCGGTCAGAACTTTTGCCAGGTATATCATCAGGGCAACCTTGGCCATGTCGGAGGGCTGAAAAGAAAGCCCACCGACACTGATCCACCGGGCAGCTGCATTTTTCTCGACGCCGAGGAAAAGCGTTAATACGAGGACGGGGATGGCCAGGTACAAAAATATATTGCTGAGTTTCGCGAAAATTCGATAGTCAAAACGATGCACGACATACATCACAAAGAAGCCTACTGTAAGGAGGATAAAATGCTTAAACAGGTAGTACTCGGTGCTGTGAGCTCTGGCAAGGACGGGCGATCCGGCTCCAGTATACACACCGAGCAGGCTAAACATAGCGATCAGGAAGATCACCATCCAGATTACCTTGTCTCCTTTCAGCCTTTTTAAGATGTATTGAACCATATTGTTGTTGAGGCTGCCTCTTTTGGACAGCTCTTTTTTACAGTTGCTTTACGAAATGCTTGAACTGGCGGCCCCGGTCCTCGTAGTTCTCAAAGAGGTCAAAGCTGGCGCAGGCCGGGCTTAGTAATACACAATCTCCGCTGTCAGCAAGGTGATACCCCATTTTCACAGCTTCTTCCATGCTCTGTGTATTCACGATCAGGTCTACCTTGCGGCTGAATGCGTGGTGAATTTTGAGCACATCTTCTCCAATAGCCACAATAGCCTTGACCTTTTTGGATACCAGTGGTTCCAGAATGCTGTAGTCATTTCCTTTGTCTACACCACCTGCAATCCATATAATGGGTTTGGTGATGGATTCGAGTGCATACCATGTACTGTTTACATTGGTAGCTTTAGAGTCGTTGACAAACTCTACCCCTCTGACCATAGAAATCCTTTCGAGGCGGTGCTCCACATTCCGGAAATCGCTGAACGACTCCCTGATGGTGGATTTACGCATGCCCTGAATGCGTCCTACAACCGCTGCCGCCATGGTGTTGTAGAGGTTGTGACGCCCTTGGAGGGTCATCGATTCGATCGTAAATGCCGTGTTATCAAGATTCATTTCAATGTGTATTGCATCGTTTTCTACCCAGGCTACAGATTCTTTCTTCTGTTCAAAGCTGAAGCCGTACGTGTTTGCCTTTATATCATACTCCGGTAGGAGTTCTTGGGTCTTTGGGTCGTCGAGACAGTAGATAAAATGGTCTTCTGCCTGCTGATTTTCCGTAATCCGGAACTTCGCATGTGCGTATTTCCGTAAGTCGTATTCATATCGGTCCAGGTGGTCGGCCGTGATGTTGGTCAGGATGGCAATGTGTGGCCTGAAAGTGCTGATGTCATCAAGTTGAAAACTGCTCACCTCCAGGACATACACTGGGTGGTTTTTCTGAGCCACTTGCCTGGCAAAACTGTCTCCGATGTTTCCGGCCAGTCCGACATCAAAGCCACCTTTTTTCAGAAGGTGATGGGTCAGCATGGCAGTAGTCGTCTTCCCATTGCTCCCGGTAATCGCCACCAGGGTGGCATCTGTATACCGGGATGCGAATTCGATCTCACTCACCAACTCGATCCCTGCTTTTCTGATCTCCTGCACCATGGGTGCCTTTTCAGGAATTCCCGGGCTCTTGACCACCAGCTCGGATTTCAGGATTCGCTCCTGGTCATGTCCCTCTTCCTCATAAGGAATCCTATGTTCCTCCATCTCATTCCGGTATCGTTCCTTCACTTTACCGAAATCCGAGACCCAGACCTCCCATCCTTCCTTCTGCGCCAGGATTGCTGCTCCCACGCCACTTTCACCCGCCCCGAGTATTGCAATCCGTTTCATCGGTCAACGCAACTTGAGGGTGATAAATGCCAGGACTGCCAATACCACGGCCACAATCCAGAAACGCACCACAATTTTAGTTTCGTGGAAGCCTTTCTTCTCATAGTGGTGGTGGAGTGGTGCCATCAGGAAAATCCGCTTTCCGGTACCCGTCCGCTTCTTGGTGTATTTGAAGTAGGCCACCTGAAGAATCACAGAAATTGACTCGATCAGGAAGATTCCTGCAAAAATGGGGATCAACAATTCCTTCTTGACCATCATCGCCAATACCCCGATCGCACCTCCCAACATCAGGGAGCCGGTATCGCCCATAAATACTTGGGCCGGGTGGGTATTGTACCAGAGAAAGCCTACACATCCTCCGACCAGGGCTGCACAAAAAATGGTCAGCTCTGAAGCGTTGGGGATGTAGGAAATGTTGAGGTACTCGGAAAAGATCACATTACCCGACACATAGCAGAAAATGGCGAGTACCACTCCGGCGATGGCCGTGGTCCCACCCGCCAGGCCATCCAGCCCGTCGGTCAGGTTCACACCATTGGATACCGCAGTGACGATGAAGATGACGATCAGGACATAGATTAACTTGCCCCAGATTCCTCCATCCTCTTCCCAAAATGCCAGCTTGGAATAATTGAATACATAATTTTTAAAGAACGGTACGTTGGTTTTGGTCTCGAAATTGGTTTCGCGCTTCCCGTTGAGGGTATTCCATACTTTGGAAAGCTCTGGCTCTGTGACCTTGACATTGAAGGTCCGGGTCCGGCGAACGCCTTTCTCCTCCACCACCCGCTCTACCAGGAAATCACTGGCAGAAGCAAAATTTGTAATTGTATCGTAAGGCTTACCGTCGATCTCGATCAAGCGATCGCCCGGGGTGAAGCCCTGAGTTTCTAAGTATTTGTTGACGACAATGGTCCCATTGTCATTGATCCGTCCCTGCGGGCCTTCGAAATCAGGATGAAAAACCATGGTCAATCCCACGATCAATCCCAGACCTACCTGCCCTACGATCTTGAACTTTCCTTTCAGTCCACCTTTGTTCTTCTTAAAGACCTTGATGTAGTCGTCTGCAAATCCGATGAGAAACATCCAGGAAGTTGCCAGAAGGATCAGGAGCACGTAGGCATTGCTGAGATCCGCCCACAAGAGAGTGGGAATCAAAATCGCCAGGAAGATGATGATTCCTCCCATGGTAGGAGTTCCCGCTTTTGACTTATGGCTTTCGGGACCATCCTTGCGAATGGACTCCCCGATCTGCCGGTTCCGCAGGAAACGGATGATCCGCTTCCCTACGAGCAGGGAAATAATCAGTGAGAAGATCAGCGCCATGGCAGAACGGAACGAGAGGTATTTGAAGACCCCGAAACCGGGAATGTCTCCTACCGTTTGATTCAGCCATTCGAAAAAGGAGTACAGCATCTAGTGCTCCAGTGTTTTAAAGGTTTCTTTCAATATTTCGCGGTCGTCAAAAGGGTGCTTGACCCCGTTGATTTCCTGATAAGTCTCGTGGCCTTTTCCGGCTACGAGGATGATGTCGTTGATTTCTGCGAGTTGACAAGCGACCACAATTGCTTCCCGACGGTCGACATTGCGCATCACTTTGCGGCGTGCCGTTACGGGCACTCCCACGTACATTTCATCAAGGATTCCAGCGGGTTCTTCTGTGCGGGGATTGTCAGAGGTCAGAATCACCTTATCGGATAGCATGCTGGCGATTTTTGCCATCTCCGGGCGCTTGGTCCGGTCACGGTCTCCACCACACCCTACCACAGTAATTACTTTTCCTGCGCCGCCCTGTACATCGCGGATTGTTTGCAGGACATTTTTGAGGGCATCGGGTGTATGGGCATAATCCACGATGGCGGTAAATTTCAAATCCTGGCTGCGAACCGTCTGAAACCGTCCATCTACCCCGCTGATCTGGCTCAATGCCACCAAACACTCTTCTTCGTCGAGTTCTAACTCCACCGCTGTCCCGTAAACAGCCAACAGGTTGTAGGCATTGAAAGATCCGATCATCCGAAACCAGGCGTCATGCCCATTGATTTCCATCTGGATTCCTTCAAAGGTGTTCTCAACGATCCGTCCTTTGTAGTCGGTAACCCTTTGCAAACTGTATCCGAGCTTTCTGGCTTTGGTATTTTGCAACATCACCGGACCATTCTTGTCGTCCAGGTTGGTCAGGGCAAATGCCGAAGCTGGGAGTCCGTCAAAGAGGATTTTCTTTGCCTTAATGTATTCTTTGAAGGTCCCGTGGTAATCAAGGTGGTCATGGGTGAGGTTGGTGAAGATTGCTCCGGCAAACTTTAATCCCTCGACCCGGCCCTGCGCGAGCGCATGGCTGCTGACTTCCATGAAACAGTAGGCACATCCGGCATCCGCCATCTTGCGGAAGGTCTGGTGCAGCGATTTTGCATCCGGTGTGGTATGGGTCGCTGGCTGTTCCAACTCACCGATCCGGACCACCACCGTAGAAAACAGGCCGCATTTGTAGCCCATTTCGCTGAACAGGTTGAACAGCAGGGTGGCTACGGTTGTCTTGCCATTGGTTCCGGTGACCCCGACCAACTGCATTTTATCAGATGGGTTCCCGTAGAAATTAGCAGCCAGTACAGCCAAAGCGGTGTCGCTGTTCTTCACCTGTACCCAGGTAACATCTTCTCCCGCACTTGCCGGAATCTCTTCACAAACCACTGCCACCACTCCGGCGTCAATGGCCCCCTGGATGAAACTGTGTCCATCCACTGCAACTCCCCGGCGCGCGATATAGAGCATTCCCGGTCCGGCCTGACGAGAATCGAAGACGAAGTCTGCGATCTCAAGGCTCAGATCACCGCGAATTTCTTCAATCGGTGCCTTGTACAATATGTCTTGCAGCGTTGGCATCTTTCTTTAAAATTGGCCCAGGGGGCTCGGCAGCTAAGTATATATGCGGGACAGCATTCCCGCAGCGATTAATAGATTCTATTTCAGGGCCAGCTCGATCATGGTGTCCGGTGCAATTCCGGTACCTGGCTTGATCGACTGGTTGACCACCTTACCGTGGCCAATGAGTTTGATCCGCAATCCCAAACCCTCCAGCAGGGCTACGGCATCCCGTGAGGTCATGCCATTTACATTGGGGACTTTCCCCGGATCAAGGGGGGCGGAACTGAATTCCACGGCGCCATTGTTTTCACGCGTGCGGACGTAGGTCCCTTCTGCTTCGCGGGGCATGGCGGTGTCTAACTCACGGTAGACGCGGCTGGCATTCTGCTGGTGTACGATCCGTGTGTGTGGCAGCAGTGCGTCACCAGTGGCAGTTCCGGCAAACCAGGGAACCATCTCCAAATCGGCAGCGTGAATCGACTGCGCAATCTCATCGAAGATTGGAGCCGCGACATTGGAGCCATAATAGGCGCCATTCCTGGGCTCATCAACCATGATATAACAGGTGTAACGAGGCGCATCGGCCGGGAAATAACCTGCGAAACTGGCTTGGTAGATGTTCCCCCAAATCTGAAGGCTATCGATAAACTTCTTGGTGGTACCGGTCTTGCCGGCATATTTGAATTTTTCGTGCTTGATATTCGCGGCAGTTCCTTCCTTGACCACTCCTTCCATAAACTTGCGGGCGATCTGAATGGTCCGTTCGGAAGCGATTTGTTCGTGCAATACATTCGGCTCGAAACGCTCTATGGTCTGAGAATTCTGACGGATCTCACGGACCAGCATCGGTTCCATGTACTTGCCATCGTTGGCTACGGCATTGTAAAAGGCGCAAATCTGAAGGGGCGTCAACTGGGTATTGTACCCAATAGACATCCAGGGCAGGGTGGTTCCATTCCATTCCTGACCGTCCGAGGGACGGGTGATGATCGGCTGGCGTTCTCCGACCAGGTGCTTCCGCTCCATGGTCTTTTCAGTCAGTCCGAATTTCTCCAGATGGTTGAACCAGGTTTGGAGAGCATCCTTATAATAATGTGTGACCAGCTTGGAAATGGCCACATTGCTGGAATGGCAAAACGCCTCGTAAAAAGTAATCTTCCCCATTCCAATATGGTCCCGCATCACACGGTCGTAAAACTGAAGCGTCCCGTTACCCGTCTCAATCGAATCCGCGGGGTTGACATGGCGGTCCTCCAATAGCGCGAGGATAGAGGCGAGCTTAAAAGTTGATCCGGGCTCAAAGCGGAAAGTGATAGCCCGGTTTTCATCTTCAGGATAGTTGGCGAGGGCCTTGATCTCACCGGTTTCGACCTCCATCAACAGGGCGACACCGAAATTAGCATCGTGCTGTTCTACCCCTTTTTGCAAAGCCTGCTCCACGATATCCTGCATCTCCACATTCAAGGTGGTCACGATGTCAGCACCATCCTGGTCCTTGTAGCGCATCTCAAGCGGCTTTTCAAATCCTCCCGGCATCCGCTGGACCAGGTACTTTCCATCTTGTCCACTGAGGTATTCATGAAAGGCAAATTCCAGACCACGCAGGGGGATAGAATCTTGGTTATTGTCCAGCAATCCCAGGGTTATTCTTGCCAGGCTGTCAAATGGATAATGACGCCGATTGTTCAATTTCTCATCCAGCAATCCACCGCTATAGGCTGAATTGCGCAGGATAGGCCAACTGCTTACTTTTTCAAAAGTAGGATAATCAACAAGCCGGTTGATCACCCTTAGGTATTGCCATCCACTGTCAAGGGCCAGGCTGAATTTGTCGGCAAAATATTCCTGCTTGAAGCGGCCCTGTTCCCCAAACTCCTCGGACAACATCCGGGTGAGGGAATCGAAACGGGCCACGTAGCCCTCTTCGGTGCGGTCGATCAGGGTGGGGTCAATGGAGAGGTAGTAAAAGGGCTGGCTCTCGGCGAGCACGTCCCCCTCTTCAGATAAGATACTGCCACGGGCAGCAGGGTAAACCCGCTCGTAAATGCGATCGCCCACCGCATTCCGCCATTTCTCACCATTGATGTATTGGATGTTGATCACCCGCACAACGATGAGAATCGAGAACAAGGCGATCATACCTCCTAAGAGGTACACCCGTTTCAATATTTTATCCGAAACTTTTTCCATCAGTCTCTTGGAAGTTTATAGACATTGCGGGTATTGACTTGCAGGCCCAGGGTGTCGGCAAAAGAAACGACGACCGACTTTTGGGTTCCTGCGCTGTACCTCCCATGCATTGCCTTGTATTGCGCTTTTGCGATTTCTATTTCCTTTCTCAGTTCGCCTTCTCTTCTCACCTGCTTTTCAACGACGTGTGAATTCCAGATGTAGATCAAGCCAATGAATACGAGAAAGCCTACATATCCGATGTAACGCCCTACATTGCGCATCGGCAAACCTTTGAGCAGCTTCCGCTTGCCCTCCCGGCTCGTTTCCTCTACGATCTCCCCTTCGTCCTGGGGTTGTATGCGGTTCTCGTTTTCCATCTTTTTTGCAGCATTCTTATTTTTTCTCCGCTATCCTCAGCCTGGCTGAGCGGGCGCGGGGGTTTTCTTCTTTCTCTTTGTCGCTGGGCTTGATCGCCTTTCGGGAAATCACCTTCCAGGGACTGAGCGAATTGCCAAACATGTCTCTCCGATCTTCCTGCTCCAGGTTTCCGTAGCGGAAGAAATTCTTCACCATACGGTCTTCCAGGGAATGGTAGGAGATGATTGACATCCGACCTCCGGGCTTTACCAGTTTGTTCCCGGCCAGGAGGAGGGCTTTCAATGCGTCGAGTTCTCCGTTGACCTCGATGCGAATTGCCTGGTAGACCAGTGGCAGAATACGGCTGGGGTTTCCGGAAGCAACCGAAGCTGCAATCACCCCTTCCAGGTCTCTGGTCCGCTCAATCGGCGAGGTCTTTCGCTGGTTTACCACGGTACGAGCCAGTGCCGAAGCACTCTTGATCTCTCCATACTCCCGGAAAATCTGCCGAAGATCCTCTTCCGGGTATTCGTTGAGAACTTCAATGGCAGACAAGCCATCCCGCTGATCCATCCGCATATCCAGACGACTGTCAAAGCGGAAGCTAAAACCCCGGTCCGGGGTATCGACGTGGTGGGAGGATATCCCCAGATCTGCCAGGATTCCCTCTACTCCTTCTATGCCCAACTCCTCTAATTCCCTTTCAATGAACTTGAAGTCCGACCTTATCAATGAAAGACGTTGGTCTTCGATTTTATTCAGGTGTGCATCGGCATCGCGGTCAAAGGCCAATAACTTCCCCTCTTTCCCCAAAGCCTTCAGAATTTCCTGACTGTGACCGCCTCCTCCAAAGGTGACATCCACATAAGTTCCTTCTGGTTGAATACTCAATGCATCAACACTTTCCTTCAGCAGCACCGGACGGTGATAATCACTTGTTAAGGTCATTGGCTCCGCCCCCCATCACTTCTTCGGAAAGCTCCTCCATGTCCCACTTGTCACTGGCAAGCCACTGGTCGTAAGTCGCCTTGTCCCAAATCTCGATCCGGTCGAAGGATGCGATCAGGACCAGCTCCTTGTCGAGACTGGCATAACCCATGAGTTTTTTTGGAATATTGACACGGAAGCTGCTGTCGAGATCGATCGGGGTGGCACCATTCATGAATTTGCGGGCAAAGGCCCGATTCCTGGCGACATACTGGTTTTGAGAATGGATCTGCTCCAATTCCCGCTCCCAGACCTTGATCGGATAAAGGACCAGACAACTGTCAAGTCCCCGGTTGACGACGAACTCCTTTTGCTCCCCTTCCGGCAATTGCTTCTTGAGCCCGGAAGGAAGAACAAATCTCCCCTTCGAGTCCATTTTGCATTCGAATTCGCCGAAAATGGGTCTCATTCCTAAGTAGGTCAGGATTAAATACTTCTCAAAAGTAGCAAATAACTTCCACTTTCCTCCACTTTGCCCCACTATTTGTGGAAAACTTATTTGGAACTAAGCCATAATCGCCCATTAAAGCCCACTAAGACACATTTTACTAGGGGCAGAAAATGGCGGACATACCCTACCTGAAAAGCAATTACCGGAAAACTAGACACATATATTGTGGGTTTAATTCACAATGAGGGGAGAGTGTATAGAAAAGTGGAGGAAAGTGGAGTATCGTACAGGGCGTACTGAGGCCCTTTCTTAAAGTACATGGGAATTGTGTCCTGGATCGAAACACCGAAACCCAGAAGCCCTTAAACCTAAAAATATAGCATGGTGGGGAAATGTGGGAGAACCTACCAGGTCAAGCCTAAGTCGTTGTGCTCTCAGAAATTACTGGTCAATTCTTCGCGTAACTGAACCTCAGATTCACCGGTCCTGATCTGGTCCACCTCATCAATCGCGGCAACCAGGTCATCCAGAAGAGGTGCGGTCATCGCGGTGAATTTCATTGCGTACACGACGCTCCATACTATCTTCAGTGACCCTTCATCCCCCAGCTCCAACACCTCACGGATGATATTATTTCGTAGTTCATGCATACCTGAAAGATAATGGATCAAGGTACAGGGGAGATTTACATAAAGCGGATTTTCCAGCGCTTTACGGTATCTTTACTTCTATACCATGGACTTCAACAACATCCCTGCGTTTTTGGGAGGGCGGCCGACGATCTTGACTGCTCACCGGACTGATGTGGTAAATCTCCGAAGGACTCGATTTCCAGCCCATGCTCAATAAACCTACCCACATGCGATTCTATGAGGCCAGCCTGAGCCCGCGGGCAGTCAAGAATCTGGAATTGAGAGGAAGAAAAGAAGTTGCCTGGTTTGCCAGAGAGACACACCAATTTATCAATCTGAGATACCTGACCATTTGTGAGCTGGATGAGGAATTGCCTGAATCCATCTCAAGCCTGGGAAAGTTGTGGGAATTGGCCGTCATTAACTGCGATACCAAAGTCATGCCCACCTGGATCAAATCTCTTCCCAAACTCACCCGGCTTATTTGGCGAGGTACCCAAATCACCCAGGTTCCTTCATTTGTATGGGAAATGCAGGCTTTGATCAGACTTGATCTGGGGAATAACCACATTGCAGAGATTCCGCCTGAAATAGAACAATTGTCAAAACTGAACCAGCTAACCGTCACCGACAACCAATTGACAGATTTTCCATTGGTGCATTTTCCCCGTATCAAACGCCTTAGCCTTTTCAATAATCCCTACCCTCCCGGAGTCTGGGATCGAATTGTGGCCCATTACCTACCCAACAAGGCTTAGTCTTTGTCGTAAATGCTCCTGTCAATCTCAAGAGAAAGCCATTTTTCCAGAGCGGAGACGACCTTCTCTTTGTTTTCGTCCGACATATTCCTGATCCTGGCACCGGCGTGGTCTGTACCTTCCATAAAGAACCAATGTGAATCGAGTTTTTCATTTTGGGGAACCGCGGAAGCCGACCAGGTATCGAGGGCACCGTTGATGTAAATGAACCGGTTGCCATTCGTTTCCAGCCACTTGTTTACCTTATCCAACAGCGTCCCATCAAACTCAACTTTCATCTTATTCGGAGTGAAGGCTGCATTGGGATATGGCTTCATCGGCAAAGCTTTTAACAATCCCTTGAAATCCTCTGTTTCGTAACCGTAATAGCCCATCTCTTGTGCCGCCTGGTAATAGTGAGAGGCGAACGCAGTCATAGATTGGTCGGCAAAGAAGTCAATATTTGAGACTTTAAGGAAATGTTCAACTGCGGTGCTGAGGCTCTGGTCTTTTCCCGGAATATCCTCAGCTTTGGCTCCCCACTGCCAAAATGAAAAGGGGTATTCCAGTACGGCATATTCAAATGCTTCTTCTTCGGTCAGGTAGGTAAAATTCAAGCGGGCTCCTATTCCGTAGAAATGAAGCAGTGGCAATACGTCTTCCCTCTTCTTGAGTAATCGTTTCTGAAAGGCAAGAATCTTGTCCCGTATTTCTCTGGTCCCGACATTATCCAGGAACTCATAAATCCGCTTTTCCTCATACTCCCGGTTGATCGGTGCTACATAGGGCACGCTGACGTCCACATCATCAGGGAAAAAATAGCGGTAAAAGATGGTGGTGGAGCCTCCTTTGCTGATCCCGGTACTCACCCACTTGCCAGGATAAAGGTTCCTGAACAATTGATTGACCTTGTGCAAATCCGCCGTGGCCTGCTCGAGGTTCAGGTAGTTGTAATCCAAACTATCGGGCATGCTCTTGCCAAAATACCGGTGCTCCACCAATACCTGGTTGGCATCCAGCAACTGGGTCAGTTCATAGACCCGGTTACGGGACCGGTTGTATCCTTCGGTCACGATGACGGTTGGGCGGTCATAACCTGCATGGGTGAGGTAAACCTTTTGGAAAAAAGTTCCCTTGGATGGGTCGGCATGGTCCAGGAATTGCTTGACCATTATTTCATAGGTAGCTCTGCCATCTTTTGAATCTACTTTTTGGAAGACTACATCCGGCAATTCGAAGAGCCTTGTTTCCAGACTTTGGGCGGCAGCACGGGAGAAAGTAAAGAGAAGCAATACGGTCAACAAGAGGGAAAAAGGGTATCTCATAGATTGGGAATTCATATTCTGGGTTCAAATTATTGAATTTACTGGATTGATGGGGCAGAAAATTCAGATGTCCCGCAAGAAGGCAAAAGCCCAAACGCCCTGATTCCTGGACAAAATACGGACTTCCCCAACACTAGCCCGCAACTTGCTATCAGTTTTTCCTATCTTTAACGTTGGAATAGTATACAGTTTCGAACCAATTCAGGTATTGCGGTGAGAACTCAGGTTTACAGGAAAATATGGCATGTGTTGGGGGCAAGAGCGTGGTTGTTTTCATTGCTCTTCGTCTTCCTTGTATTTGGGATTGGCACCCCTGAGGTCATGGCAAGGGAAGTGCTTGTAGAGGAAGTCTCTATTTCTCTCTACAACCGGCCTGTAACCGGCTACCGGGTGCTCTTAGACCGCAACCCAAAGGTCGTGAAGGAACAGGTACTGGCCCATATCAATTCCCAGGAGGATTCACCGCCTTTCAAATTTGAGCAGACCCTCATTTACGAAAATATTCGCTACCTCCCGATCTCTGAAGCACGAGACCTCTCCCTTTACTATGTCATCCAGAACCTGGAGGCTCATTTTACCGAATTGACCCTGGTGGTCATGTATGATTTTCGACAGTCTGTCAACAGCCGGGATTTTCCAGCCCTTTCCCTGAAAGTGCAAGCCGACATGGCCCGCCTCGTTCGTCGCACGACCGGGGATATACTCCGATCAGAACGTCTCGTCTTTGATGACAATACCCTGTCTAATATCAAGAAAAGCTTTACTTCTCTTGATGCGCCCGGGGATCCAAAGGTTGGATCAGAAAGAAATACCGGAGGGGAACTATCCGACCTCGTAGAGCATTTTCAAGAAGAGGAAGTCGAGAATGAAGGTGTTTTGCTGAAAGGAGACCTGTTTGCCGAAGGCAATGCTTCCAAAATTGAATCCTCTGCAGTGGAGCTGTCCCAATCGGAGGATCAAATCCCGGAGGATGGGCTTAGAAGTGTCAGGAGCGAAGGCACCAATCCTGAAATTCAACGGCTCAAGGCCCGCATCATAGAACTGGAATTGAGTGAAAGTCAGTTGCGCAATCGGATTGCCGTGCTCGAGGGGGATCAGGTGGTGATGGAACGGAGGAAAGAACTTTTGGAGAACAAATTGGCTGAAAGTCGTGAAGTATGGGACAGTGTCGCTGTTTTGAACCGCAGGGTAGAAGAGATGATGGGGCACTACTACCTGGCCGATGACTTTTCTGTTTCCAATGAAACAGCTCTTCAGATGCAGGAGTTGGAGCGAAATGCCCGCCGAAACGAAGATCAATTGCGCATCCTTGGATTAGAAAATGATTCGCTTCAATCCCGGAACCTTGAGTTGCAGGATTTGCTTTCTAAAACAGGAAGTAGTGTCAGGGAGCGGGCCCAGGAAATTCGCAGGTTACAAAAGGAGAGCAAGTCACTCCTTAAAAATAATAAAATCCTACAGGAAGATCTCAGGATTGCTTCGGCAAGAATGGCAGGAAATGGCTCTACTGCGGTTGATAGCTTGCTTGAGGTCGTCCGCAAACAGGGGATCAGCCTGCAGAATGCCGAGAGTAATGTCAAGGGAGCCGAGCTCAGGGAAAAGGAATTGCGCAGTAATCTGAAGGCCAACCGCGATCAGGTTACCCGCATGGAGGAAAAAATAGCTGAAATCGAAGCTGTTAACCAAAGTCTGACCCAGGAAAATAACAACCTCTTGAGTACACTTGCTGAAAATCGGCCTTCCCCCAATCCTGCTCCTGTGCCAGACAAGAATCTCCAGGACAGCCTGGACCTGCTCAAAAACAGGGTAAAGCAGTTGGAGGCCCGACAAAGTGGCAATGCGAGTGCAAGTGCCCAAATAGAAAAGTTGGACCGGGAACTTAATTTAAGTGCCCAAAAGATTCGTCAGTTGAACTCCTCAATTGAGGCTGAAAAAGGGAAGCTTTCGGCAGCTGAAAAACGCAATTTAGATCTAAAGCAGAATCTCGTTAGTGCCCAAAAGGCTACCAAGGCGGCTGAATCCAGACTGAACAAAGCCATTCAGGAACAAAAGCTCGGCAGCCAGGAACGGAATCAACTGGAAGCTGAACTGGCTGTGTCAGAAAAATCTTTGGAAATAGCACTCCAGCAAGAGAAAGCATTGCAGGATTCCTTATTCGCTGCGGGAGAATTGAAAAACCAACTTCTTCAACGAATCCGACGGACTGAGGTAAAGCTCCGCCGTGAAACAGCTGCTTCAGATTCTCTGGAACAATTACTTGGGTCTACCCAGCGGGAACGGAACCAGTACCGGTCCGAGATAGGAGTGCTCCAATCCAAGGTAGACAGCCTGGAAGCTGTAACGATTCCTGATGATGATCAGGGCAACTTCATCCGGGAGCAATGGGCGAAATTGCAAGCCTGGGAAAAGGATTTAAATTCCCGGGATGCCTCCATTCAGAACAAGGAAAAGCTGATTCAACAACGTGAAAAATTCATTGTGGAATCGGATGCTAATCTTGAAACCCGCGAGGAGCGCCTCAAGGGGTTAGAAGCACGTGAAAAAGAATTGCAGACTTTGGAGCAAAAGCTCAAGGCCTCCAACCAAATGGTCTCTGCAAACAATGACCCCGGAAGCTTCAAGGTGAGAGATGGGCGGATAATGGAGTTTGGAGATATGGTTCAGGTCTTCATCGTCGACACAGACCTTGGCTATCAAGCTGCCCAGCGGCGCATGGTTGCCTACATGCTCAGTCGCAATGAATTGCTGAATGAACAATTCCCCGACCTCGTGTTTGCCGGGGCCACCTTCCCCGAGTTGAGTGGAGACCCTATTGATATCCGTATCAGAATAGACACCCGAGGCGCAAGTGGCTCCACCATTCAAGTATCTTTCAAAACTTCTGATGGCATATACATTGGTTCCAACAACGATCGCAACCAGACCGAAGTCGCCCGGCAATTGGTGGCAAGGATGATCCGTTTTAAATTCTAAACGACCAACTGATGAATCTGACTGACTTCCGTATAGGCCTTGCCATGGTCTTGAGCTTTGTGTTCGGGAGTACCTCCGGTATATCGCAGGTCCAGGATGATCTCAAGCTCAAACTGGAACAGTCCGTTTTTTTAAAGGAGACTTCCGGGGAGGACTTGTCCTCGGCCCCCTACCTGGCTTTTCCCAATCTTAACAAGGTTTATCGCTTTGAAGAGGGAGATTACCCCCGCAGAATTCGGAAAGCGGAGGAAGAAGAGGACATCATTGCCCTCGACAGCCTCTTGACGAATTTTATCGGACAATGGGGGGTCGGAAATTTCCAAACAGACGTCCGGTACATCTGGAAGGCTGGCCAGGTCAAGGAATTGATTGGGGATTCTACTTCAGCAGGACTCTACTATGAGCTTGGGCTCAAAAACCAACGTCCCTGGAAAGACCAAGTGAAGCTGCATTATGATTCTCTGAAAGCCAAACTCAATGTTGAGTGGGTTGACCTCCAGTTCTATTACAAAATACTTGAAGCAAGACGTAAGATTGATCCCCTCGTGCCTCCCAAAGGTGTGATGCTCAATATGGGCCCCAAGATCAACTCTGACCGCCCCGACTACGCTCCTTTTATGCATCCCTCCGATTCGGTGCTGATCTTTACTTCCCGACGGAATGAAGAGATCGTAATCGACCCGGCGGATATGAAAAAGAATGAAGACCTGTACTTCTGTGAAAAAGGCTTTATCGAAGGGGTATGGTCATTTGCTGAACGATTCAATTCAGATATCAACTCAGAATACAATGAAGGCTCGGCCTGTCTGAGCAAAGATGGCAGGACCCTGATCTTTACCCGTTGCGATGAACCGGATGGCCTTGGCTCCTGCGATCTTTATATGGCCGACTTTGTAGGAAGCGACTGGATCAACATTCGCAACCTGGGGCCATTTGTCAATTCTGAAGACTGGGACTCCCACCCCAATCTCAGCCCTGACGGTAAAACCCTGTACTTCGCCTCCAATCGGAAGACCGGTTTTGGTATGACTGACCTTTATGTCAGCCACCAACAGGACGACGGCACCTGGAGCCCTGCGGAAAACCTTGGCCCAACAGTCAACACTGTGGAGGATGAGATCACTCCATTTTTCCACCAGGTCAACAGCACCCTTTACTTTAGTTCTTCCGGCCACTTGAAAAACCTGGGTGGATATGACATCTACAAGGCCAGGTGGCTCGATGACCATTGGGAATCCCCACGAAATGTAGGTCCGCTGGTCAACTCCACCGGCAATGAAGATTATTTCTCCATAGATGGGAAAGGGGGACGCCTGTTTTATGCCTCCGCTAAAAATGATCAACAAACGGCCCGTATCAATCAGAACTTCGATATTTTTTCGTTTCCCATGCCCATGGAGGCCCGGCCGGATGCGATTGTCACCCTAAGAGGTTATTTGATCGACACTGCCTCTGGCAGCCCGATCACCGGGATTGTGTTGGTCATTGACAAGGACGAAGGAATTGAGATTGCCCCCAAGCACATCAATCCTTTTGGTTACTTTGAGTTCGACCTGATAAATGGGAGGAACTATGACATTTATATCCAGGGTGAAAATTTCCTGACCATTAAAGAAAGCCTGGCCCTGGAAGCAGACACAACCTTTTCACTTTTTACCCAGAGCTTTGAAACCGGCAAGCCCCTCGTATTTGAAAATTTGGAATTTGCCGACGACAGCTACGAACTTGACGCTCAAATAGAACCCAAACTGAACTATATCGTAAGCTTTCTGAGTAAGTATCCCATGTTCAGGTTGGAGGTCAAGGGCCATACAGATTCAGATGGCGAAGCCAAATACAACCTTGATCTCTCCCGAAAACGGGCCAATGTGATTCGTAAATACATCCTCAAGAAGGGTGAATTTGAAGAAAGCCTGGTCAAGGCACGTGGATTTGGAGAAACGCGTCCACTTGTACCCAACGATTCAGAAGAAAACAAGCGGATGAACCGGAGGGTAGAATTTGAGGTTTGGCTGGATCCCAACTACGATGGTCCCATGGTCCTGCCAACCGACGATGATTTCTTCATGGACGATCTGGAAGAAGAATTCTACGATCCTGAGTTCATGAAGGAATTTGATTTCGATTGGGAGGAAGAATTTGAAGAGGACTTTGAATGGGGGGATGAAGAGGAAGAGGACGAGGACTTGCTGAAAGAATGGGATGATTCCAGTGATCTTTATCCCGAAGGGCGTTGAAAAGATAAGCTTCTCTTCCTGCCAGAGAGTGCTTAAGTTTGCATTGAGGTCAAAATGAGAGCAGAAAATTTACCATTGCCGCTGCCCTTGCTGGAGCAAATGGCATCCACCAAACAAAATCCCCGCTATCATGCGGAGGGGTCTGTATTGGCCCACACAGAGTATGTAGTGGAAAAATACTTTGAACTGAGCGAACAGTTCGACCTGAATGAATCCGAACGTAAGATTTTGTATTGGGCGGCCGTTCTCCATGATACCGGTAAAACGGTCAGTACTATCTTTGAAGAAGGGAGATGGCGCTCACCCGGTCATGAAAAGACCGGCCTCCCGATTGCCCGAAATATCCTCATACAGCAAAAGGATATTTCTCCAAAAGAGCGGCAGAAAATACTCGACCTCGTTCGTTGGCACGGGTTTCCACTCCAGTGGATCAGAAAGAGTCAGAAATTGGACGACCTCAAACACCTTGGAACCCGGACGGACCTGCGTCTCCTTGGAATTTTTACCACTTTTGACTTTCACGGCAGAGACTGCGAGTACAAAGACCACACCCTGGACCTGATCAAGAATTTCCAGTCCCAGATTGTCCCCAAGGCAGAATATGAGTTGGGCCCATTTGATGCCCTTCAGGATCATTACCAAAGTTGGAACCTTCGGCACAAAAATGCTGCATGGAAGGCGATCCGAATGGGCAATTCCAAATTGGTTGAAAGCCTGGTTGAGGCAAAGCCATATACAGATTATAAGAATTTCGGGAAAAAAGTCTTCTTCACCATTGGCCCTCCTTTAAGTGGCAAGACCCATTTTCTTGAGCAGAGCAAACCAGACCTCTTTCGCATTGACCTGGAAGAGTTTGGCATCCATGAGGATTTATTCGAGAATGAATTCCTGATAGGACGTAAAATGGTTGAGTTCAAGCATTCCCTGGTGATCTTTTTGAACCGCTACCGCCATGTCGTCTTGGATGGGTCGAACCTGGAAGAGAAGGTAAGGGTGAGAATGATGGAGATGATTCGGGACCTGGAAGTAGAAATTGAATACCTGGTTTTCGAATCCAGCCTGGAAGAGATTTTAAGCCGCAACCAGCAACACGATACGCCAAGGGAAGAAGAAGCTATCCGTAAATTGTACGATCGGTTTGATTTGATCCATCCCTGGGAAGCCCACTCAATCACCTACCAGCAGCCCACTTGAGTCTTCGGTGCTGCTTACAAGCTATATTTCTTATGATTGGGATACTTTCGGCAGGAACCTTGCCAACCAGGAATCCATTAACCTGATTTCCCAAAGGTTGAGATCGTTGGCCTGGCCTAAGGTAGAGTCATATATGGTTGTTTCTGGCTTCAACTGCCCGGCTTCAATAGCACCTTTGACATCCCTGAAATCAATGTAGTCCAATACACCTTCAGAATTTCGGAAATAGATAAAGTTATTGGGAAGCAGCTCGGCGCCATTCTTGGTGAGGATATTGTCTACTCCGTGGTTCATGGAATCTATTGAGCAGCCTGAGTTTGCCCCTGGAGTTGCCTTCACAACGATGAAACGATCGTATCTGATCTCGGCCACTCCGGGAACGGGTGCACCGTGAGACTTCCACTCTTCCATTAATACAACCAAGTCTTTGATCATTTGCCTTTTTTGGGAACGGCTCAGATGATCTTTAAGCTGAAATATCCAATTGTGCTGCATGTGCTTATAAAGTATGTCTGTTTAACTGAGTAAATCACCTTATGTTTATTCAGGGCAGACTCAGTTGACCTTGAAGGCTTGCTCAGCGACCGTCTTGTCCAAAAGGATTTGATTGACCTGGAGGAGGTAATTGTCTCTCTTCAGATGGCTGATGTCCAGGTGAAATATATAATCTCCGGCCTTGTTGAATGGCATCACTTTCGTCAGGACTTGCTGACCGATCCGGTTAAAAATCCGGATCATCAATTGCTGGTCCTTGTCAATCGAATACTCGAGTACCAGAGATTTTGACTCGAGGAATTCCAGTTCTTCCAGATCAACCTCGATAGAATAGTTCTCCAGTTCAAAACTTGACAATACTTCACTTCCTGTTCTGGAATCAAGCCTTCTGATCCGGTAGTACTTATAAGTATCGGTCTTACCATCCACAAATTGATACTCAGAAATCTGGTTGGCACTCCCTTTTGACTTGACTCGTCCGCGGATACGCCAATCTTTACCATCCCGACTTGCTTCGAGAATAAAGTCACAAGGAGACTTTTCGTATTCCGTGCTCCAGGTCACGTAGATTTCCGAGTAGTAAATCCGGCCTTCTGCATGGATCACTTTCACAACTGCATTTTCGTCCCCGGAAGCTGATGCGCTGAGACCGAAAAAAAGGAAAACGAGTGTGTAAAACCAACGATTAATCATATAAGAATGGTTTCTTAATCTCTCTAAGTTAAGGAATTAGATTACAATGCAAAAAACAAAGAGGCTGCCCTTGCGAGACAGCCTCTTCAGTTTTGAGAAAGAGACTTCTGAAACAGCCTCTTTACCGTGTATCGTTATCCACGATCGGTTCTTTTTGGCACAAGACCATTTGCTGACCAGATCGAAGGAAATCTCATCGGATAAGATCAGTTGACGAGCTTCAGCTCATCAATAAGACGTGAAGCACCAGCATACTTATCGATGATAAAGAGAACGTAGCGGATGTCGACACTGATGGTTCGGACAATCTGATCGTCCCATACCAGGTCACTGGTCATAGATTCCCAGTTGCCATCAAATGCAATACCGATCAATTCACCATTGCCATTGATAACCGGAGAGCCGGAATTACCACCAGTAATATCGTTGTCGGTCAGAAAGCAAATGGGGAGCTTTCCATTTTCACCGTAGCGTCCGAAGTCACCTTTGCGAATCAATTCACTGAGTCCAGCTGGAACATCAAATTCCTCATCGCCGGGAACTTCTTTCTCCAGGATGCCCTCGGCATAAGTCTGAGTTTTGTAGCTAACACCGTCCTTGGGATCGTATGGGATCACGGTACCGTAGCTGAGGCGCATGGTGGAGTTGGCATCGGGGTAGAAACGTCGGTTCTTTTCCATTTCCAACATTCCAGCCTGGTAAAGGCGCATAGATTCACCATTCACCGCATTGTACATTCCCATATCCGTCTGCAATTTAGAAATGAACAGGGTGACCATGCTCGCTGCATAGGATACTCCGAGGTCTTTCTCAAGAGCTTTCAGGCTTGGCTTGGCCAAAAATGCCTCATTGCGGGCTTTATTGGTGAGAATTGAGGTAGAGAATACCTTGGCTGCATAAGCATCAAAACGGTCCATATCTCCTTTTGCCTTGGCTTTGGTAAAAGCTTTGGAGGAGAAGACATCAGGATGCATTTCAGCCGGAAGATCATTGTACATCATACGTGCAGTTGCAGCAAGGATATTCTGATCGATGCTCGCATAGTATTCCGCGAAGTGGTCTCCGACACCATCTTTGAGACGTTCCAACTGACCGCTGATCGCTTCATCACCAGCTTCTTTTTCGTATGCGGTTTTGAGGCGCCAGTAGGAAACCCCGTAGCTAACCATTCCGGGACCGAACCCAGCCATGTTGATGTAATTTCGCAGCTTCAGAACTGGCTCAAACGTCTCGATATTCTTGGCCATTTGATCAACAACATCACCGTACTTTTCCCGGCGCTTGCTGTCACTGTTGACCCACTCTGCAAACTTAGCCTCATAAGCTTTGCGCTCCTCTACCAAACCACGTTGACGAAGACCACGGTTCTGACCGATACAATACTTATAGTAGTTCGCCATGGATGCGTAGCTTGAAGCCATGTTGATGCGAACTTCATTGTCTTTGTCCATCGCTTCCTTCATGATGCGAAGACGCTCACCCAAAAGCTCAATGATCTGAGGGTTGTTGTTCTCATAAATTTCCTTGATGGCATCAGAAGTAAGATAGCGATCGGTGCTGCCCGGATATCCAAGAGTCATGGCGAAGTCACCATTATTAATCCCCTTCAGGGAAATGGGGAGGAAATGCTTAGGAGTGTAAGGCACGTTGGCCTCATCGTAGTCCGCAGGCTTATTGTCGGGGCCCGCATAAACACGGAGGATGGAAAAGTCACCTGTGTGCCGGGGCCACATCCAGTTATCGGTGTCGCCACCAAATTTACCTACTGAGCTTGGGGGAGCACCTACGAGACGAATATCCCGGAAGATTTCATATACGAAAAGGAGGTATTCATTGCCGTTGAAGATGGGTTTAACCTGAGCTTTGTAGACACCATCGTTGGAAGCCTTGGCTTCAATCTCAGCAATCTTCTCACCGATTGCGGCATCCCGCATTTCTTCACCAGCTGCGGCTCCTGCATCAAGTACCTCTTTGGTCACATCTTCGATGCGCTGCAAAAACTTAACGGTCAGTCCGGGTGTATGAATTTCATCTCCTTGCTTCATCGCCCAAAAACCATCGGTCAGATAGTCATTTTCCGGAGTGGAATGGGTAGCGATGGCATCGTAGGCACAGTGGTGATTTGTGAAGAGTAGGCCTTTTGAAGAGACAACCTCTGCTGTACAAAATCCGCCCAACTGAACGACGGCATCTTTGATACAAGACTTGTTGACACTGTAAATGTCTTCTGCGCTGAGCTTGAAGCCCAGGTTCTTCATGGCATCAATATTGAGGGTCTTGACCAGGTGTGGCAGCCACATTCCCTCTCTGGGAGGAACCGGGCTCGACTCATAACCTGCTGCGATGACCCTGAACGCCATCAGGAAACCTACGAGCAACAATGATATCTTTTTATGCATAATGTTTAAAAAAATTGACGTAAAACGAGCGTGAAGTTAACAAAAATATAATGGTCATTCTAATATATTAACGTCCCATAATCCCTCTTTCTGTCTACCTGACGCTATTTTTACCCTACTCAGAGCTTAAGCTTTCAGGGACATTTGACCGACCTGTTCCATAGTGGAACAACCTTTTGAGGGTCTCCGCAAACATAGCATGTAATCAAAAATCATATTTAACCTTCACTGAAGAGACTATTTGAACATTATAAGCATTAACCCCCAGTCATTATCCGATTGTACTGTGTAATAAAACCAAGTGTTTCTATTTCAAAAGGGGAGCATAATTGCGGAGTTTTAGCATAGATAAAATACAGAGGATTAGAAATTATGAATACAACATCCAATTTTCGTTTCCTGGGACTAATTGTTCTTCTGTTGATGACGGGACCGCTGGCCATGGCACAATTGGGGAAAATCTCCGGAACGTTGACAGACAATGGAACAAAGCTTCCCTATACCCGCCTTCAGTTGAGAGATGGCTCCACCATCGTCTCCCAAACGCAAACTGACTTAGAAGGCAACTATCAGTTTGCCAAAATTGAACCGGGCCAATACCAGATCTATGCAAAGTCTGGTGAGGTAGAGCGTACCTTCTCCATTGTGATCTCTCCCGGAGAGACGCAAGACAAAGACTTGTCGCTTTCTGTCTCGGTTGAAACCAATGTCATTACCGATGGTGAACTCTTCACCACAGACCCGGTGCAATTCGTCACCTTGACCCGCAAAGAAATCAAATCAATGCCCAATACGCGTACCAGCATGATTGATTATGTTGGCTCCCTTCCAGGTATCACCCAGGCGGACCATGGCAAAAGCGCCAATGTACGCGGTCAGCGTCCTGGCGGTACGGTCATGTTCATAGATGGGCAAAAAGTATATGGTGACAACCAGGTACCACAGGCTGCTATCAATCAGGTCACCCTGATCAGCGGTGGTGTTCCTGCGGAATTTGGCGATGTAACAGGTGGCATCATCCTGATCAGCACTTACAACCCTGGGATGAAGGGATGGTCTGGAAAGCCCCTCTCCCGCGAAGAAAAGAAGGCCCTCCGCAAGGAGAAAAAGCGTGACGATGACCGGTCTCAACTGAGCATCGAAAATAAACTCTTGGCCTCAGCAGAATAGTTTTCAGAAGTAGACAGAATTCCAAAATTCTATCCGTACCAAACAAGAGGCTGTCTCAAAGGAGGCAGCCTCTTCTGTTTTAAAAGCCTATTTAGGGCTGGCCGCAATACGACAAAAAAAGGTTGTGTAACCAAGGGCACTTCTTTTCTAAATCAAACCTTCGTACTTTTATTCCATGCGGGTTTTAGTCTCAAATCTCCTACTGGTCGCCTACCTGGTCCTGATGCTCAGGCCAAGTTTGCCATTGGTAGAGTACGAGTTGCGACAAGGCCTGATAGCGAAAGAATTTTGTGTCAACAGCGACGACCCTGACTCAGGATGCCAGGGAAGCTGCTACCTGAACAAGCGACTCAAGGAAGCCGCCGGGGAACAAGAGCCCACTTCGGAATCCGAACAGGAGATCGTAGTCCCAGTTCACCTCTTCAACTTTACAAGCTTAGAATTTAACGCGCCTGACCAACTAAGTTGGCAGACTGGCAAATTACCCATGCCAAAGCAAAGGATGACCAGTCCACCTGTTCCCCCTCCAGAATTACACGCCTGACTTGTCCGTCCTCTTGCTAATTAATCTCACCACCACAGGCGAGCTGTAATTCTTATAAATCCTTTTATTTAGACTACAATCACGTTATGAAAAAGTATATTTCACTTACACTCATGCTGCTTCTCTTTGCAGGATCTTCTTTGACCCTGACAAGTTGTAAGACTGAGGGCTGTACCAACCCAGATGCACTCAACTACGATCCCAAAGCAGATGAAGACGATGGCTCCTGCGACCTGGGCGAAGGCACCATCATGATGCACTTCCACCCCAAATGGGGAGACTCTGAGTTCAACCTGAACCAGGATTACACCCTGGCAGACGGCCGCGTCGTCAACCTGGACATCGTCCGTTTCTATATGTCTCAGTTTACCCTTCTTTCAGACAATGGTGAAACTGCCATCACAGACCTCTACCACCAATTCAGGGTTGGTACTGATATGTACAGCCTGGGAGATGTTACCCCTGGCAACTATACCGGACTTCGCTTTGTAGTTGGGGTGGACGAAGAAGCCAACCTTAGCGATCCTTCACTGTGGCCCAGTGACCACCCACTCTCCATTGACAACCCTACATTTGACCACTGGAGTTGGAATACCGGCTACATATTTTCAAAGCTCGAAGGAAATGTTGACGGCTCCACCCCACAGACCGGAAGTGCAGACTCCTCTTTTGTCTACCACGTTGGCATGCAGAATTTTGCCCGCACGGTTACCATCTCATCTACGGTTACCCTGGCTGAAGGTGGTACTACCATGTTCCACATTGAAGTCGATGTGGAAGCCCTGTTTGCAGGACTGGACATGACCAGTGATTTTGATACCCACACCATGAACAATATGCCTTTGGCAACGAGTGTAGCAGACAATTTCGTTACTGCAATTGCTGCTGAAGAATAGAATTAATGCAATTCATAAAGCCACAAGCCAACAACTTTCGAAATGGCAGAGCCTTTGGTTCTACCAGTAAGAAAGCAGGCTTGTGGCTTTTTCTTTTCCTTTCACAGGCCATGACTAAGTTTAAGTCGGTAACCCTCGCTATGGGTTTAGCCCTGTCCCTGATCTTGCCCCTGACCGGATGTGAAGCCCCTCGACTACACCCTAATGAAGTTGAGGTCCTCGTCAACCTCGACCTCCCACCGGGGATTCCTGAAATGAAAATCGAACCCGGCAACGAGCTCACAGTTCACCGGGTGGAATTGGGCAAAAAGCTATTTTTCGATCCCTCTCTTTCCCAGGACTACTCTGTCTATTGTGGCAGTTGCCACCACCAGGACAAGGCCTTTGCTGATTATTTTTCCGTTTCTGAAGGGGTAGCCGGCAGAATGGGCAAACGCAATACGCCCGCCTTGTTCAACCTGGGCTGGCACCAGTTTTTCAACCGGGACGGTGGAACCGTCAGCCTGGAAACCCAGATGCTGGTTCCATTTCAGGCCCACGTGGAAATGGACATGACCTTTTCCGAGCTCAACCGCCGCATAGGCAATGACGAGGATTACAAGCGTCTTTTCGAACTCGCCTATCCCGAGCATGGGGTTTCGTCTTATGCCATTACCCGTGCTGTTGGTGCTTACCAACGGGTGCTGACCAGCTTTGACTCCCCCTACGACAGGTATATTTATTACGGGGAACAAGAAGCCCTCACTGAAGCGCAAAAGCGGGGCAAAGACCTCTTCTTTTCGGACCGCACCAATTGCGCAAACTGCCACGGCAACTTTGACTTCCGAAGTGATGAACTTGAGAACAATGGCTTGTACAAAAATTATGCTGACTCCGGTCTGGCAAGCATCACCGTACTCCCGGAAGACCGGGGCAGGTTCAAGATTCCCAGCCTCCGCAATGTTGAAGTGACAGCTCCTTATATGCACGATGGAAGTCTGTGGTCCCTGTCTGAAGTGATTGACCACTATGCCAGCGGTGGACAGGGACACCCCAACCAAAGTCCCCTGATAGCCGGATTTGAAATCACCGAAGTAGAGAAATCGGACTTAATCAGCTTCCTAATGGCCCTGACGGATCAAACTTTCCTTTCAAACCCCTATTTGGTGCCCTGATCGGTTATGTTTAAATAGCATGTACGAGATGAGAAAACAAATACTGATCGTTCCCCTTACCTTGCTCCTTCTCCTGGCACTCAATGCCTGCGGGACGGAACAATATATGGAGCCACAGGAAAATGTCCTCATTTTCCGGCCAGATGGGTTTCCCTCTCTTAAAATACCTGAAGACAACCCCATTACCCAGGCGGGGGTAAATCTCGGTCGTCGCCTTTTTTACGACCCGATTTTGTCCGATGACAGTACCCAGTCCTGCGCGAGTTGTCACAACCAAGCGTACGGGTTTACCGACAATGGGCTTCAGTTTAGCACCGGAATCGACGGAATTGAAGGCGACCGCAATGCTATGCAGATTATCAACTTAATGTGGGCCGACGAATTCTTTTGGGATGGTCGAACCGTCGGATTGGAGGCCCAGGCACTGGAACCGGTAACCAATCCGATTGAAATGCATGAGACCTGGCCGGATGTAGTTGAAAAGCTCAGTGCGCACCCCCTCTATCCGAAATGGTTCGATCAGGCATTTGGCCCCAATTCCATTTCCCCGGAAAATGCTGCCAAAGCCATCTCTCAATTTGAACGCACCCTGATTTCAGCCAATTCCAAGTACCACAAGTGGAGATATGGTAAAGCTGGGGGAGAATTGACCCCACAGGAAGAACGTGGTCGCGTACTTTTCTTCGGTGAAAAAGCAGAGTGCTTCCATTGCCACATGGACATGACCTTCACTGACAACCAGTTCCACAACAATGGCTTGGAACGCATTTTCAATTCCGAAAATGAAGGCCACTTTGCCATTACCGGAGACCAGGACGATATGGGAGCCTTTAGAACCCCCACCCTGGCGAATATTGCTCTTACCGCCCCCTATATGCACGATGGCCGCTTCCAAACCCTCGAGGAAGTGGTAGACCATTACAGTGACAATGTTCAGTTTTCCATTTTCCTTGATCCGTTGATTCGTCCCAATGGCTTTGAACTCGACGAACAGGAAAAGGAAGATTTGGTTGCCTTCCTCCACACCCTTACCGATGAGGAATTCCTCACCAATCCTGACTTTTCCAATCCCTGGGAATAGTGCATCCTCCCTACTCCATCGTCAGATTTCCGGTCATGAACTTCAGGTTATATTTGAAGGCATCAATCCGCCACCCCTTTTCCATCTGAGTCAGGTGCAGTTCGTAACTCCCTACGGATTCCCTGGTCTTCCCGTATTCGGCCGCCTCCTTGTAGTGAATGGCATTCGAATAGCAGAAAACCTTCGCAGTAATTCCATCCAGGGTTACCAGGTAATTGCCCACCAAGTGGTGAACCGCATCCAGTCCAAAAAATCCCTTTTCCCAATTCTTACAGATTTCCTTGGCGGAGAGGTTCTCGGCTGCACCCCCCAAAGAGGTTACATCAAAAAATACGGTTCTGGCAAATACCTCCTTCTGGAGCTTCTCCCAATCCATCTGGTCGGTGTGGATAAACAACCGGTTGACTACTTCAATAATTCTTTCCCGTACAGTGAAATGCTTGCTCATAATGTCTGTTTTGGTGCCAGAAGGCGTTTGCGAATGGCCAGCATATAACCCAGGTGCATGGCTTCATGGGCATTGAGGATACTGATTATATTTTTGCGACTGGCGCGGAGGATCTCAAACTGATATTCCATATATAAACATTCATTTTCTTTTCCAGTTATCATTTTGAATCTTTAAAGATAGGAAAATCAGCATCCCGAGAGAAGAAGGAGCTATACTCGTCCTCGTCTCAGGGACCTGATAAAGTCAACATTCAAACAAAATATCCACCTGCCCGTGACCCGGACAATCATTTTCATAATCCTTGCCAGCATCGCGCACCTCGGCCTTGCCCAGACCGTTATTTTCATTGGCCCTGTCGGGATCAGCAAAGGTAATTCTATGAATGTGATTGGCATCGGACCTTCCAATACCCTGCCCCCCTTTCAGGAACAATATTTCACCTCAGCCAAGCCATTCTCCGAGCGGGTCGGCATCTTCAATTCCCCGAGTGACCATATCATCCCCGAGTACATTCGCGAGAACCCCATGCAGTTCAGCTACCTCTGCCGCCTGGAAAAAAAGATCGAACGCAAGCTCCCGGTTGGCCTCTGGCTGAAGCTTGAAGACAATAATTTCGCCCAATCCTTTAGTCCCCGTCCCGGTAATGCCTATATTCGAATGAAAATGGTCAGGTTCTGATCTGGGGAGGCTGCCGAATACATGGAAAATCCGGTCGTGTTACAGAAACTATTTGCTGAAGAACTCCGTCAAGCGGTTGGTTCTATTGAGGTATTTCCGCATGATATTGCTATACATGCAGAGTCTGTTTCCAAAATACTTTTGGATCGGATCAACCGGGCCTTTCATTTCCTGTCCGAGGAAGACGAATCAGATCTCCAGGCCTTGTACAGAGCTTATTCCATTAATTTTTATTGGTCCATATCTGCAAAATCATTTCTCTTATTGTGCAGGGACACCCTCTTTGAGCAACAAAAAGTGGAAATTTTGGTGGCAGAGGGATTGGTAAAGCCCGAGCGGAGAGATCAATTGCATCAAGAGGGGAAAGCCATCCTCGACCAGGCGATGGAGGAAATCATCCATTCTGAATCGATAGCCGGAACCGAAATGGGTCCCAGGGAAATCAAGCATTGCAAGTTGCAGCTCAATCCCTGGCCGGTCTACCAACAGCAGATGGTCGCTGTTCATACCCAGATCCAGAAGATATACCAAGGGCATCCGATCCTGGAAAAGGCCGCTTCAGGGATCATTGGCTTGCGGAAAGAACTTGCGCATACCATGAACATCTGCCATTCGGAGTTAATTGAATTGAAGGCGAACCTACATGAAGCCAGTCAATTCATCCACAAGGTTGCCAACGAGGACAAAGCCAAAGGTCCCG
Organism: uncultured Bacteroidia bacterium; assembly: GCA_964352215.1. Classification (GTDB taxonomy): domain Bacteria; phylum Bacteroidota; class Bacteroidia; order J057; family JADKCL01; genus CAWUKT01. The sequence goes on from CAYGRE010000038.1 coordinate 38,913, forward strand.
GCAAGATCGCCGCCCGCATGCCTGATTACCAGAGCGATATTCAGGAACAAGACTATTTGAAAGACCTTGAGAACAAACTGGCCAATTTGTACCCCGAGATTCCAGCCCGCCATAACCTGGCCTTGGGTATTCAGGACGGTATTCTACTCACCGATGACATTGATTTCCGCCGCCGGATACGCGCCTGGGTCAAAAGCGAAATACTGCCATTGATCTATGAAATCTGGGAATTGACTGACTTGCGCCGACGCAGTGCACAGATGACCTTTATCAATGTTCGAAACTGGGCCCAAGTCCTTTCTGATCAGGGTTCGACAGAAGAAGCCGAAGTCAATTTTGAAGAAATCCTGGTACTGTTTGATAACCTGGAGTCCACAACGGAAAAGGCACTCGAGGACATGGAGCGACTCCATCAAATGGCCATGATGCGCCTGCAAAAAGCCCTTCGGACGCACTGTGTATTTATTGAATACCGCCCCTTCCTCCCCATCGAAGTCGATTCTACCATTAGTCGACTGCGAAAAGGACAAAACAGATTTATCAAAGGCATCATCAATCTTTATAAAACCCAAGCCAAGCGGGTACAGAAATTCCTTCGGCGCCTGGAAAGGGAAGAGACGCTTAGCAATTCAGAAAAAATCGTACGACGTATCCGGGAGCGGACCGGTGATCCGGCCAACTACCAATACAACAGTATATTTCTGACCAAGGGATTCGTCGGAACCTCATTTACGGTTGGGCGTGAAGAGGAGCTTGATCATGTAGGGCAAATCGTAGAAGATTGGGAAAAAGGTTACCGGGGATCCATTCTGATCACAGGTGAGCGCTACTCTGGAAAATCTCTTTTTTCAGAGCTGATCGCCTCCCGCTATTTCCCCGAAGACACTTACCGCATTGAAGCAAATTCCATCCTGACCGTTGCGGGACGCAAATTCCAAACCGGGCATGACCTTGATACTGTGCTGGAAAATATCCGCAAGTACAAAGGAAATGAGCGCAGTATGCTGCTGGTGGACGATCTGGAAAACTGGTGGACCGATGAGATCGCTATCCACGATACTGCCCGTAAGTTGGCCCGCTTTGCCAACCTCTACAACAGTAACTTCTTTCTGGTGGTCAATATGGGCAACAGCCTGCTCGCCCATCTGGAACAAACCGTAGACATCCGACGCGAATTTCAATCTGAGATCAATATGGATTGGGTTTCAGCCCAGATGATCCGGGAAGCAATCCTGGTCCGCCACGGAGCTACCCATAAAAAGCTGGTTACTGATAAAAATGAAGTCCTCACGCCTCAGCAATTCAGAAGGCAAACCAGTGCGATCTACCACGAAAGCCGTGGCAATATCGGTGAGGCACTCAATTTATGGGCCCTGTCGACCTGGAAGGTGGACGAAGAAAATGTCACCAACCGGTTCCAGCGCGGTCATGATCTGCCCGACTTCCTCGAATCAGATCTGGGAATATTGCTGGCCACCATTCTCCTGCACCGTGAAACCAGTGAATTACAATTGCGCCGTATATTTGGCCCGGCATTTTCGAGTCGCTACGCCCCTGTGGTGCGGCGCCTGCTTGGGGTAGGTGTTTTACACCGGGAGATCAATGGATTGCTGGAGATCAATCCCGTCCTTGTCAACCGTTTGGGTCAAATACTTGAAAGTCAAGATTACCTGAAATACCAGAGTTAATGGAAAATCTTGTTCCCATAGAGACCACTTGGTGGAACCTAATGTTGCTGGCGCTTGTCCTGGCAGCCATTCATGTAGGGATGGGGTTTTTGCAGCGTTTGCTCGGTCTCTCTACTGCTTTCCGCTCGGTAAGACGTCCGGTTCAGGCATCCCTCCGGATAGCCAGGATCATGTTTGAACCGGTCGCCACTTTCTTACTGGCATTTGTATTCGTCCTGATCAACCACCTTGAGCATGGAGCTTTGGTCCTCCTGGCAGTAATTGTCTCTTTCCCACATTTGCGCAATTATATCTCAGGTAGATTGCTGATGCTGGAAAATACCCTTCAGGAGGGGGATGAAATCAATTTTGCAAACTTGACGGGAAAAATCCAGCAGTTGGGCCGACTTGGTCTGAAACTACGTAACACGGAAGGGCTCATCCATGTGAATTACCAGCGTTTGTTTGCGGAAGGTTATACCAGGGTATCCAGTGCCAATTCGGGAGAATACGTCACCCTGGAAATCAGCCCTGAAATCAGCACGGAAGACAAAAAAGCCGGAAGCAACGACAAACAACGCATTGCTACCGTACTCGCTTCGGCTCCCTATGTGGATTGGCATTTGCGCCCCTATCTGGAGCAAATAGGTGAGCAAAGCAGCAACTACCGGGCCAGGGTACAACTCAAGAAAGAGGCTCACCTCAAAGACCTTGTCGAATTGCTCAAAGAAAAAGGATTTCTGAGCAGCGTTATTTATGGACAATCTGCAGACTGATATCAATCTAAATGGAACTACTCTCCGCATATAATCTCATCATCGTCTGTTCGATCATCGTGATCATCTCTTTTCTCTTTGGAGAATTGGCACGCAGTACGAATATTCCTTCTGTCTTGATGCTGATTGTATTCGGCATCGGGTTGCAAGCCATCATGTCGGCTACCGGGATGGCTGAAACTGACTTTTTCCCGGTTTTGGAAGTCCTGGGAATTGTCGGACTGATCATGATCGTTTTGGAAGCAGCAATAGAACTGGAACTGAAACGGGACAAACTCATCCCGATCCTCAAAGCCCTGACCATCGCACTGATCGGTTTGGTGGGGTCCGCCTGGGTCGCTGCTATCATTATCAAAGAATTCGGTCCGGAAATGGATATGGCCCATGCATGGCTTTATGCCACCCCCCTGAGTATCCTCAGCAGTGCGATTATCATCCCAAGTGTCCAGGGTCTCAAGGCCAAAAAAAAGGAGTTCCATATCTATGAAAGTACCTTTTCCGATATCCTGGGGATTATGATGTTCTACTTCATAGAATCTCAACTCGAGTCCCATGACGACGGCAATGGCATCGGTGAGTTTTTCGGGAACCTGGGATTGACCTTGTTGATTTCCGTTGTGGCCAGCTATATCCTGATTCTGATTTTCCAGCGCATCAAGGGCAATTCCAAGTTGTTCTTGTTGATTTCAATCCTGATGCTGCTCTATGCCCTCGGAAAGCAGATGCACCTCTCTTCCCTGATTATCATTCTTATATTTGGCCTGCTGATCCGCAATATGAATGTCTTTATGACTGGTCCGTTTGCCAAACTTCACCGGCCCGAAAAGGCCAAGGGAATATATGATGGACTTCACATCCTGACCGCAGAGACCGCCTTCATTGTCAGAACCTTCTTTTTTGTCATATTTGGTCTCACCATTACCCTGTCCCACCTCTTCTATACCGATGTTGCGATCATCAGTGGACTGATTCTGCTCAGTCTTTACGGCATTCGCTTCGTGTTGCTCCGCATCATGGTAGGCCCTGATATTTTCCCCCAAGTGTTCATCGCTCCCCGAGGGTTGATCACCATTTTGCTCTTTTACGCCATCCCTCCCGAACTTCAGGTGGATGGATTTGAACCAGGAATCCTCCTGTTCCTCATCATTACCACCAGCCTGATCATGACGGGTGCCCTCATCTATGACAAGCAGCGAACCGGAGGAGCCATCAAGAAGGCCAAGAGCCAGCCAGTAGGTATACAGCAGTGGAAGGCTCCCGTGGTCGAGACGCTGGAAGAGTCTGTAAACCATGGCAATACAGAGGCCTCAGCGGATAAAAACGACAAGTAGGATTGTTAATTCAACCTTAATTCCCTATCATTAGGTTATGGATTACCCCGCATTGGTACCGCTATGAAGTATACCGTCGAGATAGACATTGACCTGGCCCGTGACCGTGTAATCGAACTTTTTGACAGCAGTGAGAACATGAAGCACTGGCAAGAAGGGTTGATTGACTTCGAACATCTGAGCGGTACTCCGGGAGAAGTCGGTGCCAAGATGAAGCTCCTCTACAAGATGGGCAAGCGCGAGATCGAAATGGTCGAAACCATTACCAAAAGGGATTTACCTGACGAGTTTGCCGGTACCTATGAGGCCAAAAATGTCTTCAACATTGTAGACAATACTTTCCTTGCAATCAGTGAGAACAAGACCAAGTGGGTCTCTTACAATGAGTTTCAGTTCAATGGATTTATGAAACTGATAGGTTTCCTCATGCCAGGTGCTTTCAAGAAGCAGAGTTTGAAATCCATGCAAGACTTCAAGAGGTTTGCAGAAAAGACCTGATTCATTTACAATAATGCTTTTAAAATCTCACTGATATTGACGATATTGATTATCGCTTAGTGATATTTACATTTAAGATTACCCTCCTGGTCTTTACTATTAACCAACAAACGCCTACAGAAGCCCGTATGGCTGAGATTTGTATTTGTTACTGAAATGGAATCGTTAATGAAAATCTTTAGAATCAAGAAATTGCTCCTGTTACCCCTTGCTTGTGGTCTTTTAGGGACCATAGCCCATGCTCAAAATGTGGGTATAGGAGAGGCAACCCCCGGGTCTAAACTGGATATTGTGAGTGCCAATGCTTCAGGAAATGCATTGGAAGTCAGACAAAACTCCACGACCAATGCGAGTTCAGCCAGTTGGATCATCAACAGTGGCCTGGGCCGGGCAGCTAATATCACTTCTATCAACCCCGCCAATAACATCCCTGCAGTCCAGATAAATCAATTGGGGACTGGAACCACGGCACGTGGGCTTGAAGTCGGGATGGATGCTGCCACGACCGCCTTTGGCGTGTCGGTATTCCAGAATGGTTCCAGCGATGCGGTTCTTACCAGTGTCACCGGTACCGGCTGGGGGATGTACAATGTAGTTGCTGGAGGAGGAGGTGGTGTCTACAATGAGATCAGTGGTGGTGGCGTTGTCGGAACGCTCAACGACCTCAGCTCCGCTGGTGGGATCGGAAGTTATTCCGGGTTTCTGGGACAATCCGGAACCGGATTTCTGGTTGATTCCATCGGAGGAAATGGTTGGGGCATGAGAGCAACCGTTCGTACCACGACACCTACTACCGGGGGAATCGTATACGGAGCCATTCTCGGTGGGAATCAATATGGCCTCGGCCACGGTGCTCTGGTGAACCACTATGGCACCCAGGGACGCGGTGCAGAGTTTAACATTCAGAATGCACTCAATCCTGATCCGGCCGTCTTTGTAGCCAGTACGGGCAGAGGTGATGTCATGGTCGTACAAAACCAAAACAATATCCTCGCCTCTGCCATCCGGATTGGAGATTTTGCCTATACAGGTACTGACCCGGATGACCATATCGGGGTCGCCGGAACCTCAACCCCGGCCGCGTTTTATGGAATCGGTGTGGAAGGAACTGGAAACTGGTTCGGTGTACATGGCGTAGGTGGATTCTTCGGTGTCTATGCAACGGGGGATATTGGTGCCTCTGGAGTCAAACCCTTTTTGATTGACCACCCACAAGACCCGGAAAATAAATTTCTGCGCCACTACTCAATGGAATCGAATGAAGTCTTAAATATATATCGGGGGACAGCTCAACTGGATGCAAATGGAGCTGCCACCGTAGAACTTCCCGACTACTTCGAAATCCTGAACATCAACTTCAGTTACCAGTTGACCCCTATTGGGACCCCTCAGCAACCTTACATCGCTCAGGAAATCCAAAACAATGCTTTTAAGGTTGCTGGTGCTCCAAATACCAAGGTATCCTGGATGGTCTTGTCTGAACGCAATGATCCTTACCTCCAGCAAAACCCACACAAGCGGATCGTAGAGTTGGATAAACCAGCTGGAAAAAAAGGAAAATACCTGATGCCGGAATTGTATGGGCAACCTGAGAATATGCGGATCGGCTTCCAAAAGAGAAACAACAACCTTCAGCCAAGTGAAGGCTACGTAGACCAGTCCCAACTTCAGCAAGTTCGCCAGGTCCAGGAAGAAAAGCAGCGTCTTCACCAACAAATTGAGCCCACTTCCGAGAAGGAAAAGGAAGCCAAGGCAATTGAAAAATAATCCCTCCTTCAAAAAGGTGAAAGGCATGAAATATCTATATCCAATTCGTATCGCCTTGCTGGGAATTGTCGGTTGCCTGCTTACGGGAAATATTCTCCAGGCACAACACGATTATGAACTCAATAACCAGGGGGCCCTCATCACCATCCAGGCCAATGCCGATGTCTACGTATGGGGTGATGTATATATGGAAGGAGCAACCGCAACCCTGGACAACGATGGTTTTCTGGAAGTCCAGGGGAATATGTTTTCCGACAACCTTTTCCAGCAAAGAGGAACCGGTACGGTGCGACTGGAAAACAACGATGTAAATACCAATGATCGCCAATTCATCGAGGGGAGCTATGCGGTTCGCGGTGGTCAGGCACAAATCGGCACCAATGACGGGTCATTTTATGATTTAGAGTTGGCCAACACCCAGGGAGTCGTTCATCTGGTGGGCGGCGGGAATGTTGCAGATGTCCGCAACTCCGTCGATTTCAACCCTGTTCTTGCTTCAGGTACCCCTCCGGTCAACCGCATTGTCACCCACGATACGACTTCTCTACCTGCCAATGGATCAGGTTATGCCGCTGTCTTTGGCATGATGAATCCAGCACCCGGCATCGCAGGTTTTGCCAACAGCTCAGTTGCTCTGGGCGGCAATATGTCCGGCCTGGATGTTGGATATGTCCAGGGCAATCTGCGGCGAGCCATCCTTCCCGCAGGAGGTTCATACGGTTACCTTGAAGGGCTGGAACCAGCTGGCGCCGCCGCTGCACGCGGATTTCAGTACGTCCTCATCGATTTTGCAGCCAACAACTATGATGTTGTAACTTCTTACTACGAACAAGGCAGTCCCAATGTCATCCCCGGATCACCCAACCAATGCGGATTCCTGATCAACTACTTCGCCGGGGCCGACCATGGTGAATGGATGTTCTCAGACCGGACCGGGTCCGGTGCCGGAAATTATGAAGTACGCATCTGGCCCCAGGATGGAACCTGGATTCCCCAATCTACCTGGTTCATCACTAAAGACAATGCGATCCAGGGTACCATCGGAGACTGTGGCCCCACCTCAGTTGGGCTTGACCGTTCAGCCTTCAATGGATTCCTCAGCCCTTCCGAATTCGATTTTGCCGGAGGATCTGTTATCCTGAATGCCAATGAACTCCATGCCGAAGCTTTCCCAAGGGACAACCGCTTCATCGAGGTTCGCTGGACCAATCCTGAAGAATCCAATCTCTTAGGCTACCAAGTGGAACGGAGTCTGGACGGCACCAGTTTTACCCCCCTGGGAACTCAACCCGCTTTGGGCAATGACAATGGGCTCCACCAATACCAATATCCCGACCCTAGCGTAATCTCTGATACAGACTATTACTATCGGGTCAAATTCATCGATTTTGATGGCAACGACGGTTACTCCAATACCGTCCTGGCCAGGATAGACCCCAATGGATTGTCTGATGAAATACAGCTATTTCCCGTTCCAGTGGGTGAAGATGGCCTGACCCTGCAATTCCTGAGCTCGGTGAACAAAGCCTATACCTTCCGGGTCTTTGATGCAATTGGCAAACTGGTCTTCCAACAGGAAATCCAGGTGGATGCCGGCCTGTCTCAACGGATCATCGACACGCGGGAATGGGCAATCGGCACTTATTTCATCCATTTACAAAGTGAGTCCGAATCGCTGGTCAAGGAAATCGTCCGTCACCAATAGTTACCTCCACAAGGTTTATTTTCTAAATTGCGGGTATGAGATACGCCCTGATTCTTCTTTGCAGCTTTGTGTTATTCAGTTGCAATCCGGGAGAGCAAAACCCTGGCTCTCAAAATGCAGAAGAAGATTCTGCAACCACTTCCAGGCAACCGAAAGCGGTCACAGACCGTCCTGAGCCAGCGCAACCAAAGACGTCCTATGAGGGGCGTCATGCTCCCATGCGCGTAAATTCAGATGCGAAATTCAAGTTGGTGGAGGAGTCTGAAAAAGATTACCAGGCGGCAGTGAAAAAAAAGGTAGTTTACCCTTTTCTGGATAGACAAGGCTACCAAAACATGCGTCAACACAAGGATCTCTGTTGGGGCATTCCCCTCGCCAACAATACCTTGAAAAAATTCTGTCCCAACGATGTCGATCAGTACAAGCTGGATTATATCGGACGGTGGGAGGACCGCAATGCGCTGGTATTTGAGACAGGTATTCCTGGCTTCCATCCCATCTCTAACCTGGTCGAACTCGAATCAGGCTGGGAAACAGAACTGGAAGGATACCTGCATATCTCCCCCGGTAGCCGCTGGGTTGCTGGAATTGCCAATGAACCTCTGATTTGGGTTGGCATGTACATTTACGATGCCCAGTCACTTAATTTCGACCGTGTCTATGAAGTCGGGGAACCAGATGGGGGCTATGCCGATGCCTTTCACCGGCTCGGTGTCAACTCCCCCGTATGGGTAAGTGACCAGGAACTTCACCTCTGGGAAGACTTGCCTGAATCAGGTGAAAGAAAATATTACGTGCTCCAAATTGAAGAGTAGCGAAAGCAAGTTGGTCTTCAAATCGAAGCGTGGCGTACAATGATATATTTTTTGAGAACCAATGATTGAACATTTAGAGGAAGAATTTGATGGCAAAATCTTCGAGGGTCAAGTCATCGGAAAAGAGATTTACGAAGATTGTCTATTCCGCAACTGTCAATATATCGACGTCACCTTTCAGGAAACCATATTTAGAGATTGTACCTTTCAGGACTGTGTCTGGGGATTGGTCAAGCTGAACCACACCCGAATGCAGGGGGTCCAGTTCCTGGATTCCAAGGTCATGGGGACCGCATTCTCCGACATCCATCCAATCAGCCCTTCGATCTCTTTTGTTAACACCAAGGTCGAAATGTGCAACTTTGAATCCCTCGACTTGAAGGAATTCCAGATGAAAGGGTGCAAGGTCAAGGACTCCATCTTTTGGTCTTGTACGCTGAAAAATGCTGACTTTAGCGACAGTGAACTGGAAGGGGTACAGTTTGAAAAATGCAACCTCAGCAAAGCCGATTTCAGGGGTGCCACCAGGTACCAATTTGATCCTTGGGACAACCAAATCAAGGGAGCCCAATTCTCTCAACCAGATGTCATGGGACTGCTAAAGGATTTGCAGATTGTCATAGAATGAGCACACTTCTCAAATTCAGTGGGACTTTTTAATTCGGATCAAGTAGCAGGTTGATAGATGAATTCGAATTTTTCGGCATCAAACAGCCCCAGGTCGCTCATCTTGATCTTCGGAATGACCAGTAAAGCCATGAATGATAGCGTCATATAGGGAGCGGATAAGCTACAGCCCATCCCCTTGACGAAAGCATCGATCGCTTCGTACTCTTTGCCGATCTCGTCAGCCGTTCCGTCGCTCATGATCCCGGCAATGGGGAGTGGGATCAACATTTCTTCGCCGCCATCTATTGCCGAGAGCCCTCCTTTGTTTTCGATCAATAGGTTTACTGCACGGCAAATTGCAGTATCATCTACCCCCACTGCAATGATATTGTGAGAATCATGGCCTACGGTGGATGCGATGGCTCCCGATTTCAGGCCAAAGTTCTGGATGAATCCCACCGATACGGGAGCATCGCGGTAGCGGTTCACCACTGCGATCTTCAGCGCATCCTGGGCCGGATCAGATTGAATATTTCCTCCCTCAGATGGCAGATTCAGCTCAACCCATTCAGTGATGAGCTGCCCATCCAAGGCCCGGATCACCGGAAAAGCCTTTCCATCACCCGAGATGACAAATTCCGACTCCTGCTTCCGTGAAGTCGAAAACTGGTTGACGATGACCGCTGCTTTGGGTTCCAGAAATGAAGCCTCGGCGGTAGCCACTACTTTCCCATCAATCACAGTGCGCTTCACCTGAAATGAATCCGGGTGATCAACCACAATAAAGTCAGCAGGGTCTCCGGGCCTCAACTGCCCTACCTTCATCCCATAGTGCTCCACCGGATGCATGCAGGCAATTGCCAGCACATCAAACAAGTCGTAGCCCAGGCCCAGGGCCCGGCGGACCAGTTCATCAATATGGCCGACCAACAGGTCATCCGGGTGCTTGTCATCGCTACAGAACATCAATTCTTTTGGATGAGAGGCGATGAGGGGATGAAGGGCCTCGAAGTTCTTGGCCGCTGATCCTTCACGGATCAGAATTTTCATCCCAAACTTTATCTTGTCGAGGGCTTCCTCGATGGTATAGCATTCATGGTCGGTGGAAATCCCGGCAGCAATATACTGTCGGGCATCTTCCCCCATGAGCCCAGGAGCGTGGCCATCCACCGGTTTGCCGACCGCATGTGCGGCTGCGATCTTGGCCATGACCTCAGGATCACGTGCCAGTACACCGGGGTAGTTCATGACTTCCGCCAGGTAGCAGATGTCATCGGAAGCCATCAGGGTGGCGATGTCGCTTGAATCTATAACAGAGCCGCTGGTCTCAAATCCAGTGGCCGGAACACAAGAAGGCGCTCCGAAATGAAACTTCAACTCCGCATCGCGGGCATCGTCTATCATGTATTGCACACCTTCCAGACCCATAACATTGCCGATCTCATGGGGATCGGAAATCGTTGCCACCGTTCCATGGCACAAAGCCTTGCGGGCAAATTGATAAGGGGTCAGCATCGAACTTTCGATGTGGATATGGGCGTCTACAAAGCCCGGCAGGATATACTCCTGCGGAACTCCGGCTTCTGGAATTCTCCTCACAGCTGCGATACGACCAGATTCAATCGCAATGGCAGCAGGGTATATCTCCCGACCACGAATGTCGACGAAATGCCCTTTGATCTCAGTGAGTTTTTCCAATAGTGATAATCGTTGATGCTATACAATTCAGTCAATCATCGAATCCTGTCAATCGTCCAATCCAGCCACCGAATCCATCCAACTGTCAGGGATTCCATTCGCAACCTTATTCCTCCACCGTTTCATTAGAACTTGCGGAAAATTTAGCCAAAGCCTGGCTCAATACCTTCCTGAGCCTTTTCTTGAAAAAGGGTGTCCATCCCAGGACAAGCCCAGTAGAACCCATGGCCATGCGGCTCCACTTGTAGAAATTAAAGGAATCCCGGTGATCGACGATCTTGCCATTTTTGAATTTCATCCTGGCGTGGATCTTGTTGTGAACATCCCGTCCGGTAGCGGCAAATTTATACTTGGCTTCCCACTTCACCTCACCACCAGCAGCATCGGCACGAATCACGTCAAAGGTAATATTGAGCTGACCACCAGCGCGACTGAGCAACATCCGCCACATATTCCGGGCAGATTCCCCCTCTAATTCACCAAAGGCCGGGTCTTCAAATATGATATCATCGTGGTAAAGCGATGCCATTTTTTCCGCATCGCCAGCCTGAAAGGCTGAATAGAAATCTTCAAGTAGCTTCTTTGGATCCATTGGGATTGGTATTTCCATGCAAGTTAAGGGAACCTGTTCAGGAAATGAAAATCCTTAGGGAATGAAATGGACTTCAAGAAAGGTACGAGAGGAACTTCAGGAAAGGTACGAGAGGAACTTCAGGAAAGCATCAGGAGGAGATCCCTAAAGGGCCAGGGCAGCATTATCGGGAGCAGAAAACCAACCTGTTTTCAAAGAGGCAGACCGCAAGATCAGGATTCACCAATTGACGGTCGGAAAGGCCCATCAACAAATTGGAAATCAGGTTTCCTTTGATCCAGGTATTCCCCTGGTCCTGAGTGGCTGCAAGAGCATCGTGCGCATGGTTCGCGTCAGAGACACAGTGACTGGCATTTTGGACAACGAGGCCAGCGTTTTCATCGAAGAACACCCCAATTTTCACAACACCATCCATTTTTTTCGCCCAGGTAAGTCCGGCATCCTGACTGCTGTACAGTCCACCAGTGGTTACGACATATAGAATATTGTCCGACACTACCTGCAACTGGTGAATCTCCGTCTCTGGAACTTGAATATTACTGACCATCTGACCGGAATGATCCAGCTTATAGATATCTCCTCCAGCCCCTACCCGGTAGATAAAATCGGTTGTAATAGACATGCTCAGCTTACAATCGGTATGCATAAGACTGGGATTTGTAAAAATCACTTCCCAACTCTGACCAGCATTAATGGTTTTAAGGAGGGATACATCCTGTCTGGGGGTATTTGCTTGTAAAATGGCAAAACCTTTTTCTTCATTCAGGAAGTACATATCTACCAGACTCCCATTCAGCCCCTCATACTCCAGGGTTGACCAGGTTACACCTCCGTCTGCGGTACGCGCCAGGCGGGCCGCTCCACCCGGTTGCTGTTCAATCCCCACAAAGGCAGAACTTCCATCCAGAAAACAAAATGAACTTGCCCTTTCGTGGAAATTCATATTGTAACTGTTCCAACTCAAACCACCATCAAGCGTCTTGTAGGCATAAGCCTGGCCATAATCTGTGGAGTTACCAGCTACAAACCCTTGGGATGCATCTACAAAATGAATATGTGAAGGAATATCTTTCCCCTCGAACTCATGCATCCGAAATTGCCAAACTCCAGGATAGGAGATATCTGCGTACAACTCGCAGGTTGAAATCTCCCCAATAATGTCATTGTCTGGGTTTTCGCACCCGGAAAGCATGATCACAGCGAGGAGAGAGATGTACAGATAAATTTTCATTCACTTAAAGCTACATCAAAAATAGCCCTTTCCCCCATACCATACCCACCGAAAAAGGCGAAAATCTTAGCTAATGACCTCAGGCGACAAGGAATATATCCTCCTAAAACCTTCTTAGAGACTTAAATTTTTACAAAATTGCTTCAGATATGCAATCAAGATGCTGCTGATACAAGTACCATGGCCAATCCACAAGACGACAATTACCTGGAAAACTTTTCTGCCAAGGAACTGATCGAGGTCGTTCTCAATCCTTCCGAATGGCATGCTTCCGATGTCAAGGAAGCGAAGAAAATCCTGAAACAAAAGGGGGTTACCCAGAAACATATCGAGGAATACCGCCAACGCCAGGAGGAAAGCTTGGTCAAGGGAGAACGTGCCAATATGGGGGTTCTTGCCCTGGGGTTCATAGCTGCATTGTTTGGAGGACTCGTGGGCATCCTGATCGGATATTACCTCGCAAATTCAAAAAAAGAAGGGTTGAAAGGGGAAAAGGTATTTACCTACGATGCTCCCTCCCGGAAATTTGGCTGGATCATCCTTGCCCTGGGGGTGACCGGCGGGATTGTATGGATCATCCTGTACACATCGAGGTAGATGGACATGACTTCTCCCCTCCATATCCTGATCATTGACGATGACGAAGTTGACCGCATGGCCGTGCGGCGCTCCCTGGGCAAAGCCCGGATAAATGTCGAAACGGAAATGGCGGAGAGCATCACGGAAGCGCGGGAAAAGATCGGTAAAATTCCTTACGACTGTGTCTTTCTCGATTATAGAATGCCCGGTGGAAACGGAGTAGAGTTGTTGCGGGAATTCCGAGCTGCGGGTTATCAGATGCCAGTGATCGTGGTGACCTCTCATACTGATCCGGCTTTAGCAGTCGAGGTGATGAAGGCGGGAGGCTCCGACTTTATCTCCAAAAATGTTCTTACTCCGGAATTGATCGGGCAGGTCCTGCGCAGCGCGATCCGTACCCACCAGGCGGAAGCGGAACGTCGACGGGCTGAAGTTGCATTGCGTTACAGCCAGGCCAGGTTGGCGGAAGCCCAGAAAATCGCGCAGCTTGGCCATTGGGAAATCAACCTGGTAACGGATATGCTTTACTGCTCTGACCAGGTCTTCAGCATTCTGGGGTATGGTAATGAAGACCGACCCGAGCAAGCCGGGTTCAAATTCATCCTGAATCACCTCCACCCCAGCTCTCTCAGCAAATGGGAAAAGGCATTCAATACCTGTATCAATAATCAGCAGCCAAACGAACTCGACCTGAAGGTGGTCCGGCAGGATGGTGAGGTCCGGCACCTTGAAGTTCATCTACGCCCGATCGAAGGACTCGAAAAGGTAGCCAGAATTCGGGGTACCATCCAGGATATCAGCTTTCGGAAACAAATTGAGGCCGAATTGATCCAGGCCAAGGATGAGGCAGTAAGGTCCGCCCGGGCAAAGGAAGAATTTCTGGCCAATATGAGCCACGAGATCAGGACCCCCATGAATGCCATCCTGGGATTTACCAAACTGCTTCAGGAAACTGAATTGACCGAGGTACAGACAGAATACCTGGAAGCCATTGACATATCCGGAGAAGCACTCCTGGCCATCATCAATGACATCCTCGATCTGAGCAAGATCGAAGCCGGGAAACTCCACTTTGAAAAGAGGACTTTCTCACTTACCGGGATTCTAAGGTCTATTCGACAGATCTTTCAAGTGAAGTTTGATGAGAAATCTATGCCATTGCATACCTCTATCGGACCGGGAGTACCCGATAGTATCTCTGGTGACCCGGTCAGGCTCAATCAGGTTTTGATCAACCTGGTAGGCAATGCACTCAAGTTTACCGAAGAGGGAGAAATTGGGATTGAAATCAAACTGGTTGGAGAAGCAGGGAGAGAAGGGGGAGAAGGAGAAGCAGGGGGAGAAAGGACCAGGAAGAAGACTGAAAACGTACGCCTGCTATTTGAAGTGAATGATACAGGCATCGGGATTCCGTATGATAAGCAGGTCGATATATTTCAAAGCTTTACCCAGGCCAGTGGGGAAACCACCCGTAAATATGGAGGAACCGGGCTGGGATTGACCATCTGTAAACGGATCATTGAGTTGCAGGGTGGGAAGATCGGATTGCAAAGTGAACCGGGTGAAGGCTCCAACTTCTTTTTTGAACTGGACTTTGACCTTGGAAACGTGGAAACAATTCCAGCACCCAAGGCGGGAGAAAGTTCAGATTCGGGAGTTCGAAGTGCTGAGAACGGGAATAGTTCAGAATTGGGAGTTCGAAGTGCTGAGGAAGCCCCCTCTTCCATACCGTTGATTGATCTTAAGGTCCTGGTGGCCGAGGACAATCGCATGAACCAATTGCTGGTTACCAAGATTCTGGAAGGGATGGGACTCAGCTTCAGTTTGACGGAGTCCGGCCTGGAAGCTTTGGAAAAACTCCAGCAAGAGCACTTTGATCTGGTCCTCATGGATATCCAGATGCCAGTGATGGATGGATATGAAGCCACCCGGCAGATACGGAGTCTCTCCGATCCAAAACGTAGTTCCATCCCCATCATCGCGATGACGGCCCATGCATTTGCAGAGGAACGGAACCGATGCCTCCAAGCCGGAATGGATGACTGCATTTCCAAACCTTTCAAACCCGAAGAATTACGTCAGAAGCTGAGCCTGGTAGCCAAGGGAGATTGGAGTCCTGTTCCTCCTCCCCCGCCAACGTCAACCTACCAGTACATCAACCTCGCTGAATTTGAAGAACTGGTCGCGGGTAAAGCCTCCTTCAAGCGGGAATTGATCGAATTGTTCCTCGAGGAGGCGCCCAAGGCACTCGCAAAAATGCAAAAGGCCATTGATGAAGAAGAGGCCGAAGCCCTTCGCCGTGCCATCCACGCCTTTAAACCTTCAGTCATTTTATTTCAAATCGCCGAAGGCCCGGAGCTCATCCAGGAAATGAACGACCATGCCGTCGGAGAAAGACCTCTGGAGGCACAACCCCTGCATGCCAACCTCAGCCAAAACATCCAACTGGCATTGGAAGAACTTCAGACTGAGTTGGAACGGATGGAGTGAATTTGACTAGATTTGCCCCGTCATGCATATTCACTACTTTACATTGTTGCGGATCGCTGAGGTTATCCGGAAAAGGGTGCTCGGAGGAGTCCTCGTGGAAGCATTCAGCCAGGACAAAGACGAAGTAGTACTTGGAATCGGTACTCCCGAAGATGAATTGTGGCTGCGTATTTCCTGTGGTGCTCCCCTCCCCCATATCTGGCCGGTATCCAAATTTTCTAAGGCAAAACGAAATGTTTTTGACCTCTTTGATGAATTGAAAGGTCGGAAACTGACTTATGTAACCGTTCAGGATTGGGACCGGGTAATATTTCTGGGGTTTGAAGGGGGGTATCAACTGATCCTAAAGATGCACGGATTGAATTCCAATGTCATCCTCCGGTTCCAGGGTAAAAACATCAATGTATTTCGGAGCAGTGTCGAGGCAGATTACGACTACCAACCGGAACCTGGTATTTTCAATTCCGAATGGGAAGCCTCAGCGGATGAAAGTGCAGATCTCCCCGTTCGCGAACGCCTTCGGAAAATCTCGCTCTTGCTGGACAAGAATTTTGAATCCAGGGTGACCCGGTTGATGGAAAAAGGGAACAGCTATTCTGAGGCGGTGAAAGGGACCTTGGCAGAGGCCCAATCCGGCAATTACTACTTGCTCAACGACCCCAAAAAAATCCGGTTCTTACTGCTCGATCCGGAAGACGAAGACACGATTCACTTCAACGATCCACTTGAGGCCCTGAATGTATTCTTCCGGTCCTGGTTCCAGTACCATGCCTATGCCCGGCACTACCGGAACGTAGATCGCATGTTGAAAAAGCATCTTAAAAGATACCGGGGACAGCTCAATTCATTTTATGAGAGCATTGAGACCATCGAAAATGAAAGGCCGCCTGAAGAGATCGGGCATCTGATCATGGCCAACCTCCATGCGATCCCTGCGAATGTAAAAAAGGTGGAATTGCATGACTTCTATCTGGATCAGCAGATTACCATCAAACTTAAACCCGAGTTAAATCCTCAGAAGAATGCCGAACGGTATTACCAGAAGAGCAAAAAGCACAAGTCGAGGGTGAAGCACCTTGAAGTACAGATCGAAAGGCTGGAGGAAGAGCTGGCTGCTTTCGAGGAAGTGGAACACGGTTTTGCCGAGTTGGTCGCGCCTGAAAAGTTGGAGATGAAGGTCAAGGGCTTCGATTACAGCCATAGCAAGGCGATGCAGAGCTTCATCAAACAGCATATAAAGTTGCTGAAAGCCGGCAAGCCCTATTTGGCGGAAAAGAAACATCCTTTTCAGGAATTCCGCCGGAGTGGTTATACGATTCTGGTCGGGAAGAATGCGAAGCAAAACGACGAATTGACCTTCCGGTTCAGCAAGAAGGAAGACCTTTGGCTGCACGTGCGTGATGTGACCGGGTCTCATGTGGTGATCCGCAATTCGGATCAGAAACCGATTCCGAACGAAGTGCTGGAATATGCCGCCTCTCTGGCCGCCTACTACTCGAAGCGCAAGCGGGAGCAATTGGTCCCGGTCCAGTATGCGGAGCGGAAATACATCCGCAAAGTCAAGCAGGGGGCACCGGGGCAGGTGATCGTGACCAGGGAAAAGGTCATCATGGTAGAGCCATGGGATCCACCAGGCCAGGAGTAGCAAACATTAGCCCTTTAGAATGGTTAATCGGATCAAATACCCTGATCATGTCCACAATAAATCCTGAAAAACCCATCCTCGTCACCGGAGCTACCGGTTACGTAGCCTCCCGCATCGTCAAAGACCTCCTCGACAAAGGCCATACAGTCAGAGGTACAGTAAGGAACAAGTCCAAAAAGGAGAAGTATGCTTTTCTCGAAGCCATTGCGGAAGCCGGCCCAGGTACACTTGAAATCTGGGAGGGGGATTTGCTCAAAGAAGGTGATTTTGATGAGGCTGCAAAGGGGTGTGAATTGGTGATGCACACCGCCTCTCCTTTTATCCTTCAAGTCAAGGACCCCCAAACCCAATTGATCGACCCTGCCCTGAAGGGGACGCGAAATGTCCTCAGTGCAGTCAACAAAGCAGGTACAGTTAAGCGGGTGGTGCTCACATCCAGCGTGGTTGCCATCTATGGCCAATTCTCAGAGATTGACAATACGCCCAACGGGATTTTCACTGAGGACTTATGGAATTCAAGCAGTTCCCTCAAGAATCAACCCTATGCCTATTCCAAGACCCTCGCGGAAAAAGAAGCCTGGAAAATTGCAGGGGAGCAGGATCAGTGGGATATGGTCACCATCCACCCCGCCTTTGTCATGGGGCCTTCGCTGACGAAAACCAGCCAATCCCAAAGCCTTACTTTCATCAAGCAGATGATGAGCGGCGAGTTCAAGATGGGGGTACCTCCCTTTACTTTTGGCCTGGTAGATGTCCGGGATGTATCGAAAGCCCATATCGCGGCTGGGTTTACTCCTGAAGCAAATGGCCGTTACATCACCTCCCGCAAAGAAGGGGTTGGTTTTCTGGATATGGGCCTGGCCCTGCGGGAGAAATATGGGGATAAATACAAGTTGCCCAAAAAGGCCTTGCCCAAATTCCTGCTCTATATCTTTGGCCCCTTACGTGGCTTCAGTTGGAATTACCTCCGCAACCATCTTGGCTACAAACCCCGGTTTGACAACACACGTACGGAGAAAGAATTGGGGATAAAATTTC
This sequence comes from uncultured Bacteroidia bacterium, assembly GCA_964352215.1. Lineage (GTDB taxonomy): Bacteria > Bacteroidota > Bacteroidia > J057 > JADKCL01 > CAWUKT01. The sequence continues at coordinate 57,354 of CAYGRE010000038.1, forward strand.
GTCCCTGGAAGGACACCCTTGTCGACCACGCCGAGCAAATGATCGCGGACGGGATTGTCTGAGAAAAGCTCCGATCTAGTTTTCAGTAAGCTTATCCAATTCATCACTCAGGCCGGGGACCAGTCTTCCGATGGCCTCCACGCCATCCTTCACCAATTCGGAAATCCGTGCGGTCTGACTCCCCTCCCGCGCTGCGTGTTCCAATTTCCTAAGGATATCGGCCAACTGACTTGCTCCAATATTAACCGCCGTAGATTTCAACTTGTGGGCCAGTGCTGAAACTGCTTTGAGATCGTTCTTTTCCAAGTCTTCCGGCAATCCAAGCCGACCGCTTTCCAGGCTCTTCAGGGTTTTTTGCAAAATGATGATCATAAACCCCGGATCATCTGGCGACATTTCCATCAAGGTACTCAGATCAAACAAGGCACTTTCTCCTGATGGCCCCTTATCCTTTCCTTGAAAAACCTTATCCTTTCCTGACAAACCCTTTTCCTTTCCTGACAAACCCTTATTTTTTCCTGACAAGCCTTGGTCTTCTCCCGAAACAGCCTCCTCTTCCCCAATTTCCGATTC
>CAYGRE010000039.1:0-57489 GCA_964352215.1 uncultured Bacteroidia bacterium
TCCCACCCTTTTGCGTCCGGGGGGAGTTACGCTGGAGCAGCTCAGGGAAGTGCTTGGAGAAGTTATGGAACATCAGGTCGTTCGAAATCAAACATCTGATGTGGTGGAAGCCTTGGCACCGGGAATGAAGTACAGGCACTACGCTCCGAAAGCGGGTTTGATTCTGCTTGAAGGAAGCCGGGAAGCGGTTCGGGAGAAAATGACCGGGCTGGTTGCCGAATTTCAGAATGAGGGGAAGCATGTAGGGGTGATCACCATGGACCAGGAGCCTGTCGTCGGGGCGGAGGTTCAGAAAGTCGCCGGCAAAAGCAGACCGGAGATGGCGCACAATCTATTTCGTATTTTGAGAGAGTTTGACGAGGAAAATATAGATGTGATTATTGCTGAAGGAGTACCCGGAACCGGGTTGGGTTTGGCGATCATGAACCGTCTTAAGAAAGCATCATTTAAAATATATAAGATTTAATACATGGATAAGTTCAATGAGGCAGTGGCTCCCATTTCTGATGCCATCTTTAATGTTGTAATGTTCTCAATCAATATTGGCAATGGAGTAGATGTGCCAATTGTGATGATCCTATTGATTTTAGGGGCAGTGTTTTTTACAATATTCTTTCGGTTTCCTAATGTTCGGTTATTTGGGGTTGCTGTCAATGTGGTTCGCGGCAAGTACGATGATGTACAAACAGATTCTGAGGCTTCAAACATTGTAGAAGGTGATGATCCTCATACGATCAGAATAGAAGGAGCAGATGGGGAAGTAACCGCTTTCCAGGCGCTCTCCGCTGCTTTGTCCGCTACGGTTGGCTTGGGGAATATTGCGGGTGTTGCGCTTGCGATTGCAGCTGGTGGACCCGGGGCTACTTTTTGGATGATCCTGGCTGGTATTCTTGGGATGGCTTCAAAATTTACTGAATGTACCCTGGGGGTGAAATACCGGGAAATCGGACCTGATGGAAGGGTCTACGGCGGGCCCATGTATTATTTGCGAAATGGCCTTTCTAAGATGGGAATGATAAAGTTTGGGAAGATTCTTGCCATTTTCTATGCCGCAATGATGGTAGGAGGAAGTCTGGGTGCCGGAAATATGTTTCAGGCAAATCAGGCCGCTTCACAATTTTTGGATGCCACTGGCATCGATTCCAATTTTTCAGGATTGATCTTTGGAATTATTATGGCAATCATGGTAGGAATTGTGATCCTGGGTGGGATCAAGCGGATCGGTAAAGTTGCCGAGCGTATCGTGCCCAGTATGGTCGTTATCTATGTCGTGGCGGCGCTGTTGGTGATCGGATTGAATTATAGTCTCATCCCGGAGGCATTCGGATTGATCTGGGATGGCGCCTTTAGTCCTGAAGGGATAGGAGGAGGAATGATTGGGGTATTGGTGATCGGATTCCAGCGTGCAGCATTTTCCAGTGAGGCAGGAGTAGGTTCTGCATCTGTGGCTCACTCAGCCGTCAGGACTAAGTTTCCTGCCAGCGAAGGAGTGGTCGCCCTACTGGAACCATTCATTGATACGGTAATCGTTTGTACGATGACGGCTTTGGTCATCATTGTAAGCAATATCGAGCTGGGCTTTTTGAGTTATGGCAATCCGGATGGTTTGAATGGTGTAAATCTTACTTCACGGGCATTTGATTCGGTATTGCCGGGATACTCCTATGTATTGTCCGTTTCAGTGATCCTCTTCGCTTTTTCCACCATGCTCTCCTGGTCGTACTATGGTTTGCAAGCCTGGCAATTTATCGTCGGCAAGGATGAATTCAAGGAAAAGGCTTATAAGATCGCTTTTTGTTTATTTATCATTCTTGGGGCATCTATCCAATTGGATGCTGTGATCAAGTTCTCAGATGCGATGGTCTTTGCGATGGTCCTTCCCAATATCATCGGATTGGTATTGTTGGCTCCCGTGGTCAGGTCGGAAATCAGAAGATACTTGAAGGAGATAAAACGATTGAAGGCAGAAAAGCGCTCCAGCTTTGATAAGGCAGGTTGATTGTCCAATTTTGTCCCATGGGATTGGCGTCCACGGCAAAGCTAAAGCGAAACGGAATCATCATTATCTCCCTCCTCGGAGCTTTGTTGCTGGTGATGACATTTATGAAAATGTCTCGCCTTACGCCTAATCCAAGGTCCAGGATCATTACCGTTGAGCGATTGGTGGATTCGTGGACCTGGTCCCATGTGAATCCTAAGGACAGTACCACCTTTAACTTATCAAATGATATGGTGAAGGTCGGGGACAGGTATTATTCCAGCAAACCGCCTTTGTATCCTCTTCTGATGGCGGGTGAGGCACTGCTGGTCAACAAGGTGACGGGAGCTGCATTTCATGATCACAAAGTTGATTACTTGCGCATTTTGGTCATTCTGAATCAGGTTTTGCCCTATTTGCTGATGCTGTGGTGCCTGTGGCTTTTTCTATTGCGGCATGTTGAAAGCGAATGGACGGCCTATTATATGTTGTTTGCACTGAGTTTGGGGATGTTGTCATTTGGCTATTCGGTCACGATCAACAACCATACACCTTCTGCAATCTTGTATGTATTTATTTTCTTGTTGTGGGAAAATATTTCGGTAAAGGGAAAGGATGAATGGTGGCGGTTTCTCTTATTGGGGGGGGCATGTGGTTTTGCCTTTGCCATCGAACTTCCAAGTGGAGGCATAGCGGCTTGGTTTTTGTTGTTGTGCCTGGCAAATAATTGGAAAAAAGGAATCGTCGCGGGGTTGATCGCTGTAGTTCCGGTACTGGTCAGCCTGATGATTTATAAATACTTGTCAGGAATTTGGAAACCATTCTATTGGCAACCGGAATTGTATCGGTTCGAAGGCAGCTATTGGAATAATCCAGTTGGCCTTGATGCGGTTCATCCAGACAAGTGGACCTATTTCTTTCACATGTTTTTCGGTTTTCGGGGATTGTTTTCAATGACTCCAATGCTCATGCTTGGGGTGGTGAGCTATTTTCAGCATATTTTACGAAAGGGCAACTTCTTCCGCAAAGAGTTTACCGGGATCATGGCCGGGATATTTTTGCTGATCCTCTTTATCATTTTCCGAACCTGGAATTATGGTGGGGACTGCATAGGAATGCGTTGGTTTATTTGCTTTATGCCTTTGATGATGCTGATGGCCATCCCTTTGGTGGAACAATTAAGTAAAAAAGTAGTGGGAAGGATAGGCATGGTGGTATTGCTTCTCTGGTCCATTCCCTGGAATCTTGAGGCCCTTTACGAAGAGGCTTATATTACCGGCATTTTTGAACGAATGTGGGACTCAATGTTCTGAGAAATTGTAACTTCGGCTTCGACAAGATCATATATGATTTCGCTTTCTGTATTCAATTTTGGTCCCCGATCCTTTCTGGGTTCGATACTTTGCCTCCTTTTGGTGGTGACGGGGAGACCTGTTGAGGCAGCAGATTTTGTTCCGAGTCCGTTGACCAGGGGAATGAAACCTTTGGTGGACTTGACGGGAGAGTGGAGTTCTTCCGAGGGAAAGAAGATACAAGTACCATTTGCTGATCCGGAGGCCAGGGAAATGCAGTTGAGCAGATGGCTCAGATTACCCGAGGACCATGATCCGGGCAAGCAGCTTTATTTGTATTTAGAGGGGCTGTCCTGGACTTCAGAGATTTATTGGAATGATCATCTTCTCAAGGTTTCCCAAGACCCTTTTGCAGAGCATCTTTTGCCTATTGAAAATGACTGGATTCATCCTGCTGGGGATCAGTTGCGGATACATCTTTCCAGTGAAGGGGCGGACTATATTCTTTATCCGGAACATTTTTTAGGAATTCATAGAGGTGTCTTTATCCTTGAAAGTGATAAAGTTCAAGTGGACCTGCCTCAACCTGAGGTCGTCTCTTTTACCTCCAAAGCAGTGGTCCTCGCTCCCTGGTCTGAAAGTGATCTGTTTTTAGATGATGTGAAGGTCATCAAAATGTATACAGAAGGTTTGTTCTCTATCCCGAAGCACATACCGATTTGTTTACCATTTCGACCTTCTAATGCTGCATATAAGATGCTGGGTGAATCCGGTATTCCTGTTTTGTTTTCAGCAAAAGGGGCAGACAGCCTGGCCTTTTACAATTATTATCCATTGGCAAGAAAACCTGAAGTACTTCATCCTGACTTTTGGCGAGGGGCTGATTTGCGTCCCGGTAAAGGTTACGGAAGTTTTCAGAACTGGGAGGAGTTGAGAATGCCCAGAGGAGAGGATTTAGATCGCTTTGCCCTCCTCTCATTGCTGTTATTGCCAGTGCTTGGCATGTTGGCGATTCGGATTGGTATCCCAAGGGTTTATGATCATCTCCCCGAATACCTCAGTAAAACCAAGATCTACCTTGAACTTATCGGCAACAATAAATATCTCAAAACCGGTCAAAGGTACTTGATGAACTTTGTCAGGATCACCGTTACCGGCGCCACGATCTCTCTGTTCCTGTATTATTTGAATTCATCAGGAGATCTCATAAGGCTCAATATTTGGTCTGAGGAATCTCTCTTGTACGGGGTACTTTCTGGAAATTCTTTTTCTGCGCTGGAAATAATGGGGATGGCCATGCTGGTCCTTGTGATAGTCAATATGTTAAAGTACCTGTTGCTGAATATGGCAGGAGGTATATTTCGGTTGAATAATTTGGCAGCAACTGTTCAGGCTTTGGATATTTTTGCATCATTTCCTCTGAACTTGTTGCCGCTTGTACCATTGATATTCATCTTTTTTGTAGATAGCAGCGTAGGCGAGATTCTGTTAATAATTTGGTACGTCCTTTTTCTCGTCTATTTGATCCGACGATTCATCCTGATCTATGCTGGATTGAGCCGTTTGTTCTCTTTTTCTGCGAGCATGAAATTTTTGTATATTTGCTCCCTTGAAATTTTACCTTGGGTTTTACTCCTTTAAAACATCCTATGACTGTACGAATTGGTACACGTGGAAGTAAACTAGCATTGTGGCAAGCCCACAAGGTGAAGGAGATTCTTGAGGGGGTTGGCCTTTCGGTAGAGATGACTCTTTACAAGACTACGGGAGATATCCGAACTGATAAGGCACTTCACAATCTTGGAGAACGGGGCCTTTTTACGAAAGCTCTTGATGAAGCACTCCTCAGCGGAAATATTGACATTGCCGTACATAGTTCAAAGGATGTGCCTTCTCAGGTACCGGAAGGACTGGAATTGATCGCTTTTATGAAGCGGGAAGATCCACGTGATGTGCTGGTTGCTACGGATGAATCGGTAGACCTCGACAATCTGAATTCTCCCATTGTGATTGGAACCTCTTCTCTACGTCGCCAATCACTTCTTAAGCATTATGCCCCTCACTGTGAGGTGAAGTTGATTCGTGGAAATGTCGACACTCGGGTTTCGAAGCTTGAAGGAGGGGGATACGATGCACTTATTTTGGCTTATGCCGGGGTGAAAAGGATGGGATATCTTAATCTGGTCCGGCGAAAGTTAAATGTAAATACGTTTACTCCTGCTGTAGGGCAAGGGGCAATCGGGATAATGGGACGAGTAGGAGGGGCTGGTTTGAACCAGGTGCGTGAAGCTCTGAATCACAAAGAAACAGAGTTGGCCATTTTGGCCGAGCGGGCATTTCTTCGTAAGCTTGAGGGAGGCTGTCACACGCCAATCTTTGCTTTGGCCACAGTCATGGGAGATTCTCTCAGTTTGCAGGGAGGATTGGGGTCGATTGATGGGAGTGTGGTCATGCGGGAAAGCATAGACGGGCATTCTTCTCAGGCCAAGGCTCTTGGAAATCGTCTTGCTGAGTCTTTACTTTTAAAAGGAGCTACCGAAATATTAAATGGGTAAAAAGGTCAAATCCATATTGATTTCTCAACCTTATCCATCGGATGAGAACTCACCTTATTTCAAATTGGCGAAGGAGTGGGGGTTGAAGATCGATTTTCGTAAGTTTATTCAAATTGAAGGGATTTCTGTGAATGAATTTCGAAAGCAGAATATCAATCCCCTCGATTTTACCGCGATCATATTTACCAGCAAATATGCCATCGACCACTTCTTCAGTTTGTTGTCTGAGATCAAGATCGAGTTTCCCCCTGACATGAAATACTTTTGTGTCAGTGAGGCGACGGCAAAATATCTTCAAAAATATATCACCGTTCGAAAGCGCAAGCTTTTTGTTGGCATCAGGACTTCAAAAGACCTGATAGAAGTGGTGAAGAAAAAAAAGGATGAAAAATTCTTATTCCCGTGTAGTTCCATTCACACACGTCATTTGACTGACTGGATGGAAGAAAATGGGTTGGATCTCACGAAAGTAGTGATCTATAATACCGTCCCAAGTGACCTTTCGGACCTTCGGGAAGTTTATTATGATATGATATGTTTCTATTCGCCATCGGGTGTCGATTCCCTGCTCAAGAACTTCTCTGACTTCGAGCAGAATGACACTGTAATCGCCGTCTTTGGGCCTACGACCGCTAAAGCGGTGCTGGATGCAGGTTTGAGAGTTGATATTCAGGCTCCCAAACCAAGCATGCCTTCAATGACCGCAGCGATTGAAGCATACCTTAAAGAGAATCCATAATTTGTTTCTTTAAAGAAATATTCTCAATTTCAATGCCTGAATCTATTCGGATTACTTCAATGAGGAGCTTTATTATCGGAATCTTCCTGGTCATCCTCCTGGCGCCTAATCTCAAGGCGCAACAGGACAGCCAGTTCTCTATGTACATGTTCAACCGCTACGTGTTGAACCCGGCGTATGCAGGGGCTTTGGAAGCGACAAACATCACAGCACTTGGTCGAGCGCAATGGGTTGGAATCTCAGGTTCTCCCAATACCGCAACCTTGAGCATCAACGGTTATTCACAGAAATTGCATGGGGGCTTAGGTGCCTATGTGGTAAGTGATCAACTAGGGTCTTGGAACACCCTTGGGATTAAGGCATCTTATGCCTACATCGCAAATTTCTCCGAGCGTGCCAAATTAAACATTGGCGTCGGCGGCGGAATTTACCAGAAGACGCTGGATGGTACCAACTTTGTCTATAACCAAGACAATGGTATTGACCCCACTCTGCCTACTGGTATCAACAACCAATTGGTTCCTGACCTGGACGCTGGAGTATACTTCCACCTTTTGCGGAAGAACAATACATCCAGTGCCTATCCGCAAGATGCATTTTTCATTGGAGCATCTGTTGGGCATATCCTGGAGCCACAGTTAAATGATCTTGTTATGGCAGGGTCAAACCAGAACGATCTTTCCCGAAGTATTTCCGGAATGGTTGGTGCTTCCATTGATTTGTCACCAACCGTGGTCTTGGCTCCCAGTGCGAATTTCCGCCTGACAGGACCCACCTATCAATTTGATATCAACGCGAACATCTACGTCAGCCCTATGGTGTTTGGAGTTTCCCATCGCTGGAAAGACTCCTTCACCGGGATTGTAGGCTTCAATGCTTCTACATATTTGTTTATGGCCTACTCGTACGATTATACTACTTCACAGTTGGGAAGCTTTACAACCGGGTCTCATGAGCTCCTGGTTTCGTACACTTTCCCTTCCAAGTATAAGAATCTTGCACCTAAGCGAGGTACGCGTACCCTTAACATCAATGATGTTTTCTAGAAAAAAAATCGTTCAGAAAGGGAAAAATATTTAAAAACTTCCCTAAAACTGTAACCAAAAAGTATTGTACTTAATAAGGCTTTGTACCCGAATTTAAAGATTGTCGAAATATGGGTCTCCGGACCAGCTAATACGTTTGGAAATTGGACGACAATTGTTAGATTTGAAAGTAATAGGCGCATTTGGATTGCATAATATTTAGAATTAGTCTGCTATGAAAAGGTTATTCTTCGTAATCATCACACTGGCACTCTTTACGAGTGGATGTGGACTCTTCGGAGGCGGCCAGACCGGCAAAAACGGCGAGTTAACAGGAGTTATGGATCGCCCAAGCTGGGATCAGCCCACCCCTTATGGAATGGTTCTCATTCCTCCCGGAAGTTACCACATGGGTCAAAACGACCAAGATGTGAATTACTCTCAGGTTGCTCACAACCGTCAGATCACTATGAGCGCATTCTATATGGATGACACGGAGATCACCAACAACGAATATCGTCAGTTCATCGAAACGGCCATGGATACCCTTCCTGCCGACGTTGCTGAATTAACTTATCCGGATACCAATGTATGGATGAGGGACTTTGTATTCGCATACAACGAGCCCCTCACCGAGAATTATTACTGGCATCCAGCCTTTGATGATTATCCAGTCGTAGGTGTCAACTGGTATGCTGCCTCTGAGTTCGCTCGCTGGCGTACCGCTCACTACAATGATTATCGTGCCAGCATCGAGATGCCACCACTTCCCCGTTTCCGTCTTCCGACTGAAGCAGAATGGGAGTACGCATCACGTGGTGGATTTGAGCACAAAATTTATCCATGGGAAGGGCCATATATTCGCAATTCAAAAGGATGTTTCCTTGCGAACTTTAAGCCTGGTCGTGGTGATTATATAGCAGACAATTTTGAATACACTTGCCCTGTTCGTTCATACTGGCCCAATGACTACGGTCTCTGGTGTATGCCCGGTAATGTTGCTGAATGGTGTGAAGACGACTTCGAAGAGTCAGGCTATGTATATGCACACGATTTGAATCCTGTTTACCGTGACCCTCGTTACAAGAATCAGGAGCGTATCCCTAATGGAGCTAATATTCGTAAGGTAATCCGCGGAGGATCCTGGAAAGACATTGGTTATTTCCTTTCCTGCGGAACTCGTACCTATGAGTATGCCGACACTACCAAGTCTTTCGTGGGCTTCCGTTGTGTTGTAACTATGATTGGTCGTTCTGGCGCAGCCTCTTTCTAATAATAGATAGAGGACAGTACATACCCTTCATAAAACCTCATTACCAACTTTCATTTGACCACAACCGCTAGGAATTCTGAAATTATTGTCACGAATAACATCGTATTGGTAGTATTAACACAAACTTTAAGGAGAAGTAAATAATGGCGAAGAAAAAAAGTTTTCTGGAATCAAGAGGCTTCAAGATTCTACTGAAGTATCTCTACGGAATCGGCGCAGCAGTCGTAATTGCTGGTGCACTTTTTAAGATCATGCACTGGCAATTTGCCAACGAGATGTTGATCGCAGGAATGGGTACTGAAGTATTGATCTTCTTTATCTCTTCATTTGAACCACTGCACGAAGAACTTGACTGGGCTCGGGTATATCCAGAACTGGCTGAAGAAAGCAAGCAGGATTTCCTTCCTGAAGGTTTTGAAGACGAAGACCCTGATGGGCTTAGCGAAGGAGAAGCCCTGGCACTTGCCAATGAGAAATTAGAGGAAATTCACCTTTCTCCTGATTTGTTTGACTCGCTTACTGGATCTATTGAAGGCCTTAAGTCCAATGTAGACAAGCTTTCAAATATCCAGGATGCATCTTTGGCTACCAATGAATATGCTACCAGCGTAAGAAGTGCTACTCAAATGATGGGTGAACTTAACACTGGTTATTCAAGCACTGTTGATGCTATGAACAGCCTCTCTACCAGTGTTGGTGGTGCTGCTGAGCAAGCTCATGCATACCATGAGGAAGTGCAGCGTGTTACCAAGAATCTTTCTTCTCTTAATGCAGTTTATGAGATGGAACTTTCTGATGCACAGGCGCACATTAAGACCATTAATAACTTCTACGACAGTCTTGGAAATGCCATGTCCAATATGGTTGAAGCCTCTAAGGATGCTGAAGCATATCGTACAGAAGTTGCATCTCTTACCAAGAACTTGCGTGACTTGAATGGCATCTACGGCGGAATGCTTTCTGCAATGGGTGGCAATCGCCAAGGGTAATTCTTCAGTTTGATCATTAAAAAAGAATAAAAAGTTATGGCTGGAGGAAAACTGTCCCCAAGGCAAAAAATGATCAACATGATGTATCTCGTGCTTACGGCTCTGTTGGCCCTGAATGTAAGCGCGGAGATTTTGGAAGCTTTTGAAAGTTTGCGTGAATCATTGGCTGAATCAGCCGTTGAATTTGCTACCAAGAACAAGGATACTAAAGAAGGTATCGTTGCAAAAGTTGACGAAGAGGTCAAGGCTGGAAACACAAAGAATGCAGCGGTTAAGCGCTGGGTTACTTTTGTAGAAGCTAAGACCAACGAGATCATTAATGAGATCAATAAAGACATCGATACACTTGAGGCTATCGGTGGTAAGAATCCTGATGGCACTATCGAAAACAAATCCGAGACTGAAGGCAACTATCAGTACTGGATGGGTCCCGGTGGAGAACAAAAGAACGGTGGACGTGGCGCAGGTGGAGCAATTAAATTGTCCCGTAGACTGAATGGATATGCACAGTGGGCAAGAGACTTCGCAGTTGATTCCCTGGGAGTCAAGAAAGACGATCTCGAGATTACCTCGGTAATTGCCGACACTTGTGATTTCCCGGGCTGTATGACTGCTGCACAGGCGAAAGAGGCAAAAAAGGAAAAGTACGAAAACGTTTGGGAGTACAGGTCTTTCCACTCCAAGCCAATCGTTGCCGACCTTGCTCTTCTCGAGAAGTTTAAGCTAGACGTTCAAAATATTCACTCTGACCTTCTTCAGATTCTGAAGGCTCGTTTGGGTGCAGTTACATTTAAGATTGACTCCTTGATCCTGGTTGAAGCTCCGTTTTCTAGAGTGGTAGCTGCTGGTATGAAGTTCGAGACAAAATTATTTGTTGCGGCAACATCTGAATCAGCTGTCCCAAGATTTGGTGGCTCAGGTAATATTCAGACCACTGATGGTGGCTTTGCAGCTTTGATGACTATGCAGGCTCCTGGTAGCTTTGCAAAAGGTCAAAACGAGAAGGAAGTCCCTTATACTGCCACCGCTGTTATTAAAGACGCATTTGGTGAAGATAAGGAGTTGCGCTTGTCAAGCTCATATACTGTCCGTAAGCCTGAAGTCGTTATTACATCAGCTTCTGTTCAGAACCTTTACTACAAGTGTGGTAACATCATCAATGTAGATGTTCCTGCATTGGGAGATCTTTACAATCCAGTTTTCAACGCTTCTAGTGCTGAAATTCTGAAGAGTTCAAGTGACAAGAGGAAGATTACCATCGTACCTTCCGGAAGAACTTGTGTTCTGGGTGTTTCTTCAAATACCAATGGTAAAGTCATTAAGATTGATGATGTAAAATACAACGTCATCAAGCCACCTAAACCTGAAATCCAGCTTATTGTGAATGGCAAAGAGTACAATGGCACCAGCCCGATCAATAAGAAATCTAGTTGTACGGTTCGGATCAAGCCCGATTCTGATTTCAAAGCAGCTCTTCCTAAAGATGCTCGTTATTCGGTTAGTTCTGTTAGCTTGAAGTCCGCCAGGTCACTGGGTGCACCTCAGACAGTTGGAAGCTTCTCTGGAAATGGCAAGAATGCTGAGAAAGGCATTGTCATTAACTTAGGAAGCAAGCTGAAGTCTGACCCTCCCGGAACCAAAATATATTTTAAACTCGAGAAGGTTTACCGTTTGAACTTCAAAAACCAAAGGGTTGAGGAGAATTTCGGTGAAATCGACCTCTATATCGGCGCAGTTATTAAGTAAATTTAAAGACGCATCATGAAAAGAGTAGCTTTCGTAGCGCTGTTTATTCTACTGACAGGAATGTTCCTGGAAGTTGCAGCTCAGATTCCAGGGGCACGGATACCTCCCAGAAAAGATGATCACTTCTGGAGAAGGAAAGTGGTCAATCGGATCGATCTGCTCGAAAAGATTAACGAGCCTCTTACCTACGCAGAGAACCCCGGTCTTTATGGTAACCCTGACTTCGGCGAAACCCGCGGTATCATTGTTGCTTTGATCAATGGTTTGAAGTCAGGAAAATATCTGGCTTATCATCCAGATTCACTGAACAAGTCTTTGACCTACGAAGATGTTGTTGCAAAGGCACAGCAGATTGAAGGAACTGACAACACGGATGATGGCTGGGATACCGGAGGCGATTTCGGAGAGGAATTCGACGCCGGTGATGATTTTGGCGGAGATGAATTTGGAGATGAGTTCGGTGACGAATTCGGTGGTGACCTTGAAGGTGATTCCGATCCCTTTGGTGCCGGTGGAGCCGTAGCTGAGCAAGAAGGAGACTTCTCAATTACTCCCTATGAATCTGCCCTCGAATTCATCGAAGATCGCATCTTTGATAAGAATCGCTCTGACATGGTGTACGATATCCAATATCTTCGCCTTGTATGGATAGATCCGGGTGAGACCCTTCCTGACCAGCTCTTTATCTGCTTTAAGTACTCTGATATCCTCGAAACATTGGAAGATTGTCAGTGGAAAAACAAGTTCAATGATGCTGAGTACCGGAATATGCGTGAGATTTTTGAATTGCGTCTTTTCAACGGTTATATCATCAATGTCTCTGGACGTGGTGTAATCACTCTGGAGGAGTCTGATTTCCGCCGCAACCAATTGGTGGAATTTGAGCACCATCTCTGGAGCTACTAATACGAACTTATTTCTCTTTAAATAGAAAAGCCGCTTCAATTATTTGAGGCGGCTTTTTTCAGTATATAAAGTGGTCAATTTCTTCCGCAAAAAGCCCTCCTTTCACAGCCCTCCTTTCATAGCCCTTCTTTTCATAGGATCGCTTTATGCTTAAGCTGGTTCGCTAAAGAAGGCCCTTCTCCTTCGCTTCCATTATGATTTTGGCTCGGGAAGAACCGATAACATTACTTAAATCCTCCAAACTCGCTTCCTTAATCTTTTTGACAGAACGGAAATGCCCCAGCAATTTCTTCCTTGTGCCATCTCCAATTCCTTCAATTGAAGTCAGCTTGCTCTTGAAGGTATTCTTGCTGCGAAGATCTCGGTGGAATGTAATTGCGAACCGGTGGGCCTCGTTTCGAAGCTGCTGAATTAGCTTGAGGGAAGTACTTCTCTTGTCCAGATGAAGGGGGAATGGGTCATTGAGTTTGTAGATTTCTTCCAGTTTTTTAGCTATTCCTATGATAGAAATCCTTCCTACCAGGTTTAGGGCTCTCAAGGACTTCGCAGCGCTGCTCAGCTGGCCTTTTCCTCCATCAATTACAATCAGGTCAGGTAAGGGTTGTTCTTCATCGAGCAAGCGCTTGTAGCGGCGGTAAACGATTTCTTCCATCGAGGCAAAGTCGTCGGGACCAATAACAGTCTTAATCTTGAAGTGTCGGTAATCCTTCTTCGAAGGTTTTGCATTTTTAAATACAACCATGGAGGCTACCGGGTATTCTCCCTGAATGTTTGAGTTGTCAAAGCATTCAATGTGTTTGGGAAGCGCTTTCATGCCAAGATCTTTCTGGAGTTGATCGACAACGGCTTCTGAGGGATCTTTCCTGAAATTCTGCTTCCAGACTTTTTCTTCCAACAAAGTCCGGCAATTCTTCATGGAAAGATCGACGAGTTTTTTCTTCTCTCCCCGCTGTGGGACTTTTATCTGGAATTCGATGTCTTCATGCTCAATATTGAATGGGATATTGGTCAGAATTTCTGAACCAAATTCCTGCCCATCTTCCAGCAGCTTTTCAAAGGTTGCCTCCAGCAGTTCTTCATCGGTTTCCGAATGCTTCGCTCTGAATTCAAAGGTGTGAGTTGAAATGATTGCGCCATTCACCACTTTGAAATGGTTCAGGATTGCAAGGTCATTCAGGCGATCAACCGTTAGAATTTCCAGATTGGTAAGGGAATCAGAGGTAATTGTATTTCGTCTTTTATAGGCACCAATTTGCTCAATCCTGACCCGAAGCTTTTCTGCTTTTTCGAAGTTCAGATTTTGTGCTTCTAAATGCATTTCTTGATGAAGTTGGTCCAGTAAGGGCCGGAGCTGGCCCTTCAGAATTTTCCGAATGGCATCTATGTCTTTGTTGTATTCTCCTTCTTTTTGCTTTCCCTCGCAGGGACCGAGACAATTTCCAATTTGGTATTCCAGGCAAACTTTAAACTTATCAGCTTCAATATTGGATTGGATAAGGTTAAAATTACAAGTACGGATGTAATAGTTTTTCCTGACCAATTCCAGGAAGGCTTTCATGGTAGGTACCGATGTAAATGGGCCGAAGTATTCGCTTCCATCCTTCACTTTATTTCTGGTCGGAAAGATTCGAGGAAATCGTTCCTTCTTGATGCAGATATAGGGATAGGTCTTTCCGTCCTTTAAGAGAATGTTATACTTCGGTTGGAACTCTTTGATCAGATTGTTTTCGAGAATTAATGCTTCCTTTTCGCTGTAGACGATGGTAAACTTGATCTCTGCGATCTGACTCACCATGGTTGAGATTCGGTATGAGTGTCCCTTGCTTTTCGCAAAATAGCTCTTTACTCTTTTCTTAAGGTTTTTGGCCTTGCCAATGTAAAGGAGTTTGCCTTTGGAATCGAAATAGCGGTATACGCCCGGATTTTCCGGTACGAGCTTCAATTGTTCTTTTAAAGGGATTGCTTTAGGATCAGAATTCATCTTCTACATTCATGATAGACCGGAAGGAAGGCGACAAGCTATCGCTCTCCCAATTGCCATCACGGTCATATTCGTATTTTTCGCAATCCAGTTCAATGTCGAAATTCTTTGGTTTTGGGAAGGGGTCTTTGGGAAGATTGATCGTAGAGTCTGCATATACTCTTGTCATAAAGTTACCAAAGACCGGCAGGGCAAGACTGGCCCCCTGGCCATATTGAAGGGAGCGGAAGCGCATGGTGCGATCCGAACATCCCACCCAGGTGCCTGCAACGAGGTAAGGAGTAACCCCCATGAACCAGCCATCTGAGTGGTTTTGGGTGGTTCCCGTTTTACCACCAATTTCATTGTATAGTTTATGCCTGAATCTGAGACGTCCACCCGTTCCTCCCGGCTCATCGACAACACCCTTGAGCATGTCAATCATCATATATGCGATGTTTTCAGAAATCGCTTCCTGGCTTTCAGTATTGAACTCCGCAATGATATTGCCATTTTGGTCTTCGATCCGGGTCACAAACATAGGTCGGTTCCAGACTCCTTTGTTGGCAAAGGTGCAATAGGCACCAGTAAGTTCAAATACGCTGAGGTCGGTGGTTCCGAGGGCGAGGGAGGGCACACATTCCAATTCGGTTTGAATACCCATTTTGCGTGCCCATTCACAGACCAATTGAGGCCCGATACGCTTCATCACCCGCGCTGTAATCATATTGGTAGAAGTCGCCAAACCTCTGCGGAGGGTCATGTAACCACCAATCTTGCCATCCGCATTTTTAGGTGACCAGATCATTTTCCCCTTGTTGTCATAGAAAAAAACCGGCTGGTTCAATTCCAGGTCACATGGGGTCATTCCATTGTCGAAACCCGAGGCATATACAAATGGCTTGAAAGTAGATCCCACCTGGCGCTTACCTTGGTAGACATGGTCATATTTGAAATATTTATGGCTAATGCCTCCTACCCATGCTTTGATATGCCCATTGGCAGGGTCGATCGCAGTAAAGCCGGTTTCCAGGAACCTGGCGTAGTATTTCAAGGAATCCCATGGTTCCATCATGGTATCTTTCACCTCACCGTTCCAGCTAAAAATATCCATTTTCACCGGTGTGTGAAATTCCTTCAGAATTTCCTTCTGCGTCTTACCATTTCTCTTCGCATCAATGTAGCGATAGGATTTACGCATGGCACGATAGAGAAAAGTTGTATCTTTTTTCACCCAGGGCTCCCGCCCGTCAATGTGCTTGTCAAATATGGGTTGGAGGGTGGAAAGGTGCTCTTTAACAGCTTCTTCTGCATATACCTGCATCCTCGAGTCAATGGTCGTATAGACTTTGAGGCCATCCTTGTAGGGGTCGTATCCATTTTCTTTACACCATACTTTGAGCCATTGGCGAAGGTGTTCAGTGAAATAGGCTCCACTCCCAAGGTTGCGATAATCAGATCTGGTCTGGACTCCCAGGGGAAGTGATTTTAAACTGTCAACATCTACATCTTCCTCTCCGTCACCCAAAAGACCTTTTCTATCCATCATGTTGAGGATAGTGTTCCTGCGAAGGAGTGCTGCATCGGGATATTTTCTGGGGTTGTATTGGTTCGTTCCTTTCAACAAGGCAACCAACATCGCAGATTCTTCTATCGTAAGCTCACTGGCGTTTTTTCCAAAGTATTCCTGGGCTCCATTCTCAATGCCGTAAGTATTCCCTACAAAGGAGACGGTGTTTAGATATGCAGCCAGGATTTCCTTTTTGGTGAAGCTTTTCTCAAGGATTACGGCAACAATCATTTCTTTGAATTTCCGAACGATGGTTCTTTCCCGCCCGATCTGATCGTAAAGATTCCGTGCCAGCTGCATGGTAATGGTCGATCCTCCACGCAACTGCTTTCCCTGAACCTTGTCGCCTATAATTGCGAAGAAGGATTCGGGATCAATCCCACAATGTTCATAGAACCTGATATCCTCGGTTGCGATCAGGGCATTGGTAACATAGGGAGATATCTGATCCAACTTCACACTGATCCTGTGTTCCTCACTGTACAAGCTCCGCAGCAAGACACCGTCAGCAGTAAATATCTGAGTGCTGAGATCGGTCTGGGGGTTCTCAATGATATCCAGGGGGGGTAGGTTGTTCGAAACGCTTGCAATAAACGCCACCAATGATATGGTCACGACTAAAAACAAGGCGAGAAAGACCAACCTGAAAATGCGAAAAACCCGGTTGTAGGACCGGGGTATTTCCTGGGTGAATTTGGCCGAAACCTTGGGAGGTGACGATTTTTCGGGAGCTACTATATTAGTTTCCATCAAGTGATTTCAGGACGACATTTTCATAAAACAAGAAATAGTCTTCAAACCTTTTCTTACCATAGGCAACACGGAAGTTACCGGGAGTAATGAAGACCATTTTCTCATTTTCCCCTTTCAGTAATTCGCCGATCTCTGGTTCTTTGACAGCACTGGTAATGTATTCCAGTGCATCCTTTTCACTTTGGAATTGACTGATGTAGGGGAGATGGTATTGATTTTTGTAAAGGAATACGCTCACATTCAAGCGTTTTTCCTGGTAGTACTTCTTGTTGAAATCGTTCATTTTCTGCTGGAGTTCATTGGACTTGACCTTGTCCTTTTCAACCAGCATGATTACAAACAATTTTTCCTGAGGTTTCCGCGTTTCTGAGAATCCTTTGTACCGAAAGTTGTCTTCGGAGAAGAAATCATTGGAATTGGGGAGCGGAGTTCCTTCATTGGTTTCATTTGGATCATCACCGTTGAGGAACGCCAATGTACGGATCACCTCGGGAGTAACATCTGCCTCAGGGAAGTTAAGTTTGATGAACTCATAAGTAGACTTTAGGCTGTCTTTCTGACCAAGGTAGCCATGGGACTTACCCTTTATATAGTACACTTCGGCTAAACCAACTGCACTTGGGTATTGGCTGGTAATGAAACCTGCAAAATTGAGGGCCGTACTGTAGTCCTTATTCCCATAGGTGGTGTAAAGGGCATTGTAGGCACTCATAAAGTTCTCAAAGTCGGGATCGTCCTCGGAAATAATTTCCCCGGTCTGGATCATCCTGCAGTACCTGCTATCGGGATATTTTCCGCAAATTTCCTTCTCAATCTCAGCCGCTTTTCCGGGCATTTCATACTTGTCCTTGTACAGCCGGTAGAGTGCGTAGCGTCCCTTGAGGGAAAATTCATTTTCAGGATAGCGGCGAATGAGGCGCTTGTAATTGGAAACGGCAGAATCCAGAATGAAAAGCTTGTTCTCATACACCTGGCCGAGGCCATAGAGCGCATTTGCGTTCTCCATTTCCAATGATTCAATATCCTCTTCATCTCTGGGGACGTTTTTGATCATTTTTGCCTTCTCTGCAGAACCGTATTTTTCAATGTCTTCTGAAGTTACCCCTTCTGCGGTATCCGAGGTAACCTGGTCCGTTGAAGCGACACTTTGCTTGTTTTTACGCCTCCAATTGTCCTCATTGCGGCGATTTCCCCAATAGGATTGGAATGCAGCCCTGCCACTGTTTACCTGATCAGGTTCATCAAAGTAAAAGGCCGATTTACCTTTATTGCCCTCATTCAGATTGTTGAAAAGGTTGGGATCGTTCAGGCGGTTCAATTCCTCCAACTGAGCAGCCGCTTCCTCTTCTTCACGCTTTTGCTTCTCTTCCAGGATTTTATCAATCCTCGCCTCCAATTGTGAATCCGAGAGCTTTGACAAGGCCAGCAGACTGTCATTTGTGGAAATGGTATTGATATACCCGATATACTCTTTGAGGGTATTGCTAATGGCTGATATTTCTGCGTACTCAGGTGCATCCTGATTGATGGCCGTGGAAGCACTGTCAAAATAGAGCTGAGCCTGGGTAAAATCCTTCAGGTCATAGAAATATATCTGCCCGGTCTTATAATAGGAAATAGCCTTCTGCCTTTGATTATCAGTATTGACCCGAATAGAAGATTTCAGGTTTTCAATGGCCTGGGCATAACTGTTCTGCTTGTAGAAAACCATGGCCATTTCGTAATAGATCTGGTCTTGGTAATCATAGTTCTTCTCATCCCTGAGCATCTTCTTCAGATATCGAACGAGTTTTGATGTTCCCTCTGACTCTCCATCCTCAGCGATAAAATTCCTGGCGATGTTCAACTTAGCGTTAAAGATCAACTCATAATCCGTATTGGTCTTGGATACCTTTTTGAAGGCTTCGTAAGCTTTGGGGTAATTTCCCTGGTCAGAATAGATCTGCCCCATGAGATAGTACACTCTGGCCCGATTATTCTTCCCTTTGATATTTTTCTTGTGGCGATTCAAGACTCTGATTACCTCATCGTATTCCCCCTGGTCCAGTAAAACCTGGGCCTGAATGAGTGCCTTTTCCCCTTTTTGACGCTTGGTCAACTCCAATTTGTTCAGATTTTCCTCGATCAATTTCAAGGACTTGGTATTGTTCCCATCCATGTAATGGGTCTTAACCA
Source organism: uncultured Bacteroidia bacterium (assembly GCA_964352215.1). Classification (GTDB taxonomy): domain Bacteria; phylum Bacteroidota; class Bacteroidia; order J057; family JADKCL01; genus CAWUKT01. The sequence goes on from CAYGRE010000039.1 coordinate 18,962, forward strand.
GCCACAAGTAGACATCAGGGATGATCTTGGAATCCGGCCACTCCTGAATCACAAATTCGAAGTTCTTGATGGCCAGGAAGTAGTTTCTTTTGTAGTACCAACTGCGACCAATCAAAAACCGACAGTCGTCCAACCAATGATTGGATTTTTGGTCGTGTTTTTGCAGTGCAATTTCAGCTTTCTCAATGGCCTGCTCAAAATTACTGGCGAAAGATTTGGCGTCATTTTCGGTTCCGGAATATACGACTTCAATGTAACCCTCTGGAGGAATTCGGTAAGCAGCATTGATTTGATCTACTCCTTCCTGCCACCTGAGTTCTCCATTGTATAGATAATTGAAGAAGGTAGTGGTATTATGGAACTTCTTGGCAACGAAGTTATTCCGTTTTACCCCGCAAGATGAAAGGGCAATTGCAAGGAGTGTTAAAGCGAAAAAATATGTACCTTTGTGATTCAAGTCGTGTGTCGATAACATTGGCTGAAGGTACCGGAAGATCCGAGGGTTTTCAATGTAAAAACCCAGTACCAATTCACAAATATACTCAAAAGCTGCGTGATGCTGAAAGAGAGGCTGTCTAAGTTTTGGGCAAAAGCTGTAAAGCAATACCGGGTCGTTATGTACGATCAGGAATCGCTATCTCAGTCGCGTAATTTTTTGGTTAAGCCCTTGACGATTACAACCGTAATCGGCGGGATTTCCTTATTGCTGATTGCTGGCACCACAGCCCTTATTTTTTCTGTTCCCTCTATTCACAAGCAGATTCCCGGGTTCAAAGATCCGGTTGAAATGCAGGAACGATACGCCTTTCTGGAAGAGCAAAATCGAATTCTGGAGCGAGAGGTAGAAAAGCTTGATACGATGTTGGCTGCTTTTTCAAGGATTGCGGGCATGAACAATCCTACCGCCTCCGATCGGGAGATGTGGGCAGCAGTTACACCTGCTCCTGAACCAGGGGTAGATCCTGACTCTTCACAGAACCTAATTCAGGCAGCCAATGGAGTTGGAAACATACCGGGGAGAGAAAGACCGGTTGTAACAAATGAGTATCGACCCCCATCAGAATTTATTAACCTAATACCCCCTTTGGACGGGATTGTAACCAACGAATTTAACCAGGATGAGAAAGCTCATTTTGGTATTGACATTGTCGCCGATGAGAATTCTTTGATTAAGTCAGTTGCCGATGGTGTTGTAATTTTTTCAGAATACAGCATCACCACTGGTCATGTGATTGGTGTATGGCATGCCAGAGAAAGTCTGGTTTCATTTTACAAACACAACAACAAAGTCTTCCGTCAGGTTGGCGATTATGTATTTGCCGGAGAAGCTGTTGCAGTGATCGGGAATACCGGAATCAATTCATCCGGAACCCACCTGCACTTTGAGTTGTGGCACGATAACAACCCTGTGAATCCCGCAGATTACATCATGTTCAATTGAAAAAAGGAAATAATAGGTATATGTTAGGTTCAAACGGTAAGGAAAAAAAGAGTATGGCAGTTGATAATGTGCTCAATACCATCTCCAGGGGAACAATTATTGAGGGGAAGATTCACACGAAAGGAGATATCAGGATAGAAGGCAAGGTGATCGGTACGGTTACTTGCGAATCCAAGCTTGTGATCGGCGAGCATGGCTCTGTCGAGGGTTTCGTTGATGCACGCAATGCCCATGTATCTGGTCGGATTGTTGGTGAGCTTGTTTGCAGGGAACTGTTACAACTTCAGGAAAAGGCCAGGGTAGAAGGTGACATTTTCACCCAAAAATTGAGTGTTCAGGTTGGCGCTACTTTCAGTGGTAACTGCCAAATGGGCGAATCTGCGAAGAATCTGGGTGCTCAGGCAAGAACCCGCGCCGCAGAAAATGGCCGCCCTGCTAAGACCCGAAGCATCCTGAATGCCCCCAAGGTCAATAACAATAATGAGGTCCTGGGTGAAAAAGCGAAAGCCTCCGTCTGACGCCATACGATACAGCAGTGCCGGGATCCAAATGGTTGTGATCATCGGCGCCTTCGTCTATTTGGGAATTCGTCTGGACAATTATACCAATACCGAAAAGCCATGGTGGACCCTTGCCAGCTCTATATTTGGAGTGATCATTGCAATGGTCTTCATGATCAAGGCTTTCAACCGCATCTCAAAAAAATAACGTGCACAGCCTCAAATTTGCATTGATCAGTCTCGCAGGTGCTTTGCTCTTCGGGACCACAGTCTATCTCCTTTCACCGGTTGTTTTCTCCGAAGAGGCTCTTCCTTTTGCCATCTTTGGAGTTTTTTTAGCTGCTTTTTCTACAATTGCATCCTATGCGCTCGTTTCAAGGGGGTTAAAAGCCAGAGTTCAGGCCTTTGTCCAATTTGTGATGGGGGGGATGATGATAAAAATGTTTCTCGGAATCATTTCTATTTTAATTGTTGCTTGGAAATTTAAAGAAATTGTTACCGAATACGTCCTTACCTACTTTTTATGTTATTTTATTTTCCTCGCCTTTGAGGTTGTTACGCTTATGACTAATTTGCGCCCCGAAAAATCAGATGAGAAGGCCGAAAAAGTAAAGCATGACGCCTAAATTTATGATCCAATCAGTTCGAAAAGTATTCCTGGTAATTATACTCGTTGGCTTTGGTGGTTTTATGACCCAGGCAAGCGGTGGAGACAGGGAACAAAAGGTTTCGGATATTATTATACACCACATTCAGGATACCCACGATTGGCATTTCTTTGATGTCGGTGGAACGGAGGTTGCCCTCCATCTTCCCTGGTTGTTGTACAATACTGAAGAAGGAATTCAATTCTTTGGTGGAACCCATGCGCTGGAAGAAGAACCGAATTACCTGGTTCACCACGACAAAGTCTATCATGTCAATTCGAAGACTCCGGTCGCAGAATTCAAGGTGGAAAAGAAGTCTGGTAAGGCTGAAGCTGCCATGGAGCAGGTCCACCACTACGAAGAAGATGGTAAGCATGTGGTGACCCACGAAACTTTCATCGAACGCCACGGAGAGGAAAAGATCGAGATTGTAGAATACAAAGTCTACGACAAAAAGGAAGGAACCATCCTTGATTTCTCTCTTACCAAAACAGGAATTCAAATCTTACTGGTTTGTATTCTGATGTTCTTCGTATTTACTTCGGTGGCCAAAGGGTATCGTAAAAACGAAGGCAAGGCCCCTAAAGGCATTCAGTCCTTTTTTGAGCCCATCATACTCTTTGTGAGAGAAGATGTCGCTAAGCCGTTCCTGCATGGAAAGCACGACCGGTTCATGCCTTATCTGCTCACACTCTTTTTCTTCATTTGGATTTCCAACATGGTCGGTTTGATGCCGATCAACTCGAATATTGCAGGCAATACCAGTATCACTTTGATGTTGGCTGCTCTGAGCTTCATCCTCATTCTTGCTAATTCCACCATCGACTTCTGGGGCCATATTTTCTGGTTTCCCGGAGTACCACTGGCGCTGAAGCCATTGATGCTGGTAGTTGAATTCATGGGGCTCCTGACCAAGCCAGCGGCACTCGCCATTCGTTTGTTTGCAAATATCTCCGCTGGTCACTTTATGGTGCTGGCCCTGATCAGTTTGATCTTTATCCTGGGTGACATGGGACATAGCCAGGCCGGTGCCTGGGGTATTACTCCTTTGACCATCCTGTTTGGAATCTTTATTTTTGCGGTTGAGCTTATTGTTGCAGCTGTGCAGGCATTTGTGTTTGCCATGCTGACTGCGGTATTCATCGGCCAGGCAATGGAAACACATGGTCACGACGACCATCATTGATAATTTTTGTTTAACAACTTCTAATAGTAATCATTATGGAAGCAATTGCAGGAGCGGGAATCGGTGCAGGACTGGCCGCAATCGGAGCAGGTCTTGGTATTGGTCAACTCGCAGGCAAAGCTGTTGAGGCTATTGCACGTCAGCCAGACGCGTCCAACGACATTCGTGGTAACATGATTCTTACCGCAGCGTTTGTCGAGGGTGTTGCTCTGTTTGCTGAGGTTATCTGCCTCCTCGCAGTATTGGCTTAATTAGCCTCTGCGAAAAAAAGATTTTCGAGGAAAAGCACCAGGGGAATGCCCTGGTGCCTACCTCAAAACTTCCTGATAATAATTGAATAAGTATATACGATGGAAATTCTCTTACCTCAATTAGGCTTATTTTTCTGGGCATTTGTCCTCTTTGTGATTCTCTTTTTCATGCTGCGCAAGTTTGCCTGGAAGCCTATCATGAAGGGTATCCATGACCGTGAGATAACCATCCAAACATCTCTCGACGAAGCCAAGAAGGCACGTGAAGAGATGCAGAACCTGAAGTCAGACAATGAACGACTCGTTGCCGAAGCCCGTGCAGAACGGGAGAAACTGCTTCAGGAGGCCCGTGAGATGAAAGAAAAAATTATCTCTGAAGCCAAGCAGACCGCTACCGAGGAAGCGGGACGTATCGTCACTACTGCCAGAGAGCAGATCAATTCTGAGAAGATGGCTGCGATGACCGAGCTCAAAAATCAGATTGGTAATCTTTCTTTGGAGATTGCGGAAAAGGTACTCCGCGACGAACTGTCCAATCCTCCTGTACAGAAGGTGCTGGTTGAAAAACTGGTATCCGAACTGAGCTTTAACTGATCCGATTATGATTGAAATAAAGTTAGGGAACCGTTACGCCAAATCCATCCTTCGACTCTCTGAGGAGAGGAATGAAGTGGAGTTGGTACACAAGGACTTTGATTTGATCGAAGCGACCTGTAACAGCAATCCCGACTTTTTAAGTATGCTACGCAGTCCGCTGATTTCTTCTGAAAAGAAGCAGCGGATTCTGAATATGGTCTTCAAAGGCCGTTTGTCAGAAATGACTCAGCACCTGATCGAGATTATTGTTCGGAAGAAGCGGGAACGCTATCTCTACGATATCGCGGTCAGTTATGGAGAGCTGTATGACAAATCCCACAACATAACACGTGGTGTTTTGACCAGTGCCTCCCCCTTGAGTGATGCCCAGCGCAAAACCATTCTTGAAATGGTGGAAAAGCAAATGAGCACCTCATTTAAAATGGAAGAAAAAGTTGATCCCGAATTGATTGGTGGTTTCTCATTGAAAGTGGGTGACCTCCTCTTTGACGGAAGCATTGCTACCCGACTTCGTGATCTTAAAAAAGAGTTTTTGAATAATCCTTACGTGAAAAAGGTATAACCATGGTAGAAGTAAGACCAGACGAAGTATCTGCTATCCTTCGCGAGCAGTTGAGCGGATTTAGAACAGAAACCGAATTGGAATCGGTTGGTACTGTTCTCCAAATCGGGGACGGAATTGCCCGTATCTACGGTCTTTCAAAGGTTCAGGCCGGAGAATTGATCGAATTTGAGAACGGCCTTCAGGGGATGGTTCTCAACTTGGAAGAGGACAACGTTGGTGCTGTTCTCTTTGGCTCGACTGAGGGTATCAAAGAAGGAGACACGGTCAAGAGAACTGGTCGCATTGCATCCTTGAATGTAAGCGAAAAGATGCTCGGTCGTGTCATTGACCCATTGGGTGTTCCTATCGACGGTCGCGGACCGATCGAAGGACCTTTCTATGAATCCCCCTTCGAACGTAAGGCTCCCGGTGTATTGTTCCGTCAGCCTGTATCAGAGCCGCTTCAGACAGGTCTGAAGGCAATTGATGCGATGATTCCAATCGGTCGTGGACAACGGGAATTGATCATTGGTGACCGCCAGACAGGTAAGACTGCCGTGGCCGTCGATACGATCATCAACCAAAAAGAATTTTACGAAAAAGGTGAGCCTGTCTACTGTATCTATGTAGCCATTGGTCAAAAAGGAACTACCATCGCTCAGGTGGAAAATTCACTGACCAAAGCCGGTGCAATGCCTTATACCACCATTGTTGCAGCTCCAGCTGCAGCTCCGGCACCTCTGCAATTCTTCGCTCCTTTTGCGGGAACCGCAATTGGTGAGTTCTTCCGCGATACAGGCCGTCACGCTCTGATCATTTTTGATGACCTCTCCAAGCAGGCAGTTGCGTACCGTGAGGTATCCCTCTTGCTGCGTCGTCCTCCAGGTCGTGAAGCATATCCTGGTGATGTATTTTACCTGCACTCCAGGTTGCTGGAACGTGCCGCAAAGATCATCGCTGATGATGGCATTGCAGCCGACATGAACGACTTGCCAGATGCCTTGAAACCTTTGGTTAAAGGTGGTGGCTCATTGACAGCATTGCCGATCATTGAGACCCAGGCAGGTGACGTTTCTGCCTATATCCCGACCAACGTGATCTCCATTACCGATGGCCAGATCTTCCTTGAGTCAGACCTTTTCAACTCCGGTGTACGTCCTGCAATTAACGTAGGTATCTCTGTATCTCGGGTGGGTGGATCTGCACAGATCAAATCCATGAAGAAGGTTGCAGGTACCCTGAAGTTGGACCTCGCTCAGTACCGTGAATTGGAAGCATTCTCCAAGTTCGGTTCTGATCTTGACCCTGTAACCCAGGCTCAGCTGGAGCGTGGTAAGCGCTTGGTTGAGATCCTGAAGCAGAAGCAGTATGACCCACGCAAGGTAGAATACCAGGTAGCAGTGATCTTCGTCGCTACCAATGGTTACCTCGATGAAATCCCAGTGAACAAGATTCAGGCTTTTGAAAAGGCTTACATCGAATATCTGGAACTCAATCACCGTGATGTCCTTGACCAGCTTTTGACAGCTAAGAAGGTAGATGGTGAATTGAAAGACGTTTTGGTAGCAGCCTGTAAGGAAACTGCCTCCAGTTATAAGTAATAGCAATAAAAACTGCCCGAAATGGCGAATCTAAAGGAAATACGGCAGCGGATCGTGAGTGTTAAATCCACTCAGCAAGTCACCAAGGCCATGAAAATGGTTTCGGCGGCAAAGCTGCGGAGGGCACAGGACCGAATCATCGCATTAAGGCCTTATGCCTTAAAGCTGAAGGAGATCATGTCCAATATTACCGGAAATGTCGATCCGAGTAGTATTTCCAGTCCCTTCGTACAGGACCGTGCTCCTGAGAAAGTTTTGGTAATCGTTGTCTCTTCCAATCGGGGACTTTGTGGGGCCTTTAATTCTGCAATCTCCAAACATGCTGAAATCGTGATCAACAGAGATTTTGCTGAGCAAAAAGCTGCTGGTAACCTTCAGGTGTTGAACATTGGTAAGAAAACATTCGAATACTTTAACCGCCGTAAATACAACCTGGTTGGAAAAAATCACGATGTTTTTGCGGACCTGAGTTTCGAAACGGTAAGTGAAGTCGCAGATATTGTACTCGATGGCTTTACCGAAGGGAAGTGGGACCGGGTCGAGCTTGTATTCAATGAGTTCAAGAACGTTCTGGTTCAGGAGCGCGTAAATGAGCAATACCTCCCGGTTGCCTCTGTGGATACTGGCGATGTAGCAGGTGAAAGTTCAGCAAATGCGGATTATATCTTCGAACCTGATCAAGCTACGATCCTGGAAGACCTGATCCCGAAGAGCCTTCGCCTCGCACTTTACCGTGCAGTGCTTGAGTCGAATGCAGGTGAGCAAGGGGCCCGGATGGCAGCTATGGATTCTGCGACCGAAAACGCAGAAAGCTTGATCAAAGAACTTCGCCTGAAGTACAACCAGGCGCGGCAGGCTGCGATTACGACGGAACTACTCGAAATTGTTGCTGGGGCTGAAGCACTCGATAGCGGAAGCTGATCCAGTTTAAATAAGAAAAAGAAACCGCTCTCTTATACAGGGGGCGGTTTTTTCATTTTTGGATTCCTATCTTTGACCTATGCGGAAACTGGCCTACATCCTGGTCGGGACCACTGGATTATTTCTGCTGGTCAACCTACTACTCCGTATGACGGGAGTAGTAGTATGGGATGACGCTTATTTTTTTGTACGGTATGCAGATAACCTCCTGCAACACGGCTCCTGGAGCTGGAACCCGGGAGATCCTCCCACCTATGGATTGACTTCCCTGGCCTATGGTGCCCAGGTCGGCATATTGCGCACCCTGAGCGGCCCTCCTGCCCTTACCTTATGGTTGGGGAGCATGGTTTGGGGGAGCGTTTCCCTGTTGTTGATAGGAAGACTGGTGTTCACCAAGACAGACCCTGATGGTAAAAGTTTGTTGTTCGCAGGTTTTCTGGCAGTTGCGACCATAGGATTTCAAATCCCCCAGTTGGCACAGCACTTTACCAGTGGGATGGATACCATGATGGGAGTGGCCTGGATCAGTGGATACTTGTTGTTGTTCAAGCGGTGGGAATCATCATTGTCACCTGGTAAAGCATTTGTGCTTGGACTGTTTGGAGGTTTGACCTGGTTTGTCAGGCCGGAGCTGATGTTGATTACCGTAGCCCTGCCTTTGGGCGCGGCGATTTGGTCCGAAAGGAAAGTGTTAAAGACCCAGGGTTGGTATGCTTTACTGTTCACGGGATTTGTACTGATATCCTGCACCTTCCTGGCGGAAAACTACTTTGGGAAAGTATTTCCGCTCTCGTTTTGGGTGAAGTCAGCCAACGCATACGGACCAGAGATTACCTCAAAATACCACCTTGAAGGCCTGAAACAATTGGGCATATTCGCTGCTTGCAATTGGATTCCGCTCGGGGTAATTTTGGGGACGATCGTGACAGGGAGAAAGTATTGGTGGCAAAACCTGAGTCCGGGAGACCGCGCACTCTTTTGGGGTTTGGTTTTGTACCTGATCTACGAGACCGTTTTTGTCCTCCAGATCATGGGTTATGCCCAGCGGTTCTATTTCCCCATTTGGCCGGCATTGCTGTATTTGGGAGGACGAAGCATGGTGATTACCTTGAAAAAACGTCCCGATTTGCTATCCAAAGGTCCGGTTAAAATCAAATGGAGTGGAGCGGTAGGATTGATCTCTTTATTTGCAATTGTGATCTTACTTTCATCTTGGATGCAAAGGCCCAGGAACCTGAGTCGTGATTGGGGCAAGTTTGGTACGGAAGCGATCTATACCGGGATTGGGGAGCATAATTGGCCTCTGTTGATGCGCTGGGCCATATTCCCGAAAGATTTTAAAATGGGAGGGACTGAGTTGGGGATTCCCGGCGTTCTTCATCCGGATAAAAGCATTGTGGACTTTACGGGGTTGCACGATCCGGTAATGATCGGAGGGTTTTCGGTTGTACACCTGTTGGAACAGGAACCGGACCTCATCTACATGCCCCATCCTGATTATGTAGGAATGCACGAGCTTCTCAAGGAGAGCGCAGAATTCCAGGCGGCATACCAGGTGTATGAGCCTGAGGCATTACAATCCTATCTTGGCATTGCCCTTCGTCGGCAAAGCCAATACTATTATCAAATGAGAGGGATCATTGAAGAAACCATCCAATGATTGCAAGAAGTCATCCAGGAATTGGTCCAGCGATGCCGGATCAATGGGATCAATGCATCGAACAACCTATTTCTGGAGCCAGCGATGGTCCCAGTTGATGCCCTGAAGGGTGGAGAGAATCTTTCGTCCACAACCTCCATTGTCATAAGGATTCAAGGCTGCCTTGGCAGTTGCCCTGAATTCAGGATCGGATCGGACGGTTACCAAGGCCTGCTGGAGGGCTGACGCTCCAAAGGGGACATCCAGAATGTTGGCGGCCTTTTCCCTGCCACGTTGTCGATCTCCAATGTTAACCACAGGAAGGTAAAAACTGGGTCCCTCCAGGATGCCACTACTCGAATTGCCAATCAACAGATCGGCGTACTTCAGGAGGTGCAGATAGTCATCATAAGGGAGACTCGGGAAAATGTAGCACCCCGGTTGCTGTCGGTAGGATTCAATCACTTCGATCATCTGCCTGCCTCCAGCATCCGCATTCGGGAAGATGACGACGGTTTGCCAGGCCTCATCAAGGCTTGTCTTCAAGACCAATTCCATCTGCCCGGCCGCACCTCCTTCGTGCAAGGACTCCGGGTGCAGAATCACCACCTGTACCGGCATGCCTTCCGTCAGCCCAAGCCGCCTGAAAACCTTCTCCTTCGAATCCCAATTTCGATTCAAAATCGCATCCAGTGCCGGGGCACCGGCATTGAAGCAACGCCACTCCTGCTCCCCACTGGCTACCAGACGCGCCCGACTCGCTTCCGTAGCAGCAAAATGCAGGTGGGCCAGCCGCGTAATCGCATGGCGCACCGAATTGTCGATGGTGGAAGTATTGTCCCCTCCTCCAATATGGATGGTGGGAATGTACATATAGGCACCAATGATGGCCCCGGCCAACATTTCGGCACGGTCACCCAGCAAGAGGATCATGTCTGGCTGGATGGCCTCAACCAGCGCCGTACCCTGGTGGGTGACTTCTCCGAGAAATGCAGCCATAGAAGCCTTGCTGTCCTGCTGAAATACAGCTTCCAGCCTGTGCACCGGATAACCCGCCGCATATACCTGCTCAATGGTATTGCCAAATTGAGGCATCAGGTGCATGCCCGTCACCAACAACTCCACCGTATATTCCGGTACCGAATCCAAGGCTCCCAGGACCGATTGCATCAGACCGAAATCCGCCCTGGTGCCAGTGATATAGAGTATTTTCTTTGGATTACTCACAAGGTTTTACAATTTACTTCAAGTCCTCCTGATTTCATCTTTCACCTCTGGCTCAATTCACCTCTGGCTCAATTCCCCTCTGGCTCCATTCCCCTCTTGCTCAATTCCCATCGTTTACTCCAGGTCCCCCCATTTAATCAAAGTATCCTCCTCAATATCATTCTTTGCCCGCCTGCCAATTACCTCCCGCAACTCTTTGGGACGAATTCCGGTGCCGGGTCGTTTGGTGATCAGCATTTCTTCAGTGATCACCGTACCGGCGGCAATAGGCACATTGGCCACCACACTTTTCCGCACCAGGGGTCTGATCTCCTTCTCCTGTGGAGTGGGTTTCTTTTCTGCATAGCCCAAAGCCGCCTCCGCCTCCCGCACCGCCAAGACCATAGCTGCCAGTTCAGCCGGGTCCAAAGAAGCCTTGTGGTCGGGGCCTTCCATCTCCTTGTCGAGGGTAAAATGCTTTTCAATAATGGGTGCTCCATGTGCAACTGCCATAACCGGAACCACAATCCCGGGGGTATGATCTGAATACCCCACCCAGACATCCAATTCATCCTTCATGGTCAGCATGGCCCTGAGATTGACATCTTCCATGGCACATGGATAGCTCGTGGTGCAGTGCAATACAGCAATGTCCTTCCCCCCGGCCTCGCGGATGGCAGCAATGGCTTCCCGGACCTCATTGAGGTCACTCATTCCAGTTCCCAGGATAATAGGCAAGCCGTAGGAAGCTGCTGTTTGTAGAAAGGGAAGATTGTCCAGGTCACCGGAACCTATTTTAAAGGCGGGTACCAAATCTGCTAAGTAAGGAGTTGCATCGGGCGTATGGGGAGAGGAGAGAAAGACGATTCCCTTCTCATCACAATAGGCCTTCAACTCATTGAAAACAGAGTATTCCAATTCGAGGCGCCGTACCATATCGTACATCGTACCATCAGAACCGGTATTGGTGGCCTGGTAAGATGCCTTTTTGACCGCGCGGGTCATGCCATCCCTGGCCTTGAATGTCTGAAATTTCACTGCGTCAGCTCCCGCAGCAACCGCGACATCAATCAAGCGCCGGGCCAGTTCCGGATCACCATTGTGGTTGACGCCGGCTTCAGCGATGATAAAGGTCGGTTGGCCGGCCCCGATGGTATGGTTACCAATTTTGAAATTCTGCATGGGCGATAGCTTCAGCGATTTGGAAGTCGGTTTCGTGGTCAATATCGATGTCGTAGGGTGGCTCAATGATGATCGGCAGGACTTGTTGCCCCCAGGCATATTTGCCGGAAGCCATCAATACATCCCGTTGGTAAACATAGAGGGAGCCATTGGGTCGGAAATAGACGGGTTGCTCCTGGCTTCTGATACGTTTGAAATCATTTCGAAACGGAAAATTCAGGAAACCATTTTCTACTGCCAACTGCCATTCAGGACCAGCCTTGATGCGGCTCACCCCGAGGGCCATGTCCCCAACCCCGGAGCGAACTGCCTGAACTGCTTCCTCGATTACCTGAGGTTGGCGAAAGGGGCTGGTGGGTTGTAGCAAAACAACCGTATCGATCTCCATCCCCTCAGCTTCCAGGGTGCGGACCAGGTGCTGGCATACTTCTATCGTTCCGGCGACATCCGTAGCCAATTCAGCGGGCCGCATAGACACCTGTGCGCCTTGGTGGGTCGCAAATGCAGCGATTTCTTCGCTGTCCGTGCTAACAATGTGGTGGTGAATCCCCCGACAAGCCAAGCTCGTTTGAATAGACCAACCGATCAAAGGAAGACCAGCCAGGTCCTTCAGATTTTTACCAGGAATTCGTTTGGAACCACCCCTGGCAGGGATAATGGAAATGGTTGTGGACATTCCCTGAAAGTTAAGAAAATTCGTGGAGGATTTACTTGAAGGCGAACTCAACCGAAGCCCCTAAAGGGTAAGATTCAACAACGTCCCTTCCGTAAGCAACTGCCTCAATTCCTTACTGACTTCATAGGCCCTGCGGATAGAGGCAACCTGGGTGAGCTTGTGGAGGTCAGAACCAATAAAATCTACCAGCCCTTCCTTCGCCATTTCCCGGGAGATGCGGGCTGCCCGCCTCCCTCTGGTACCCGCGAACGAAGTCAGATTGACCTGCATCAATGCTCCCCTCTCGCGAAGCGTGTGGATCGGTGACACATCCTCGTATTCCCAGAAATACTGGTACCGCTCAGGATGGGCCATCACCGGCGTATAGCCCATCGTTTTCAGCCGGAAGATGGTGTCCTGAAGGGACAGCGGCCGGTCAACATAAGACGTTTCAAAAAGGAGATAGCGCTTTTCACCCCCAAAAGGAAGCAACTCTGTATGTTCCAGGTTTTTGATGAACCATTCGTCCAGATAATACTCTGCGGCTGCCTCAATCTCCACATCAATCCCTTCATCCCGCAGGGCTTTGCGAAGCTTCTCCAATCCACCCAGGACAATATCAGGGGTGTTGCGGTAGGCGTCCGACATGATATGGGGCGTGGTGATCAGCTTCTTAAATCCCAGGGATTGGAGCTCCCGCACAAGGTTGAGGCTATCTGCCATATCAACGGCTCCGTCATCAATGCCCGGAATCAGGTGCGAATGGATATCCACGCCCACCGAAGCAAAGGGAGGTTGGGTTTCACGTTGACCCAGGAGATTCCTGAAAATTCCCATTTACCTTCCCCGTAATAGTTTTCGGATGGCTTTTGGTAAGCGGATTCGTTTCCAGAACATCCAGGCGGGAGATTTAACGGGATCGTCTGAGTAATACCCGTAGTTGTAGACTTTATACCCGTAGCCGCCATAGCGACGACTCAAAGCATTCACCGAATTGAAAACAATGTAGAGGTTTTGGAACTGATGCTCGTCAACCATTTGATCGGGCATCTGGGCGAAACTACGCTTGGAGTAATCGGCCCGGATCACATACAGGGTCACATCTGAACGCTTGATCAGAGAAGAACCGTCGGTTACAAGTCCAATGGGTGGCGTATCGATCATCACATAATCGAAACGTTCACAGAGCTTATCCAGCAATTCATCCATCCGGGGTGACTGCACCAACTCGGCCGGATTAGGAGGAATGGGACCAGAAGGGATGATCTTGAGGTTTTCACTCTCCGTTGGGAAGAGGATGTCATCAAGATCGCTTTGGCCAACCAGATAGGTCGAAACACCTTTGTCATTACCAGTATCAAAGGAAAGGTGCAATTTAGGCTTGCGAAGGTCAAGGTCGAGAATCACCACTTTGAGGTCCAGCATGGAGATGATCCCGGCCAGATTGATCGTGATAAAAGATTTTCCTTCACCGGAGATCGTAGAAGTGATCGCGATGATCTTGGTATCCTTTCCGGGAGAAATGAACTGAAGATTGGTTCGGATTCCCCGGATCGATTCGGCAAGAGACGACTTTGGGTTCTTGGTAACTATCAGCTTGGGATACTTCTGGCTGATGCTTTTACTGGATTTCCGCACCATACCAATGATCGGGGTCAGACTGATGTTCTCAATTTCTTCCCGATAACTGATCGTGGTATTGAGCATTCCCGTGATCAGGATGAAGAGGATACCCGCACATGCACCCAAGCCGATGCCAATGATGTAGACATTGCGGGCATTGGGAGAAACGGGACTGACCGGGGCGATGGCCTGGTCCACAATCCTGACCGGCGAGACGATCGAAGCTTTGGCGATCTGGGCTTCTGCTTGCTTTTCCAGCAAGGTGGACAATATCCGTTCCTGAACTTCATACTCCCGGGTCAGGGACAAGTACTGCCGCTGCGTCTCCGGAATTTCCAGGAGGTCGGTCCGGCTGATGGCCAGGCTTGCCTTGTAGTAACCAGTATTTTTGGACACCTGGTTTTTCATGGACGCAATGCTCCCCATAATCGATTGGCGGAATTCAGAAAGCTTCCGGTCCAACTCTTTGATCTTGGGATGACTTGCCTGGAAAGACTGCAAAGCCGTGATCTTGTCCTTCACGATCTCATTGTAAGAGGATATCGAGGCCAGGAGATTGGGATCCCCCAGGTTTTCAAGGGAAAAAGGAAGGGTAAGGGACTGAGGTTGACCGATCATCTCCTCTTCCAGACGATTCAACTGCATCAATTTGATCTCCTCGAGGACCAATTTCGCCTCGTTGTTCCTGATCTTCTCCATGTTCAGATCAAGACGTTGCTCAAGACCAAAGAATTCTTCGTCTTTCTGGAATTGCTGCAGGATGGCCTCTGCTTTCTCAACCGCATTCTTGATCGTGTCTACCTGAGACCGGATAAAGGTAAGCTGTTGGTTGGCCGCCTGGGTCCGAATCTCGATGTCCTGCTTTTGGTAGACAGATAGCAGCGCATTGATAAACTCGGCACTGAACTTGGGAACCTGGTCTTCACATGAAATCCTGAGAATGGGGACCAGGTGGCCCGTTTGTTCGACCCTGAGACCGGCACTGGAACGCCCCAGGAGACTGTTCCAGGTGATCGCCTTCCATTTATACTCGATACGGGGAAGCAACTGGTACCTGGAAGTTTCCCGTTTGAAGATTTTAAATTTGAAGCCGTTGAAATTGATCTCTTCTCCGAAATAGTAGACATTTTCCTCTAATCCAACCTCTTCACTGTACAGTCTGAATTTATTCCCTCCGATGAAGTTGAGCGAAAAGACGCGGTTGTACATGACATTCCCAGTGGTATCGTATTCGACAACAAAAGGGGTGTCTTCCGGATGCATTTCCGCAGTGACCAGGGTGCCCACCAAGTAATAGGCAGCGGTTACATTCATCTCCTCAAGTGCTCTCAACATCATGGAGCGGGAGCGGAGCATCCGAATCTCAGATTGGATATTCGAAGAAAAATTGCCGAGAGATTCCAGCAAGCCCAGCCCCTGAGTTGGGTTCCGTTCTTCTTCGATGCGGATGGTGGCCGAAGCCATGAAAGTAGGCTTGGAATAGCGCAAATAGAGCTTGCAACAGATCAAAGACAGGGCAACCGCAATGACCAGCAAATACCAACGTTTCCGGTATTGGTTCAGAACCTTTGCCAGATTGATCTCATCGCCGCCGCCATTGCCTGGAGTTTTAAGTGCCGATGCCATGAGCTACTCGTTTCATTGCCTTAGGAGTCCGAAGGTAACCAATGCAAGGGAACCCGCTGTACTTAAAAGAGAGAGAAAAGTTGCATAAGGAGCCAGGAGATTGCCGAAAATCCGGATGCCTCTTGGTTCTACGTATACGATATCCTTGTCCCGCAGGATGAGATCGGTCGATTCAATCGCCTCCAACTGGGTAAGGTCAAATATGTATATCTCTGGTTTTTTTTCCTGGGAGACGCCACGGATGACTTTGACCACATCTTTTTTGCCATAAGCAGTGATCCCACCAGAGTTTGCCAGGACCTCAACCAGGGAGGTGCGCTCGCGAGGCAATTCAATGATGCCGGGACGCAATACTTCACCCTGAACCGAAACCGAAAGACCTGTGATCTGAACTTCGATACTCGGATTGGTAAAGCTCTCCCCGTACAATTCCATCAATTTCCGCTGAACCGCTTCCCGAGTCATGCCTCCAACTTTTACCGGTCCAACCAAGGGAAGATTGATGTATCCTTCGAGGTCGACCAGAAAAATAGATCCTTGTCCTGAGGGCGTCTGCAGGCCGTTGGCAAACTCAATATTGTTCATGAACCTGATCGCAAGGCGATCGTCCGGAATGATCTTGTGCTGGTAATTGGCATTGTCAGCATTGTCAGCCACATTGATCCGAACCACCGGATCCTCCAGCTTTTCATAACTCTTAGGCGTATAAAACAGCCGCTGAGACTGACAACCACTTTGAAGGATGGTGAAAAACAGCAAGATGCCAATCATGGCTCCCGACCAAACCTGTTGTGTGATACTGTTGCGAATCTTCATTGAATTAATCCAAGCAGCAAATATAGGAATAAAGCATCAACTCAACTCTACCCCATCTTTTTTCCATTTCCGGGAGAAGATATTGTATTTGATGATGCAGTAGATAGCTCTGAATCCATCCCGCCAACCGATTTTTTTACCTTCCTCGTAAGTACGCCCGTAATAGGAAATTCCCACTTCATAGATCCTCACCTTCGGAATTCGGGAAATTTTAGCGGTGACTTCTGGTTCGAAGCCAAAGCGCTTTTCCTTCAGCAACAGCGCCTTGATATAATCGCTGCGGAAGAGCTTGTAACAAGTCTCCATGTCCGTGAGGTTCAGGTTGGTGAACAGATTGGACAGGTTGGTCAGGAACTTATTGCCCCTCGAGTGCCAGTAAAAGAGGATGCGGTGGGGGTTGCTTCCCATGAAGCGGGAACCGTAGACCACATCGGCAAAGCCCAATTGGACCGGTTTCAGAAGATCGTTGTATTCATTGGGGTCGTATTCAAGGTCGGCATCCTGGATGATGATATAGTCACCCGTAGCGACATCAATCCCGGTATGCAGGGCCGCACCTTTGCCTTTATTGACCTCATGGGCGAAATATTTGATCCCCATATCCGGGTTCTTCTCCATATAGGACTTGATCGCCCCCTCGGTATCGTCCCGGGAACAATCATTGACGAGGATCAACTCCTTCTGCATACCACCGATCAACTCAACCTCTTTGACCTTATCCAGGATCAGGTGAATTGTCTTTTCCTCGTTGTACGCAGGGATAACTATTGATAGTGTTTGGGGCATTCCACCAAATTTTGCGCAAGTTATTTTGATTTGCCGCCAAACACAAATGAGGACACCTATGAATGGCGAATCTGGTCAACAGTCCCCTGTTTTTCAGTAAAATCTCGGAACAAAAGAGGCCAGGAAGGGTTCACAGATTAGTAAGTTTGAGCAAAGGTTTTCCATTTGGAGGCCAGGCTTTAATTTTGAACCCATGGGCATAAAGAAAGAACAGGTACTGTTTGCGCTGAAGCATGTGGACGATCCGGATCTGAAAAAAGACCTGGTGACGCTCAATATGATCCGCGATGTGGAGGTAGATGGGCTGAAGGTCAGTTTTTCAGTGGTATTGACCACTCCGGCCTGTCCATTGAAAGAGAAGATCAAGCAGGACTGTATCAACGCCCTGCACAAGTATGTTCATCCGGGGGTGGTCCCGAATATTCTGATGACCTCTGATGTAACTTCACAGGTATCATCTCCCGATCTTGCCAATGTCAAGAATATCATTGCCGTGGTTTCGGGCAAAGGGGGCGTGGGTAAATCAACCATTGCTGCGAACCTTGCCGTTTCACTGGCCAAGACCGGAGCGAAAGTAGCCCTGTGTGACGCCGACATTTATGGCCCCAGCATCCCGATTATGTTCGGTCTGGAGGGAGAAAGCCCCTTTGTCAAAAAAGTCGGAGAGCGGGACATGATGGTTCCTTTTGAAAAATTTGGCGTAAAGCTGAACTCGATTGGGTTTTTGGTCCCGGCGGAGCAGGCCATAGTCTGGCGGGGACCGATGGCATCCAAGGCCATGCAACAGCTGATTTTCGATACCGACTGGGATGAAGTGGATTACCTGATCCTCGACATGCCTCCGGGTACCGGCGATCTCCACCTGACCTTGGTGCAACGTCTTTCGGTCACCGGCGTCGTGGTGGTGACAACCCCCCAAAAGGTCGCGCTCGCCGATGCCAGGAAGGGCGCAGAGATGTTTCGTGCCCCCCAGATCAATATCCCCCTGTTGGGAATTGTAGAGAATATGGCGTATTTTGTTCCTGAAGATATGCCAGAAAAAAAGTACCACATATTCGGAAAAGATGGTGGTGCAAATCTGGCAGATGAAATGGGGGTACCTCTCTTGGGACAGGTGCCAATTGTGGAGCAGGTCAGAGAAAGCGGCGACAGTGGAGCACCACCGGCCAGCGACCCTGACTCAACCCTGGGAAAAGCCTTTATGGGAATTGCCCAACGGGTTGCCCAGCAAGTTGCCATCCGGAATTCGTCGGAGCCCCCCACTCAGAAAGTTGAAATCACTACCCGATAATGGTGACCCAAGTCGATATAGACAGCATCCGCGAACGTGTCCTCGAAGCCCTCGAAGGCATGCGGCCCTACCTCAAGTCCGATGGTGGAGATGTACGTCTCCACGACATTACATCCGAATTGGTCGTTGAGTTGGAATTGCTCGGAAACTGCGAAACCTGCGAAATGAGCAATATGACGATGAAGGCCGGCCTGGAGCAGGCGATCCGCCGGGTCGCTCCGGAGGTCAAGCAGGTAATGGCGGTGAAGTCCTGATTTTTTGGGGATTTTGGTTTTGTCCAGACCCTATGGTTATGGGTAAAATAATTCATATTGCCCTACAAGAGTTCTCTTACCTGGTCGCAGGTGTTCGAAGAACTACGATTACTCCTGAAAGTATTGCTCTTAACGGTTACGGTCAGGAACCCGGCAGGGTAAACCACGCCCCGCGCAAGACTCCGGCGGTGTTGCCGCAGCTTTCCATTATCGAATCTGTTATTCATGATAGTAATACTATCATTCTTGAGGGTATTACCCTGCAAATTTGCGGCTCATGACCCTCAGTCTTGCGGGTCCAGGCCCTCGGTCCTGCGGCTACTTCCCCCTCAGCCTTGCGGCTCATGATCCTCGGGCTTGAGGGTGCGGAGGCGCATCTTTGTGTATCTTTCCTATCACCATTGTTTGCAAAGCATTGAAGCGACTCGTCTTGGAAGGTGGAGATTTTGATAGGAAGGCCATCAAGGCTGGAGGTACCCATTTAAAGTATCGTCCCTGGTGAAGAGAAACGATTCGCTTGGGAAATTGGGATTCCCTGAAACATCAATCAAGTCAAAACAAAAAACGGCCACCTTTTGGAAGGGTGGCTGGTGGTTCGGGAAATCGACCATTAGGGGTAGTTGGGGATGTTTTTTGGGTGTTGTTAAGGATGTCTCTAACCAAATTTGTACCAAATAAATTATGTTCATGGGTTGATCTGTGACGGTATTTTTGAGGAACCTTCTGACCATTTTTGAATACGAAAGGTCTAGTAAAGTAAACCCTACAAGCGGGACGATGGGGAGGGACTCTCCGGAACCCTTTACCTGCCGGTGGGATACGACAAAGAGAAAAAGGAAAAGAAGCCCATGATCCTGTTGGCATATCCTCGCGAATACAAGGACAAATCAACCACCACACAGAATACCAAAAACCCAAATAAATTTACCTATCCCTTCTGGGGCTCCTTGGTTTATTGGGTGACCCGTGGGTATGTGGTTCTGGACGGGGCATCCTTCCCGATAGTAGGGGAGGGAGATACCGAACCGAACGACAGCTTCCGGAAGCAATTGGTAGCCAATGGGAAAGCTGCAATTGATGCGGTGGATGCACTGGGCTAGACCGCAACCGCGTTGCGGTAGGAGGGCACAGCTACGGCGCCTTTATGGTGGCCAACCTGTTATCTCATTCTGATCTCTTTGCAGCAGGCATCGCCTACATTGGAGCCTTTAACCGCACCCTGACTCCCTTTGGCTTCCAAAGCGAAGAGCGGAATTACTGGGAAGCCCCTGAGATCTACTATCAGATGTCGCCCTTTATGCACGCTGACAAGATGAAGACGCCCCTGCTTCTGATCCACGGCGAAGCCAGCAACAATTCAGGCACCTATCCCATGCAAAGCGAGCGCTATTTCAATGCCTTAAAAGGCCTGGGAGCGACGGTTCGCTTGGTAGTTCTACCCAAAGAATCGCACGGATACCGGGCAAAAGAGAGCATCCTCCACATGTTGCGGGAACAAGACCAGTGGCTTGAAGAGCATGTGAAGAACCGCAAGGTGGATGCCGGCTCGGGCGGAGAAGGAGAATAAACCACCCAATATCCATGTAAGATAGGAGGCATCATTCGTCGGTATCTCCCACTGGTATCTCTGCCTGAATTTCTGTAATATCATACCAGAGATTCCAGCTATGCCCCAACACCTTTCATTCTTAGAAACCGAGCTTTCCGGTTTGTCCATACCCCATGAGATATCGACCGATCCCCAGAGAGGGATGCCTTCGGTTTCAGTTGGGATTCCGATGACAGCAGGGAGGCATGGATTCCAACCCGAACTTGGGTTGGGAGCGAATGGATCTGGCAAAAATTCCGCTTTTGGTATCGGGTGGGACCTTTCCGGGGTGAACCCAGTTGGGATCAACATGGAAAATGGGTACCCCCGTTACGATGGGAAAGAGGGATATGCCTTTGGGGGGCAAGCATTGGTTCCTTCTCTGGAAATGGTAGGTGGAGCCTACCTACAACGTGTGGATGGAAATGCGCAATACCAGGTATTCCATTACCGAACCAAGGTCGACCCAACCTATGTACGCATTGAAAAATGGGTGGACCGGGCCACCAACCAAATTCACTGGCGAGTAAGACAAAGGAACAATCAGGTCATTATTCTGGGAGCTGCTGCAGATGGAAGCAGTCAAATCCGGGATCCCAACCACCCCGACCGGGTATTCCAATGGTTGCCTGAAGTGAGTTTTGACAATTTGGGCAATGTCATTCGATTTGAATACAAGGCAGAGGACCTTGACAATGTAGATCGAACGACCAGTTACGAGTCGACCCGGCCCGGCGATCTTCCAGAGTATCCGCAGCGATACCTCAAACGGATCAGGTACGGCAATTCATTGCCCCAAAACCCCGAAGAGCCAGAACCAGCCGGTCAAAGCTGGATGTTTGAAGTAGTCCTCGACTACGGCGAACACCTTGCTGACCCGGCCACCGCCGCCAACGAGGCCAATCTTTGGCCCTCCCGCCTGGACCCTTTTTCATCTTATGCAGCCGGATTTGAGATTCGGACCTACCGCCTCTGCCGCCGCATCCTCATGTTCCATCGATTTGCCGAGTTGGGCCCCGGCTTAACCCTGGTCAGCAGCATGGACCTGAATTTTGAGGAAGCCCCTGATCAGGATTCCCGCCTCACCAGCGTCTCGATGACCGGATACCTTCGGACATTAGGGACCAACAATTATACCCAGCGGTCACTCCCTCCACTGACATTTGAATATTCAGGGACCACCCTGGAGCAATCCTTTTCTACTCCACCCGTGGAGACCCTGGAGAACATCCCATTTGGGATAGGCCGGGGCAACTACCGCTGGATCGATCTCTACGGTGAAGGCCTTCCGGGCATCCTTTACGAATCCAATTTTGGTTGGTTTTTCAAGCGGAATTTAGGGAACGGACGCCTCGGTCCCCAGAAGCAGGTAGTTTCTCAGCCCAATGCACCATTTGGAGGCTATTCCCTCAGCGACCTCAATTCAGATGGCAACCAGGATCTGGTCACCTTGTTCGGTCGCACCGCTGGCTATTACGAATTTGACAGAGCCACTGAGGGGTGGAAACCCTTCCGTCCATTTGAACGGGCGCCCCAAATTGGAGGGGTCGGCAAGAACACCCAAATGCTTGACCTCACCGGGGATGGCAATCCCGATATCGTCAACATTTCCCAAGGCCGGATCAGTTGGTTCCCTTCCCTCGGAAAAGAAGGATATGGAGAACCCGTAGAAATCTCCCGGGCCGTATCCAACGGGGTCAGCCGGGCTCCGGTCATGGGCAATGACTCCATGCTGGACCACTTCTTTGCCGATATGACCGGCGACGGATTGCCGGACCAGGTCTTCATCAGGAATGGACGGGTGGAGTACTGGCCGAACCTTGGCCACGGCCGGTTTGGCAATGGGATCGTCATGGAAAATGCTCCGGTATTTGACCATGAATTCAAATTTGATGCCGCACGGTTACGTTTTACCGACCTCCTTGGAACCGGAGGCAGTGACATCATCTACCTCGGCAGAGGAGAAATTTCCTATTGGATCAACCTTGGAGGCAACAAATTCCTAGATGGAGTAACCCTCAAGGGCGTGCCCTATTTTGATCAATTTGGCAATGTTGACATCATGAACTTCCTGGGTGACGGGACCCCTTGTCTGGTCTGGTCGGCAGGAATGTCTTCGGGAGGGGCGGACCCCATCCAATACATGCGTTTGAATGTCGGGATTCAACCCAATCTCATTACAAGCGTGTCCGATTCCATGGGGCAGGAAACCCACTTCCACTACGGACATTCCTCCCAACACTACCTTCGGGACCAGGCCGAAGGCCGGCCATGGATTACCAAGATTCCCCACCACGCACCAGTGGTAGACCGCATGGAAATGGTCGACCTGATCGGCAATACAAACCTGCAAAACCTCTATCGCTACCACGATGGCTATTTTGACAGTCACAAGCAGCAGTTCATCGGCTTTAGCCAGGTTGATCAGTACGATTCCGAATCCTACTCAGGCGATATAGAACTCCCACCTGCCCAGTTTACCCACCCGGTCTGTATTCGCACCTGGATCCACAATGGAGCAACAGCTCCGGGAACGGATCGAGCCGAACAGTATTATGTAAATGCTCCTCAGCATGGTCCTCATTATACCTTTGAGGACTTAAGCGGTTTGGGACCTGAAGAATACCGAATCGGGGTTGCCGCACTCTCCGGGCAAGTGATCAGGAAAGAAACCTTTGCAATCGATGTTCAAGGCAACCGGGAGGCCCACCCCTTTGAGGTTACAGAAAATCATTTTCTGATCCGACGCCTCCAACCCGGTACCCAAGAGCATGAACCCGTATTTGGAGCTTTTGCAGTGGAAGGCCTTGAATATGCATTTGAGGGAATCCCCGACAATCCAAGGGTAACCCACTCCTTTGTGTTGGAGATCGATGATTACGGCAACCCCCTGCTATCGGCACGGGTGGCCTATCCAAGCACAGATTCCGGGGCCTATCTTGAGCAACAGAGCCTTTACTTACAGGTTTCACAAGCTGAAAAACAGTCCTTCGATACCCTGGAACGGTACGAACCAGATATCAACGTTGAAGAGAGAGACTTCGAAATCAATGAAGTAAATCCCTTGCCCGGAGATCGATTCTTCCACAGGTCCAATCTCTACAATCAGGTGCTTCCCTTATTGGCTGCCCCCATTACCTTTGCCGATCCTTTTGCCGGAGGAGCAGAAGCTAAACTATGGCGTTGGACCCAGCATTTCTATTGGAACAACAATCAGGATGCTGCTCTAGCTCTCGGGGACCTTGGAGATCACTCCTTGATCCACCATTCCGAAACAGCCTGTTTCCATGATCCCTGGTTGGCAAATGTGCTCGGGGTCAGACACGATCCGGGAAGAGCGGCTGCTGAAGGATATGCACTCAGAGATGGTTATTGGTGGAAATCAGGCATCGAAACCCGTTTTCTCGACCGCAACGGATTTTACTTGCCGAGAACAGAGATTTCCCCCGGAGAAAACCAGCTTGAGATCACTTACGATCCTTATTTCCTGGCAGTAGTGAGTCAGGAAGACCAGTTGCAAAATGCAACAACGGCCCTGATTGACTACCATTTTGCCGCACCATTCGAGATCAGGGACATGAACCAAAATATCTCCGAAGTGCGCTACGACCCATTGGGAATGATCGTCCTCAGTGGAATGCGAGGCACCATACGGGATGATACCAATACGTTAAGGGAAACAGGCATGGCGCCATTGGCAACTTGGGTTGACCCCGGTCCGGCGACCTTGCAAGATGTCATCATCAATCCCGAAGCCTTTGTCCAGGATGCATTCATGTATTACCATTATGATCTGTATCGATGGACCAATGAAGGCCTCCCACCTGGAGCGATCCAAATTTCCCGGGAGAATTGGCTCAATGATGGCAACGGAAATGTCAATGGAGTTAGCTCGGTTCAGGTCATTGTCAGCTACCTGGACGGATTTGGCCGGGCCTTACAAAACAAGGTATTGGTCGATTCCGGTCTCGCTTTCTATCGGAATGCCGCCGATGAACTGGTCTTGCAGGCGGGAGAACCCGTCGAGGCATTCTCCAATATCAGATGGCAGGTCTCCGGCCATATCGTGTACAACAACAAGCAGGCCGCGGTCCTCGAGTACGAATCATATTTCTCGTCAACTGCAGAATATGAGTCAGAAGAGGTATTGCGCAGCTATGGCAATACCACGATCAACTTCTACGATGTCCTTGGACGAAATGTCGAAAGCCAATCCCCAAATGGGACCATTGCCCGCACAGAATTTGAGCCTTGGCAATCCCGGGCCTATGACTTCAACGACACAGTTATAGGAAGCCAATACGAATTGGAAAGACTGGCCATTGCTGATGCCAACCATCCTGAACGAATCGCCCTGGCCAAGAGCCAGACCCATAACAATACCCCTGTCACCAGCCAATTGGACCCCAGGGGCAACACTTTCCTAAACGAGGAAGTACAAGCCGGGGGAGTGCCCAGGCAGGTTCGAAGCCGCTATGATTTCATGGGGGATCCGATAGAGACCATTGATGCCAGGGGAATTACCAGCAACCGACTTACGCGGGACATGACCGGGCGGGTTTTTGCCGAAGAATCGACTGATTCAGGTCCGAGATGGCAATTCCTGAACCTGTTTGACCAACCGACCCACAGTTGGGACGGTCGTGGAGTGGTCGTCGAATATGTCTACGATGCGATGGGGCGGATCTCATCCTATTTGGTAAGCGGAGCCTTGGGCATGAACCACCGTACCCAGCGCTTTGTCTATGGGGATTCGCTTCCTATGGCGGCCTCTACCGAACGCAATGCGAGAGGGCAACTGATCGAACATTACGACAGTTCAGGTCGATTGGAAATTGGCCGTTACGACCTTTCGGGTCAGGCCTTGGTGGAGTCACGCCGTATGGTCACCGATTACCGCAACATTCCTAACTGGGAAATCCCTGCCGCGGTGGGACTGGCCCCCGAGATCTATACCACCCGGACCGAGTACGATGCCTTGTCGAGGATGCTCGCCAGCCAATTACCGGATGGAACCACCCGTTCCTACCAATATTCCGCCAACGGCACCGTTCGCCAGGTAAGGGTCACAACCCAGGATGGACAACTGGTTGACCTTCCCATTCTGGAGGATACCCGCTACAATTCCAGAGGCCAAATTGTTGGTTTGACCTTGGGAAATGGGATGGTAAGGAACTTCGAATACGATGCCCGTTCCTATCGGGTCAGCCGTATGGCAGCCTACATGCCCGGCCCCGGTGGAGCTCCAGGGCGGCAGTACCAGAATCTCAGGGTCTACTACGATGCCTTTGGCAACATCGTGCGTGCCCTGGACCTCGTCCAGGACGGAGCCGACGCTGCCTTAGCAGGGGTGGCCATTTCGGCGGTGCGCGAGTTTACTTACGATTCCTTTTACCAATTGCGTTCCGCTACTGGGAGGGTACATCAAGCCACCCAACCCAATGATTATGCCCATGCTCCCAACGCACCGGGCTTCATCAAGGGAACAAGACACATTGGCCTGAACAATGGCGCAGCCGTCCGTCGCTACCAGCGCGATTATGCCTACGATGAAGAAGGAAATCTGGAACGGATGGACCACCGTACCTTTGGGCTCGGCCCCGAGGCCGATACCGTTTGGAACCGTCAGTATTGGGTATCCCCAACCTCCAACCGATCTCTGCCAGACACAGATTTGAATGGGGTCCCCATTCCCGGTCGGGAAACCCGCTTTGATGGAAATGGGAACCTCAACTACCTGCCCCACCTGAGACGGTTTGAGTGGGATTATAAAAATCAACTTTCCCGGGCCGTGATCATTGAGCGAGCCAACGATGTCGATGATGCGGAATACTATGTCTATTCCGCAGACAATCGCCGTACCCGGAAAGTGAGTGAACGATTGGTGGCCGGTCAATTGGAGGTCACAGAAAAGATATACCTCGATGGTTGTGAGATCAAACGAAGGTCTCTGGGAGGGATTCCCCAATTGGAACGGACGACCTCTCAACTGACTGATGGGAGTCAGCGGATCGCCTTGCTCCACCAATGGACCCGGGATACCTTGGGGAGAGAGACGGTCGACATCAACCAAAAGCGGATTCATTACCAGCTGACCGATCAAACCAATTCGAACAACCTCGAGGTCAATCAGGCAGGAGATGTAATCTCATACGAAGAATACTTCCCATTTGGAGGATCGGCCTTTATCGCGGGAAATAATCTGAGAGACATTCGATTAAAAGAATATCGCTATTCCGGTAAGGAGCGGGATGATACCACTGGCCTGTATTACTACGGCTATCGATACTATGCGTCTTGGTTGGGACGCTGGATAAGTCCCGACCCCATAGGGCCCGAAGATGGATTGAACCTGTACCGGTTCGTCCACAACAATCCCTTGAATTTGC
This sequence comes from uncultured Bacteroidia bacterium, assembly GCA_964352215.1. Lineage (GTDB taxonomy): Bacteria > Bacteroidota > Bacteroidia > J057 > JADKCL01 > CAWUKT01. Next base: position 45,705 of record CAYGRE010000039.1, read on the forward strand.
AAGACCCTGATGGATTACAGAGTACAGAACCTCCGCCCGAGCCGGATCCGCCGGCTGAGGATGAAAGTCCTGCTCCAGCGGGTTTTTCAGTAAGGATTCGCCATACCAATGGCCAGATCGAACTCCATCGATTTGACACGGCGGAAGGGGCGAGAGCCTTTGCCAGAGAATATCTGAGAGAACATCCTCAAACGATAGTCAGGGACTCCATTGGTGCCCAACAAGCCTCGGAACCGGCACCCACTGATGGGGACGAAGAGGAATTAGCCCCAGGCTATTACAGTATGGGAGGAGAAGGATCGAATCCTTCAGATCCGGATTCCCCTGCCAATACACCGGGCAGTGGAGCCTCGGAAATTCCCGGTGCAAGTGGAGTCGGAGCTGAAACAGGAACCGGAACCCCCGGGGCTCAAGGAAATGGCACCACCCCAGGTGCAGGTGGCCCCAATGGCACCGGTTCCGGAACCGGTGTACCTGGAGGAAATGGCCTGGGTGGAAACGGAAATGGCGGCAATGGAAACGGCAATGGAAACGGACGTGGAACAGGTGGCCGCGGAAGAGGTGGCACCGGCACCGGCGGTAGACCTTCACAACAATTGGGCAATCCTCAAGCCCATCCCCGGGGAGTAGCAGGGGGAACTGGAACACCTGAAGGATTTGATCCGGATTCCTATGATCCCAACCGGCCACCCAACCCAAATGGGACGATTGATCCCAGTGCAGCCACTGGAGTAGAATCCTCTGGAGGCCAGGCTGGCCATCCCGATGGAGATCCGAATGGTAGCCCCACTGGCACCAGCCTCACCGGCGCTCCAGAACAAGAACTTGAATGGTGGCAAACCGCCCTGATTATAGCTGCTGTCGTCGTTGTATCCATTGTAGTGACGATTGTTACTGCAGGGGCCGCAACGGCATTCATCGCAGCCGCGTACGGAACAGCGGCTGCCTCATCACTCGGCGCCGTGGTCGCCATCGGCGCCGTCTCCGGCTTTGCCGCCGGAATGGCCAGCGACCTGACCAGTCAATCCCTCAATCTGGCCTTCAGGGGAAGGGATGTGCTATCCAACCTCGATATGGGTCAGGCCTTTGAGGCCGGAGTCGTCGGAGGGATTGTAGGTGCATTCACCGCTGGAACCGGCCACCTGATCAGCAGTGCCGCCAGAGGAGCCTTTACCTCATCGGCATCGGCATTTATGCAAGGGAGTACAACCGCAACTCAAAGAGGAGTTCTGGGTGCCGCCCGCGCCTTCAACAATTCCGCTGCCGTTCGCGCCGGGGTCCGGGGATTGCGTGGTGCAGTCCTTGGAGGAACTGGTGGCTCTCTCGGAGAGGCCACCACACAGTTGATCCACAATGGCAGCATTACCGATGGGGGAGCCATACTTTCTGCTGGAGTTCAGGGAATGGCCATGGGAGCAGCAATGGACTCGACGATAGGTGCAGCCGGAGACCGCTTGCGCGCTCGCGCCAATGCCGCACCCATGGAAAATCCAGTGGCACCCCGCCCTGTAAATCCCAATAACCCCGGTACCCGTAGCAATCCGGCGGCTTACGCCGCAGCAGATACCGTGCCTCCACCGGGACAGGCAGCCAGCCAGTCCAGAGTTCGTCCTGTACCTTTCCAGGGCAGGGGACGGGTGGAACAAGTGAGGGCAGGACCTTCAGGGTCAGGGATTGCCGACGATGTCCTGATCGAGGGAGCCGGTAGAAGCCGAAGGGTGCACGCCGTTTCAATGGAGATGAGGCAATCTCATTTGGATGTAAGAGGAACAGGTACCAATTCCGGTTCCAGGGGAGCGGCCCAGGCCCACCACAATTCAAATATGAATGGGAATCAAGGCAATGTTTTCCAGGCTGGCCATGGACGTGCAAGCGCCAATGGTGGCCGGGGGATCATCAACCAGACCTTTGCCCAGTGGGGACATGTTAACATGGGAGAATTCAATCAATTTGGCATCCGATTGAACCAATTGTTAAGGACCATTGGACCCAACGACCGCATATTCGCTTCCATTCAACCCAGGTTTGTCGCAGGTGCATCCGGCGGTCACGCCAGACAGGTTGTATTCCTGCTCCACCTGGAAGGAAGGACCATCGTCCGGGCTATATTCAACAACCATCCCGGAAGATCATTTGCCAACGGAGCTCAAGTAAGATACTATTAACTGATACGATAATGCCCGAAATCACCGGAACCGTCATTTCCAAAAAGGACAAACTTCCCTTTCCTGGCTTAAAGATTGATGCATGGGACAAAGACCCGAATTACAGTGATCATTTAGGGTCTGCCATAGCTGACGAATACGGATGTTTTGAGATCAATTATGAGAGAAGTGCCTACCTGGATTATGCGGAGGAAGGCAAACCAGAGATCTTTTTCCTGGTCTACCAGGGGGATCAGGTCATTCACAGTACCGAAGGGGAACCCATCCTGAATGAGGAGGATGTCTGTGATGTGGTGATCGAGGTAGACCTTGAACGTGACCCTGACAGTGAGTTGCCGGAGCACCCTCCAAAGTTTTTCATCCAGGCCAAGGTCGTCAATAAGGAAACGGGAGATCCGGTACCCGGCATGCGGGTAGAGGGATGGGACCGGGATTATGCTACCAGTGAGTTTCTGGGAGTCGCGTATTCCGATGCTGATGGAGAGTTTCAAATCAACTATGAAAAGGAAGATTTTAAAGATAACCGCAAGGATTACCTACCCGATGTTTTCTTCCGGGTATTTACCGGTGACCGACCGATTTACAGCAGCGAAGGCACACCCTTAAAAAATCAGGGGCAGATCAAGGGACATGTTATCGAAGTACCGATGCCGGGGACCAACCGGCCGCCGGTGGTCCTACCGGTCAATGATCTGAAAAAACTGACCACCCTTTCTGCGAGCCAGCTCGAAGACCTGGAGGAAAACGATCCGGAAGCATTGCGCCAGATTGAAAACCGTATCCTCCTGGGAATACAAGAAGACTTGCTCGATCATTTTAAGGAATCGTCTGCGGAGATTGTGCGTTCGATTGAGCGTATGAGCCTGGAGCCTTTGCGGAACCGGGAAACGAAGATCAGAACCTATATCCAGAGTGTTTTTAACAAGGTTTTGCTGGAGACAATTGTGCGGCAGGAGGCCTTCCTGGCCTTGGAAGATTGGGACGGACCGGAGACCCTGGCCGATGCCTTTCCAGCCGGAGTGCCCTTGCGAAAAATCTCAGGATTGGCCGAGGAATTCAGCCGGGCCGATCTGGTCCAGGTCACCACCAAAATGAGGCTCAGCGCCGATCGTGAAGGGGTCTTGCTGGAGCGCAAAGCCTTTTTGGACCGAATCGATTCCAATGAGATCGAGACCTTGGTCGAAAAACAAGTCCTCACCCCGGGACAAGGAAAAAGCTTTGGCTTGCAAGCATCGATCTATCAGTTGTCAGGAGGACAAATCCAATTTCAGGAGGCCCTGGCTGAGGCTGCCGGCAAAGGAACCGAGAAATCGGTCGAGAATCTGGCCGCGTTGGAACGCGGGGATTGGATCGGATTGCTGGACAAGGCTGGCTTTGACGACAAGATTGGATTCTCTAAAGAGGATTATGCAAATTATCTAAAGCAACAAGTAGAATTGGCCTATCCAGAGGCGGTACTCACCGCACGGCATAAGGATGTGAAACAGGCCGAAGTCACCGAAAGGGATCAGGCCCTGGCCGATCTCTACGATGCCAACCCCAAGGTGTTTGAGGCGAGGTCATTTGAAGAATTGAATACTTCAGGGATCAGTCCCAGCCAATTGGATGGCCTGAAAGGTGCCTTTGAGGACATGAAGGAATTGGCAGACCTCCATCCTGGGATGGATTTGCGGCGCTTGTTTGACGACCGGGAGCTTTCTCCCGAGGACAAAGCCCTGGAAGCAGGCAGAAGAGTGGATCAGATACGGAACTTCTATCGAATCAATAGCCAATCAAAGTTGCTTTCATTGGATTTTAGGCCTGAAAGTGAAGAGGTGAGGGAGCTGAATTGGGACGGGGTTGGAGAAGAGGACCAGGAAAGGGTCGTCAACAACCTCAAGACAGTGCAACGCGTGCACCGGATCACCGCCGACATTGAGGACACTCAATTACTGATGTCCAAGGGGTACCATTCTGCCTACCAGATAGCCGCCGATAGCGAAAGCCATTTTATTCGCTCCTCCGGTTTATCGGAGCAATCCGCCTCCCGATACTATAAAGGTGCAAGAGCCTTTGCCAATAAGGCGGTGTCCAACTTAGGGATCGTCATGGATTACACCAAAGGTGCATTTCCCTGGCTGCCGGGCTTTAACTTTTCCCCGGAAGTGGTCCCTTATTTGGCTGAGATCAACGGCTTTTCCGACCTCTTTGGCAATCAGGATTACTGTCAATGTGACAAGTGCCGGTCCATTCTTTCTCCGGTGGCCTATTTCGTTGACCTGATGGAATTGGTCAGGAAGCATATCCTGCAGGTCCGGTTTACCGGGCCGGATTACCGACATCCAATTGACCCCCGGGTGAGACGGGATGATCTGTGGAATGGGCTTCGGTTGACCTGTGAGAATACGAATGGGCTGATTCCCTATCTCACCATCATCAATGAGATTCTCGAGAACTTTATCGTCCGCCATTCGACCTCAAATTTTGCCGGGGCATTCACCGACCGAGAGGCAATCGAGGACTATGTCTATGCCTTGCTGTACAATCAACCCATACTCAATAATTTCAAGCAACCCTTCTTCCTGCCCCTGGAAGCGGCAGATATCTATCTGGAACATTTCCCCATTACGCGGGAACGGATTGCCGAGACGGTACTTTCCTATACCGGAGATGCCAACAATGTCATCCCTCAGTCGAGATTGAATATGTCCGACCGGGAATACGTGCTGATCAGCAATGCCAATACCGGTTTGGCCTTCCTGAGGCGCTTGTACCGGATCAATTTCAATCCTGCTCTGATCGCACCCGTCGATGTACAGGACTTCCTGCAACGGATAGAAGTGAAAAGAGGCGAATTGACCCAGATTCTGGCCACCGCTTACGTGACCTTGGACGGGGCAGAAACCCCCGAGATCAACGGCATCGTCAGCGCTGGAAGTGTCCAGGTGGACCGGGAAGACCTGACGGGATTGAACCTTGACATTCTGGACCGGATTCACCGGTTCGTGCGGTTCTGGCGCAAGGTTCCCTTCTCGATCCTGGAATTGGACCAGCTCCTGTCCCATTTGCGGGCCGCAGGCTTGGTTCCCAACCCCAACGATCTCGTGGTCAACCAGATCGCTGATCTGGTCAACCTCCGGAACCAGTTGCGGGTCTCTCCCGAAGAGTTGTGCGTGTTGTTTGGGGACTTGCCCACCGAATCGGAATCCTCCCTCTTTGACCAATTGTTCAACCTCCCGGCCTTCGCCCGGGTGGAAATCTGGGATGCGGCAGCCCTGAACCTGCCCTTCAGGCACCCCGCCTACCGGGACGACCTCCCGGATTCAGCCGCCATGGCCGTACTCCACCGCCTGCTGGCGGGCTTGCGCCTCGACGACGAGCAATTGTACCGCCTCATTGAGCACCTGGGTCCCTCACTCGGCAGTCTGCCGGACGGAACCTTTACCCTCAACCTCAGCAGCCTGAGCCTGTTCTACCGACACGTTTTGGTCGCAAAGTCACTTGGCTTAACGATAGACGACCTGTTTGCGCTGCTTAGGTTCCAGACCGGGTTGGCAAGTCCAATCCTGGCCAATTTGAGAGTGATCAATGCCTTGATCGAATTGAACGGTTGGCTCAAGGACAGCCGTTACCGGGTCCGCGAGTTGGCTTTTGTCCTCAACGATCCTCAGTATCCGGCGGTGGCACCTGAGTCAGCGGCGGTCATCGCAGATCGACTCGCAGCCGGGATCATCACCGAAGGGCAGATGACCTTTGCCGGAACCGTATTTGCCTATTTCCAGGGAATAACCGAGGCCCAATCCGAGCAAATCATTGCTGCCAATCCGGCTTTGATCACCACGGCCAATCTGCATACTTACCGCATCGCGGCCGGAGTCGTTGACCCGGCAGCAGTGGCCCTCGTCCTTCCGGCAACTGTGACTGCCAGCCTCGACGCCGCGGCCCAGGCCAATGTGAACGCCAAGCTCAGGGAGATTGTCGCCGTCCACCTCGTGCCCGGCGCACCCGACATTGCGGGGCATACCCTCCTCGGTTCCGAGGGCCTTACGTTGAGGCAATCCAGAACCATCTTTGCCACAAATCCAGCCGTGTTTGAGCCCCTGGTCGATGCCAATAGCTATTGGTTGACACCCGCCTTTGATGCAGGTGGAGTCATTGCAATTCCGGCTGGAATACCCTTGAACCCTGCAGATGCGAGTAATTACCTGCTGCAATTCCATGTCAGCGAGGTGATTTCAACCGTATTGGGTCAGGAGCTGGGAATCCCGGTGGAACGTCTTCGGACGCTTTCCCTGCTTTTCGGGCAGGATTTCAATGCTCCGGCTTTGAGCACTGTCCTTACCGAAATCGTTCAAGGGACCACTGGTCCAGCGGTATTGATTTCCCTCATCGAGAATTTACGGCGATTGAAGGTCTGGTTTGCCAACCGCACCTTTACCAACAAAGCCCTTTCTTATATCCAATCCAATACCGGAGGAAATCCGGCAATCTTCCAGATTGCAGACTTTACGGCCCCAGTTTTGGCGGACATCCGCCAGACCACCCTTTTCAGAGACTTCTTGCAAGTGGCCAAGGGAGAGCCCGATGACTGGGCAACCGTCCTGGAGGGCTTTTACTATGTCGGTACCGGACGTTTTGATCCCCTGATCACAGAGACCATGGCCATCGCTCTGGATACTGAACCCGGATTGGTCCGGGCCATCAACCAGGTCTTTGACTTCCCAAGGGTTGAACCCGGAACCGTCAATCCTTCTAACCGGGTGTTGGAAGCAATCGACAAATTCAGACGCGGGGTAAAACTGGCTCGCTTTCTTGGGGTAGGTGGAGAGGCTTTGCCCCTGCTCATTTCCAACGATTATGCCCAATTGACCCGGGCGGTAGAAGTCATGGTCACCGCGATCCGTACCAAATATGAGACCAGCGAGGAGTACGAAGAGAAGATCGGTCCATTTGAGGATAAGATTCGTGAAAGGAAACGGGATGCACTCCAGAGTTATCTGATTCACACCCTTGAACCAGCCCGTTTTGCCGATCCAACCGATCTATACCATTACTTCCTCATTGATACAGAATTGGAAGGATGTGCCCGAACCTCAAGGGTGGTGGCCGCAATCTCCAGTATTCAAAGCTATATCCAACGAACGATTCTGGACCTTGAACGGAGCCAGGATGGTGATGTCAAGGTATCGCCCGGGGATATCCCGGCGGAAGAGTGGGAATGGAAGAAAAACTACCGGGTTTGGGAAGCCAATCGCAAGGTGTTCCTCTGGCCGGAAAATTACCTGGAGCCCGACCTCCGGGACGATAAAACCCCGCTTTTCAAGGAGTTGGAAAACGAGTTGCTGCAAGAGGAGATCGGACCCCAATCCGCTCAGGATGCCTATGCAAAATACCTCACTGGATTTCAGGAATTGGCCACCCTGTCGATTGCGGGAGCCTATCATCACCGGGCAGGAGAAACGGACATATTGCATCTCTTTGGCGTAACTTCCGACGATCCCCCGATCTACTATTACCGGACCATTGAAAATCTGGAAGCCTCTCAACGTTGGGGAGACCACGCCGGAGTAATCTGGGGGCCCTGGGAAAAGCTCAACATGCAGATTCCGGTGCGGAAAATCTCGGTAGCGATCCAATATGGTAGGCTGCACTTGTTCTGGGTAGAGTATTTGACCAAGCCGGAAAAGAAAGTGATCGATGGGACTTCCCTCTTTACCGGTTACAAACACAAGATGTCCATCAAGTTTACCAGTATGCAACTTGATGGATCATGGACTCCCCCCCAGACCTTAAAGCAACCTTCAGGATGGCCTTTTGTGAAAGGAGAGGGGATTATATCCGATCCTTTGTACCACAAGGCGGAAAGGACTTCCCTGAAAAACACCTATGTCGATCCGGTTCTGGACAACTCAATTTTTAACTACCTGGCTTTCCGGGCGGAATTGATCACGGAAGAACTGTTGGCGGGTATTTACAAAGCGGCGCGTAACAATGAATTCCTGTGGGGAGAGACAAAGTATCCCGTGAAGCTGAGCAACATTACCTTCAAGGTCAATTTTACCAGTGGAGTCGTACGAAAACTATTCGTTCCCTATTTCCAAACTCCGGGGATTGATGTTTCGAATTTGCATCCCAAAGAAAAAGAAGGTTACCAGTTAAAAGGATATCGGTGGAACCGGGTCTATCCTTCCCCACGGTTCGGAGCCAACCTGTCCCTGGTGGGGCGGGATTTCCTGCTCCGGGCTCAGGTGGATTTGTTCGACAAGGAAATGACCCCGTATAACCGGATACAGAGTTTTGGTATTCCCAATATCCCGGCCAATCGCAGGCTCACCGTGCTGAATAACCGGGTCTATTTCGGAATTCCCATTGTGGAGCGGGTGGGCGAAGACTATGCCACTGCCGAATGGGCCAAAAACGAAGCGATTTTAATCTTAGGACGCACCTCATTGGGGCACAAAGATGGCATTGTCCCCGATGACCTGACCCTGATCAATGGACGGTTGTCCGATGGCATATTGCGGATAGGGCAGGATTTGCTGTACCTGAGCAACGGCTACCGGGCCAATACTTTTTACCAGATACGGCGCCTGGGAACGACCTTGGCCAAAGAAATGGCACGGCGGCTTTATACCTCCGGAATTGACGGATTGCTCGACGTGGGCTACCAGACTTTTGCGGTTAGAGAGGCGGATTATCCCTTTGACGATTCCTTCCATCTTCACCGGGTCAACGCCGACCAGCATGTTGGCAAAATGGATACCAAAGGCTCTATGGGGGTCTATTTCCGGGAGGTCTTTTTCGAGATTCCCTTCCTGATTGCCAACTACCTCAACAGTCAGGGCAAGTATGCCGATGCCCAGCGTTGGTACCATTACATTTTCAATCCGACCTCTGACAAGTACCCCTTTGGGGTCCAGTGGATCGAAGACGATGAAGAGCGCAGACTGAGGGAAATGGATCGGGTATGGCAATACATTGTCTTCCGCGACCATACCCTTGCGACGCTAAAAGAGCAGCTCAACGATGCCGATGCGGTCGAGGCATATACCAAAGACCCCTTCAACCCCCATGCCATTGCCCGGTTGCGAACCGGTGCCTATATGAAGACGATTGTCATGAAATACATTGACAATCTGTTGGATTGGGGGGATAAGCTCTTTGCACGAGACACCATGGAAAGTGTCAATGAAGCCACCTTACTCTATGTCATGGCGGCTGAGTTATTAGGAGACCGTCCCGCTGAACTTGGTCCCTGCCAGGAGCCCGAAGGAGATGGGTTTACCTACAATCAACTCTCCAAAAAGATCAACTTCACTTGGGTGGGAAATGATTTCCTCTCTGAAATTGAGCACCTGGTCGCTCCTGGAATTTCCCCTTCAGCTACTGGTTCCAACAACCTTTTTGTCGTACCAGGCATTCAGCAAATCGCTCAGACGGCTTCCCGCCTCGTGGCAGGAGGACCACAAATTTACCAGGCTCTGTATCCACTAGCCGATCCCGATCGGTTTGAGGGATCTCTGAGAGACCGGGGATCGTTGTTCTCCCGGGGGGATGACGACGACGATGACGAGGATGAACGCAATGTTCGTGAACTCCGCAGGATCGATGGTGACAAGGGGATTCAACTGGCTGGCGGAGGCATCCTTTCCTATGAAAAGGGCTTACACAGCTCAGCCTCCCTGGGGGCCAATTGGAGCAAGTTCAAGCCGCTTCTGAAGTTTCCACTTCCCACCTTTGGAACCGATTTCTTCAAACAGGCCAAGGTCTTTTGCATTCCTCCCAATAAAGACCTTTTGGGCTATTGGGATCGGGTAGAAGACCGTTTGTATAAGATTCGGAATTGCATGAATATCAGTGGTGTGCGCAGGCAACTGGCCTTATTCGCTCCTGAGATCGATCCAAGATTGTTGGTCCGGGCCAGGGCTGAAGGTTTATCGATCGAAGATGTATTGGACAATTTGAGTGGCAACCTGCCGCCTTATCGATTCAATTTCCTGATCATCAAGGCCAAAGAATATGCTGCTGCTCTCCAATCCTTTGGCGGGCAATTGTTGTCGGCCATCGAGCGCAAGGAAAATGAAGAATTGGCCCGTTTGCGGCTGGCTCAGCAGCAAAACATCCTGCAATTGACCACCCGGAGCCGAGATCTTGAAATTCAGGCATCTGAGTATTCGTTGGAATCCCTGGAGAAACGCAAGGTATCGGCAGAGCTACGCCGGGACCATTACCAGGAATTGCTGCGGGAAGGGATGACGGGTTTGGAAACCGGACAGATGGCGACCAAGCACATTGGCAATCTGTTGATGCCGGCCGCCACCACTTTGCTCTATTTGAGCGGGGCCCTCAACCTGATCCCCAAGATTCTGGGCTTCTCCAACTCTACCGGAGGAGAAGAATCTTCCAGTTCTACCGAAACTATTGGCAATGGCTTGCGGAACACCGCCGATATGTTCTTGAAGATTTCCGATTCTCTCGGCCTTCATGCCAATTACGAACGCCGTGCTCAGGGATGGCAGTTCCAGTTTGACCAGGCCGTAATCGAGTTGGAAAACGTCGAGCAACAGATACTGGCGGCAAGAACGCGGCTCGAGATTTCCCGCCATTCTTTGCGGGTTCACGAGCAGTCCCTGGAACAATTGCAGGAAACCTTTGATTTCTACGAGGACAAGTTTACCAACCTGGGATTGTACACCTGGATGTCGACCTATCTGCAACGCTTGTTCCGGCAGTCCTACCAGCATGCGATCGCCCTGGCGCGGTTGGCTGAGCGGGCCTACCGCTTTGAGCGCAACGACGACACCACTCCGCTGTTGCAAGGCAATTACTGGGACGGTGGGCACTCCGGATTGTTGGCGGGTGAACGCCTGGCCAACGACCTGCGTGGCATGGAACGTCGGTTTATAGAGGAAAATTACCGCACCATGGAGGTGGATCAGGCATTCTCTCTCAGCCAGATTGACCCGGCCGCTTTGCTAACCCTTAAGAATACCGGCGAGTGCGAATTCATCATTCCCGAATTCTACTTTGACCTCTTCTATCCCGGCCAGTACCGTCGCATTATCAAATCGGCTCGTTTGACGATTCCGTGTGTGACTGGACCTTATACCAATGTCAGTGCGACCTTGAGTTTGACCGAAAGCCGAATGCGCAAGGAACCGGCCACCGGCCCGGACAATCTGCAATTGGTGCCGCCCATGCGGGCAGTCACGGTGGCTGCAAGTACGGGACAAAACGATGCCGGAGTCTTCCGGATGGACTTCCGCGACGAGCGGTACATGCCCTTTGAAGGGGGGGGAGCGGTGGAGAGCCGCTGGCGCCTGACCCTTCCCCGTAACTTCAGGACGTTCGACTACAATACGATCAATGACGTGGTGCTCCACATCAGCTATACTGCTGAATACGACGGTGCATTCCGCGAGCAGATCGAAGGCGATATGGCGATGGTAGTGGGCGAGTTGGAAACCCACCTGACCGACAACAGCTTGTCTCGCATGATCAGCCTGCGGCAGGAATTTTCGCAAGCCTACCATCGGATCTTCAACAATCCGTTGGGCACTCCGATCCCATTCCAGATCAGCGAACGCCACTTTCCGCTCTTCTTGCAAGGGCGTGAATTGACGGTGACCGGTGCGCAATTG
>CAYGRE010000040.1:0-56069 GCA_964352215.1 uncultured Bacteroidia bacterium
ATCCACCGCCGCCGCCGCCGCCGCCACGGTATCCGCCGCCGCCGCCGCCGCCGCCACGGTATCCACCGCCGCCACCGCCGCCGCCACGGTATCCGCCGCCGCCGCCGCCACCGCGGTTTTCTCTCTCACGAGCTTTATTTACTGTCAAGGTACGTCCTTCAAGCTCAGCGCCATTGAGAGCCTCAATGGCAGCGTCGCCCTCTTCATCAACGGGCATCTCAACGAAGCCGAAGCCACGTGAACGTCCGGTATCACGGTCTAGAATTACTTTGGCTGAGTCTACGGTACCGTACTCTTCAAAGATTTCTCTTAAGTCGTCATTGGTGACGACGTAGGCAAGTTGCCCTACAAAAATGTTCATATCGAAAGAATTAAATATTCAATTTACTGAGTACTCCTACTAATTGATCTTTCCAGTATTCGATATTTAGCACTCTAAATTGAACTACTGCGGATTTCAACATAAGGTCTCGAGCTGCAATCTTAAGGAGAAACTACAAGAATTCAAAGTATTTTTTAATTCTCGAAATCAAAATGCTCGATTCCCAGACCCAAACGAGGTTGTGGATTGAGATTATTTGACCGATCCACATCCGGAAGCAGCCGCAAACCATCCAAATGAAGGGCAACGACCTCTTTGGTGGTCCGGTATTCATGGGTATGCTTCGTTTTCCCGTCCATCCAAATCTGGGCCGGCAAACGATAGTTTTCCCGGCTCCCATCTGCGTAGATCAACTGCATGACGATCGGCATGACCACCTCACCCTTCCGCAAGACTTCTATCTGATACACATGAAATGCCTTCCCCTTCATTGGTTTGAAATTTTCCAGCATCTTATTGATCGACTTTTCATTGCCCGAATCGCTTGCGTCCCAGGCATCCTTGGTTCCTGTATACTCATCCTTCAAACCCTTCTCCTCGCTGTAATACCGGGGAGCTTCCTCCTCAACGTACAGGGGAAAGGTATTGTTCGCCTGAGCCAATTCTTCAGAAACTTCCAGGGCATAATGCCGGACCCTTCCCAATGCAAAGTCGACGTTGCCAGTGCCGTAAAACCACCCTCTCCAAAACCAATCTAAATCCTGGCCACTTGCATCCTCCATGCTCCGGAAAAAGTCGGCAGGTTCCGGGTGCCTGAACGCCCAGCGTGCAGCATATTCACGAAATGCATAATCAAAATTTTCGGGTCCCAGGATCAGTTGCCGCAACAGGTTCAGACCTGCTGCCGTCTTGGCGTAGGAGATCAATCCATTGTCCTTGATAGATTCCGGGTTGGTCATAATTGCCCTTGCGTTGGTCAAGACCAAAGAAAAAGCGATGTCATCAGCAGGTCCCCTGCGATGGGGAAAATTCGCCTCCCATTCCCGCTCGGTAAGGTATTCCAGAAAGGAATTCAAGCCCTCGTCCATCCAGGCCCAACGCCGTTCGTCAGAGTTGACGACCATCGGGAAGAAGTTGTGTCCAACTTCGTGAATGATGACCCCAATCATGCGGTACTTGGTGTTCCGGGAATAATAGCCCGATCCCTGTGGTCTTCCTCCGCAAAAGCAGATCATAGGATATTCCATACCCCAAACCGGGCCGTGAATGGCCGTCGCCTGAGGATAGGGATAGTCAATCGAATATTTCGAATAGGTTTTCAGGGTATGCATGACCACGTGGGTGGCATACTTGTCCCAAAGGGGCATTCCTTCACCGGGATAAAGCGATTGGGCCCGTACCATCTTGCCACCGATCTCGACGAGCCCCGCATCCCACACGAATTTCTTAGATGCGGCAAATGCGAAGTCCCGCACATTCTCGGCCTTGAATTTCCAGGTTTTCTCCCCATTGGCCCGGGAAGTCTCGTTTTTACTGGCCTCAGCAGGGGTAACGATAAAACTGACGGAACCAGGTTCCTCTTCCAGCGCGGCCAATCGCTTGCGCTGTTCCTTGCTGAGAACCTCTTCCTCATTTGCAAGCATCCCCGTGGCAGCAACCAGGTAATTAGAGGGCAAAGCGATTTCAACCTCATAATTTCCAAACTCAAGGGCAAACTCCCCATCTCCATAAAATGGCCTGTTTTGCCATCCATTTTCCGAATTGTAAACGCACATCCTTGGATAGAACTGGGCCATCTCAAAGATGAAATTATCATCTCCGGGGAAGTACTCGCAGCCACTCCTGCCCTCTACAAGAGCATCATTGATGCGGTAGCTCCAATCCAGATTGATTTCCAGTTTTTCTCCCGCACCCAATTCCTGCCCCAGGTCGATGCGGAGATTGGTGCCACCAACAAAATGCCGAAGTTCATTCCCGTCGCCATCGGTCACCTTGCCCAATTCGACTCCCCCCTGAAAGGGCTGGTTGTTTGCAACCGCCTCACCAAGGATCGAGGTTTCTTCCAGTTCATAGGCCTGGGAAAGCTGAAGGTGGACCGATTGTGGATTGCGCTTATTCTGGTCCAGTTGCAACCAGAGATACCGAAGGGGAACGGGACTGTTATTGTGATAGGTAATGGTTTCCGACCCTGACAACCGACGTGCCCTGGGTTCAAGATGCACCTTAATATTGTAGTCTGCCTGTTGCTGCCAATAATCCGGACCGGGCGCACCTGAGCCCAGGCGGTAGCTGTTACCCGTAGGCCATTCCCAGGTAAATGGCTGGAACAGATGGGGATTGCTCTGGGCTGATCCGAAGAAGGGTAAGGACAGCAGCAGTAAAACAATACAGAGGCGTAAGGACATATTATCTTAAAGGGAAATGAATATATTTTTGGGTTCGGTAAAGAAGCGTAAGGCTTCCATGCCTCCTTCCCGGCCGACTCCACTGGCTTTTACCCCCCCGAAAGGGGTGCGCAGGTCCCGTACCAACCAACTGTTTACCCAGACAATCCCTGCTTCCAAGGCTGCGGCGACCCGATGTGCCCGTTTCAGGTTGGTGGTATGGATCGTCGAAGATAATCCATATTGGGTACTGTTGGCAAAGGCGATCCCTTCTTCTTCAGTATCAAATGGATAAATGGTGACCACCGGACCAAATATTTCTTCCTGGTTGGTGCGGCAGGCCGGGCCAAGCCCGGTAATCACGGTGGGTTCCAGGAACCAACCACCAGCACACCGTTCGTTTGGAGCGGGTGCAATTCTGCCTCCGGCAGCTATGGTACCGCCCTCCTCTCGGGCCAGGGCAATATATCCGAGGTCTTTTTCAAATTGGTCTTTCGAAACAATGGCGCCGATGTCTGTCCCTTCATCCAGAGGATCACCGATTACTTTCGCTTTGGTCCTGGCCACAAAATCAGCCACGAACCGATCGTAAATAGGACGCTGGACATAGATTCGGGACCCACAGAGGCAAATTTGACCCTGGTTGGCAAAAGAGGAACGCAGACTGGTCTCCAATGCAGCTTCATATTCGCAATCCGCAAATACCAGGTTGGGATTCTTTCCGCCCAATTCCAGGGAGAGCTTTTTGAACATGGGGGCTGCCACCTTGGAGATGGCTTTTCCAGTTGCAGTGCCTCCGGTGAAAGAGATCGCGGGCACATCGGGGTGAGCGACAATCGCGGCTCCGACCTTGGTGCCGAGTCCGTGCACAATATTGAGCACTCCTTTAGGGAACCCGATCTCGATGCAGATCTCCGAAAGGAGGTAAGCCGTCATGGGAGTCACTTCTGAGGGCTTGGCAACCACCGTATTTCCGGAGGCGAGTGCGGGAGCGATCTTCCAGGTAAATAAATAGAGGGGGAGGTTCCAGGGGGAAATACACCCGGCCACTCCCAGAGGGCGTCGCAGGGTATAGTTGAATCCCAGCTCTCCCATATCATAGGTCTCCGAGTGGAACTGGGTAATGGCCTGGGCAAAATACCTGAAATTGGCTGATCCTCGCGGAATATCCACTTTTCTGGCCAGGCTCAAAGGCTTTCCATTGTCGATCGATTCGGCCCGGGCCAGTTCCTCGCTTCTTTCTTCAATCCGGTTGGCAATTTTGGTCAACCAGGCGGCACGGTCATTGATGGAAGTGGCCGCCCAACCCGGAAAGGCTGCCTTCGCCGCAGCAACCGCGCGTTCTGCATCCTCGACGCCAGAATCAGGGATTCGACTATAGGGTTTTCCCGTTGCAGGTTCAATGTTGTCGATCCAAGCTCCGGTTGAAGGTGGGACCAGAACACCATCGATGTAGTTCAGGATATCTTGCATGAAGTGAATTTACTTATCGACAAAGTACTTCTCCAAATCGCCCTTGCTATTTCCCCAACCAGGACTTGACCAACATCTTCAGCTGACGCTTGTAGTAGGGCCAAAAGGGTTCTATCCGCACGAAATAGTATTTGTCTTTTTTCAGAGCTTCCAGGCCTTCCTCGTAGAGTACCTTGGCCTGTATTGCCAATACCTGCCCGTCTCCGACTTCCCTCTTTTTCAGCAAACCCTTTGCCAGCAGGTCCTTTTCAAACGCCCGGTAATCCACGGAAAGGCGGGTGCTCTTTCTGTATTTGAACACACTGCGGGTATATACTTTGTCCCCAGCTTTTACCTGAATCTCCTGGGTGCTCTCCTTCCGGTAGGGCAATCCGGCTTTGTGCTCAATCAGATGAAGGAAGGTCGTCGATTTAAAATCTGTTCCCCAATCTACGAGCCAGGCATTTCTTTCCAAGGTCTTTCCATAAGCTGAGTCCATGTCAAAAGTGCTTTGAGCCTCGGAAAGGTAAAACTCTTTGTCCTTCCCCCAGATTGCGAAAGAATGGGTGGGGTGCTCGCTTCGGTGAACGTCGGGCAGTTTTCTGAAATACTCGGTTAAGGCGCCACCCTCTGAGGGGCTGTTATCAACGTCATAGATTCCTGTGTCGTGGGCTTTTTGAGTGAAGGTGGTCATCATCACTGTTCCTTTCGGCCCTACCGCAGCTTTGAATGCGCCAATCAGGCTGTCGCAGATTTGTTCTTTGCTCAACCTGGCCCGCCAGTTCAGCTTTCCAAACCCAAACATCCGGGTATGGAGAAATATCTGCTGTCCCTCCTGTATCCCCAATTCGCGAAATACCCGCACAAAATCGGAAGCACGAATCTCCTCTTTGCCTTTACTGATGAACAGCACTGGCTCCTTGGCTTCTGCGGATTCACCGGGTTGATTGGGTTGATTGGGTTGATTGGGTTCGGACGTCATGCTTCGCCTCCATTTTTCTTAGGGTTGCTGGAATGTTGGTCCAAATTATTTGCCTGAAGAGCGTCTCTCCTGGAATCCCGGTCGCCCGAAGGTAAATCTTGATGCAATGCAAAGCTTTCCCCTACTTCAAAGGTGAGGCCCTCCAAGTTGAAGCCTTCAGGGCCGGAAACCTTTCTTATATGTACAGGTTCCGTTCCAGTCCCGACAATCAATCCTTTCGCCTCGACCGCAAGTATTTTGCCCGGAACATTGGCCTCGCCTTCGGCTGGCTTCGCCTTAGCCATTCCGATCTCTACTCCTTTATAATAAGTCAAAGGCTGATAAGTCGGACTCTGAAAAGGAGCATAATCTGCGGCTCGAAAGAAATTGAGCACATCTTTCTGGGATGACTGCCAGGGGATACGTCCGTCCTGAGCTTCTTTGTCCAGAAAATAGTGGCGCTTGCTTTGGTCCTGAGGTTCTCTTGCCACCTCTTCCCCCTTTGCGATGCGTCCAATGACCTCCTCCACCAAGGGAATTCCCTCCTTGATGTACTTCATATAAAGAGACAATCCGGTATCTCGTGGCGCAATCGGAAAATACCTGATTCCAGCAATGTCTCCTCCGTCGATGTGGCTGGTCATCCAATGCAGGGTGACGCCGAATTGGACTTCCCCTCTGCGAATGGCCCATTGATGGGCATGCTTCCCCGCATATTCCGGCAGGTTGCCGCAATGGAGATTGAGCGATCCCTGATTGGGGACTGCCAGCAAAGCCTCACCGAAGAGGATCATGGAATTGATGTTGAATACCCAATCCGGGTGGTAGGCGGCCAGGTGGGTGGGACCGTTTGCTCCCCGCAGGCATTTCATCGGATGGAAATCAATCCCATGAGTCATGCATATCGCCTGGGTCGCCTGGTCAGATCTCAGGCTGCCATATACGGCTGCTACCCGAACCTCCCCACGCTCAACAATTCCGGGTAGAATCTTCTGGATCGGGGTGGAACTGCCGACAAATACGATGACCGGCTTGCCCATAACTCAGGATTGGGAGATGATCTCGATGAGACGTTCGTAATTGGTGAATTCTTCCGGGTCGTAATCGAACAGGTCCAGCTCTTTGTCGAGTTCTTCTTCGATCCGCCCGATGAATCCGAGAAAGTCAATGGAATCGAACAACCGGGATTCGACCAGGTTCAGACTGCTATCGAGGCTGAGGCCATTGAAATCAATGCCTTGCTTCTCGCAGGATTCCGCAATCAGGGAATCTATCAGGGTTTTGACTTGCTCTTTTGTCATACTGGGTTGAAGCAAAATTGCTTACAGTTCAAATTCACCAAAGTGGGCTTCCACTGCGTCGTACACTTCCTGAATCGCTTGCCCGAAGGCTTTGTTGCGCCAGGGTTGGCCTGTGAAAACCGCCCATTGGTACTTCTTAAAAAATGCCTTTTTCTCCTCTTCGTCCATCCCGTCGATCGTGGTTCCCAGCGATTCCCGCAGGAATTTGGTCAGGAGATTGGCGGCCATAAAGGTAAATACGAACTGGGGGTATTGCAAAAGCTGGGGCAGGCTCTTACGGAGTTCGGCCTGGGTCTGATCCGGTTGCTCACGGACCAGGGTGCAGGGGTGGTTGAGATTCGGATTGTCGTAAAATATATCCGTAAGTGCTGAATAGTCGAAACCTTCAATTTCTCCTTTGGCATTGACCACAGGAAGGTAAGGATAGAAGCGACAAATCAGGGGTCGTTGTTCATTGGGAGTACAGAGTCCAACACATTTACAGGTGAGGAACCAGGTCGAAAATGTCTTGCCGGAAGGCAGGGTGTAGGTGCGCTCTTTGAGTGGATCTTCTATGTTTCGGATCCCTCCGATGGCCTGGTAGTGGAGGTGCTCACCGGGAAACAGCGGCAGGCTGACCCCTTTGGTCCCTTTGGCATCGACATGGTTGAACTTGCAGCAATAACTGTCACAGGTGGTCCAGCAAGTACCCGCCGAAAAAAAGTCGTCGTTGTAGAGGGCTTGCCAGTCGATATCTTGGTAGAGGTGCATGGGGTTTAAATCGCTATCAGGTTCAAAGCTGCTTGGGAGTCTCAGATCAATTCCGCGAGTTTCAATTGGTCGATCTTCCCGTTGGCGGACAGGGGAAAATCCGGGACAAATATAAGGGCTTTGGGGATCATATAATCAGGGAGGTGTGCGCGGCAATGTTCCAGGATCTCTTCTTCTGTCTGGAGCACCCCCTCCGTCACGAAGGAATAGACACTTTCTGCGATGCCATTCTCGATGGGGTGGGCGATGGATACCGCCCGTTCCGCACCGGTAAATCTCTGGATCAGGTGGCTGATCTCCTCCAACTCTACCCTGAAGCCCCGGATCTTCACCTGAAAATCCTTGCGGCCTATGTATAAGATGTCTTTTGATGCAGTTTCTCTGACAAGGTCACCGGTGGCGTACCAGAACCCCTCTTCACCTTCCAGGGTTAAAAATTGGGCCGCTGTTTTCTCTATACTGTCCCAATAACCACTGCAAACCTGACTTCCTCCCAGCATCAATTCCCCCGTTTCCCCTTGCTTCACATTACGGCGGTTGGCATCCACTATCCGGTAATCCTGGGTTGCGAAAATTTGCCCGATGGCTACGATCCCGTTATGAGCCAGGTTTTCCTGATTGGGTTTCCAGCGGTAATGGGTAATTCCAATGGTGGCTTCGGTAGGGCCATAGATATTTTCGAGGATGGAATTGGAGGCGGCGGCTTGCCAGTCTTCGGCAACGGTGACAGGCAGGGGCTCTCCGCAAAACAGGCTGAGGCGGAGTGAGGGAAGGGAGTCCGGTTTGAGCATGCGAAAGCGGCGCATGAACATCCCGACCGAAGGCACGCTGAACCAGCAGGTCAATTGGTGCTTGCGGATGAATCTTGCGGGTGCCATCGCGGACTTTGGAGGGATGATATACAAGGAAGCACCACCCGCCCAACACAGAAACTGGTCGTGAACGCTCAGGTCAAAGGTCAGGTCGAAGGTCTGAGAAAAACGATCTTCGGGAACGATTTGGTAGCGGTCCTTCAGATAGTTGACGTAAGCCACTACGTTGCTGTGGCTGATGGGGACGCCTTTGGGAATTCCGGTGGAACCGGAGGTAAAAAGGAGATAGGCATTGGGGGAGGCTTTAGGGCTTGGCTGGTAGGGTTCGGGATGCCTCTGATTGGGTTGGGAAAACTTCTGATCGGGTTCGGGATGCCTCTGATTGGGTTGGGAAAACTTGCTAATATCTGTTGCCGGCCTTGTTTCCAATGTTTGTGTTTGCCCCGATTCCAATGCCTGCCGCGTTTCCGAGAATCTCAGGTTGGGGTTGTCCAGTAATTCCCGGGGTAATTCCTCTATGGGGAAAGTTAGTACCAAGGTGGACCGGTATGCTCCATCACCAAAAAGCTCTACGGCAGCCTCGATCCCTTCCCTGCCCAAAACGATGGCACTGACATCCGAGAGCTCCAGAATCAACCGGTTTCGGTTGGTGGGAAATTTCGGATTGAGCGGAACGTAGGCATTCCCGGAACGCAATATCCCAAGCACCCCCGCATAAGCGGCCAGACTTTTATGTGCCAACAGCCCAATGAATCCATTGAAAGTCGTAAAGTTTATGGCCGTAGCTATCTGTGCGACTTCCGACTCCAACTCCCGGTAAGTATACATTCCGTCCTCTACAAACAGAGCCTCCTTTTCAGGATGCTTTTGCCAGGACGCATGAAAGTAGTCGTAAAGGTTCATGGATCAGCCTTTGATTTCGTTTGCAGAGACTCCCATTTTGATCAATATTGTATCCACGAAGAACTTGGTCGCCCATTCCAGCAGGTCATAACTTTTGTACTTTCCATTCAGAGGAAAGCTCCCAGGCAAGGCTCCATTCATCATGGGATTTTTGAAACCCCTCGTCTGGAAGTGCTTCGTTTGGCTGAGGATATTCTGTAGTAAGTGCTGGTAGGTGGGTTTTTGGTATTGATCAGGAAGTTTGGCGAGGACAATGGCCAGTTGTGACAGTCCCGTTGGACAAATTTCGTTTCTGAATTTTCCATTCCGGCTGATGTAGGAGGGGAGCAAGTCGGCATATCGAAATCCCTCCCTGTCCACTGCGAGCAGAAAGTCAACTCCTTTGGTCACAACTTCGAAGTACCGTTCCTCCTGGTAGTGCAAGGCGGCTTCCAGCATCCCCCTGAGTGTATATGAAATGCGGTGCATGACGGCCCAGTCCTTTTCAAATCCCCATTGATTGATCCATCCCGATGGTTCCTGCATGGAAGCGACCCAGTCATAATGGGGTCGGATCGCCTGCAACAAGTCCTGGTCACCCAGGACGATCCCGGTGTTGAGGGCGCCATACATGGACCGGCAATAATAGGTAAGGGGCTGATCGGTATAGGCGTATTGGGTGGCAAAGGTTCCATCAGGCTGCATCTGATCTTTCAGGAAATATGCCGCCCGGCGGCAGCGGTCCTTCAGGTCGTCAAGGTCGATGCCATCGAATTGGGCATGCTTGACAGTGCCATCGCGCAGGGATTCGTAGACATCCACCATACCGAGCAGAATCTGCCCGGTGTTGAAAATGCTCGGCTTGCCGTAGTTGTGCAAGGCAGCATGGCCTCCTGTCCAGGCCCCATTCTCAAACTGGATGGAAGCCAGCCAATCATAAGAATTGCGGGTCATGGTGGCAACCCGGTCTTCATCAAAAGCAAAGGGACGGTTGCGCAAAAGTGCGAGGAGGGTGTTGAGGGTATATCCCGTGGTTTCGGGATAGCTGGGACCGAGGCCATAGCTGTGCAAGACATTGAATTTGGTGGGAAAGCCTTTGCCGTCCAATGCGTCGTGGGTGACTGACCACCAGTCCAGTGCCAACCGGATGTGTTCCTTATTCGAAAGCGCTTCAAAAGGGTAATCAGATTCCGCAATCCTGAACAGAGACTTCAGGTCCTGGTTGATCCGGGGACGTACCCGGACATTGTAGTGAAAGCGAATCTTATCTATCAGTCCCATACAAATTCAAATAATCACTCGGCCGCGCAAATTAAGAATTTTCTCCGGGTACAGGGATTTTGATGGTTATTCTATCTTATCTTCACCCTTAAGATGGAACCTCCCGCAAAAGGAAAAATGAACAAGGTCCTCCAGTTTCTTAAAAAGACTGGAATTGTACTGCTATTGGTGATTGGCGGCCTCTTCTTTTATGCGACCATGGACAAGTCTCCCTCTGAAGATGAACTCAGCGCGGAGTTGATCGCCTGGAGATCCAGTGCAGAGGTATTCGAAAACAATGGTCACAAACTCTCCTACCACGATTCCAAAAGTGGTGCCAAGGGAACCATTGTGCTGATGCACGGGTATCCGGCCTCTTCCTACGATTGGCATCTGCTCTGGGATGGTTTGAAGACCAATTACCGGGTCATTGCCATGGATTGGTTGGGCTATGGGTTTTCCGACAAGCCCGGTGACCTCGATTATTCGGTGGCACACCAGGCGGATATTCTGGAGGCGCTTCTCCAACACCTCGGAATTCGGGATGCCCACCTGATGGCCCACGATTACGGGGACAATATTGCTCAGGAATTACTTGCCAGAGACAATGAGCGGCAAAGCCAAAACTCTTTTCAGATCAATTCACTGGTCCTTTTGAACGGGGCCCTCTTTCCTGAAACCTTTCAACCAACCCGGGTCCAATCCTATCTGAACGGCTCTTTTGGTGGGCTCGTCTCTGCTTTTTCGAATTCGCGCCTCTTCAAAAACAACTACACCAAAGTATTTGGAGGCCATACGCTTCCGACTGAACAAGACCTGACCGACCAATGGTACCTGATTTGCCAGCAGAATGGGCACAAAATCAACCACAAGCTGATGCACATCATAGACGACCGGACCACATACCGGGAACGCTGGGTCGGTGCGCTGACCTCAACCAAAGTCCCAACTTTATTCATCAATGGCTTGAAAGATCCGGTGTCTGGTCAAGCGGTTCTGGACCGCTATGTTGAGTTGGTTCCCAATCCCAGGACTATCGAGATGAATGCGATCGGACATTGCCCTCATTTAGAGGATCCGGAAGCTGTGGCGAGGCATTATTGGGCTTTTCTGAAGGAAATTGAGGATCAGGCTCAGGTTGAGTAAACAGACAGATGTAAAAACCCCACTGATTCTCCTTTTTACATTTGAATATTGGCCAGTGCTTGAAAGGTGGCGCCAAAGTACGTTTAGTAAAATATAACTTTCTCGACCAATCGCTGCCCGGCCCCTTCCAATTCAAGCAAATACATTCCAAGGGGTAGGTCAATCAGCTCAAGAGTGATTTCTTCATGGCCATTCGCTTTAATGGTTCGCTTTTGGACAACCCTCCCGTTGAGGTCCCTGAGGCACACGGAAAAATCGGTTGGTTTTCCCAACATGAATTCAAGATTTATCCTCCCCTGGCTTGGGTTGGGATACAAACGGACCAATCTGCGTAAGTCTGATCCTTCCTCCACCCCTACTGGTGGGCCGATTTCCAGGGAGATATTGTATCTTCCACGGGCTTCAGTGGTATTGGCCAGAGACCGATTGGTCACACGGATAAAATAGTTCCCAATCGCCAGGTTAACGTCTTTGATCCAAGCAAATACACCTGCAAAGTTGTCATTGCTTGCAATTAAAGTGAGGTTGTCGTCAAATAATTCCAGTTGAGTATCTGGCTGAGGGTGGAAGAAGAATTCCCAGGTCTTAATCTTAACAGCACCAAAGCTTGACATGGTAAAGCTGAGCCATTCTTCATCACAGGCCACTGGCTCTGCGGCAGTACCTCCGCCCAGATGGAAAGTTCGGCATTGAATCTCTCCGGAGGCAATTGGCTGAGCCAATTCTGGGAAGTTATCTGGTTCGAAGACATCAAAATCATTTGCTGGTGAAGGATAGACACCCGGAATCTGGTTCCCGGCAGTGACAAGCTGTACCACACCCTGCATTGGTGAAAATCTATCACGGCATCTACGTCCATACCCCATCATATTTTGCACATCCGGGTTCCAGGCATCCCCCCACCGATCCTCGTCCCCGATCTGCCCAGTATTCCCAGCCCCATTGTAAGTACAATTATTGGCATTGAAATTCTCCGCTCCTGAAAGCAGAGGGTCCGCTTCGGTATCACAAAGCAGGTCCCCCCTTGAACTGCATTTCAAACTTCCCGTATTCGCACAAGCAATCCCGTTGCCACGGGTACGGCTGACACTTTCCTGTTTACAATTCCTGCAATTGTAGTTGTATGGTTGGTTACAAGTCGGCTGGTGTGTATGGAGCAGATTCAGGCTATGGCCCAATTCATGGGTAAGGGTAATGGCGATATCAAGAAGGTCCCGGTCCACCATGCTTCCCGCCAACCCTACATGAAAGGGGTCATTGTCTACAGGAAATGGTGCTACCCCTACAAAGCCCCCCGAAAAAGTGTCGCTCAAGAAGGTATCGACCACAATGACATCAATTGCAGCATTTGAGTTCACAGTAGAAAACAAATCGGTGAGGTTGTCTTCCCCTATCATAGAATTCAAAGCATTGTCATTGATTTCGATAATCTCACAATAACGATAAAAAGCAATATTGGTATTGGAAGCCTCATGGAAGTCGTTGACCAAGCGGAGCAGTTCCTCCAGTTGCCAGGGTTCTAGTGGGCGGTTACCCATGTCATCATTCGCAAGGACGAATTGGATCGGAATCCTAATCAGAGCGGCCGTAGGTCCTCCCACTCCAGCGATCCGTTGGTTTATACGGTCTTTTTGGATTGATCTGACTTCTTGAATCTTGTCTTCCAAATAACCGGGATTCCCATACCAAGGCAAGCTTTGCAAATAGGTCGTGTCTGGAGATGGAGTTGCGCATTCCTGGGCATATCCCATCTTCCAAGAAAAAAGCAGAATCCCCAACCACAAAATTTGTTTCACGGTAAAATAGGTTTAAGAATTTGAATAGGGGATCAATTGAAACACCAGCCAATACCAATCCTTAGACCGCCGGCAATACCAAATCCGGTCTCCCCACTCCCAGCCCCTCCTGAACTTGGTGCCTGAGCCTCCTGATTATCAAAGATGAATAACATCCCACTGTACCAGTCGGTGGAAGTTCCTGAACCCTTGTTGTAGCCGATACCTAAGCCTGCGGAAGCATCCAGACACAATCCCTTCCACAGAATCCATTGATATCCTGCATGCAGGACTGCTGAAACCCCGCGGTGGGTGACACCATCTGAATAATCCCCATTGAACCGGAAAAATTCTCCCTTCCAATATTGTAGGATTGGGGAAAGGTAGAAACCCTCAAGCCCTTCCTTGGAAGACATATAATGGCGGTATCCAATCCCGACTTTCATTCCACTCCAATCTGAGAAATGCGGCCCCTCCCCGGGAACGACCAAGCCAGCATCATATCGGTTCCGTAAACTTAGGTAAGCCAAAACGGAGTGATCTTCGCCAATCCCCTTTTCCAATTCCAATTGGATGAAAGCAGGGCTGATCAACGATCCATCGGTCAGGGACAGGGTTCGATTGGTCAGTCCCTGGATCAATCCCGGAATCTGTGTCTTAATGGCAAGCGGTTTTATGCCTTGGGCCACAATATCTTGTGTTACGATGCCCAGAATGAATAAGAGAGTAAAAAGGGATTTTATGATATGGTTTTTTTTCACTTTGGTAGTCGTTCATGCAAATACATTATTCAAAAATCGTGAATTCCATAGTGAATTCCAAGCTGTATCCCAATAACAGATTTGCACCCATGGAAGTCAAGCACCTGGCCACGAAAGACAGCTATATAGATTGGTAAAACACTGTTTTGAGGAGGCATCAGATAATGCCAATAGCCCATTATAGAGGGAACATTTTCCACAACAAATAAATCTTAAAGTTGTATGCCCAAAATGGCCTGACAAACTTTCCCTCCGTGTGTAATTGTGTGCCTTCAGATGTATCATTTTTTTGATCTGTATTAAACCAGAGTCGATTTCCACTTAGCGTTGCGGTTCGTCAGGGGGCTGATTGTTTTTTTAGGACCAAGGGATCATGTACGACTTCAGCCAAACAAAATTATTTGTATTGGTAAACCTATTGACGGAAGAAGAATCTTCACAATTAGAAGACTTTATCCTGTCCCCGGTTTATCTCCAAGAGAAGTTTCTCAAATCGTCGGCATCCAGGAGGGAAATGCTGCGTCAATACCAATGCTTCAGGTTAAGTGCCTTGGCAATCCGGGACGGTGCACCTGAAATAACCGGCGACAAGGAACAAATTTGGATTACCCTATTCCCCGGCAAACCATTCAACGATGCAAAATGGCGAAAATCACTGTCCCGAATGGGGCTCATCATCAAAGAATACCTGGCCTACAAAAAGTTTTCTGAGGACAGGCTGTTCAAGGGAATCAACCTGATCAAATCACTGACCCAGGGAGGGGAGTTTGAGCTTTCCCTTAAGGAAATGAAACGGATCAGAAGTGAATACGATGCCACGCGTCAGGAAACCGAAATCACGGAAGAACTGTTGATCAACCACTACTTTCTCGCCATCGAGGAACTGAATATATCCCTCAAGAATGGAAATCGTCTGAATCTGGACCAGCTAAATTCTGTAGAAATCTACCTCGACAACTTCTTCAAATTATCCAAGCTTAAAATCCTTTGCGAAAAAGCCAATTACCAAAACTTTACCCAGCAGGTCAGTCAAAAAGTAGATCTTAGCTTCCTGGAACGTATCCTCGATGGGCCTTTGGAGGAACAAATTCCACTGGTCAGGTCCTATGCTTTGTTGTTCAAGCTGCTCATTGCCCCGGCAGATCGGGCCTCTTTTCCGGTTATCAGAAAACTGCTCACCAAAATCCAAACCGAGCCGATATCCGAGGAAGACCAGTGGAACACCTTCAATTATTGTCTGAATGTTTGGATCAAGCGGATCAACCTGGGAGAGACTGACTATTTTGCCTCCCTCTTTTTGTTGTATCAACAGGAGCTCCATTCCGGTTTTCTGTTTCGCAACGGTCTCCTTCCCGGAGGGCATTTCAAGAACATTGTTTCCACCGGGATCAAGACCATCGAGCATAACTTACAGGTGTGTACCCTTGAGTGGTTGGAATCTTTTATTGAGGAGTACCAAGGCAAAATAGAATCTCCACCTGACAAAAAAGAAGCACTGGTACGTTTCGCGCTTATCTGCATTGCTTTCTGCAAAGAAGAATACGCCGCTTGCATCCGAATGATTGACCGGGACATCTCGGTGGTGGATGTATATATGAATGCAGACCTGAGAATCATCCGGCTCAAGGCGCTTCTGGAGCAAGCGCTCCTGAACAGTTTTGCTGAAGGAGAAGACCGGTTGATCTTCGCCGGAATTGATTCATTCAATGCGTTCCTGAGGAGGAACAAGGTGCTCCAACAAGCAAGAATTGATGTCTATCTGACCCGGTTGAAGTACATCAAGCAGTTGCTCTACCTTATTCTTGGGAACGGAGATCAGGAATCGCTGGAGGACTTCATCTCTTCGGTGGAGAATATTAAGCATTTACCTGAAAAAACCTGGATCAAGGAAAAACTAGGTGGCATTGCCCCCTGAGTTTCCTGATTCTTGAAAAAGTTCTTCTCTTTGTGCCAGGATCTGGAGCTCTATTTCCTCCTGAGGCATCTTATTTTCGATGAATTTCTGGAACTGGTAGATTTCAGTGGGGGCTTCCTGCCCACTTTTACCGGAGTCCCTTCGGTGATGAACGGGGGATACTGGATCGATACTTACAGAAGTATCATCAACGTCGATTCCTTCACGAAGGTTTACATTTTCGATAGTGGTCAGAATCCCACCACCCGGGGCAAGGTCTGCGGGATTGTCACCGGGAAAAGGGAGGGTATCCGGGTGAACCGAAGTCCTCTCTGTGTTCTGCCGGAGTGTAACAGATTCAGCGTGTGTAATGACTTGAAGCGCCACACCAACCGTCAGGACTCCCAATACCGCAATTGTAAAAATTCGATTCATGGCTTTTGGCTTTAAATATTTTCAATCTGATCTTCTACCTATACTTAATTACGAAAATAGAATCCAAAGGGTTGACTCAGCAAAAGCCTTTTTCACCGTTCTTAAATCTTTTAATTTATCGACAATGGTTCTAAAAAGCTTCCAACAACGTCTATTCGCCTATTTTCCCCAAGAAAAATGTTTTTTCATGCAGTTCTGTTAACCTTTTAAAACGCCCCAATTGCTCAGCCACACATTATACTTCAACCATTGACTTTTGCCTTATGCTTTGTTTCTTTTGGCATTGTCTCCGGACATGAGCCCGGCCAGAAATCCCAAACCCCGGTTTCGCTCCCAGCACTTCCAAATTTGGGATCAGGAGTGTAGATTGGGTGGTACCACGAAACAACCAGTGTGATATGTCCTCATCCAATGGTAGTCAGCTCCACAACCGAAAGCCTTTCAAGTTGCTGGCACAACTTGAGAAAGGCGACCTGACCCTTATCGGAGATGAATTGCACCACCTGGTAGCTACCAGGCCGGGAAAACTGTACCCCCGGTTGTTGCGGTATTTCGAGCAATGGCAGATTTGGGAGGCCAAAACCCCACCCGTCACCAGGGCGCAATTTGTAAAAGGAACCAACCTCCCCACATCCGCCAATGGCTTTGACAAGCTCACCTCTCTCTTCTACAATTACCTCCAGGAATTTCTGGCCAGAAAGGAACTGACCCAAGATCCGGTAGCCATCCAGCAACTTGCTTTCCGCACCTACCGGGACCTCCGGTTCGACTGGAAGGAAATTCACCGAAGGCATGGTGAAGCCCACCGCGAATTAGACAAGCTCCCCCAATCCAGTCGCCTTTTACATGACCGCCTGATCCTTGACCTCGACCTGGCCACCCTCGCCAGTGATCGAACCATTCCCCCGAGTGAACGTGGTTATACTGATTTGCTGGCTGCCCTGGAAGCTGATTATGTCACCCAGAAATTGCGCCTCCTGTGTGCGATTGCCAATGACCATAAAATCTTTGAAGCACCAGGCCCGGACATGTCCATTTCTATGACCCTTCCTCCCTACCGCGAAACCTGGCCCCCCCTGGCCCGACTCTATTATGGTGTCTATCAGTTGCTCACGGGAGAAGAGGACAAGACTTCCATGGCCAACCTGAGAAACCTGCTGGATGAACAGGATGTGGAGGCTCCATCTTATCCCCGCGAGGATATGCTTGATCTCTATGGATATCTGCTGAATGCCTTGAGCCGAAAACTTAACAATGGGGACCTTGTCGCACTCAATGAATTGAGCCTCCTCCACGACCACCTCTTAGAAAAAGGGATACTGCTTGAAGAGGGACAAATTGCAGCCGGGCATTTCAAGAATATCATCAGTGTCAAACTCAAAAACGGAGAGGTCAAAGCGGCCCGGAGAATATTTGACCAACTAGCTGGCATAATCGCCAATGACCCAGACCAAAATGCCGTTCGCTACAACCATACCCTGGTCCTTTACGCTGAACAGCACCTGGTCAGGGCGGCTCAGGAACTGGAAGAATTGTGTGCTCAAACCAACAACCTGAAACTTGACCTCTTTTTTGGCCTCGATATGAGAGGTAACTTGTTGAAAATCTATTTCGATATTCTGGAAAAGGAAGAGGCGAACCCGCTTCTCTGGGATGAAACCGATGAGAAGATGATCCGCCTCCTGGAATCCTTTAAAGGATACATCGAACGAAAAAAGATTCCAGACCACCGCCGCCAGAGCTATGAATCTTTCCGCAGGATGATCCAGTCCCTCTACCATGTCGCCTACCGTCTTGACCCTTCTGCCGAAGGAGAGGAATTGCGCGAGCTGGAAACCGAGATTCTGAACAGCTCTGACACGGGTGAAACCTGGTTCAAAAAACGGCTGGATTGGGTGCTGGCGAAAAGGTGATCGCTCGCATACACGAACAGGTTATCTGAGGGTTGTGCCCACGGGTACTTTGAATATGACAGGGTCAATTAAGTCAACATTTTCGATCACACACAGGCCTCCCAGTACTTCCACATCCGCCACTGACAAGCTTGGACCGACATTGTTGAGGAAGGATACATCGTAGTCTACCACGCCATTGGCGACGACATCATAGATTTCAAGATGAGGGTAAGCCCAATCGTAAGCAACATTCGAGCTGCTCACGATGGAATTCCCGTCGCTGTAGCTCAGGCCGACATTGGAAACCTGGACATTTGCAGCTTCAACAGGATTCTCAGGATCAGAAGATTCAAAAGTGATTCTGAAGGCGCAGATTCCCTTACAATTTCCAGGATCAACTTCCTCGGAAAACGGATAGATGGCATCGTGCCCGCGGATGGTAAAGTCAGAGTCGGCGGTGCTGGGATTCTTATGAGAGGTCCCCCGGAAACCGTCCGAAAGATTCAGGTCAGAGGTTTGCAGGTCTCCGCACTCCCCTTCAGAAGCCTGAAGCCCAATGTGATGGACAGCTTCCTCATGGTGCTCACAACCTGAGATCAAAACGCTCTGCAAAACAAGAACGAAAAGGATTGTTAATCGAAATCGGGTTTTCATTTTTTGAAATTAATTGTTGTCGATAATAAGATTGGATGTTGGCGGAATTGCCAAACATTCTATAAGCTGTTACAATGATACTATGTGAATATCTGTAGCACCGGGATTAGAATTTAAATCCTTCCATTTTAGCCCCGCCAAAAGCAGTCCCCAGAGGCACAGAGTGGTGATTGTGCTATTTATTCTTCCACTTATAGCCCGCAATATTTATTTTCATTTTATTCAGAAAAGAAACAACCCGGCGACGTTTCCGCCACCGGGTCTTTATTCAGGACCATAAGGTCAGGAAGAAAATCGATCCTCCATTTCCATCAGGCCAACTCGACAACAATTCTTTAGTGAATGATCTCCACTTTCTGGCTGCCCAGGAAGCGGGTTCCCTGCCGCAATACCAGGTTGTAAAGACCAGACTGAAGTTCTGCGAGGTTCAGGACTGAATTGGTCCCGGTCTGGACAGTTTGCTGCCATACGATCCTGCCGTTGAGGTCTACGACCATGGCGTCGACTTGCGCTGGTGCTTCTGCGCTGAATGCGATCTCCACCCGGCCTGTACTTGGACTGGGGTAGACATCGAAATCCAAAGTCGTTGAAAGCTGGTGAGCAGCCGTTTTCCGGCCCCCTGCAGCGGGTACGATGGGCAAGAAGTCCTCCGGCTCATCTATCTCCGGCTCGTCTGAGCCCCTGCTCAGGTCTTGGGTGATGGTCTGCTCAAGCGCAGCGTATACACCCGCGGCTCCCAAACCGGCGAGTTCTACTTCCAGGTCGGTAAGCGATTCATATTCCAACAAAGCATCCGTTATCATTTGCTTCTCCAACAGGTTGAGCTTTTCAGTAACCATACGGAGCCTTGCTTCAAGTCCTTCCCGCTCACTGGCCGACAAACGTGGGGACATCAACTGAACTTCGAGGTCCTCAATCTCGGAGATATAGGTTGACCGCAAACTTTCCTTCACAAACTTGTCGCCAATGCACTTGGATGGACACATACCAGCGGTAGCCGTCGCGTAGGTACCGTTGTAACCAGAGATCAGTGGAAGCACCCAGTTCTGGGTATAGGAGTCCAGGTAGAAATGGGGCGTATTCAAACCTACGTATTGCAATTCCTGCACCGGAGTTCCAGCAACCATAATGTCGTGCTCATCGGTAATGGGTTCTCCATGCAAAGAGAAGCGGTTGCGGGCAGAACCTTCGACTGCTTCAGCCATAGAACCATGACCGATGGCATGTCCCTGGAAGTAATCGATCCGGCCATTTACCACGGTCAGATCAGCCAATTCGATCCCCTCTCTGAAATCGTTGCAAGTCCAGTTCAAGCCAGACATATTGAATGGGTTGGTTCCGGGGTGGTTATTGCTATTCATCTCAACGGCGTTGACCCGCTCCGATTGACCAGCGATGTGCAGGTTGCTGAATTCATTCAGGTAAACATCGTTGTCCAGAATCCCGGAATTGCTCACGACGATCCCATAAGAATTGCTGCCTGCGGCATTCCCAATCCCCTCGATGTCGTTTTCTTCCACGGTGAAGCTGGGGGAATTGTAAAGGGCAATCGCTGCTGTCTGGTAAGTTGCCTGCCGTACGGTGAAGGTGTTTTCGGTGAGCTGCTCTTGCCCGGTGTACTGCACATAGGCACCGTATTCGCAATTTTCGAAGTCACTCCGAATCACTGAGAAGGTCAGGTTTTCTGGGTTATAAGTACGTACTCCGAAGCGGAGGTTCTCAAATGTAGAACGGACTTCGCCGGGACAGGAGGTACATGGGGGAACGAGGACCGAACACTGCGGCTGGACATAAAACTGAGCCCGGTATGAAAAGATTCCGGTTCCAAGTTGCGTATAAGAAAATGCGGAAGGAGTGGCATTCCGGAAGGAACAACCGAGGAAGCGAACCCCTTTTACCTGGCGCAAATAGGCATGCTGCTGTGGACTCAGGTTGCCACGCAATGGACCATCCCAGTAGAAATCGGTGCGGGCAAAATTGCCGAGGTTGTTGGCGCCACTGCTGGCCATATAGGGGAGGTAGTAAACCCCGCGCTGGTTGCCAAAGAAGCTGGCATCGGTGGTGCGGACGATCCCGCCGGCACGTCCATAGTCAAACCCAAATGGCTGGGGGGTAAAGATCGAAGGGCATCCCCACTGAGTGGTTTCGGTCGTGTTGCGGCGACCGACCAATACCCCGATCGAAGCGTGCTCAATCCGGGAGCCGGACTGTACATAGAGCCGCCCCTGGGTGGTATTGCTGAGGCTACCTTGCGCGGAGTTGGTATTTCCCCAGACTTCGACTCCCAACCAAAGGGCTTCTTCATCGCAGCGGGCATCTACGGTAAGCAGGGTATTGTTGAGGACCAGTCTTCCGCCTTGTTGTCCACTGGTGCCATTCTCTATGACGAGGTGGGCACCCGGGGCAAAATGGAGGTTCATATTGTTGATGGTCACATCGGCACCCGCGGGAATGCGCAGCTCCTTTTTGATATAAATATCAGCACTGACATTGGGTTGCAACGGATTCTGGCCACCATTCATGGTCGTATTGGGCGCCCAGGTACCGGAACTTGCAGTGTAGGAGTCGGCCTCGTAAACAGAACTGTTGATGCAGCAGGTAGCGCTGGATACAAAAGAGGCTATATAATCCATGCCGTCGATCTGATCCGGCAACATGTACATCTTATGGAAATTGCTCGGGGAATTCCCTTCCCAGGTAGGCGCATAGGTGAAAGCCCACATCTGGGTCATGTCTGCAGGAACCGCGGTCGTAGCATTGGGGAGTTTATAGAGACCATTTTGGTTAGCAAGGATCAGCTTGTCGTCGGAGGTGAGTTCCAGTCCGGAAAACTGGGCGTCGATGGAACTGGAAATCGCAAAAGGTTGTAGTTGTACAGGCGTGGTCCCAAAGTCATAATACTCCATGGCATCAGGCTGCTGAGGAGTGGTGGAGTGGGTCACATAGATCCGGTCTCCATTTTCAGAAAATTCAATTCCTTTGATGGCAGGAGACATGTCGATGCCTCCCGGATTGTAGCGGTACATTGGAAATTCTTTGACCGAACCGGGGACCACATTTCCGCTGGCGTCGAGATCGACCACGAACAGGTTTTCCCAGACGGTGGGGTTGTTTCCATCCTGGTAAGGTACGGCCAGGCGAAATCCACCACCCGACAATTCCACCAATTCCATTTCTGACCTTACCCGGAATGGGTTGTAGGCAGGAGAAGTGAAAGGGATGGAATAGTTGTCGTAGTTGAATCCGTTTCCGTCAATTTTGAAGCGGAAGATCGAATAAGAGTTGGAGATAAATACCCAGTGAAATGAACCCTGCTGCAAATCCGAAGCGGCAATGAAGCAATTCGAAATCTTACCGGGACTGGGGTCGTAGGGTACGGTGGATGGCTCCACACACTCTACCGGCAATGCATAGTTCTGGGTCGAACTGCCGGGGCAGCTCTGCAATACGAGGGCGCCATAGTGGGCACAATCGGTGCATACCGTTTCATTGGGGATGCTCATGTCCAGGAGAAAAACAAAGGGGAGTTTCTCGTAGATGCCATTGATCACCCGAACCGAAATGATGTAGTAACGGTCGCAGTTGGCTGGATCCGGGACAATAACGGTTTCAGACGATCCGGTTGCCAGGCCTCCACCGGGGGTATCCATGGTATTGATGAAGTTACCTTCCCCGTCATAAATGACGCCGTCCACGATGAAGAATTCGACTTCTCCCTGTCGGTTCAGAATCATATTGGAAGAGAAGTCAGCCAGTTGCCCATCGTACCCATCATAGACAAGACCGGGTTGATTGGGGCTGGTTCCAGAGTTGCAAAAGGTTGCCGGGGAGGGAAGACCGGGCACAGAAAAACTGCTGTTTGAGATGAAATTGATGTACTTGTCGGGCAGGGTCCAGGCTGGATTTTGTGCAAAGCCATAGAGGCAAAACAGGACCACACCCATGAGGAGGGATAATCGTTTCATAATTTGATTGTTAGATATTTTGGTACTTTAATTATCATTGAAGCCCAAAACTAGGAGGGAGAAATGTGGTCATTCAGGACAGGTTCGGGCGATCTTTCCGGGGTGAGGGGGTGCTGTGTGGTTCTATGATTTGGCCTGGTGGCGAAGAGACCGGGAAATGCAGGATATGGATTTCTGAATTCTTCCCTTTTGGGGGGCGGAGATTTTATTGGTGGGGAAGGGTTTTATTGGTGGGGAAGGGTTTTTGGGGTTGTGATGGGTTTTTGGGCAAAAATTTTATTCGGGAGCGCTGATTTGTAACTTCGTTGTGAAAACCATAAATCATTTTACGACATCCTATTTATTATGTGGAAGACCTATTTTCTAATTCTGGCCCTGCTCTCATGTTGTAACTTATCCTTTGGTGCCACCATTTATGTTGATCAAAGCGCAAATGGTGCAAACAATGGCTCCAGTTGGGGGGATGCATTTACAGACTTGCAGGGGGCACTAACGACCGCTGTTATCGGGGATGTGATTTGGGTTGCGGAAGGAACCTATTATCCGACAACCTCAACCGACCGGAATATTTCATTTCAGATGGTCCAGGGGGTGGATATGTACGGTGGTTTCAACGGGACCGAGTCGAGCCTGGCCGATCGGAATTGGCGTCAACACCTTACGGTCCTGTCCGGAGACATTGGGGTTCAAAATGACACCATAGACAATACAATTTCGGTCGTCGTTGGCCCCCCTACCAGTCAAGCGATCAGGCTGGATGGGTTTGTGATCCGTGATGGGAATGGCGGCAGCAGTATAAACGCTGGCGGCGGATTCAGGGCATCCAATGCAGGATCTGTGGTAGTGATCGCCAATTGTATTTTTCTGAACAACCTCGCAGACCAGGGAGCGGCCATGAATTTTGTTCTGGATGACGTGGTCTTAGTCAATTGCGCATTTTATGGGAACAGGGCCCGTCAATATGGAGGTGTTGCCACCATTTCAGACGGAACGCTTTATATGATGAATTGTATCGCCATCGGAAATTCGGCACAATTTGGGGGAGGACTTTACCTGAGTGGGGGAGTATCTCCTGTCAGTACCCACGAAACTTGGTTGTACAATTCTTCATTTTATGGCAACTATGCCTCCACCGCGGGCGGGGATATCGCAACCGTCGGGAATGGGAGCGCCAATATTTACAATTCCATCTTCTGGCAATCTTCAGCCGGAATTACCGCCCCCAATTTTCTTGAGGGAGGAATGGGAGATACTATTGTTCCCAGCAATTGTATTGTAGAAAATGGGTATCCGGGTACCAGTATCCTAACCCTGGACCCCTTGTTCATTGATCCTGATGGGTCAGACAATATTGTGGGAACTGCGGATGACGACCTTCGCCTGGGTGTCGGGTCCCCTGCCATCGATGCCGGAAATAGCGCCTGGATTCCAAATGATTCCGGTGATATTGATGGGGATGGTAATACCAGTGAGGACCTGCCCATCGACCTGGATGAACAACCCCGGGTTCAAAACAGCATGCCGGATCTCGGTGCGTATGAATTTGGGACGGGTACCCAGGTGTTTCCCGGATTGGCAGCAGGTCTTTCCTTAGAGGTATTTCCCCAGCCCTCCAGAGGTACCTTTCGGGTGACTTTTGAACTGTTTGCAAGTCAGGAGTTGGCTTTAAAACTGATGAGTCAAAGGGGGCAGGTTGTCTGGGAATCTCACCAGGAGTTGAACGCAGGAGAGCAGCAGATCGAAGTAAATACATCCCTGCCAGCCGGGGTTTACCTGTTGATCCTTTCCAGCGAAGGTCAGGTTGGTGTCAAAAAAATCACGGTTCAATGATTAGGGTCTGAGGTGTCTCTCTTTATAGGGTGGAGGGGAATAGGTCGAACCAAGGTCGGCGGCAAGGTGACGGTAGCAAGTGTCTCGGTTCGACAGTCCCGAGGGGAAATGTATTCCGGTACCGAGCTGCGGGATTGAGGGTCTCCGGGAGAACAGGGAGCTACTTCCGAGTGTCATATTTGACGGTCCGGACCCTAATTCAATTACGGTTGATACCCTCAGATTCCCACCATGTTTGCGTGGGTGGCGCAGGCTGATTGGAGGCATGTATTACGGTCAGCACCCTCAGATTTGAGGGTGCTAACCGTAAAGGTTCCATCGGTTTGACCCTCATTCATGCGGGTTCGGAGTGTGGAACAATTAGGGTCTCGACCGTCATTCTTGTCGGTGTCGCAGCTCGGGTAATTCCCCTTTGGACCCTCAACCCTTGCCCCAGCCTTCGCTCAAAGGAGCGGGTTTGACCGGTAAATAATGAGGGTGCTGACCATAATCGGGTTCCACATATTTCATTAAATTGGCGTGATGAAACACCTGTTCCTTTCGGTCTTTATTTACCTGACAGTGGGGTTAAATCTGCACCTGGGTGCACAGGGGCACATTTTTGCGAAAGAGGGAGCTCAGGTAAGCATTCAACCGCTGCTGTCCTCCCCCTTCCCTTTGTTCAAATCTGTTCATTCCGAATTTGGCCATCTGACCACGGTGAAGGGTTTGCCGATTCACTTTGGCATCGGGCTTGGGGTGGGTGGAGCACGTGGTTGGGGAGGAAGTGCAAACCTAATTGTTCGCCCCCTCAGTTACGAGGTTGATTTCCAGTTCCTGGCCAGCCCGGATCCCTACATCC
This sequence comes from uncultured Bacteroidia bacterium, assembly GCA_964352215.1. GTDB lineage: Bacteria > Bacteroidota > Bacteroidia > J057 > JADKCL01 > CAWUKT01. The sequence goes on from CAYGRE010000040.1 coordinate 25,321, forward strand.
CAGACTTCTCCTTGATCCGGCAACAGTATTTGCAATTAGAGGTGCAGGGATACCGAAGGGTCTTTCAAAAGGGCGATTTCGAAGGAGGCGTTATTCTCGGATTGAATCTATTCATCTTGGCCCGGCACAAAGATGACACCCGGTTTACGAATGGGGAAAATCGATCGGATCAGCTGGGTGGTGATTTCCGAATGGCGGTCGGCGCTTATACAGGAGGACTGGAAATTTCCTGGTCGATGACCGAGAGGTTGGGATTGAAAGGGCAACCTTTACTGAGGTATTTTCCGGTTTCGTTTTCACGGTTGGAATATACAGAAGAAGTGCCATTGGCTTTTGGGGGGCAATTGTCTCTTATTGTGTTGCTTGGGGGGAATTGAAACAGGGTCCAATGGTCTTTTACATTTCCATTTGGCCCCAGCTACTGTTTTTTAAAATTCATTGATCCCTCCCATCCCACCACCTCAAAAATGCCTCAAAATCCTCCTGCCGATCCATTTCCACCCAAACCCTAATTCTTCGTTTTACGCGAATATCCTTCTCTTCCTCCTGACGCAACCTTTCCGGCAGAAATACCAAAAAGAAATTCTTCTTTAACACCCGACTGGCATCGGCAATCAAATCCACCGTCCAGTTCTCTTTCCGAAGCATCGTATTCACATTCTGTCGACTCGTATTCATGCGGCGACCAAATTCCGCTTTGGTCATGCCTGTCTCAATGATCCTTTGTTCGACCAACTGGCCGATGTGTGGTTTTGGAACAATCATCGTTTTTGCTTTATGGGTTTTACCAATGCGCAACCGATAGGTGAAAAGGTCCGGTGAAAGGTCAGTGTCTCGCCTCAATATTCGCTGAAGAAGGGTGTTGAGTCCTGTTGTCTGACAAATGTAACAGGACATGATACGGCCTGCAAATGGTGATTGGAGGGGAATTTCATATTTGGGGGATGACTTGCAACAAACGAAAGAACCGGGATTCAGGATGGTCATATCTGAAAGAAAGCCCCATAATTTCATTCAAATTTGCACCGGGTTAAGTTCTCATAGTAGCATCCCATTTTAGATTGCCACCTCCGACCTGGAACAATTGATAACCACATTGGCCGGTTTAAGCAGCTTGGAAGGGGAAGACAGACAACCACCACCATAGGTTTCTCCACTGTACAAAATCGTATATTTAGGCTGTCTCAATATTAATTAGTTTATCATGCGAAAAACAGTATTTGTTGCGTTGGTTGCGCTGTGCGCCGCCTTTCCAGGAAAGGTATGTGCCGAAACGAACCAAACCTCTACGGTCACAACTGAATTGGCTCAAGGAGAGATAGATGACGTTACTTTGGAATGGGTCATCAACCAGGTAGTTGATCAAACTGGATTGTCATATTCTGCTGTCCGCAATCAATATGAAAGTGGTATCCTCAGTATCGAAAAGGTCATTTCCGGGTATGAGGTTACGCTTCAGACTTCGGCTGAGGGTGGTATGGGGATCATCATTATTGCCACTGAATTTTAAATAAACCCAACCGCATTCCGGGGCTGAGTACCAGGTTGAAGCAAATTTTTGGATTCCAGTGCCATAGACTTTCCGCTTAGGTGAGATTGAAGCCATAAAGGTGCATCAAAATAACAGGAGCACCCCAGCTCATCTGGATCCGTTAATAATTCTCCCAACTCGTTCATCCATTGTTCAACCATAGGCTGAGAAATGGGAAGGGAGGATTTATGCAATTCTTTTACGATTCTCAATAAATACCACGGAAACTGCCTCTTCTGTTTCTCTAAGAACCTCTTCGCAGATTTTAACGCAGCTTCAAGATCCTCTCCCATAGCATGAAGAATAATAACCTTTAGGATATATGGTTGCCAGGTAATATGTGCTCTGTTCTTTTTGGGAATGCGTTTTATTCTTCCAATTAACTCAAGAGCATGTGAGAATTCTTCATTTGCAAAGGCAACCAGAACCCCGGAATGAAGGGCGGTCGCCTGAGCCCCTGTTTTGATTAAACCCGGATGGGATTCGATCATTTGAATAGCCATCTTGCTTAGATCATATCTATAGAATCGGTCAGAAATTAAAACAGCATTCTTAACCCACATCCTTTTCAGGAAGATGCTATCCCGAGGAGTTGATATAGGTAACTTTCCTAATTGAAGAGTCCAATATGTAGCTTTATCACCTTGGTTATTGTCTCCGTAAAGCTGGATTAACAGCGAAATTTCCTGAATCCATAAACCAACCGGAATCTCCTCTTCCTTGAATCTCAAGATCAACTCCTGCTGATTAATAAGAGCTTTTCGATATTCACCTTTGAAAAATAAGGCTCTTGACCGAATCCTCTCTTTTTGAAATTCTTGCCTCCTTGAATGAACTACAATCCCATTTACTCCTCCTTCAACCTCTCGTGCAATACGGTCCCATTCGGAGAAATCATATTGTAGAAAGCCTTTTACCTTCTCATACCATTCTGCGAGGAAAATATCGGCTTCACAGGCAGCCTTAACTTTTCGCATCAGAGCGCTCTCCTGGTCATCGAAAAGCATGATTCCATTTAGCTCATATACTTCCTGATTAAGACGTAGATATTGAAGAGCTTCGAAGAATTCCTCTGCAATCATTGCATTTTCAATAGCCGCCATCATAACCTTCTTTGCTAAGTGAATGGCGTTCAATTCAACTGACTTGGTTATGTATCTTTTCTTTGGAATATCTCCAATAGGATCAGAGAGAGCTGAAATAATTTTGTCCAGTAGAATTTCTCTAGTTTGATAATAAGTGTCCGGCTTTTCGAAATACCCTTTTCTTAGGTCTTTCTCAACAATTGAGTTCCATTCTGGTCTCCCACTCAGCTTTTCAAACAGCACTGAGTAGGCAGGCTTTCCTCCACCCGAAATCAAGGCAAGAAAACGAGAAACCTTTGCCTTTTCTTCAGGGGGAAGGCCATGAATTAGGTGATATAGCTCTTCTGCTGTCAATTAATCTAACAAGAATACAATTTTTCCAGACTGTGATACAAATTGAAATGTACTACTTTCTATAGGTTCTACAAAAGTGGTTTTGCCCTTTTCCATCCCGCCACTACTTTCGTAAGGCAATCCAAAGGTGGAAAGGATCAATCGGTCCATCCTTCGCTAATTGATATTGAGACAAGGTGTTGAGTCCACTCGGTTTGCACACTGACCTGAACCATCCAAAAGGCCAGTGAGATGAAGAACCACATTCTAGTTCCCGTTCTTTTCAGGCCGATCCCGGTCTGCTGCTTGGTTGTATATTTTAAGTGATCCTATTCTCCCAGGATCGTTCAAGGAGGACGGGGCTGCATTTGGAAGTCGTTCCCACCAGGTGGGCCGCCGCAGTTCCGCCTCCGTTTTTATGGTCGGATCAATTTGCTCCAAACCAGGACAAGATTATGGTATTTAACAGCGTAGGAGTCAAAGTGCATCAAAAGGCAGCGATCTCAATTGGGGATGGAGAACCCGTCCCGGATGAGAGTAGTTGGGTGCACATTCGAAGCCAGGAGGGTAAAGGATTGCCAAAGGGAGGCCAAACCATCCGTAGGAAATGAAAACGCCTAAGATTCATGACGGTGAACGGGTTCGCGCTCAGATGGCCAAGCAGGAAATCACCCAGGCCACACTCTCAGAGCACCTTGGTGTGTCGCCAAGCACCCTTTCCAGGATGCTCAACGAGTCTTCCTGGAGGACAGATCATCTTGCAATTGCAGGTGAATTGCTTGGCTGTTCCTTCCTCGCCATTTATTCTAGATCAGCCATTGAGAATGGACCAATCATAGGGATAATCATCGATCCAACCGCCCTCGAAGATCTAAACGCTTTCCAGAAAGTAAGAGATCAATTAAAAGGAATTACATAACCAGTAAGTGATCCACCACTAAATGAAACTGTTCCACTTGTATTGCCCAAGAAAGACCCAAACCTCAAACTAATCGTATGTGTTCCAGGAGGAAGAATCTTTACTCTACTTGTACTCATTGGATAAGCCATGTTAGTGTAGGCTCCTCCCAAAACGGCATCTTTTAAATCGTTGAATACTCTAGGAGCAGTGGTATGCAAAGTTTCACCAGGATAGACTATTCCCGCAATTACATTTGACACAGTATTGATATGGGCATGTCCATTAGCATTAGTGAAAACCAATGATTTTTTCGTAAGAGTTAGGGTAACGCTACAATAAATATTGTCCCCATAACCAGGACCGGCTACCCCCCAACTTGGATTGGTAACACTAAATGTTTCAGGATTCATAAGCGTATCCCACCGGGCAAACCCTAAACTATCTGAAACCAATACCCTTCCCTCCATTTGATTTCCATCATCAAAGCGGAATCCCCCTGCAACATCTAAATTGGTCAATGGAGTAGAGGTGCCAATTCCAATACTGTCATTGACATTGAAGACCGCATTTCCCGATTTACTCCAATCTTGATCTTGGGGGAGCAGGACAAAATTTCCGCCGCTTATTGAAAGGGTGTCATTGTTGTGGCTGAGGGTTTGAATCTCATTTCCCGGATCTGCATCCGCATCATCCACCAAATCATTGTTCCAATTAGCCGTATCAGCTCCGGTTATGCCACCAGCAACAGATGCCCCAAATACCGGATCCGTCTCATTGGCACTCTCAGCAGTCGCCGCATGCAATGCATAAGGCACACTCAACAACTGACTTGTTCCAGAAATCGTGTAGCTCGTCCCACCATTCAGATCAGTTTCAGTTTTCAAAAAGTAGGGTCCATTGCTCCAGTCAATGCTTGCAAAGTTACCCGTAATCGCCGCCCCATTTCCAATCTCCAATGTTGCCAACCCATTGTCATTGGTCGTCGGAAAATGCCTTTCGATATACGAGGCCAGGCCATTCACGCTCCCTTGCAGGACACTGATCTGGATGCCCACCTGGGTATTCTGAACCAAAGCACTATTGGCATCCCGAATGACGGCCTGAAAGCTCATCGCTTCAGGTGACTGACAAACTACAAGCCCCCAGGCCTGGACCGCTAACAGCAAAATGAATATTTTTTTCATGGCTTAGTGTGTTTTAATGATTTTGAAGGTTTTAATGGGTGTATGGCCTTGAGTCACTTTGAGGAAGTAACTTCCCGTAGGCAGGTTTTCGACAGGAATGACAAATCGGGTATTTTCCACTAGCCCGGATGAGAGCAGATTTCCCTCGACTCCCACAAGTTGATAGGATACCGGTTCTACCCCCAACGCCTCCGTCTCAAGAATCAACCGATCCGAGGTAGGGTTGGGATAAACACGACAGTCCAGATCGTTCAATTCCTGGTCAATCTCTGTCACGACCGATATTTCCCAGGGTTGTTGTACTCCTTGGGAGGAGCTACCCGTCAGCCCGGAATCGACAAAGTAGTCGATCTGTCCAACTGTATAACTGATGGATGCACCTCCGTTTGAAGCATCACCACCGGAAGGCGATACGGTCTTTTGGCCAAGTAGTCCTTGGGTTCCTGTTCCGAACAAGATCAGCAGGAACAGGTAAATGTGAGCAATACTCATGGGTTCAAAATATTTGACATACGATACTGGAAAGCCTTTGGGCTCTGAAGATCATGGAAAAACAATCAGGTGTTTCGATTGGCAATAAATGGTTTCTTATCGGACAAAAGAAAAAATATCCGGGATGGGGATGGAAGTTTGTTCCATCCAAAAAACCCACAATTCACCTCGTAAAGAAAGCCCTGGCCTTTCAATCCGGGCTTCTAATAGAAGAGGAGGAGTCTTGTCCAGGCCTTTGAGATATGGAAAAATAAATTCAGTTTACCCATGCAAGCGTTCTCTTACTAGGTCGCAGATGTTCGAAGATTTACCATTTCTCCTGATAGTATTGCCCTAAACGGTCGCGGCCATCAACCCGGAGGCATGAACCTTACCCCCTTCAAAGGCTGCGACTGTGGTGCCGCAGCTTTCCGTTACCGAGTCCATGGAATATGATAACAATACCATCATTCCTGAGGGTATTACCCTGCAAATTTGCGGGTCATGACCCTCAGTCTTGCGGGTCAATACCCTCGGATCTGCGGGTTACTACCCCTAAGTCTTGCGCCTCTTTACCCTCAACTTTGAGGGTGAGGAGGCGCAACTTTGTAGATTTTTACTGTCTTCATTGCTAGTAAAGCATTGAAACGGTTCTACTTGATAGGTGGGGGGTGTTGAGAGCAAGGCTATCAAAGCTGAAGGTTCCCATCTGCAAGTTTGCGCCTGATGAGCAGAAACGATTCGCTGGTAAAATGGAATTCTTGGGGAAGGTGAGAGAGAAAAAACCCACATTTCACCCTATAAAAAAAACCAGACTTTTCAATCTGGCTTCTAACAGGGGTAGCAGAGTTTTGTTCGATCCTGTTGGCCGGGGATTGGGGAAGTGAGGATTTACACATAATCATGGGCACTCTCTTCAATTACCCTCTCCATCCCGAATACTCCATGATCTATCAATATCAATTGATAAGCTGAAACATGAATAAGAAAAGAAAACAATCAGTAATAGAAAGAGCGAACTCACCGAGGTCGAAACCGCTGTATTTGTAGTACTAATTTCCAAGCCTTTCTTCAATGAGTAGAGGTCATGTACCCAAATAAGACTGTAAACAAAGACGGGGAGGAAGTAGAATATCTTAGCTGAAATGGTAACCCACTTTTTTATTGATCCTATAGGAGGAATGGTTAAAATTTGTGACATCGCCAGATAGTTAAAAAAGAATGTCTGTTTCTCTGATGGATAACACTCCCTGATATGGTTGAAAACAAAATCGAGATTGCTTTTCTCCCTCGACAATCCTAAAAAAAGCAGGAAAACCACAATTGACATTGCAAACCCCCCAATTACTCCCAAATCGTTGATATCAAATGAAACACCAAAAAATGGAATCCTAACCAAAAGGAAATTTTCCACCCAAGAATCTTCCAAGTCACCAATTTTACTATCGACAATAAAATCATCACCACGCTCAATATCCTGTTCCTTTAAAAAGGACTTTAACTCCTGGAAATCCTCTTTTTCTTTATCTCCTATTAAAGCCCCTTCCTTCTCAAGCGACAGGTAGTCAAACTCTCTTACAGACTTGTATTTCTCAAGCCGAAGTCTCAACCAAGAGTCGCTCCTTGAATTCCAGAAACTCATGAACCCCAATACACTGGAAGCTACAAGAACAATAACGATGAAACGGTTTCTGGTTGCCGACCTTGAGGCTTTTTCAAGCAGGGCCATTGTTTTATTTTCATCCATAAATCTATCTTTTGGTTGGCTTAGTAATTGAGGACATATCCTGCGATCCCTTCATAAACGTAACCCTGCCTTCCTTTTCCCAATTCATTAAAATTTGTGGTGTAAAAATGATCCCCATTATCCTTGTTGAAATACCGGTACAATGGAATTGTCCCACCTTGTGCCTCGGGATATAGATATCCTATTATCCCTTCATAAGTATACCCTCCTCCTCCATTTCCCAGTTCCTGGAAATTCGTGGTATAGAAATGATCCTTTGATCCTGGGTTGTAGTACCTATACAAGGAGCAAGTACCTTTTTGTTGAGAAATGAACACGAAACCCATAATGCTTTCAAATTTGTATCCAAGGTCATTCTCTGATAGCTCCTGTCCATTTGTGGTATAAAAATGATCTCCAACTCCCGGGTGATAATACCTCATTAGCCCAACGGCTTCTGCTCCACCATCGACATAGTCAATCGAAACATATACCTGTTGTGAGAGCCCATAAAATGGAGAGAGTATTAGAAGCAGGGTCAGAATATTTAACTTTTTCATTTGATTAATTTTTAATGGTCATCATATTTTCAAGCTCTTTTATTCTCATCTCGAGTTGTTGGATTTTCTTTTCTTGCTCTTGGATAGCAGCTGATAGTAAAACTGTTAGTTTTGAATAGTCAATTGACCAGTAATCTCTGGACTCATCGGTTGGCTTATGCACTGCATGGGGAAAGACTTTATATAAATCTTGAGCAATAAATCCAGCCTCTTGACCTGGAAGGACATTGGAAGAAGAGAAAATTTTTCCATCCGAATCCCGGTCGTTCTCGATCCATTGGTAAAAAACTGGTTGAAGAGACATCACCCTTTCTAAGCTACCTGACAGAAGGGACAGATTGGTTTTAAACCGACCGTCAGAATACGTATCCCAAGCATTTGCCCTCCCTTTCCCAAGATTACCGTTTATGTTAGGAGCTTCGATTCTGTAGATCGGATTAGAAACCCCAAACCCAGATTCGCCTGTAGGCTTTATTGATAACTGGGGATTGGAAAAATTTGAATTGTTTATCTGCCCGGTTCCTATCGCAAATGTATTCGTATTGTAAATGGTCCCAAGTGACCAAGCCAAATTACCAGCTCTTATTAAATTGATATACTGCCCACTGTTATCGGGACTTTTGGTAATGACCAACCCTCCCGAATACTGCTTGTCATGAAAAGCCGTTCTGGATCCCAGGGAAAGCATTGGCTCTTCAATTGAGTTTTGGCTCCCAGAGGTAAGCTCCAAATGTCCATAGTAGGTATTGTTGCCCAATCCTTGAAGAAGGCTTCCTACAGAAAAAACATCAATTTCACTGTATGGAGGACCATAATTATCCCCAATACAGAATCTTAATTCGGAGATATCATTCGTTGCGTTGTAACGAGCAATCCAAAGTGGGTCCGAATTTTCAGAGCCATAAACATTGTAAGCTGGTCCTCCGCTGAAAAATAGTCGATCACCATATTGGTTGCCTCCATTTCCAAAGCCAATAGGATTCACCACACCCAACCTAATGTTTCCATTCACATGAAGCTTGTCGATTGGGGATGGGGTGCCGATTCCTACGTTCTGAGGAAAAGCAAGGATTTTGAAAACAAGAAGAATGATTATTGTAGATACTAATCTAAAAATGTTCATTGTGATATTTTCCAGTATTCAACAAATTCAACATTGCCCCCTGTAACCAAAAATGAACTTCCTCCGTGACTTGAATATCTTATGGAAACTTGACCTGGAGAAATAACCCTAATTACTCCAGTATAGTAGTGTCCGCATTGAAGAGGAATAAAGTCGTGAAACGTACCGCTGGCATCGCCTGAAGCAGAAGACCAATAATGGTCAATGTCAAATCCATATCCTGTCTGGTTAATTTGCCCACCACAACTATAAAGCATATACATATAAATACCCTTATCAAGGTAAACACTATCGGCAATGTAAGGAACAGAATCAGTGCAAGTTGCCCCAATCGGAAGTGGTCCGCGACCAATCGGCTGAGTTTGATAAGCATTGTTCCCTGGAAGAACTATCGATCCTCCATTGTTGTCAAGGGTTATGGTATCGTTACTGATGCTTAGGTGTTGAATTTCATTTGTAACGGATCCATCCACTTCTGAGGACAGTTTATTGTTCCAGTTCGCAGTATCCGCACCTGTAATCCCCGATGCTATTGAAGACCCAAATACAGGATCCGTCTCATTGGTGCTTCCCGCAGTAGCCGCATGCAAAGCATAAGGCACACTCAGCAACTGGCTTGTCCCGGAAATCGTGTAGTTCATCCCACCAGTCAGATCGGTTTCTGTTTTCAAGAAGTAGGGACCATTGCTCCAATCAATACTTGAAAAGCTCCCAATACTGCTCGTACCATTCCCAATTTCCAAGGTTGCTAACCCATTGCCATTGGTAGTAAGGGAATGCTGTTCAATATAGGAGGCTGAGCCATTCACAGTCCCTTGCAGGATACTGATCTGAATTCCCACCTGGGTATTCTGAACCAAGGCACTATTCGAATCTCGAATAACGGCTTGAAAACTCATTTTTTCCGGTGCCTGGCTTAAAATGATTCCCCAAGTCTGGATGGCTAATATAAAAATGATTATCCTTCTCATAAGTTATGTGATTTGATGATTTTGAAAATATTAAAGATGAATTGCCTTAAAGTTTCCCTGAAGAAAAAGGCTTCTGATGCGGACTTATGAACAGTTATGACCATTCAGGGAAACACTACTTCCCTATCCTAACTAAATGAATTGCTTGAATTCCATTAAGGTCCCCCATAAAAAAGGGGCTTGTTCCACTTCCTAAAACGTAATATTCAATTCGCAATTCGTCATTTTTTTGTAAGTGGTCGATCAAGGTGCCTGTAGTTGTAACATCCCCATTTAAAGGAGCACTAAATTTTGTCATTCCAAAGAATGTCCCCAATGAATTAGAACTTGTTACATTTTGAATTCTTGTTTTCCAATATTGGTCATCAGTGCTAAGGGCATGGAGGCGGGCATTGAAAATAATTAGGTAAGTTCCATCCTCTGGGACCAACAATGATTTGTTCCCCGGCACCCAAGAATTTCTGGATAAAGAGGAACTACCCGAATCACTATTGCCCGTTGTTGCGTAGACGGTACTATCTGCCCAGATCGGTTCAACATTTGCACCTTGCCCTACCAAGGATTCAAATTTACCACCACTTCCAACTGAAGTTAAATTTCCGCTTGAATCAGCCCAAACCAATCCATTAGGTGTCAGGGACCGAACCCTGACCATTCCATTGACATCCAAGTCTGCGGATGGATTAGTTGTATTGATTCCGACTTGACCAGGGGTGCTATTATAAGTTTGATTTCCCGAGGAAGTCCAATTGTCTCCATTGGGTATGACCACTTGATTTCCTTGAGTCAGAACCAGGGTGTCACCAATCAACATCAATGTTTGTAATTCATTGGTTGGGTCAGCATCTGAATCATTTTTGTTGGCCACTTCTTTCGCGAAAAGTGCATACGGAACACTCAATAATTGGCTTGCCCCAGATATTGAATAGATGTTATTTCCGGTCAAGTCGATATCTGTCTTCAAAAAATAAGGCCCATTACTCCAATCGATACCTGAAAAGCTTCCGACTTGAACCGTTCCATTCCCAATTTCCAGGGTTGCTAACCCATTGTCATTGGTCGTAGGGGAATGTCTTTCAATATATGAGGCTGAGCCATTTATACTCCCTTGCAGAACACTGATTTGAATACCCACCTGTGTATTATGAACCAAGATACTATTCGAATCTCGAATAACGGTCTGAAAGCTCATCGCTTCCGGAGACTGAGAAACCACAATTCCCCAAGCCTGAACAGCCAATAGTATGATTAATAGTCTTCTCATGATTTGATGATTTTGAAAGTTCTAATTGTGGCCTGGCCGAGAGACAGTCTTAGCAGATAAGCTCCAACGGCAAGATTTTCGGCATGTATTACGGTGCGAAAAGTTTCAACCTCCCCGGATAAGATCGCCTTCCCGTTCAACCCCAATATCTGGTATGAGAACCCCTCTAATCCAGCACCCTCAATCTCAAGTATTAAATGGTCTAAGACAGGATTGGGATAGACTTTGCAATCAAGGTCAAATTGCTCTTGGTCAACACCTACGATTTGGCCTGATATTTCATAAGGTTGCTGAACCCCTTGCCAACTGGAATAACTTGTATCGTAGTTAACCACATAATCAATCTGCCCAACTGTATAGCTTATGGAAGCCCCTCCCGCCGTAGCGTTTCCACCAGCTGGAGAAACGGTTTTTTGTGCATATAGCCTCTGTGATCCCATTACAAAACCCAATAGGCACAGACCTAGCATGCCGAAGAAAATCGATTTCATATTCATTGGAGTATTTTATGTATTTGGTGTCTAGTTAGAGATTTCAGTCACCAATTACATCGGCAGGTACGGTTTGTATCAAATCACAAATGCTTATATTTAAAAAAGGCTGTATAGGAGGACCCCATCCGCCATTATTCACTTTTGTTGTTACAAAAATGTCAGACAATTTATATCACAAGGACTGTGTGATCCTGGTTCAATTAATAGACCGTCAGAAAAGGTCGGCTCAAGCACTTAGGTTCCTGGCCTCCCCCTATTTTGGAAAAGATCCTAAATCGATTGTCTTATTCGAATCCATTCTGGAAGAATTGAAAAAGAAGAAGTTGTCTGAAGAGGCTATCTGGCAAAAAGTAGTTGGACCACAAAAACCTTTTTCAGAGGGATACGGATACTTCAGGGTTCTTCTGTCTCGACTCCAGGAAAAATTAGAACAGTTTCTGGCTTACCAAGAGTTTGAAAATGACCAATTCACTTTTCAGGTGAAGAAGATTCTCGGACTTGAAAAAATCAATTGGCCAGAACAAGCAACAAAAAGACTCAGCAGATTAAAGAGCGAGCAAAGTTCAGCAACTTCGGAGGAACAAGATATCCATTATGAGAAGTACTTCCTTTCAGTTTTAGAGCACAATATTTCAAGAAAGGTGGGAGGGAGCGGGCTTTGGAAACAAGTCACATCCTCCTGGAATTTTTGGAGTTGTAAAAATTGGTTACAAGTCCTTTTACATTCTGCAAACCTTCAACAGCTTGAAGGAAAGAGGGGCGCAACCAACGTCTCTTATGCTCATTTAATTGACCTTGCGGATTCTCTATTCCCATCCAATCCAGTGATCCAAGTGCACATTGCTTTACTCAAGATGCTATCGAAATTAGATGACGTCAATTCAGAATCACTTTTTAAAATTGTTTCCTTTTTGGAGGAAGTTCCTCATTGGGAATTCATTGATCAAAAAGATCCAGATACAGGCCACCAATTGAATAAACTGGAATGGCAAAGCCTGTTTGTGTATGCGTTTAATATCACCAACAGGGAAATTAAGTTCGGGAATGAAGGTCTGTTTGATGTGGCGGCAAAACTGTACGAAACAGCTAATCATAAAGGGCTCTTAGTGCATGAAGGTACCATCCGGACAAGCCATTTTTTTAATTATGTCCAGTACCATCTAAGAGCTTCCAATCATATTCAAGTAAACAAGGTGACCCAATTTATAGAGAACAATATTGAAAAGGTTCCACCCGATCATCAAAGGCATTGCTCTGGAATTGCAAGGGCTTCTATCGCAATGGCAATTGGGAATAATGAGCATGCCAGGTTAATTCTCGACGGATTTAGATCCGATAACCCTATTTGGGAAGCCCAAAGAAGATGGATGGTCATTAAGCTTTCCTACAAGTATCTTCATCCTAATCTTGAGCAGGAAAAAGAAAAGAAAGCACTAAGAAGTTTATTGAAAAAGTGGAGTGACTTCCCAGACGATCGAAGGATGATATATACCACTTTTTTAGATTTGCTTGATCAAATGGACTCCTCCGACCATACTTCTTCTATTTACCGGGCAATCAACGAAGTCCAAATTCCCGAAAAAAGCTTCTTTCGAGGATTGTTAAAATAATTAGGGCCGGGGAATTTCCCGGCCCTAAAACAACCACTCTAGAATCCAATGTCCTCCACCGCAATTATCGTGATCCCCCCTTCCAATGTGCTTTCCAGACAGTGATAGCTGATCACAGTATGGTCATCCACCTCTTCTATGGAGGTGATTTCAGCGTTATGGGTTGAGATAGAGATAATTTCCCCCGACACGGTAACTTCCGGACCTTCCCCACAATCAAAGTTGAAAACCGTATAGGTTTCCATTGGGGTCATTGGGTTGGGATTCCACACTGCAAAAGCCAGGCAGAGAAAGGCAACTAAATGTGTTTTCAGAAATAATAACATGATCAATTCAATTGAGCACACCATCCAGCCATCGGCCAAGGGCTGGATGGGTGCGGGTAAAACATGAATTGACAGCGCTGTCGTTTGTCCTGGTAAAGGTGATAGAAAGCCTGTAGGAAAATGGACCCAAGCCCTACCCAAACCTGACCCACTTCCTGGATTTGCCTCTAATTTGAAATTTTGGCCCTTTTCCTTACCTTAAATGATCTTTCATTCCCCAAATAGAAAATGCAAGATTTTGATGACCGCGAGGTTCAATTGGCCCTTCTGCGAACTGAATTGTTAAAAAGTGTATCTGGTAGCAAAAATGGGAAAGTTGAAAACCAGATGGTTCTTGACTTGACCGTGAAAACAAATGTGAGCAGAAATACAATTCGTAGAGTACTGCTGCTGGAAACCCCTCCTAAGGATTATTTTCCCCGAATGGACACCAGAGAACTGTTGGTCCAATATCTGGGTTACAGCGACTGGGCCGACTTCATTCGGGTAATGAAGCAAAGAGATTACACAAGTCACGACCTTGAACAAAAAACCGTCTTTGACTCTCTGCCCGAGGACATTCAACTACCCAATAAACCATTCAAATATTTACAATACTACAAAAGAGAAGATGCCAGGATATTCTTTGGAAGAGGGAAAGCAGTCGCGAAGTTGATCGATTATTTATTCTCGCCATTGTCAGAAAAAGTATTGCTCATTTATGGTCAATCGGGAGTTGGAAAAAGTTCCTTTTTAACTGCGGGGGTCCTACCGAGGCTTGAGAAGAATTGGAAACCACTTTATTTCCGGCTTTCAAAGGAAAGCAGTGTCTTGGACGAGATCGAATTGCAAAAGCTAAATACTCCCGCGATTTGGGTAATTGACCAGGCAGAAGTTGTTTTTGATCCCAGCATCAATGATCCCGAGCGCGTTTTATCCAAGGTGCTTCGCTTTACCCAAATGGTTTTAGAAAGCCGAGAAGATGATAGAATCCTGATATCATTTCGTAAGGAATACTTTGCGGAGTTTGATGCCTTGTTAGACCGTCAGGAAATTGGATTCAAGAAATTCTACCTGGAACCTTTGGCGCCACCGGAAGTTAGGGAGGTGATTGAAGGGATTAATATTTCGAAAAGTGCTCAGCTCAAATATGAGTTAAAAATTGACCGAAACCTGGTGGAGGAAATTACCTACCTCGTTTCCAGTGATACGGACTCCCCGGTCGCCCCCACCTTACAGGTGATTTTATCCAAGCTTTGGGACGAGAGTACCCTAAATGGAAAATGGCCACCTCACTTTTCTTTGGAACTTTTCCAAAAACAATTTGAAAAGAATGGCCACATACTTGATGATTTCATTGAAGAACGGCTTGACATACTATCCCATAAACAACGGCATTGGGTCGCTGGAGGACTGGCCATCGATCTGCTCGAATTCTTTGTCTCTCCAATTTCAACATCAGAAGATAGAAGCAAAAAGGAGGTTTTGAATCGGTACGGGCATATCAATGATATCATGCTTTTGATTCAGGAATTTATCAACTGCCACCTGATTGCAGAAGCTTCATCTCCAGAAAAGGCGGTGTTCAGACTTTCTCATGACGCCCTCGCACCATTGATCAAAAGTCGCTTTGATTCATCTGTATTGGTAGGGCAAATGGCGAGGCGCTTGCTTACAAATCGGGTGTTTGTGCAAAATTTACCTGCCGAGTACACTCAAGACAGTGTCTTTTCGATTTCGGATCTTGAAATTATTGAAGCAGGTAAACTTCATACTCAAAAGCTAAGTTCACTTGAAGAGGAGTTCATTAAGATTAGCTTGGCTTTCTGGGAATCCGAGGGCCGGAAAAAAAGGAGAAGAAGGTTCCTCTTTGCGGGGACACTTCTGGGTTTCCTCGCGGCTTTCCTGATCTCAATTTTCTTATTTAGGGACAATCAAAAGGAACAACAAGATCGAGCTGATTTACTTCACAAAGAGGTCCAAACATCCATGTTGGGGTGGGACTTTGAAACTAAAACGGTTCTTTCAAAATATCGTGACCTGCAAGAACTCGGATACCATCAGCAGGAAATTGAACTCGATTTACTTAGTGCCGTAAGTGAACTGTCATTTCACCAGTACATTCCTACTTTCAAACCATTTTTGCCCTTTGCGGATAAAGCGATCCTAAACGACACCAATAGGAGGCTTTTTTTTGGTGAATATGCATATCTGGCACTTCTGGCAAAAGATACTCTTTTGGCTGACCAGTCATTGAGCTATCTATCTGGTAGAACGGTAAGAGAGTTCAACGGCAATATTGCAAATGACTTTCAAATCCAATTCGCAGAGGAGATTACAAAATGGGATGCGAAATACTTCCCAGAGTGGATTCCTGTTCAATTGAATCCTGGAGACACCTCAACTATTTTCCTGTGTTCTAAAACGGAACTAACCTATCGGGATATTACTTTCTTTCTGAATATTGCCCAATTGAATCCCGAATGGATCGAAGATTCTTGCTCCTTTTTTAAGCGAAACAAAGACGGCCCTTTTTTTCAGGTCAACGGTTGGCGAATGCCACCAAGTGCATCTCCTATGCGGGCTGCGCAAATCAGTTGGGTAGGGGCCGATTTATATTGTGATTGGTTTGGCTTTGATATTCCCTACGAATATGAGTGGATCGCTGCTGCCCGGGATGATTGGGAGGCGATTCTGGCAAACACCTCACAAATTGATTCATTTTACAGTCCAACGTATCAAGGCTTCCTCCCCACAAATTTCCCGCAAGCGATGGATTCACTTGCCTGGACCTATACCTCTGCAAGGAATTCTGTCAAGGATGTTTGTACCAAGTCCTTCCCTTTTTTCAAATTTTGTGACATGTTTGGAAATGTCAATGAATGGCTCCAGGATTCAGTATTTGTAAATGACTCAGGTGCACTGCATCGCAAGTTCAAGGGCGGCTCTATGGCCCAGATCAGTGACCTGGAAATATTTTCCTTAGAGGGGGTTCTTCATGAAACAATTTATACCCCTATCGATGTCGGTCTAAGGCCGATTATTCGATAATCCCTACTTTCTTTTTTACCGCTACAATATCTACATATTGCAAGCTTCCATCAGGAATTGGCCACCCAGGCTTACCAAGTATACTTTTGTGAATCCAAGTCCTTATCATCATCTTGTTCTTACCAAGCGGATGGATTTCATAAAACTCATTCTTTTTAAAATTATCCGCATAAAGTTGTAAGTAATAGGGGCTGTCTTCCTTCCCTTGCATCAATCTCCACCCGACTTTTCCAATTTCATATTTGTGTAACTCCCTTAGCAATAGCCTCTTCATATCTTTCTTGAAATACTCCTTGTTTAAAAATCCTCTTTGCTTCATTAAGTCCCCCTTGACTCTTATTGAATGATCTTCTTCAATCAAATCCAAATAGAATTTTGCCCTTGAGGTTCCGTATTTCCCATTGTAAGGACGGATGTCTGCTTCAAAATACCATGTTCCGGAAATCGAAAAATTTCCAATCGTATCCAGTTCCTCCGGCAATATGGAGAGAGGGACCTGTCCCAGATTAAATTCAGAAATCCCTTCCGGAATCCTTTCAAATTCCCCACCTGGAATACCGACAATTATATTTTCGACAAATGGATGTTTCGATACAATAGGTTCTATTTGGGGGATTAGGTTTTCAAGGGATTTCCGAACTTCATTTTTTAGGAGGGTCTCAAAATCGATTGTCCAAAGCATCTCCTTTGCCATCGATCCTTGACCGAAATAGAACTTCAGTTTGGACTTGGATGCGTAACCCTCTCCCGCAAGAGTTGAAATGGAAAACGTTGCATATATGTCAAAACGGTTTTTCAAATCTACATGGTGTCTGAACCTGGCACCAAGATTTATCAACCGGTCCATTCTACTGTCATACGCCTCAACAGGAATGACCATGCTGATATGGATGAACTGGCCTTCCATCGTCGAGTAGATTCTATCAACGACAAGGGGCTTGTCTCGCCTTTGGATTCCTATTTGAACCTCAACATATTTACTTAGCTCTTCATGTACATTGCCCAATTGCTTTGGAAGGCGTTCATTTGCTACGATTTCAATCTTCTTACCTAAAAGGGTGTCTCCAACTACCGATCCAGGTAAAGAACTGTACAAGTAATCCCCTGTAAATAAGATCAATGACTGAAAAAGAATGTTCAGGATTCGTTTTTGCATAATACACTACGGAATCTGAATCACAATACAACTAAAATCGGATTTTTATCAATAAAAAAAACCCAGACTTTTCAATCTGGGCTTCTAGTAGCGGGGACAGGATTCGAACCTGCGACCTCCGGGTTATGAGCCCGACGAGCTACCGGCTGCTCTACCCCGCAATGTATTTTAAGTATGTGGCTCTAAAACCACTTTTACTGTCTATTTTAAGGAACGCCCTTGCGATTAAGGGACTGCAAATATAAGGGTGTCTGGTGGAATTGCAAAATCCTGAACAGAAATTTGATGAAATAATTCCCAAAATCCTCGAATCTTCCATCAGGGTCTCACCCAGGCTTTTGAACACTACCAATTCTCTCCCAAACACGCTCGACAACTTGAATTCAACGCGACTCACAAGCCCGAATATTCAGAAATGCCCCCCAGCGCCTGCAAACGGTTATCGATTTATGTCTCAAGCCCCAAATTATTAACCTGCCCAACCCAACCAATTACCTCCAGGGCAGTAACCGTTTACCCACGGCACCTAAAAGTTAATGTCCCGACCTTAACCAAATAGGTTTGACCATACAATCCAGTCGATTTGAAACCCTAACTAATTACACCCCAAAACACAATCCGAATACCCAATTCCCCTAACTGATTAGGGCGCCAACCCTAATTGATACACCCGCAAACACAACCGGTTTTACCAACGACCACAATCAAGTACATCCGCACATACAATTGATTGCACCGACGATCACAATCAGGTACATCAATACATACAATTGATTGCACCGACGATCACATCAAGTACATCCGCACATACAATTGATTGCACCGACGACCACAATCAGAATACTAAATTCCCCTTAAAGGTTATGGTCGCCGATATTATGCTGTCGGTTCAAATCCCTAATCGGTTACGCCAACAAACACAACCGCTTGACCAGACAAACCAAACCGGCAATACCAGTATGCATAACAATCCCTCAAATAATTCCCGAAATCACTCCCCCGGCTTCCAATTCGGGACCCGGTTCATGAACCAACCGCGGTCCAACTTCCCGATATTCCCCAGAAAGATCGTCTCCTCATCCTCCCCTACCGAAAACCGGATCTCTACACTCGCCAGTTCAAGGCCTTCTTCCGTCCATTCCCGTACCTTGACCACTTCACCCAATTCGGCCTCTTTCAAATTCACGCTCCGCTCACGGGCCCGCTCCTGCAAAATATTGAACCGGGAAACCTCATTCGTATGGGTCATTTCAATCCGACGCACAAAATCTTCCTTGAAAGCATCCATTTTATCCGGGGGCACCATCGTGATCTTCGCCATCGACTCCCAATCCTCCTCCGCCGGAAACAAAGCCTTCAGGCCCTCAACATTATTATCCGTCAACAGCTTAAAAAACGCTTTTCCGACCGCTTCCGGGGATTCATTGACATTCGTATTGCCATCCCCACAGCTCTTCAGGGACAATACCATGACCAGAGCCAGCAACAGATTAGAGAAGGATTTGATTTGGATGGGAGATTTCATTTTGCGAATCATTTATGCAAAAATAGCGTGGGATTCTGAAAGAAAAAGCCCTATTCCTTAATGAACTCCCGAACAAGTCCCATTTCTACTCCCACCCACTTCCCTTCCAGTTGGGCGCATTCCTTCCCGTCAATCTCAAAGTCCTTCCCATTGGAGGTAAAATAGACTTTGATCCGGGCCAATTGGGAACCATCCTCCGCCTTGGGCAACTTCTTTACATCCACCCCTTTGTATTCGATATCCTCCCATTTTACCCCTTGTTGCTCGGCATTCTTCCGCATCCGGGGAAATGCATCCGCGACCTTAATGTCCAGTTCCGCCATCGTAAACATGAATTCTTCCTTGACCTCAGCTTCCGATCGAACCTCAAAAATTTCCGCTTTCTCCGAGAAGAAGCCCCAGTCATCTTCCGTTAACAACAGCGACCGGTAACCCTCAGCGTCATTGTTCTTGATGGCGAGGTAAAATGATTCTCCCAGTTTTTGAGCTGTTCCCTGCTTGTAGCCATTGCCACATCCCAGACCGAGGAGCAAGACAAGGAATAAGAGTACAAAATGGGGTTGGCCAATCGTTTTCATACTTCCAGATTTAAATACCCGTAAAGTGGGTTGGCAAAATAAACAATCCAATGCTATTTTTTCCCCCTTGACCGCATGGAAAGCAGCAGAGAAAACACCAATACCAATAAATAAGAATGAAGTTATCCGATCAATTAGGATCGCCAAATTCGACATAGGCCCGCAAGTCTTCCAACTGCTGGTTGCTCATCCGCTCCGCGGTATAATGCGGCATATAAGCCCGGTGCCCGTGGTCCGCATAGGTCCCGTGCCGTACGATTTCATAAATCGACAAATGCCCCTTCGAAGTGATCTTCCGCCGCAGCATCCCCAGCGACAGTTCACCGTGGTCCAGCTTCAGGTAGTTCGACGGTCCCTGCTGGTTGTGGCAGCTCAGGCAACTGATATCGTAAATGAGGCGGCCATTCTCAGGATTGCCTTTCTCGACTCCGGCATAACCTTCCTCCTTGTCCTCAGGAACTTCCAGGAAAGTCGCGGGAGAACCGGAACGGTAAAAGCTCTTCAACCAGGTCGCCATTTCAGGATTGGGGCCCCGACGGCTCTGGGCCTGGCGCAATTTGTCATAGTCCTCTGCAGACAAAGCCAAATCACCCAACTTGTATCCGATCGACCAGAAATAAGCCAGTACCGCGTCCATTTCCCACTCATTGAAGGAACGTCCCTGGGAACAAACCGTGGCACACAACTGGATGGCCTCTTTCAAACTCTTGTTGGCAGGCTTGACCAGGTCACCGTATTTCTTGTAGTAATCGCCGTTGTACCAGGATTCCTTGTTGACGGTTCCGAACATGGTCGTCGCCTGTAAAAATGGTAAACCACGCTCACTGACGTAAGAAAGACGTTTCTCAGGATCACTTTCCCGCAGATCCGGGTCTTCCTGGGTCATATTGTGGCAATTGGTACAGGCAAAGTAGCGGCTTTGCAGGCGGGTCTTCACCCCATCGGGACCCGTAGTCGCCCCGTTGAAAATCAATTCCCGGCCCCGTTCTACCCATTCTTCGCCCATTTGTGCAGGACGGTGATCGGGCGAAGCCTCGCCAAATTTGGCCAATACTTCAGAGACAGGGGTATTTTCGTTCCATTCGTCTTCAGGCATTTCACTCAGCGTGAACACATTGCCTGCGCCAAGCGCAAGCAAAACCAGAACACTCAGGGCAATGAGAGATTTTCTCAACATAGATCAAATGATTTGATTGGATGATGAATATAGAAAAATCAACGCATCCGAACAATTTTGGCAAGAATGGGCGCGGTAGCGGGGAATGCTGCCTGATCGGCTGCACCTGACAGCTCCAGGAAATAGATTCCCGCAGGTAAAGTTTCCAATTCCAGGTTCAGGGAATGGTTGCCCACCCCAAGAGAGCGCATTTCTTCGACTCTGACCCGTCCCTGCAAGTCAATGATCCGCAGGCGGTATTCGCCCCCATATCCTTCCGGAACGGAGATCTTCCCCTGCAACGCCCCTTCAAAAGGAGAGGCTACCTGCAGAGAAACCGGAGATTCGTGCACCGGATCGTTTGCAACCGCCTGGCTCACCGCGATGTCCAGCAGCACCGGATGGTGATCGGACATGCCATTGATCCCGATCTGCGTCGCGGTATTGATCGATGGATTCGGTGAATGAGGATTGCCAACCACCCAGTGAGAACCGGGGATATACTGCATGCCCAACGTATTGTTGATCAAAGCGTCCGAAGTGATGATCAGGTCAAACCGGTCGTTCAAGCCGCCACCGGAACGGCAATCGGTCTGAGAAGTCGTAGTTGCCTGTGAATAAGCCCAATTCGTATTCCAACTGCTCAGGTTGAGCGGGTCGTGCATGCGGATATTGGGATTCGGATGGGCGACCATATTTTGAAAAGCCTGCGCATTCGGTGAATCCATATTCATATCGCCCATGATGATATAATTGTCCACGCCACCTCCAGCCTGGTTGTCGAGGTAATTCATGGCCGCAGTGGCCTGGATTTCGCGGCCGGCTGCACTGCCCGCCATAAAGTGTACCAGAATCACATGGACAAATGCAGAATCCACGATCGGTTCAGCGGACTTATAATAAAACTTATAATAATCCAGGTTGCGCACCGACCCATTGACATTGATAAAAGCCTGGGTAGAGAGGCCGACCTTCTGAGAATTGTAGTACATCATATTGCAGATGTCCTGGTTGCCGTCAAAGTTGATCTGGGTGGCTTGGTAAAAGGGGCCTTTGCCAGGGACATTGGGCAAAACATTCAGGGAAATATTGGCAGCCGGAGAGACAGCATTGTCGATCGGACCGATCTCATTGACCCCAAAGATGTCCGGTTGGGTGGCAGACATGACGTCCGAAAACCACGTATTTCGCGCCGTGACCCCAATCGGAGAGCATCCCCCGACCCCTTGCGCACCATAGCGAAGGATATTGTAGGTCATCACGCGCAAGGTGTCCTGGGTGTAAGACAACTGAAAGAAGGAGACGATCAGTAGAAAGACAGAAGCAGACTTAAATATTCTCAATACCATAATGGTTGCAACAGTAGACAAAAAATCAGAAGCTCAATTTAGTCAAATGCTCAGTGAAAAGCTTATCTTCACCGCCAATAAAGGTCACTATGCAGAAAAAGATCCTCACCGTTGTCGGCACCCGTCCTAACTTCATCAAGATCACGCAGTTCGAAAAAGAGTTTTCCAAATACCCGGACGAATTTGAGTTTCGCCTCCTGCATACCGGCCAGCACTACGACAAAGCCATGTCCGAAGTGTTTTTCGAGCAGCTCAAATTGAGGGAGCCGGATTTTTATCTGGGCATCAGTGCCAACCAACCCGGCATCCAGATGGGGGAGATCATGATCAAACTCACCGAAGTGATGACCAACTGGCGCCCCGACCTCATCGTAGTGGTCGGAGATGTGAATTCCACTTTTGCCGCGGCCCTGACCGCCAATAAGATGAACGTCCCCATTGCCCACCTCGAAAGTGGCCTCCGCAGCCGGGACCATTCCATGCCCGAAGAGATCAACCGCCTCCTTACCGACCGCATCACCGATTACTACTTCATCACTGAGCAGAGCGGCATCGACAACCTTCTTGCAGATGGGCAGCCCAAAGAAAAGCTTCATTTTGTCGGCAATACCATGATCGATACCCTGGTGGCCTTTTCCAAAGAGATTGCTGCCGCCCCGATCCTGGAAGAACTTGGCGTGGAAAAAGGCAATTATGCCCTTCTGACCATGCACCGCCCCCGCAACGTCGACAACCCCGAATCCCTCAAGAAGATGATCAATATGATCACCTTCATCGGCAAACGCTTCCCGGTCGTCTTTCCCGTCCATCCCCGTACCCGCAAGCGCCTGGAAACATTTGGCCTGATCGACGCCTTCAACGCCATCCCCAACCTGGTGCAGTCCGGCCCCATGGACTACCTCAGCTTTCAGAAACTGATCGCCCAATCCAAAGTCGTGGTGACTGATTCCGGAGGCATCCAGGAAGAAACCACCTTCCGGCAAGTGCCCTGCCTGACCATTCGCCCCAATACCGAACGCCCCTCCACCCTGACCCTCGGCACCAATGAACTCCTCGACTTTGACCTCGATGTGATCGAAAACAGGATCATTCGCATCGAAAATGGAACCTATAAGAAAGGGGAAATTCCTCCATTGTGGGATGGAAAGGCTACGGAGAGGATTGTGGGGGTATTGCGTAAGGTGTTATAGGGGAAATTTAGCTCCGGCGAATCCTATGCCCTTGAGCTCCATTGGAGCCTCAATTGGGCAGACCTTCAAACCGTTTCCGTCAAAATCTTTACAAACTCCCAGACCTCCACAAAACGATTGTACAAAGGAACCGGAGCCAACCGGATCACATCCGGCTCCCGCCAATCAGCGATCACCCCCCGCTCGGTCAACCGGTCAAAAATCGCCCGGCCATTCTCTTTCGCCTGCAGGCTCAGTTGACAACCGCGCTGTTTTGGGTCGGAAGGCGTGATCACCCGTACATTTTCATTTGTATTCAACTCTGAGATCAGGTATTCGAAATACCCGGTCAACCGCTCCGACTTCTCCCGCAGTGCCACCATTCCCACTTTGTCAAATATCTCCATCGAAGCCCGCAGCGCCGCCAGCGGCAAAATCGGCGGATTGCTCAATTGCCAGGCTTCGGCCCCTACCATGGGCTCAAAATCATCCGGCATTTTGAAGCGGTTGTCTTTGTTGTGCCCCCACCAACCTTCAAAACGAGGAAGGTTGCGGTTCTGAGAATGGCGGTCGTGGACAAAGATGCCCGAAATGCCACCCGGACCAGAATTCAGGTATTTATAAGAGCACCAACAAGCAAAGTCAGGGCCCCAATCGTGCAATTTCAGGTGGAGATTACCCGCCCCGTGAGCCAGGTCAAAACCTACCGTACAACCCTTGGCATGCCCGGCTTTGGTGATCTTCTCCATCTCAAAAGCCTGACCGGTATAGTAATTGACGCCACCGATCATGATCAGCGCGATTTCGTCCCCCTCCCGTTCGATCAGGTCGAGAATCTCCTGGGTCGGAATGACCGGGTCGCCGGATTGAGAACGCAACTGGATCAGGGCGGTTTTAGGATCGTAGCCGTGGAAGCGGAGTTGTGACTTGACTGCATACTTATCGGAAGGAAAAGCATCGGCTTCGATCACGATTTTGAAACGCTCCTTGGTCGGACGGTAGAACGAAACCATCAACAGGTGAAGGTTGACGGTCAGGGAGTTCATCACCACTACCTCATGTGGATATGCACCTACCAGACGGGCCGTGGATTCGGTCAGAAATTCGTGGTAAGGCATCCACGGGTTCTTCGCATGAAAATGCCCTTCTACCCCAAGACGGGCCCAATCGTCCAGTTCCTGCTCCACAAAACTGCGGGTCGTTTTGGGTTGCAATCCCAGGGAATTGCCGGTGAAATAGAGGTAATCTTCGCCGTTCGCTTGTTTGGGGATATGAAACTGATCCCGGTAACCCGCCAAAGGGTCTTCACGGTCGAGCTGTTCGGCAAATTTGCGGGAGGTCGTGTCGGTAGTAGTGGAACTATCCATGCTCAGAGTGCTTTCATTTCAAATAAAATCGGGCGGCTGGGGGCCGCGTCCGATAAAAAAGGTGCGATTTGGAGGTTGAGCAAATAATGCCCGTCCACCACTGCATCGGGTACAAATACCATCTCTGTAATGGTTCGGAACATCCGTTCCCCTTCCAATTGATCGGTGCCATCGTTGGAAATTTCCCAGAAGAGATGGTGGGTACTGAGCTTTCCTTCGTCGAATAAGCGGTCTACCGAGGGAAGGTCGACCAGCAAATGCCGAATCCCGAGGGACCGGATGTATGCCATCGCTTCCAGCGTAAAGAAGGCCGGAGGCGTTTTCATAAAGTCACGTGTTCTTTTGGCGCGGTCGTTGGGCAGGGTACGAATGACCAAAGCTGCAAATAAGTCAGATTCATCTTCAGCCACGGATTCCGAATCTGCCAGAGATTCCGATTCATCCGACTTGCTACTCTCAGACTCGCTACTCTCAGACTTGCTACCCACTGACGAACCAGGGCCGCTCATTTCCCCTTCAATCCTCAGGACCGCTTCTTCCAATAGCAACCTGTCAATCACCCAGTCACTTTCACCGAAACCCGGATCATAACTGTCCTCGGTTTCAGCCGCAGCACGTGGAACCACCGAAATCAACCGCGCCGGGGTAAATGCTTCTGTCAACCGCTCATGGATCCGCACCCGTTCCGCGGTCAAATGCCCAATGCACTCTGTATGAGTCCCATTGCAATGCGGGGTTAAAGTGTAAGTCTCAAAATTGCAGCTTCCTCCCCGACGTACATCTCCTACCCAGCCATCGTGTTCATAAGCTTTTGCAGAGGCTGCGGCCACACCATAGGTGCTGGGTTGAGGTCCATCAAAGGCCAGGCTGACCGCAATACAATACCCCGGAACGACGACCTCATATTCACTGTTCCGGATCTCTACCTTCAGCTTCATAGTGATTGGATTTTGGCTACAATTGAAGATGTCGAATACCCTTTTACCAATTCTACCAACTCAACCCGTCCTCCATTTTTCAGCACCTCGACATGGCCCTCGACCTCCTCTACCGAATAGTCAGCCCCTTTGACCAACACATCCGGCAACAGAGAAGCAATCAGATCACGGGGAGTTGCTTCGTCAAATACCACGACCCCCTGTACAAATTCAAGGGCAGCCAGCAAGCGGGTCCGGGCATTTTCATCCAGAATCGGTCGATTTTCCCCTTTGAGACGCCGGACCGAGTCATCAGAATTCAGCCCAATGACCAATTTGTCCCCCAGAGCCGCTGCTTTTTCAAGGTAATCGACATGCCCAAGGTGAACCAGATCAAAACATCCATTGGTAAAGACCACTTTCAGTCCCTTGCCCTGCCAGGTTTTCACCTGTTGGATCATCTGGTCCCGTTCCATGATCTTGGTTGAGGTATGCATACCCCTGCAAGATAGCAATCGGCTACCACTAGGGGAATATCACCGGGATTTTTTTTCTATTGGAGGTTCTGAAGCAGATGCCTTGCTCCGCAGTCGACCGTTGAATTCTGAAGCAAAGTAGCACTTCACCTCCCTATCCAGATGTGATCAACCGCTGTTGCATGGACGACACCACCGATAGAAAATTTCCGACTTGGTTGATCTCTGCGTAAATTATGATCGGTTTTGTTTGTGAAGACCCCCTTCCGGGGTGAGTGTGTCAATCAATTTATTCGACTTCTCTTTGCTTCTTTTCTTCTGGATACAATCTCATATCATTATGCCTGGTAAATTTTTACGCAGCCTTTTTGTCATTTTTCTCGTGGCAATGGGCACCCACCTTTCCGCTCAGACCCCGGATTATTCGCGGATGAGTCCCCGTCTCGCTGACTGGACTGCCACCAATAGCGGCACCCTGCTCAAGAAAAAAATCGGTATCCGCATCGCCAGTAGCTTTGATATTCGGGCTTTTGACCTGGAGATGTACCGCAAAAATACCAGCCTGGAAGACCGTACCCGTATGGTTATCAATAAGCTGCAAAGTGAGGCCATTGAAAAGCAACCCGGTGTAATTGCCTGGCTCCGCCTCCTTCCCGGGGTTGACCTCAGCAATATGGAAAACTACTGGGCTGACAACCTCATCTTCTTCGAAGCTACTTCTGACGCTGTCGTTCAGATGTCCCTCAATTCCGCCATTGACTTCATCGACTTCAATGCCCAGCTCGCCTGGGATGAGCCTGTATTGATGGAGCCATCTGACAATGACAATACCCGGACCGCCACTCCCGGCGGGCACGAACCCGGCCATGACGCCATCGGTGCCCCCATCATGTGGTCCATGGGCTACAGCGGCTATGGCCGCCTGGCCATGGGCATCGACACCGGTGTCGATCCTTCCCATCCGGCCCTTGGCTACAAGTGGCAAGGGAATTTCAAGCCTGCCAGCCAAAGCTGGTTTGACAATGGCGGCAGCTATCCCTCAGTCACCGACTGTGGCTCCACCCCCCACGGTACCCACACCATGGGCACCATGGTCGGCCTTGATCCCGCCACCAACGACACCATCGGTGTCGCTCCCGGCGCACGCTGGATCGCCTCCCCCGGCATCTGCTCCGGCAACTCTACCAGCGCCCGTATCGCCGCTTTCCAGTGGGCCATGAACCCCGACAGCGATATCAATACCACCTCAGACATGCCGGATGCCATCTGCAATTCATGGTATGACCCCAATACCACCAACCAGTGCAATGGACTGTACCGTCAAACCTTTGACGCCGTAGAAGCCGTGGGCATCGCCATCGTTTTCTCAGCCGGCAACAGTGGCCCCAGCAACAGTACCATCACCCTGCCCAAAAACATCAACAACGATACCACCAGCGTATTCTGCGTCGGTTCTACCCAGAAGACCTCGCCTTATACCATCTCCAACTTTTCCAGCCGTGGACCTTCCACCTGTGGTGGATCAGGTGGCCTCCTCATCAAGCCGGAAGTCTCTGCTCCCGGTGCAGCTGTCCGCTCCTCGATTGACAATCAGGGCTATGCCAACTATTCCGGCACTTCGATGGCTGCCCCTCACGTTTGTGGTGCCATTCTCCTGCTCAAAGAAGCATTCCCTAACCTGACCGGTCGCCAGATCAAAATGGCCCTTTACATGAGTGCCATCGACCTTGGCACCCCTGGTGAGGACAACGATTATGGCATGGGCATCATCAATGTTCCCGCTGCCTATACCTGGCTCATCAACCAGGGCAATACCCCAGCGACTTACAGCCGCGATGCTGCCCCGGTGGCAGTCAACAACCCCACCAGCACCAATTGTGACAACGATATCGACCCAGAGATCGTCATCCAGAACGATGGGACCGTTCCCCTGACTTCCCTGACCATTGAATACCGCTTTTTCCCTTCCGCTTTGACGACCTTCAACTGGACCGGAAATATCCCCGCTGGCGCCAATGCTACCGTGACCCTGCCCACCGTCAACCTTCCTGACGGCAGTTACAATTTTGAAGTATATACCAGCAACCCCAATGGAAGTGCCGACGAACGCCCCTTCAACGACTGCTATTTCATGGATTTCACCATCCAAGGTGCAGCCGTGGTCACCGGGGACTCTGCGCTGGTTTGCCCCGGCAATGCAACCCTGACCACCAACAATCCTCCGCTGGGAGGCACCGTCCACTGGTATGATGCCAGCACCGGAGGCAACCAACTCGCCACCGGAGTTTCAAATACATTCACCGTCAACACTACCACTACCTATTTCGCCGAATTGATCTACAATGAACATGCCGGCCCTCCCAACAATACTTTCGGCAGTGGTGGAAATTTCACCAGCGATGCACGGTTCATCTTCTTTGATGCCTTCCGGCCCTTCAAGCTCAATTCGGTGATTGTCTACGCCAACAGTACCGGCAACCGGAACATCCAATTGCGGGACAACCAAGGCAATATTGTAGACCAAACCACCGTCAATATTCCTTTGGGGGCACAACTTGTCACCCTCGACTTTGATGTGCCGGTCGGGACCGACTTCGAATTGGCCGTCAACGGAAACGTTGACCTCTACCGCAACAACTCCAATGTCAATTATCCCTACGAAGTTCCCGGTGTCCTGAGCATCACCCGCTCCAATGCCGGTAATGCTGGTAATTTCTATTACTTCTTCTATGATTGGCAGGTAGAATTCGCTTCAGACTGCGGCCGTTCTCCTTTCACAGTTCAGGTCAATGGAACCGGGAGCACAGCTGCCATCAGTCAAAGTGCAACCCAGGTAGACCTTGCCGTCTCCGGTGCCGTTTCATTTTCCGACAACAGTACCCCACCGGCCACCAGCTGGTTCTGGGACTTCGGCGACGGAAACACTTCCTCCATGCAAAACCCCTCCCATACCTATACTGCGGTGGGTACTTATACCGTCATGTTCATTGCTGATCCAGGCTCTCCTTGTTCTGACACCACTTACACCACGGTGGAAGTGATCGACAATACCGTCGCCATCGATGACCTGGACGGGCAAACCCTGGAAGTCTATCCCAATCCGAACGATGGGTTGGTCAATGTCCGCCTCGTTCAGTCTTATGCGGCTCCGGTTCGCCTGAGTCTGTACAATGCCCTCGGGGAAAAGGTGCTGAGTGTCGAAATGGATGCTTCCAAAGAAGTACAATCTGTGCTGGATCTGCAGGATCTGGCCGCAGGCACTTACTTCCTGAGGGTACAATCTGAGTCCATTCAGCAGGTCCGTCGCGTAACCAGAAGGTAAGGGAGGATCGGCTCTCATCCCTAATCTGTCGAGGCAGCCTCAAAAAAGGCGGCCTCGACTATGATATGGCTCAATATTTTACGGTTCAATCAACAATTTGTGGTAAATTAATGCCCTCAGAACCTGTTGATTGAATGGAACCTAATCGCCTGACCCAACACTTCCTTAATTGGTCGAAGGAACTCCTGTCATTTTTAAAGTCCGGTCCTGGCTTGTCCAAGGGCCGGGGAAGGTGTCTATTCACCATCAATCGGTATTTCTGTTTACCTGCCAATCGGTATTTCCGATTACCTGCCATCGCCGCCCTCCTCCTCCTGCTCTCTTCCTGTGGACCTGAAGAGGTAGTCGAAGTAGTGCCTCCTCCGGTAGAAGACCCGAAGATTGTCAGGGCTGAGGCCTGGGCC
This sequence comes from uncultured Bacteroidia bacterium, assembly GCA_964352215.1. GTDB lineage: Bacteria > Bacteroidota > Bacteroidia > J057 > JADKCL01 > CAWUKT01. The sequence goes on from CAYGRE010000040.1 coordinate 55,349, forward strand.
AGCAACCGCCTCGCAGCCATGACGCTGGCGGAAAAAGTCGGGCAGTTGATCATGGTCACCCCTCCCAACTGGGAAGGGAAATCAGCAGGTAAGACCATCAACGGTGAGGAATTAGACGCATTTGCCAAAAAAGTAGGGCAATTCCACATCGGAGGCCTGTTGCTTTCTGACGAAGACCGCCAAAGCCAGCGCTTGCTGGCCTATCAGGTCAGCCAAAACATAGAATCACCCGTCTGGGTCGCACTGGATGCTGGTCAGAAATGGGCTGAAGCAAGGGGGTACCCATCTCTGCAGGCCCTCGGTGCCACCCAGGATGACAACCTCGCCTATGCCTGGGGAATGGCCATTGGAAATGAATGTCGCTACCTCGGTGGGCAGATTGTCTTTACCTCAGCTCCTACCATTTTCCCAGACCCCTTGCAAGAGCCGGAAGCCATCAGTTCCCAGCCTGAAAGAGCCCAATTGCTCAGTAGTGCTTTGGTTCACGGCCTCAACGATGCCCAGGTAATCCCCTCCATGCGCTTTTTGCCTGGACTGAAAACCCATTCCACTGACTCATCCGGTCTCTTTCCCCAAAACACAGATGCCCCCGATTCCCTGATAGTCCATGAATTTGCTTCCATCAAAGCCCTCGTAGAAGAGCAGATCGGTGCCCTGGCCCTTCAGCATTATGCCATCTCCGCCATAGATTCATTTCCAGTTTCCCTCTCTTCCTCTATCC
>CAYGRE010000041.1:0-55848 GCA_964352215.1 uncultured Bacteroidia bacterium
CTCCTACCCGATACCCCCGAAGCTGCAATCCTGCGCAACTGGGACCTGAAGTACGAGGTCGATTCCAAAGGTGCCTTTGTTTTTGAGATGATCTACCGAAGCCTCTACCACGAAGTATTCGGCAAAGCATTTGGCCTCGGCCTGGAAGATTTCCTGCGCAATGAATCCAGTATCTTCATTGACTTCTATGCTAACTTTGATACCATCCTCTTCAAAGAAGAATCAGCCTGGTTCCAGGGGAAAACCCGCGAACAAGTCTATCGAAATGCCATAGAAAAAGGCCTCAAGGTTCCAGCACAAGAATGGGGCAGCATTAACAAGATCACCCTTTCCAATATCCTTTTAGGCGGTAAAATGCCCGGCTTCCTCGGCTTTGACAAGGGGCCATTCCCATTGCGGGGTGGACGTGCTACGGTTCACCAGGGACAGGTCTATACAAATGCGGGACGGTCTACCAGCTTTGCTCCCTCCTTTCGCCTGGTCACCGATCTTTCCGAAGATGTGGTGCATACCAACTTTCCCGGCGGTGTCTCAGACAGGCGGTTCTCAAAACTCTACAACAGTGACTGGGAAAATTGGGTGGAAGGGATTTACCGAAGGTACGATTACCAAAAAAAGTAGCCTTGGCAGTAGACCGAACATTGCTTAGCATCGTTCAGCTTTTCTACCAAGGCTACTCCGTATTTTTCATCTGATGTGAGCAGTCGGTTCCATACCCGTAGGAATTTTCATACAACCGTCACAATTCGTACCGATTCAGCGATCAGGTACACATTCAGATTACATAATCTCATTCCAGCATTCACCAGCCGCCAATGCCCAATCGCAATCGCTGCCAATAAAGTTGGTGTATTTGCGCCAGCCGCCACCATGGTTGATACAATCCGTAAAAATACCATTGTAGTCCATGCAAACCGCTGCATTGAAAGGACACCTTCCCTGGAATGGAACAATCCCGGCAGTGGTACAATTCTGCTTTACACCACCAGCGGTAATATGGTTGTTCATACAAGATACCGTAGAATCGCCTTCTTCTTCACCATCGCCTGGAATTGGATCTGGGTCTGGATCGTAGGTGGTATCTGTACCAGTGGTATCAGGGTCTGGATCTGGATCCGGGTCCGGATCGTAAGTCGTGTCCACTCCCATCGTATCTGCTCCAGCAATTCCGTCATTCGGCACCCCATGAGGTCCGTGGTCATGATTCATGACATCTTTACGACCAAAATCAAATACCATGACATTTTCGACCATGTGGTTGACCCGAACAGGATTTCTCAGGAAAATCTTATCTCCGACAATTCGGTTTTCGGGAACGCCAGAGACCCTTGCGGATTTCATACGACCGATCACCTCAGCGTCAGTAAGATCAATACTGGTTGTCATTCGCAGGTCGGCTTCATGGTCGGCTTCGTACTCGGCCCCTGCAACATCAATGATAGCGTCTCTGACTGGAAAATAAGTCCGATACTCACCTTTGATCGGGTTGTAAAAACGACCTTCCAGGTTGTCGATAGCCGCTTTGTTCTCTAAATAGAACTCATTGAATCTCTCCAGCGACTCGTGGTCTATGAAGACTGTCTTGAATCCGATCAGCTTGGCAGTCGCATCATCGGGAAAATTCAAAGACTCAATAAACTGCTGCTCTTTGGCCTGTAACAATTGATCATAGTCGTCCGCAAAGGGATCATTGCCCCTGTCACAGTTGACCAGGAAAATTGTCAGCGAAGAGAGCACCAACAAGCTCAATAGCTTTCGGGCTCTTGATTGACTGTTTAATCTCATTTTGATAATAATAATTAGGGTATTAGACAATTTGGGTATTACATAATCTCATTCCAGCAGTTTCCATTGGCAAGGGCAACGTCGCAATCACTTTGGATAAAGTTGCTGTACTTGCCCCATCCACCGGCATAGTTGACACAATCGGTAAACCAACCATTGTAATCCATGCACACAGCGGGGTTGAATGGGCATCTGCCTTGGGGAACAGTAAGTCCTGCGGTCGTACAATTCTGCGCAACACCAGCTGGGGTGACGTGGTTGGCCATACAGGATACTTTTCCTCCCTCTTCTCCTTCTTCGATCACAACCGGAACCGGATTGCTTGCATCATGGCCACCGTGGTGATCATGATTGCTAATGTCTTTTCTGCCAAAATCAAATACCACCACATTGTCGGACAGGGTATAACTGGCTTGAACCGGCGTTCTCAACAGGATTCTGTTCTCAGTGACGATATTCGAAGGAACTCCTGATATCGCTTTGGTCTTTATTCGTCCAACTACCTGGGCATCGGCCAAATTGACTTGAGCATCCACCATTGCATCCCCTCTATCATTCGCTTGGTACTCATGGCCATCAACAGCAATGATGCCTTCTTTAAGTGGGAAATAGGTCCGGTACTCACCCTTTAAAGGATTGTAAAACCTCCCATGAAGTTCATCGATGGCAGCCTGGTTTTCATAGTAGAATTCATTGAATCGTTCCAGAGACTCATGGTCAATATAAACCGTCTTGAACCCTATTAACTTGACATTTGCATCGGATGGGAAATTGAGGGATTCTACATATTGTTGCTCTTTGGCCTGCAACAGCTGATCATAATCATCAGCTAAAGGATCATTGTCATTTGCACAGGTGACAAGAAAAAGACTTAAACAACAGAGGAGAATCAGATTGAATAATTTCCCGACGCTTCTTGATTGACTGTAAATTTTCATTTTGACTTGGTTTAGGTGGTGCGAACTGAATTAATAATTATGTCACATGGCACATCAATACCAAATTAGATATTGATTCTTAATGAGTACTGTGACAATACGCTGATATACGATTGGATAAGAACTGGTGTATTGAAACTTAAATTAAGAATTTGATGGGTTCAGATCAAATTTCTGACAGATTATTTAAAGGAAGTCAGTCCTTAGGGGATTAAGGGACAGCCCCTGAAATCAAGTCTAGTGGCTATGACCATGGTGCTGCCCACCAGACAAGTCCTCTTCGATCAGGCTCGTCAGACCTACCCCCGGCCCACAGGGATGGCAATCAGCTCCGGCAGGCTCAAACTCAACTGTGACATGGTGAATGCCAAGCTTGCGCATCTTTGCGTGAATCTGAAACTTGATCTGTTCCAGCTCCATGATCGTCTTCTCCGGAGCCACCTGGGCATGAAGGGTCATCACCATGAAGCGGCCATCCAGACTCCAGACGTGGAGGTCGTGGGCATCCTTCAGCTCGGTCAGCAATTCCAATTGTTCCCGGATCTTAACCAAGTCTATCCCTTGCGGAACCTTTTGCATGATGATGTTCAGGGCTTTCTTAAGATTGCGAATTGCATGGTAGAGAATATACAAGGTAATGCCCAAAGAGAGGACCGGATCGATCCAGGGTGCATCTACAAACAACATAATCACGCTGCCGATCAACACTGCCACCCAGCCGAGAACATCCTCAAGGAGGTGGAGGGCGACCACTTTGGCATTGAGGTCATCACTTCCCTTTAACTGCCATACGGCGGCCCCGTTTACCAGGATTCCCAGTACCGCCATCGCCAACATTCCAGCCGCTTCCACCGGCTCCGGAGAAAACAGTCGTGAGATGGAGAGGTAGAGGATCACCACTGAACCGGTACTGAGGATGACCACATTGATCAAAGCCCCCAGCACTGAAAAACGCCGGTATCCGTAGGTGTATTTCTGATCCACTCCCCGCTGCGACAAGCCTTGAAAATACCAGGCCAGGCCCAATGAAAGAGAATCTCCCATGTCGTGCAAGGCATCCGAAAGCACCGCCATGCTATTGGTCAGCAGTCCTCCGACGATCTCCATCAGGGTAAAACCGAGGTTGAGCCAGAAAGCCACTGCAATCTTTCGGGTCGCCAAAGAGCCACCTAAATGGTGGTCATGCCCCACATCCCGGCCATGGGGATGGTCGTGGTCCCGGCCATGATAGTGGTCCCGGCCATGATAGTGGTCCCGGCCATGATCGTGGTCCCGGTTCTCCGGTTGCTGCTCCGAATGCTTATGTGGAGTTTCCGCCATATAGATTTATAAAGGTAAGCCATTTGCCAATACAAACATTCCGGCCAACCATGACGTTAATCAGCAAAGATTCTAATAGATGATTGCTATGCGCCGATATTCTCTTGCCGAAATCCAGGAAATGGAACGTTTTTTCAGAACCACCTTCATGAACAGCATCAGTGGTTTCAAATCTGTGAACCTTTGTGGAACCATTTCCCCGGATGGAAAAACCAATCTGGCCATTTTCAATTCAATTGTTCACATCGGCGCGAATCCCCCTTATCTGGGCATGATCTTTCGCCCTCACACCGTCGAACGTGATACCCTGGAAAATATTCTCTCTACTGGATTTTATACCCTGAATCACCTCACGGAACCGATTTATCCTCAGGCCCACCAAACCTCGGCCCGCTACTCCAAAGAGGAATCGGAATTTGAGGCGACAGGACTGACCCCCATCTATTCAGATCAACATACGGCTCCCTACGTCGCTGAATCTCCGGTCCGAATCGGTCTGCAATACGAAGAACATCACCAGATCATGAATGGCACCCTCTTGGTGATTGGAGCAGTAAAAGAAGTGTTTTTACCCGAAGAGGTTGTCAGCAAAGATGGATATGTAGACCTGGCAGCGGCCGGGAGCCTGACCATTGCCGGTCTGGATGCCTACCACAAAACCGAACTGCTGGGCAGGATGGCATACGCAAAACCCGATTTACCCCCCCGCAAGATTTCCTGATTCCATTGCTTTCTTTTTTTGCTGTTCGTTGAGTGCCTTGAGGAAGGTGGAAGCTGATAGCAGGATAGCTCCAGTCACAAATCCGCCCATCAGCCCGAGATGTCCCCATTCCAAAAGGGAGCCTCCATCCGCACCTTTGCCGGGCCACAAAAAAAACAGGACTGCCACTCCCGCGACCAACCAAGCCAGGACGAAGAGGAATTTAAATCCAATACTCCGGCCCCAGATATAGGCATAAACCCCGATGAAATAGACATTGAGGAAGAAAATGACAATCCATTGTAGTTTGTGCAAGCCAAGGATGGTACTCTTATCGGTCAACAAGCCTACCTCAACCCATACACTCGTCGATTCAGCCATATAGCCTACAAAAATAAAAGCCATGATCACATAGACCAGGGAGGCAAACATGTTCAGGAAAATGTTGGCAATGTACATGCTGTAAAACTCAGGAAATTGTACTTATCCTTCAAATGGTTCTTGTAGTTCTGCTGACCTGTCAAGTCAATTTTTCAAAGCATGCTGCCCTGTGGGTTTTTCTCTACTCATACTGACCCATCAAATCATTTCTTCAAAGCCCGGCCGCTAAGGCACGTACTACCATTGCGGTTGCCAGCAAAGGATCATTTTCCTTATTGGCGGCTCCATCCGGGTTGGAAAAACTCCCGTCGGTGGCTTGCTTGCCCTGTAATTCCCTCATCATGGCAGATTGCCAATCTTTTTCCCATCCCAAACGCTGGCAGGCCTGAGCCCTGACACTGAGGTGGTAGTAGAACATCACCTGGTGCCATTGCTGTGGATGGTCTTTGGGAATTCCTTCCGGCTCTCCCCAGGATGGATGGCTATTTAACCATGCGTGGGCATCCTCCATCATCCTGGTATAGACCACCCTACTGGCATCCTTCACTTGCTTGCCATCCCCCACCTGCATCGCCTCCGCCAAAGCCGCCAATGCCAGCACCCCATCACAAGTCGCGGTTGCATAGGAACGCATATACAAGGGTTGCCCCCCGACAGGGGAATAAACCCAGCCTCCTTTGTTGACGTCCTCCTGCACCGGAGAGTAGATGAACCCACCATCATATTCGATACTGTCGAAGGCTGCCAACAGCCCCTCGGTCGGAGGCACCTGGCCCGGATTCTTCTGCAACCGCATCAGAAACAGACCCGCATTTTCAGCTGCGGCTGAATCCAATGCCCCACAAACCTGCAAAGCCTCCAGAATCCGTCGGCTATGGCTGATGTCCACATGGCCTGGATTCCCCGGCGTAAGGTATTCTTCCCCAAATCCCCAACCACCATAAGCAGCATGGGATTGGTCATAGCCGCGGTCTTCATCAAATTGTTGGGCCAGGAGATAGTCCCGCATCTTGTTGCTAAAAGCCTGATCCGCTTCATTTCCGTATAAAAAAAGGCACTTCAGGCCAAATGCGGTGGCATAATTGGGGTATTCCAGCAGATCGGGGTCATAGAAACCCAGAGCCCCTTGTTCATCGGTATGGGCCTTGATGAAATCCAGGGCAGCGCGGACCTGGTCCTGCTCAACCCCGTAGATGCTGTCCGGAACCTGCATCAAAGCATCCAGCACGTAGGGCGTACAGACCTGCCCAATCTTCAGAATCCCGTGGGTTTCACTGTGCCAGCCACCATCCTCTGCCTGCTTTTCCCAGAGAAAAGCCGCGGCGCTCCGCAGCATCAGACTCGACTCCGTCTTCAATTCAGTTTCCTGGTCACAGCTTGAAAGCAATACGGACATTAGCATCAGGATTGGAAGGAATTTTCGCATAGGGTTTCAGTAGAATTACAAGAACTGAAAGGGACAAACATGGTGGACAAATGCGGCGGACAGACGCGGTGCACAAACCTAGTGGACAAACACTGTGCACAAACACTGTGCACAAACACAGTGGACAGACGCGGTGGACAAACACAGAAGGCAACTGCCCGCTAAGACAATCACCTTCTGGAGAATTTACAATATAAGGGTTACATTTTATCTCGCTTACAGTCAGAAAGAGGGTTTACCCCGCTTTACCATCTGCGTTTCAAGCTATCCCTGCTTTACTTCACTGTGGTAGCAATGTATTCTACATCCCGGTCGGTGGCGAGGGTCATGATCACAGCCGCCGTACAGAATACGGGACTGGTAATACAATGGTGTCCTGACCAACTGCCATCGTTGTTCTGAATTTTTGACAAGCGGGTATTCATTTTCTTATTCCAATCGTCCCAGGCTTCTCCCCCACTGATGACGAGACCTTCACTGGTCATCATATAGCTGATGAACTCTTCACCCCCGTTGTTGCCAAAGCCACTCAGGACATCGTCACGCTGGAGTTGTTGCCCGGATACTTCATTGACCCGGAAATCGGCCTCCCATTCTTCAGCGTCTTCTGCATCCACGCCCGCCTTGATAAGATTGTCTACGGTAATGGTATCACTCATTCCCAGGGTGCCTTCCTTTTGAGCCCTTTCTATGGCAACGCGGGCATTGCGGGTATTGGCAGCAGTGGCGCGGTTGCTGGAGGAATAGGTATAAAGTGAAACTCCGGCTGATGAACTGCCAAGTGTAGCACCGTTCTTGACGTTGACATTTCCACGCTGGTAGCCACGTGATTTCTTCAGCTTTTCATAGTCAATTTCCATGCCTTTGCCTTGTGCCTGTTCGATGGCTGAGTTTGCCATCGAAGATTGCAGTACACCAGCCCAGGTACCACCTGACATGGAGCCATCGTCGCTCTGCTTTTCCTGGATCGACTTGATGCAAACTGCAATCGCTGCTTCGGTACGTTGCTTTAATTCGCTGTCATGTTCGGTAAATTCGAGGACGCGGGTCAGGAACTGGGAAGCAAAAGTGGCGTCGATATTCTGCCCTAATTTGCGCTGGGGCTGGGTCTGTCCGCCACCATTGAAACTATTGATGCTTAGCCCTCTGAGGCCACGGATATCTTCATTCCTTTGGATATCGAGATTGTCAACCGCATCTGGTACATCATTTTTTCCCTTCTTCTGTGCGGCATTTTGTGCATCCTTGACCACCCCTTCAATATGGTTGAGCAGGTAGGTATGAACTCCGGCCACCTGCTTGGCATAAGGACCGCTGTTCAGGGTATTGCCGGAACGAATCAGAGCCATCCCTACGAGGGAAGAAGTGGCGGGATCGGTATTGACGGCGTGGGGATCGCTGATGCCCTGCCGGTCATGAGTACCTGCTCCATAACCGCCATTGGGATGCTGGGCATTTGCCAACCAATCGAGAGACTTGAGCATAAATGGAGGCAAAGGTTGGTCATTGTTTTTGAGGGTGCTGGTGAAAGGGGCACTGTCATCAGGTGTGTCGGGTTGGTCAGGTCCATCAGGTGCGTCGGGTTGGTCCTGGATCAGATTGGTCAGGACGTGCTTTCCATCGCTGTCAATCGGGGCAGCGTCTGAATTGCCCTGGCTGGAAAGGATGGCAGCGGTTGCTCCGCCACCGATAACAAATGCAAGGAGTGCAACGAGGATCAGTTTCTTACTTTTCATAATGGTCCAATTTTGAATTCTACTTGGGTAGATGCTGGTTTTTACCCTTTTGGTGTTTGGACCTCTGAGATTCCACAAAATTATTTTTCTTTTTTCTGATTCTGGCTGAAAAGCGGTGGGGATTTTGCTGAAAAGTGATAGGGGATTTTGCTGGAAAGCGGTGGGGATTTTGCCGCAGTTGGACAGTACTATTGCACAGGGGGGTACCCATACTGACGCGCGTGTACAGTCGACTGTACGCCAGCGGGTGGATATACCCCCGTTGGTGTACAGTCAAAACCTTGCCCGCAAGGCTTCCTCCCCTCGCCCGAGTACTTCACCATACCCTCTCATGAGCCGGCCAGGCCCTCCTGAGGGCTTGTCCTGCCCTTCAGGGGGCCGGCCAAGACCCTCCAGCGGGTGCCATCCACCCGTTTGGGTACAGTCATTGGCCCTCTGGCAGGACAACAGGTACCCTCGCGAGAGCATAGCCCGCCACCGGGTAGGGCTTCGCTTACCCGCTCATGAGCCATCCAGATACCCTGACAAGGGTTCATCCACCCGCCAGTGTACAGTTCCAGGTAGGCGCGGATGCTAAATCCACCCGCTCGTGTACAGTCTATCCTATTCGAATCAGGATTGAAACCCTCGCGCCCGTACATTTCCCGCTATTCTGAGCTACCTGACAGTACTGACAATGATAAAATAAACCTTGCTTTTCCTTGTTTAGGATTTCGCTTGTTCTCTCTGACAGGTAAAGTTGATGCAACCATAAAAAAGAATCAACCTTCCCGGATCGCAATCCCTGTAATGGAACCTTTCCCACCAATTGCCCGGAAAGACTGTAGACGGACGCGGATTGAAGGTTCAATTCCGGATTCATCAGACGCACGTAGAGGCGGTCCATTGCCGGAACCGGGCCAATCTCCAGATAGGCAGGCTCAAGTTTTTCATCCAATGCGGTCAGGATTGAATTGTCCAGATCGTTGAAATCTTGCCGGGGACCTTTATTCCTCCCCCTTATCTGGAACCTCACTCCCTCATTGGTAATCTCCCCCCCTCATTGGGGACCATTCCCAATCCGCTTCCGACAGTTTCCGCATAATTCATCCCCGACGAAATCAATCGTCTTAATCGTCTCAGCGGCATCCCTCATAAAGCAATCTTGATTGGGGCAATGCGGCAGGCCCAAGGTGTGGCCGATCTCATGCAGGGTAATTTTCTTCAACCGGGAAATCTTCCTGGACTCACCGGCATTCTTTCCCAACCGAAAGGTGGATACCACGCAGGAACCCCGCCCGATCATTCCCAATCCGAAAATGCCCCAGTCACTGTACTTCTCCCTGGGTTGCTTGGTCATTCCCTGGGAATCCTTTTTGGTGGTGGAGATATCGCGGTGGGTCAGACCAATCACAATGTCGATGGAATCCGGTTTTTCAGTATAGAGAAAGCGGATGATGGAATCGGCCCGGTAGCGAGGGGATTTGATATTGACAAAGAAGGCGTCGGGCAATTTGATCGGCGGGTAAACAACGGTTTCGAAGCCATAGGAGGATTCGATCTTGGTGCGGACGGTGTCGAGATAGGCCGGCTTGAATCCCAGAAAAGGTTGAATGGCAACTTTGATGGTTTCATTTTGGGCCTCAAATCCGCCGGAGAGTTGGGGGTTCCTGGATTCGGATGCTTCGCAACCTATGAGTAGCATCAGCAAAGAAAAGAGCATTGGGATTGTTCGGGGTTTCACAAGAAGAGATTGCTAAATCTAAAGGCTGAATTCTTTCTTTCCACTGATGACCATTTCCTCAAAGCGGAGGGAATACTCAACCGTAACCGGTCCGGACACTCCCTCGATCACATATAGAAATTCGTCCTCTGTCAGTTCTTTACCGAATTGATACCGGATCGGGGTATCCAGTCGAGCAGTACCACCTGCAGGAACCTTGAAAACTCTTGACTGAACCCCGAGATCACTTTCCGGGATCAAAACCCGTAGTTCCTTTCCCTCTCGGAAGAAGTGGATATCTGCGTCCATAAAAGGATAGAAATAGGCTACCGACCATTCCTGATCCCCTTGATTTGAAAATTGAAAGGAAGGGCGGATCAGTCCGTTGGGTTGTTTGTCCAATAACAATTCGAAAGTGATAGGCGCGCGCATAGAATCAGTAGATTGAGTGGTGGATGAGAATTGAACATTTCCTCTATCCGAGGTATTCCCACCACAAGAAACCATCTGCCCGGTACACAAAGCGACCAGCAGAACGGAAATTAACTTCATGCTTTGGTTTTCTTAATCTTCAATGAGCCATCCGTCTTGCGAATTCTGCGAATCTTGTAGTCACCTATTGAAACACCAGGTTTGGCCTCATAAGATTGAGGGAGTTCTTTGTAAAACTCTTTGTTTGCTTTAAGTGCCCCCGCAACCGTATCCGCTCCTGAGAAACCACTGTGCTTGTCTGCAATCCTGTCCCCGGCTGATACGGTAAAGGTACCATTGTTGCTCCCAGTGGGGAAAAAGTGATTCAAAACATCAGCGTCTGAGGTCAAACCTTTGGTCACTGCATAGTCCTCTTTGACATCTGCCAATTTCAAATTGGTCGTATTTTGTCCAAAGGTTTCCAGAATGGTATGCCCGACGTAGTCGTCGGTGCCATCTTCGCCTCGATCCGGGCCAACCTTGTACCGGTAAACACCGGGAAGGTTCTTTTCCTCTTCCCCATCCAATTGGGTGATCTCAGTAGGGAAATATGGTTTTTCACTGAACTTCCACTCGTAGGTTTTGACGACAGAGTTGTCCGAAGTTTTCTGAACTTCCAACTTCACTTCCGTAGCAGTTGCGCCATCCCATTCATCATCGATGATCCAGTAAATATTTCGCTTCTTAAGCCCTGGGAAGGTTTTGGTGGCGGTCCCTGAGTCCTTGGCGTCAAAATCCCCCCCTTTACTCGTCCATACCTGCTTGTAATCATTGGGGGTAGCATGTCCAAACACTGCTCCGAAAATGATCGTTTCACCTTTGACAGATTTGGGATTCCGATCAAAAGGAATGACATATTTCTCCACCGGCGGGGCATCAGAATCCATGCCTGTGTCTTCTGTAGCAGTGGTAAATTCCGGGCCATCTGTCTCCGACTCCATCGCCATTCCAAGCTCTTCACCTTCCATTTCCGAAGTTGATGCACCGTTTTCAGCAACCCGTTGCATGGTATGCGGCTGGTTGGCTCCAATGTGTGCATTGGCCCCAGCTTGCAAGGCCATCAATTGCTGTACCTGAGAACTTGAGTTGGCCGCAGATTGCTGTTGCAACTGCATGGAAGCTTCAGGACGACTGTTTTGAAATCCGGGAGTTTCAGAGAAAGATGATTCAATATCAGCTTCGTGTTGCTGAACATTGGTTGGTTCGGCGTGAGAGGTCATAGTTTCAAAATGGGTTGGCTTAGTAGCTCAAATATAAGAAAAATACTGGACTTAAGGTTGTTGAAAATACCAGGGCGATGGCATGGAAATATCTGATTAGCAGGGGTTATGCTCAAAAAACAATATTCCGCACCACCCACCATCCGATGATCAATACAAAAGCCACCCAGGCGGCGGTCCATCCATAGAACCGCTTGCGCACCGTCTCCCTGAATTTACTCGTCGGCAAATACTCAACGATGAACCCAAAGAGTAGGTAGGGAATGGATACGATCAGGAGGAAATTTTCGTGGAGGGCCTTGGAGATCTCGAAATTAGTAAGGAAATGTAAGGCACGTTGGGTTCCGCAACCGGGGCATTGATAGCCGGTTGAGACATAGATGGGACACTTGGGAAAAAAATTGTGCTCATAGGGATTGTAGTACCGGAACAAAAACCAGAGTCCGATCAGTCCAAACCCTACGAGCACGAAGGTGAGCTTTCGACTCAAATCAATAGTAGTAGCTGCCGCGTGTGTCTAAAGCACCGGATGCGATGATGATCACATAGATCACCAGGATCACCAAACCTACTATGAATGAAGCCAGCACCCATTTCTTAGCATTTTCTGATGCTTCGACAGCACCATCATAGTCACCTGCATTGTAGCGGGAATCTACTTTGGATGCCTGGATAATGCCTGGGATGGCCAGCGGCCAGCAGCAGAACAGAAGAACCAGAATGGATTCCACCAACCAGTTCTTGGGCTTTGGGCCCAATGGCTGCTGTTGTTGGGTATATCCCTGACCACCATAAGCGCCTTGAGCAGCATAACCGCCGGCATAGGTGTTCTTATCCTGGAAAGGATCATCGGCACCGGTCGGGATTTGAGGAGGATCAAAAGGGAAGAGGCTTTGCAATTCAGCAACTTTTCCAGCTGGTACCCAATCGCCCATGCCTTCGGCCCAAACGAGGGTGTCAACCGTCAGGTTGAATTGCTTCAGTTCTTCAACCGTATAGGGTCCGAACTTTTCCTTTCCGTCTGTGTAGTAGAACTTCTTTTCCATATTCGATTTACAAGTGGTTTGTAGCCACGCATATTACGTAGAATATGGAAATTGAACAAATGGTTTTAGCCTATTGCATGGCCTCGTTGTAGTCCCGGATAGACCTGAAAATCGCGCTGGCAAGGTAGTCCTGGCCCTGTTCTGACTTGAGAAACTTCTCTTCTTCGAGGTTGGAAATAAATCCGGTTTCGATCAGAATAGAGGGTTTACTTGCTTTCCAGAGCACCATGAATCCAGCTTGCTTTACCCCACGGTTGATGCGCCCGACCCGATCCTGAAACTGCTCCTGGATCATATTGGCCATTTTGTCGCTCTGCTCAAGGTGAACATTGGCGAGGTAATTGAAAAAGATATAAGAAGCGTCGGAGTTGGGATCGAATCCATCGTACACTTCTTCGTAGTTGTCTTCTTTCAGGATGACACTGTTCTCGCGCATCACCACTTCCATATTGTCCTCAGCCCGGTGCGTTCCCAAAACGTAGGTCTCAGAACCCTGGGCACTCTTATTTTTGCTTGAATTGCAATGGATGGAAATGAAGAAATCAGCCTTGTTATCAGCGACATATTTGGCCCGGTTGTGGAGCTCGATGAATTTATCATCGTCTCTGGTAAGGACCACTTCCATGTCCGGAATGTGCTTGTTCAGCGTTTCCTTGAGCTTCTTAGCAATGGCAAGGGTCACATTTTTCTCCTTTGCGGACTTGCCAAGGGCACCCGGATCATGCCCCCCATGACCTGCATCTATCACCAGACGCTTGATCTTACCATCTCCCAAATTGGCAGGTGGTCGGTGAAAAGACGAGCTGACAAATAGAATGGTCAGCAACAGTACAATATGGACAGGTTTCAACTTTTCCATCATTATTCCACGATGAATGATAACTTTGGCACAAAATTCGAAAGAAAGAACTAGACTTTCAATCGATTGTATTCCAGATGCGTCACTCTACTGTCTTCCGTTTCGTACACACGTTGATCCTGTTTTTACTGGGATCTACTTTCTCATACGTAAACAGTCAAGTAACAGTTCCCAATGACAGTATCAAAAATGTTGCCAAAGATTCTGCCCTCGTCCTAAACGACAGCCTCGCCGCAAACCCCGATAGCAGCGATACAGGAAAGGATTCTACAGAAACGGCAAACATTGAAGCCATGAAAGCCCAAAGTGACCTCAAGGCCAAAATAGACTACAGTTCCACTGCTTACATGGTTTTGGACATGGAATCCAAAACGCTCAAACTCGTTTCCAATGGAAAGATTAACTACGAGGATATGAGCTTGGCAGCGGATACGGTTATTATGAATTGGGAAAGTGATCTGCTGACAGCGAAGGGTAGAATAGACAGTACCGGCCAACTAATAGGACGACCGGAGTTCGAAGAGAACGGCCAGAAGTACAGATCGGATTCCATGCGCTACAATATCTCCACTCAAAAAGGGCTGGTTTTTGGCGCCCGCACCAAGCAGGATGACAATTATATCCTGGCGGACCGGGTAAAGAAGGGCGAAGGAGATACTTATTATATAGAGAACGGGAAATTCACCACCTGTGATGCCGAACACCCCCACTATTATATCAAGTCGAGAAAGCTGAAGATCATTCCTCAGGACAAGATCATCACCGGGCCTTTGATGTTGGTAATTGAAGACTTCCCCCTGCCGATCATCATCCCCTTTGGATTTTTCCCCAACCAGACCACCAAAACCTCCGGCGTGGTCATGCCGACCTATGGAGAAGCAGCGGACCGGGGATTCTTCCTCAGAGATGGGGGCTATTATTTTGCCATCAATGACAAGGTGGATCTGCTGCTCAAAGGAGACATTTTCTCCAAAGGTGGTTGGCGGCTCGACGGTTCGACCTCCTATAACAAGCGTTACAAATTCAACGGAACTTTTGGCCTGGAGTACGGAATTCAGAGATTCGGGGAAAAGGAAGACCCCACTTTCCGGGAAACCAAAGAGTTCTGGGTGCGCTGGAACCACCGCCAGACCCTGACCCCACAGGCGACTTTTCAAGCCAATGTCAGTGCAGGTACCAGTACCTACAACCAGAATTTCAGCTACAACGAGCAAAACTACCTCTCCAATACTTTTGTCTCCTCCGTCAACTTCAACCAATCATTTGCCAACTCCCCCTGGCGGATGTCCATCAATGGTAACCACAGCCAAAACACCAATACCGGCCAGGTAACCCTTGGCTTGCCGGACCTGACCGTGAACCGCACCCGCTGGTTCCCCTTTAAAAGAGTAGGTGGTCCGGGCGACAAGTGGTTCAAGAAAATTGGAGCCAGCTATACCATGACACTCCGGAACCAAATCTCAGTTCCTGACAGCCTGCTGGGTCAAATCCTTACTCAGCCCAACCAATTGTTTGAACTGACCACCATTACCGGGGAGGATACAACTTCAGAATTCAAGCGGGGACTCGACTATTATAAGAATGGAATCCTGCACAATATCCCCATTACTTCTCAGGTCAACATCGCCAAATACATCAATATCAGCCCCAGCATCAACTTCAGAGAGTATTGGTACATCAAAACCGTGGAGCAAAACTTTGTGGATTCCACCCAGAGTGTGGTCAGCGATGATGTGTATGGCTTCAATGCCACCCGCTCCTTTGATGCCAATGTCTCCGCTTCTACCCGGGTTTATGGGGTCTATCAATTTAAGAACAAGAAAAAGACAGCCCTCCGGCATACCTTCCAACCGAGTATTGGCTATTCCTACAAACCAGACTTTAGCAATGATTTCTGGAATGTTTACCGGGAAGTACAGACGGACAGTATCGGAAATACAACCCTTTACTCAAGGTTCCAGGGCGCCTTATTTGGGGGGCCTACTTCTGGAGAAACACAGGCTATTACCCTTACTCTGAACAATATCCTGGAGTTGAAATACAAAGATCCCAAGTTGGAGGCTGATTCAACCGCCAAGGACAAATACAAACGACTGAATATATTGGACAGCTTTGGTGCCAGAGGTTCCTATAACCTGGCGGCGGACTCATTGAATCTGAGCCTGATCACCCTCAATGCGCGTACCAGCATGTTCAATAATAAGCTGGCCATTCAGCTGAATGGCAGTGTGGATCCTTATGCGGTGACTACAGAAGGCACCAGAATCAACACTTACCGGATTCAATCTGACGGCAAGTTGGGTCGTCTCAGCAATATGACCCTGGCGTTTTCGACCAGTTTGCGCTCAGGTCGCAATGCCGCGGGTGGCCGCAATGCGGTGCTTGATGCCGACCAATCCACCCAGGTGCGTCGTCCCCGCAATATCACCGAAGCTGAATGGGAACACGTCCAGTATTTCCGCAATGCTTATGTAGATTTTAACATTCCCTGGAGCCTCAACATCAACTCCAACGTACGCTATACCAATTCCGGCATCAACCGGGACACTACCATCACCCTGAACTTCAGCGGCGATGTGAACCTCTCCCCGAAGTGGAAAATCGGTTATACCAGTGGATGGGACTTTTCCGCCAAGGATTTCTCCTACACTTCATTTACCATCTTCCGCGACCTGCACTGTTGGGAAATGAGTCTGAACTGGATTCCTTTTGGCAACCGCCAGAGTTTCAACTTCGCGATCAATGTCAAGAGCCCTACCCTGAAGGATCTCAAATTGACGAAGCGAAGGGACTGGCAGGATCGATTCAGGTAGCTTCCGCATCCTTACATACCGAGATATTCATCTGATCTTCCACCGGGAGTTGATCCACCAATTGGGCAATGGTCAGCTCATATCCGGGGGGCTGGTAGGAGGGCGCGATTTCGGCCCATGGAACCAGCACAAAAGCCCTTCTGGAGAGATAGGGATGGGGAATGGTCAGGCGCTGGGAATTTATCACCACGGCGCCAATGGCGAGGATGTCAATGTCCAATACCCGTGGCCCCCAGTGCACGAGGCGTTCTCTTCCACATTCGGCTTCAACCTGCATGGCGAGGTTGAGCAGGGCAAAAGGATCGTCGGAAAATTCCCCTTCCACAACTTGATTGAGAAAGGCGGGTTGATCTTCCAGGCCCCAGGGAGGAGTTTCATAGACTGCCGAAACCTGGGAAACCTTAAATCCCCCGGCTTGCAAAAGGTCCAAAGCCTTGGTGAGATGCGCCCTTCGGGTGCCTAAATTGGACCCGAGTCCGAGATAAACGGGTTGGGCTTGGATAT
Organism: uncultured Bacteroidia bacterium; assembly: GCA_964352215.1. Classification (GTDB taxonomy): domain Bacteria; phylum Bacteroidota; class Bacteroidia; order J057; family JADKCL01; genus CAWUKT01. Next base: position 16,902 of record CAYGRE010000041.1, read on the forward strand.
GAGGTGAAGAACCCATTAATTTTAACTTGACGATTTGAAATCTACCGGGACGATTGAGCAACGCAAATTATTGAATTACAGGGATTTTAGCCTCCCCTCTCTGTTCATAATTTGTTGAAAAGAAAACTTCTCCCCTAGCCTTTAACGTGTTAGTTTTGCAGTTGTTCGTGAAGAAATGTTTCCCAATTAGCCTATGGCGCGGAGAAATAAAGTATACTACTACGACTCTGAAAACTGTACTTATGTTAAGGCACAGTTTTCCTGGAAGCGGTTTTTCCTCAAAACCGGTGTTCTGGCTGGCATTGCAATCTTTGTCGGGGTCCTCTCCTATTCACTGTTCCCCGTCCTGTTCAATGATTCCAAAGCGGCCCACCTTCAGATCGAATCTGAAATGTTGGCTTCGAAAATGAATGTTCTCCAGCATAAACTGGACAATCATGAGCATCATGTAAACGAATTATTGACGCGGGACAACGGAATTTACCTTCCGATAGTAGGAGAAAAAGAAATTTCGAGGAGTACGTGGCTCGCCCCTAAGGGTGGTGCAGCCGAGAGCAATGACAAATCCGTAGAGGTCCAGGAAGTGTGGGACCGGATCGATAGACTGAATTTCCGTATGAAGATGCTCAGCTCGAGCTATTCAGATGTGATCGGTAAAGCAGGAGATAAGGAAGAAGAAATACGCAATATTCCTTCCATCCTTCCTGCCAATGCAGTTATGATCAGTGGGTTTGGATTTCGCACCCATCCAGTCACCGGTGCCCAAAAGCACCATGACGGGATCGACTTCGCCTGCCAGACAGGCACTCCGGTCTATGCTTCCGGGCATGGGATCGTGGAGGAAGCCAGTTACAATGAAAACGGTTACGGCCTCTGCATCAACCTTGATCATGGCAATGGTTACCGTTCAAAATACGCCCACCTGTCCAAGATGCTTGTAGCAGACGGACAAAAGGTGAACCGCGGTGAATTGATCGGCTACTCCGGTAGTACTGGTCTGTCCACCGGACCTCACTTGCACTACGAGATCAGTTACGACAATGTCAAGATTGATCCCGTTGATTTCTTTTACCAGGACCTGTCCCCTGCCCATTACCGAAACCTGGTTTCTCAGGCCGAGGAATCCGCAGTTCCCAAGGAGATCACTATTGACGACATCAAGAATTTGCTGAATACCAACGCACCGATGGATTAAGCGGTGCTTCAGTAAGAAAATTCCAGACAGGCTACCCAGGTTCCAAGCGACCTAAATTGGTTTCCCGATGGATTATCCGGTTAAATTCTAAACATAGATTGGCCAAACTCGCTCGCAAGAATGGGTTTGGTCAATTTTTTACCCCCTCCTCCAGACAACCCACCACCAAATTATCCGTATGCTAGAGTTCTAGCGCGGTACGCCTCATGAATTTTTTCAAATCAACTTTGTCGAGCATCCTCGGCGCCGTGATCGGTGGGGGAATCCTTGTATTCCTCATTTTCCTGATCGTTTCCAATCTCCTTACTCCCAAGCCACCTGAATTGGTACTTGAGGAGCCGGTTTTTCTCAAGATGGAGCTGAAAGGTCCCATTCTCGAGAAAGAAGACGGTGCCCCTTTCAGGATGCAGGGCCTGGACCTGCCTGATTTTGGAGGTGGGATAGGACTGTATGAAATCCGTAAAGGCCTGGCCGCCGCCGCAGAGGATGAGAAAGTCGCAGGGCTTTACCTGAATCTACGTGGAGTCGAGGGTGGTTGGGCTACTTTGTCCTCCCTGCGTGAAGCCCTTCTGGATTTCAAGGCATCCGGCAAAACGATTTGCGCCTGGTCCGATCGCTACGACGAACGCTCCCTCTATCTGGCATCGGTGGCGGATCAACTCTTCCTCCACCCGGTCGGAGACCTGGAGCTCAACGGCTTTGCCGTGACGCCCTATTACCTCCGCAATATGCTGGACAAGTTTGGTCTTGAAGTTCGCACTTTCCGGGTCGGTACTTACAAGTCCGGGGTAGAACCCTACCAGGAAACCGAAATGAGCCCGGCCAGCCGGGAACAGCTTTCAACCTTGTTGTTCGACTTTTGGAATGTCCTCAGGGACAGTCTGGCGCAGTCACGAAAGATGACCGCTGCAGCGGTCGATGGGATTACCAGCTCGTTCTCAACCGCCGCCGGTCCTCAGCCCGCTCTCGATGCCGGGCTGGTGGATGAACTCTGGCCGGAGTTTCAGGCCCTCCAGTGGATCAACGATCAATTGGAAGTTAAGAAGGGTGCCCCTACTCCATTGATCGCCTTTTCAAAATATCAATCCGTGCATGTGCAGGATGCATCTGTTGATGCAGAAGAAGATAAGATCGCTGTCATTTTCATGGAAGGTGAAATTGTGGGCGGGGATGGAGGCAGTGGTCAGATCGGTGGGGATAAATTTGTCAGGGAAATTCGCAGAGCCAGGTTGGACAGTACGGTCAAAGCTGTGGTATTGAGGATTAACAGCCCCGGTGGAAGTTCACTCGCCTCGGACCTCATGGCTGAAGAAATCAAGGCCACCCGTAAAGTTAAGCCGGTCATTGCCTCTATGGGTGATGTCGCTGCATCCGGAGGCTACTATATTGCTGCTCCCTGCAACCGCATATTTGCCCGTTCCCAGACCATCACCGGATCAATTGGGGTTTACGCGCTTTCTTACTCCACTCAGAAACTGCTCGAGGAGCAAATCGGAGTGAATTATGACCGCGTCACCACCCATCCCATGGCAGACATGAACAGCCCTCACCGCCCCATGACAGCAGAAGAGTCGGCCTTGATGCAGGCATCTGTTGAAAATACCTATCAACGCTTCCTTCAGATTGTACAGGAAGGGCGGGATTTCCCCGATTTTACTGCGGTGGACAGCATTGCCCAGGGGCGTGTCTGGTCCGGACAGAGGGCCTTGACCCTTGGATTGGTAGATGAACTGGGAGGCCTGGATGCCGCCATCGAATATGCCCGGCAGGAAGCTGGAGCTGAGGATGCAGAATTGTGGCTGCTGCCCGCTTCGGATTCTCCCTGGCAGCAACTTGCGAATGGACTTTCCGTATTGAAGATAGAACCGCATCTGCTCGGGCCTGAGTTACAATCCGAATTGGCCCGCCTGGCTGAAGCGCGTAAAAACCATTGGAAACCGGGCGTATATATGCGCATGGAAATGGACCTTGAAATTCGTTAAATGGACGAAAACAAAGAAATAGCGGAGCGCCTGGCCTATCAGGCACAATTGATGGAGGTTCTTTCCGAGGATACGTTCCGGGTGAGAGCCTACCAAAATGGAGCGAATATTCTGAAACGGCTCGAGACCCCTGCTTCCGAATTGCTGGCGGACGGGGAATTGGAGACGGTCGATGGGATTGGAAAATCCATTTCTGAAGCGGTAGAGTCGATCCATGCGACCGGTACCACCCCCCATATCCTCGAACTGGAAGCACGCATTCCCAAAGGTGTCATAGAATTGTTGGACATCAGCGGGCTGGGTCCCCGCAAGGTCGCCATCATCTGGAAAGAGATGGGGATCATGAATGCCGGTGAACTGTACTATGCCTGTCTGGAAAACAGATTGGTGGAGGCCCGTGGTTTTGGGCTCAAAACACAGGATAAGCTCCTCCGCACCCTCGAATTTCGCCGCTCCAACCAGGATAAATTTCTCTATGCGGAACTGGTTCCTCATTTGGAAAAAGTACAGCGTTTATTGCGGGAAAACTTTGGCGTTGAGGCCAGAATCGAAGTAACCGGTGAAATGCGACGGCAACTCCCGGTAGTAGAAAAAATCGATTTGCTCCTGGAGCCGGATTATTATAAAGACATCATGTTGATGCTGATCCGGTCAGACGACTATGAGATTATGACTGCGGGAGGCGACGTCCTTTCCGCGGTCGTCCGGGGAACCGGGATCAATATCCAATTCCATTTTCAGGGAATCAATTACTTCCGTGCCCTGTTTGAAACCACTGGCCCTAGGGAACATACCGACCTGATCCCGCTTGAGGATGGATACATCTACCAATCGGAAGAGGAGATTTACGAATTGGCACGTCTCCCCTACATCCCCCCGGTGTTGCGGGAAGGTGCAGGAGAGATTCGGAAAACGTACCGCAATGCGGTCCCCCAATTGGTTAAAGCCTCGGACATTCGCGGTTTGATCCACGCTCACAGTACCTGGTCGGATGGACGCCACAGCCTTCAGGAAATGGCCGACGCTTGCCGGGAAATGGGCATGGAATACCTGGGCATCAGTGACCATAGCCAGAGTGCGGTTTACGCCAATGGTCTCAGCCCTGAGCGTGTAAAGGAACAAATGCAGGAAATAGATCTGCTCAATCAGCAATACCAGGATTTCAGGATCCTGAAAGGGATCGAAGCTGATATCCGTGCCGATGGAGAACTCGACTATGATCCTATCCTGCTGAGTGGATTTGATTTTGTCATCGCCTCCATCCACAGCAACCTCAATATGAGCGAAACGCAAGCCACCGAAAGGTTGCTCAAGGCCATCAAAAACCCCTTTACCAGCATTCTGGGACATGCAACCGGGCGACTGTTGCTGACCCGCCCCGGATATCCGATTGACCACCGGGCGATCATTGAGGCCTGTGCCGAATACCAGGTGGCCATCGAATTGAATGCCAACCCCAACCGACTCGATCTCGATTGGAAGTGGATTCGCTATGCGGTGGAACTGGGGGTAACCATTGCGATCAATCCGGATGCCCACCGCAAGGAAGCGCTGCATGATTACCAATGGGGCATTCCGATCGCGCAAAAAGGCATGCTGAGCCCGGAACTGACCCTCAATGCGAAGTCTCTTCCCGAGATCGAAGAATGGTTTCTCTCCAAGCGAAAGCGTAGAATTGCATGAGGTACCTTTTTCCCCTACTCTTTCTTTCTCTCCTTGTGCTCAGTGCCTGTCAGTCGCCGGATTTAGAGCGTGCTGAGGTGCCTTTGCTCTGGGGGATTCGCTATGAAGGTGAAGATGCCGGGCAATGGCTGGAGCAGAACCTTGAGGTAGAAGGCAGGGGAACGGAATGGATGATCGAAATCCCCATCATCGCCGGAGATTCAAATTTCCCAACCATCCCTGAACTTCCTCTGGAAGAGTTGGGTCGGGGACTCGCAGCGCAGCAGATAAGCTTCAACCTGGCCTTCACTACCAGTTTTGGCAAGGAATTGTTCCCTACCGGGAAACTTGTGGACACAACTGCCTGGTTCCATGCATTGACCAATGAGGTTAAGGAGTGCCTGGAGGCGATTCATCAAGAACCCCGGCGGTTGATCGTCGGAAATGACTGGAAACTTGCTGAACCTGCTCAGGCGCATTGGCGGCAATTGTTTCAGGACCTTAAGTCCACTACCAATTCACAGCTCGGATACGGATGGAACGGAGACCGCCTGACGCTTCCTCCCTGGATCGATGTTTGCGATTTTTTCGCGCTGGAATATCCTCCGGTTGCCGATCCCAACCCCAAGCCCTACGCCATCCAAAACAACCAACGTATGGGAAGGGCAGCCGACAGTCTTGGTTTGCCCTTGTTCATTTACCGGGGCAATGTCATGGGCAATTACAAGACCATTGGGCTGAAAAACAGGTTGCGGTTCTGGCCGGAAGAAGTACAGGTAACGGGCCTGGTCGCGAATTCCCTCTATGCGAAACTCCCACTGCTTGATTCGAGTAGCTATTTCGGAGTGATGCAGGACCAGGAGTTTATTAATTATTGGAAATCATACCAAAACATTCAAGAATAGCCTTCGTTGGATAAACAAGGGCTAGAAAGAAGATTAATTTGTTTTAGATTTGTATCAAATATCATCACAATACCTTATGAAAAAAGTATATTCCTTTATTGCATTCACGCTCCTTACCGTAGGAGTGATCTTTGCGCAGGATTTTAACGGAAAGATCAAGTACTCCTTCAAGGCTGAAGGTGAAGGCATGGAACAAGCAGCCGCCTTTATGCCCAATGCCATGGTTATGACCTACCTCAAGCAGGATATGATCCTGGAGTTTGAAGGCGGCATGATGGCTATGATGATGGGTAAAATGCTCTTTCAAGGAAAGAAGGGCAAAGGATACATGATCAAGGATTCTGAAGAGACCATCTACACCATGGATGCGCCTAAGTCAGACGACGAAGAAGAAGCCGGTCCTGATCCTGAAATCAAGAATACAGGCGAAACCATGACCATCGCCGGGTATGAGTGCACCAAGTATGCAATCACCACTGAGACCCCAATGGGAGAGCAAACTTCCTATGCCTGGGCGACGGACAAAATCCAGCCTGCCAAACCTAAGAAAGGTGGAAACATGAGCATGGGCGGCATTGGTGGCATGAACACCAAAGGTCTTCCCGGCATGCCCCTGAAGATGGAAATGCAGACTGGACCTATCTCTATCGTTATGGAAGCCATTGAAGTGGATACCCAGACGCCTGACAAGAAGCTCTTCAAACTTCCCAAAGGATACGACAAAGAAGAATTCAACCCCAACATGTTTGGTGGCGGTGGTGGTGGAATGGGATTCTAATCCATGAAATTCGGATTCCCCCTTTTCATTCTGCTACTGATATGCAGTGCAGGGTTCTCACAAGCCCAAACTGCCCAACCGGAAAACGTGGCTGCTTCCGACCCTTTTGTCGGAACAGTCACGTATTCCATTTTCTGGAAAGGCCCCAATACAGCACTTTGGGCCAGGCAAATCCCGGACTCGATGCAACTGACGGTCTCTGACGGTGACATCCGGGTTCAGGTTTTTGGTGGTGTCGCCGACTCTCTCGTCAATGAATACATCTGGCTGCATGCCAGTGGGGAGTTCTTCCTGATCGACCACCGCAACGAGACCGTCTATTCCCATCCACAGGACATGGGTCCTGTGACACTTGATCAGCAAGCCCTCCCCTCTCAGGAAAATGCCCTTGAAATACTCGGTTACGCTTGTGATGCTTTCCGATTCTCAGGCAATGGAAATGCTGATACCTACTGGTTAAGTCCCCAATTGGTCCTCACCGACGCGGACTTGCCCGATTCGATCTATCAACCGCCCTTCATCGATCCGGACATGAAGCTGATTCCACTCAGGATGGAGCGGAATGTCAATGGCGTACAAATGATCAGCGAAGCCACCAGCATCGTAGAGGGGGCAGCAGCGATCACCCTTCCTCCAGGGTATGAGAAGAAGCCCTTCTTCAAACATGCCGCAAGACATCCCTACTTTCACAAGAGATTTGATTGAAGAGGCCAGAGCAGAGTTCGTTATGGACGGGCTTACAACTTTTTCAGAAAAGTATAGACATAAAATATACCGTCACACCGGAATGTGACGGTATATCCATGAATCTGAACTCAGATCAGGAGTTGTTCTTAACGAACTCGTTCACCTCTGGTTCGGGAACGATTTCTTCTTTGAATGCGTAAGCACCAGTCTTTTCACTCCGGTAAGGGATGATGACTTTAGTCAACTGGACTTTACCTTTATCCTTGAGGGTTGCAACTACCTTCTTTGCCATGATTCAAATTATTTAATCTCTTTGTGAACAGTGTGCTTACGAAGAATCGGGTTGTACTTCTTGATCTCCATACGACCAGGAGTATTTTTGCGATTCTTGGTAGTGATATACCGGGAGGTGCCTGGCTGTCCTGAGGCTTTATGCTCAGTACACTCGAGGATCACCTGAATTCTATTGTCTTTACTTTTCTTAGCCATCTCTTCAAGATTTTAGGAACGCAAAGATAGTATCATTTTCTGAAATGCAAAAGCGAAAGTCATGATTAAGCCTTCATTTCGATCAACCCAAAGCCAATTCGGTCAGGTCCTGGTTGGCAAAATTGCCACTGCTCATCATCAAAAAGACGTTGTCCTTGTCCTTACGAAGTTTCCTGACCGCTGACCGCAACTCTTCGACCGTGGTGGCAAACTCGATCTTTTTATCGTTAAAGGCTGCGACCAACTCCTCTCGGGAGATTTCGGGGTAGTTTTTGCTCTTCAGGGTATGCTCATTAATAAAGACGACCTTGTTCTTGAGGGATTTCAAAGTGTCCTTGTACTGAGACAGAAAGTTCTTGTTGAGGCTGCTGAAAGTATGCAATTCCAGACAGGCGACAATATTCTGCTTTTTATACAACTCTGCTACTGCTTCCGCAGTCGCTTTAACTTTACTGGGAGAATGGGCAAAGTCTTTGTACACTACTGATCTCTCGTCCTCGTATATCTTTTCCAGCCTTTTTGATGCCCCCTTAAAGGAAGCAATCTGCTGAAGGAAATCTTCAATTTCAATCCCCATCCAGTCGCAGACCTGCCACGCGCCCTCGATATTGGCCATGTTGTGCTTTCCGATCACCTCCAGGGATGACCGGATGCCTTTGATCTTGACCTCGTACTTCCCGTCCCGGATCCGGTAGTCGGGCGTACTGTAAGGATAAAGGTAGAAGGCTTCCTTGTCGCCAAAAGTTTTGATGATGTTGACCAGGCGCTTGTCTTCCTCGTTGAATACAATCACCCCGGCTTTGGGCATGCTTTCTACCAGCTGCTCGAACTGATAGACATACTGTTCCTCAGTGGGAAAGACATTGATATGGTCCCATTCAATTCCTGAGACCAGGGCCATGTGGGGCTTGTAAGCCAAAAATTTAGGGCGGGGGTCCAGGGGAGAAGACAAATATTCATCGCCTTCCATGATGATGGTAGGTGACTCTGCGGTCAGCCTTACCATAACGTCAAACCCTTCGATCTGACCACCGACCAGGTAATCAAAGTCCCGGCCCATGCCACGCATCACGTGCATGACCATAGCCGTTATGGTGGTCTTTCCGTGGCTGCCAGCAATGACGACGCGGTGCTTGGAACGGCTTTGCTCCATGATGAACTCAGGGAAAGAATAGATTCTGATCCCCAATTCCTGGGCCCGAAGCAATTCCGGGTTGTCCGCTTTTGCGTGCATCCCGAGAATGATCGCTTCCATATCGGCACTGATCCTGTTCGGATCCCACCCATCTGCTTCCGGCAACAATCCTTCTGCTGACAGACGGGACCGCGCCGGTTCATAGATTTCATCATCAGAACCGGATACAGTGTGGCCTGAGCGCTTGAGAGCGATTGCCAGGTTGTGCATGATGCTGCCACCGACAGCGATAAAGTGGACCTTCATTTAGACCTATTTGTGATTATCGGAACAAAAATAAAGTCTAACTTTAAGATATGAAACTTTACTCTGTGGAAACCGGACGGTTCCGCCTCGATGGAGGGGCTATGTTCGGTGTTGTTCCCAAGCCTTTATGGACCAAAACCAACCCCGCTGACGAGAAGAACAGGATCAATATGGCCATGCGTTGTCTGCTCATCGAAGACGGTAACCGCCTGATCCTGATAGACAACGGTCTCGGAAACAAGTACAACGATAAGTTTGCCCACCTCTATGCAGTTGACAATGAGCATAGCACCCTCGACAGGTCCTTAGAAAAGTTCGGATTTCACCGCAATCAAATTACCGACGTCATTCTGACCCACCTCCATTTTGACCACTGCGGAGGAAGTACGGCCTGGGATTCCGGGAAGGAAAGGCATGTCGTCACTTTTGAGAATGCCCGTTTTCACGTACAGAAGAGCCATTTAGAGTGGGCACTCAACCCAAATCCCCGTGAAGGGGCGAGCTTTTACAGTGAAAATATCCAACCATTGGTCGAGAGCGGACAGCTCAGCCTTCTGGAAGGGGAATCCGAATTGTTTCCGGGGATATCCTTGAAAGTTGTGAATGGACATACCGAGGCCCAGCAATTACCGCTGATCAATTACAAGGGAAAAAAAATTCTGTTCGCAGCTGACCTGTTCCCGACTTATGGGCATATCCCCCTCCCCTATGTGATGGGTTATGATGTGCGCCCCTTGACCACCATGGAGGAGCGGGCTGAATTTCTCCCCTGGCTCAAAGAAGAAGAAATCATCTTGTTCTATGAGCACGACCCTGAAAATGAATGTGGAATGGTCATTCAAAACGACCGGGGGAAATACATCAGCGGGGAAACGTTTCCACTGTCCGATATTACTTAGCAAAATTTTTATTTACCGGCAAAATCTCTAGTCTTCCTTTGAAATATTCAGCCCCATGGGAGAAGTAGACCTTTCAGGTTTGAAGCAAAGGATACCTCGCCTACCCCTCTGGATATGGACGGGACTCAGTTTTCTGCTTCCTTTTCTGTATTGTCTCTACTATGGCCGCATTGGCTTCAATCCCCTGGACAGCCCGATCGTTTTCGATGGTGGCTACCGCATATTGCAAGGGCAGGGTTACCTGATCGACTTCTTTGCCCCGGCAGGCTATATTCCTTCCCTCATTCAGAGCTTTTTCTTCCGCATATTCGGGATCAATTGGTTTTCCTTTTGTCTTCATGCTGCGCTGTTCAATGGCCTTTTCGCCCTGGTTGTCTTCAAACTACTGCGGCGGCTCAAGGCACCGTATCTGCTGGCATTCCTCTATGCCCTCCTTTCCGGACTGGTATTTTATGCCCCTTTTGGCAGTCCTTACCCTGAGCAACATTCCTTTTTCTTCTCTTTGCTGGCAATTTATGGTTTGGTCGCGGGGGATATGAGACCGGGAAAATTGGCAAGCAGGCTGCAAAAAATCGCGTGGCTTTCGGTGGGTCCTGCTTTCCTTGCTGCATTTCTGAGCAAACCGGTTCCGGCCGGATATGCGATCGTCCTCGCGGGACTGCTCCTCCCCTTCCTGATCCCGAGGCCACATTGGAAACAAGCCCTGCTATTTATTTCCCTGGGAACCTTCGCCGGCCTCCTGCTCATAGCCCTGCTGCTTTCGGCTTGGAACCTGAATTATTCTCAGGCCTGGTATTTTTTCTGGGAACTACCAGCTCAAACCGGAATGGACAGGATCGCGCAAGCAGCCACCGGTCCGACTCCCGCCCCCAACTCAGTCTTCACTGCGCCCTTTAAAGTATTTGCCTCCTACAACGATCCTTATATTATTTTCTGCTATGGAATTCCGGGGATATTTATGCTTACCGGATTCCTGAATCTCTTGCGCTCCCGGCTTGGGAACCGACGTAGCGGCCAATGGCTCGACCGTGGCTGGCTCAGGATGTTCCCCTTCCCTCCTTTCCAGTTGCTTTTGATCCTTGCCCTGGGAATCGGTCTTACAGTTGTCTCCAGCCTGTTCGTCCGGTTTACCCAGAACCAGCCAGAGAATGGCATCCCTTTTATTTTTCTCCACCTGGGCCTGGTCCACCTCTTTCTGGTGCGCTATTTTGTTCAGGCAGGAGACTCCCACCCGGATCGGATTCGTATATGGCGCGGCGTGGTTTGGAGCATCAGTATCGTCCTTGCCTTTTTCATGGGCAGGGACAGCATCGGTTTTCACCGGGAAACGATTGTCCAGCGGAAAGTCCACGATTTCCCGGCGATGCAAAAGATTGAATACGCGGGGCCAGCAGGAATTGTAAATATGGATTGGCTGCTGTGGCAAGAGCCCTGGAGATATGGGGACCGCCAAATGGATTCCCTCGCAAGCTATTTGAGGAGTGCTGACACGCCCTTCTTTTACTTTGGCAACATGACCTTCCTCTACGGCTTGATGAGGCAGGAGAACCCATTGCCGAGCCTCTGGCTGCACGAAGGGTTGACCATTCCGAGAAGGGATAGCAAGTGGTTAGGAGTCTTTGAAGACCAGTTGCTCAGGAATCTGGAAGCACTTGATCCCGGAATTTACATTGCTGAGAATGCGGAAGGGGAAACCTATACCGGATTGAAGTTGTCAGCTTTCCCGAAAGTAAAAGAATGGATCGACTGGAAGAAAGGGGAGGAATACCGCATAGGTTCCTACCATTTGTGGAATCTAAAAGAATAGGGTTAAATGGGGATTCGGGTAGATCGCTTAGATGCAGATAAAATCAATCCACCGAATTCGGATGAAATCAATCCACTAAATTCGGATAGAATCAATCCACTGAATAAGCCTGTCCCAGTACCCGCAACAAATCAACCTCTACCCGAGGGTATTGTGACAGCAAATTCGCCAGGTCCAACCTCGCCTTGATCAAACTGGCCTCCCGGGACTGCAATTTAAAGAGGGAACTTTCTCCCAGGGTAAAGAGGGTATTTTCTGCTTCGAACAAAGTCTGGTAATCAGCTACGATTTGGCGCTGACGAATGATTTGATCTGCCAGGATTTCCTGCTCCGCAAACAAGGCATCTGCCTTGGCCAACAGATCTCTTTGCTTTCCATCCCGGGCCAATCCCAATTGTTCTATCTTGATCTCAGCCAATTCCACCCCGGCTCTTTCCTTCCGCAGGAACAAGGGGATCGAGAAGCTCATACCCACTTTCTGGTTGGAAATCGAGGGCTCGTACTTGTCTGTGCCGGGCACGCCACTTTGGTACAACCACTTCAAAGCCAACTCTGGCTTGAGCTGTTCTCTTTTCCAACGTCGGTCGATGACGGCTTGATCCAGTTTGTTCTGGTAGAGCTGAATTTCGGGATGCTGGTTAAAGGCTTCTGCTTCCACTGCTGCCACCCGCTCTTGCAGGACAATTTCTGACAAGGGAGAAGGCCGTAAATCTTCGAGGCTCTGGACCGGCGTTCCATTCTCTTGCCATAGAAAAGCGAGGGTCATATTGCCGCTTTTCTGAAGCTTGATTTCGGCGTTGGCAAGGTCGATGCGCCTTCTTTCCAGGCGGATAAATGCTTCCAGGGTATCAATTCCTGGTTCATTGCCATTGAAGTAGCTCTGGCGTACTGCCTCAAACCTAGCTTCAGCGATGTCCACTGCTTCGACATAGATGGCAACTTTGGCGGCAGCTTCCGCCCAATTCCAATACGTGATCAGGGCATCGGCCCAAAGATCGTTGAGGATCAATTGCTGAGTCAGTGCATTTGCATTGATCATTCTCCTTGCCTTCTGCAAATCAGCGCGGCGTTGGTCGATGAGCAAGCCTTTTCCCAGGTTCACGGATGCCCCGGCCTCAATCAGACCTTGGTCGGGTGTCGTTTGTTCAGGATTGATATAGATTCCTTCGTTCAGGTTGTAGCGGCCGATGATGTCCACACCGGGCAAAGTCGAAACCTTCAGTTCAGTGTTGAAATAATCGAAATATTCACTGCCGTTGAAGGTTTTGTTTTCATACCCGCTGCTCAGCTTGGGATCGAAAGCACCGCGGGCTTGCTGCAGGTTGGCATCTGCGGCATCGTCCAGCAAGCTGGCCTGACGTGCAATCGGGTGGAATGCCATTACCCTTTCCAGAAATGCTTCCGGGGTAAATATCTCTTCCGGTATTTCGTCGGTTGAAATGTCTGTCCCCAGATCACTGGAAGCCAGTTCCAGAGCCGCTATATTGGCCTGGGCCATGGCCAGGGCTGGCATTGCGCCCCAAAGCAAGACTCCAAAAAGCAACCTCACTTTCCACCTCACTTTCCACCTCCTTTAGCGTCTTTGCCAGCCTCAGCGGCTGAGCCTTCAGCTGGCTTATCATTCGTTTCATAGAAGGAAGGTGGGAAGCCGTTGAGCTGTCGCCACAGTTCGTAAGCAATGGTGACATCCGACAGCAGGGCCATGCCCTTGACACCAGATCCTGGTCGGAGCGCTTCCGGCCAGGCTTCAGCCTCTTCATCGGGAGCAACCAGCAGACGGTACCTGCCTGAGCCGTTGGTGAACCGGTCAATGGCAACCACTTTACCCCCAAAGGTACCTGATGACACGCCGGGCCATCCTGAAAATACCAGGGCAGGCCAACCATCAAAAATCAACCGAACCTTTGCGCCTACCTGCATCAGGGGAAGGTCCTGGGCATCAATGTTCAACTCCACCGCGAGATCGTATTTCTCCGGCATGATGGTTACAATCTTTTGCCCCTCTTTCACCGTTTCACCAATACCATTTTTCTCGGCCTGGGTGATATAACCATCCTGAGGAGCAGTGACATAATACATTCCCCGGCGGATCGCATAGTTGGCCAACTGGTTCTTCAGCTTACTGATAGAAATCTCTGCGTCTCTCAGCATCGAGATGGTGGTATACTTATCTGCCTGGGCCTTGGCCAAATCCTGGTCGTACTTGTTTTGAGTCTCCTTCAGTTCCATGACCGCATTGAGATACTTGTTCCTTGAGGCAAGAAGCTTGTTGTTCGCCGAATACTCTTTCGCCTCCGCTTCTCGCTGCTTCAATGATTTCAATTCCAGTTCAGTACGGGAGATCAAATCCTGCCCAAATGAAATTTCGGCACGTTCATATTGCTTTTTGGCAATATCGTATTGGGTACGTGATGCCTCCCACGAAGTACTGTCGGTGGTAACATCCAGGCGGGCCTGCAGGATTTTATTCTCCACCATACCCAACTTGATATCCCGTCCCGTTAACAGGTTCACGATCTGCCGTTCGTAAGCAGCGACTTTGTCGGAATAGGCTGCGGTAGCAAGCTCCTTCGCGGCAATCTGCTCTCTGGTACGCATCAGAAGTTCCGGATCAAAGTAGGCATCCTTGGTTTCCGAAATAAAAAGGATGGTATCTCCTTTGCTGACCCGCTGGCCTTCTTGTACATACCAGGCTTCTATCCGGCCCGAAATGACCGACTGTACGGATTGAGGACGCTGCTCCGGCCGCAATGAGGTTACCTTTCCACTTCCATTGATGGTCTGGGTCCAAGGCAAACACATGACTGTCAAACCTACGATCAGGACACCTAAAATGAGCCTGATCATCTGCTTACGGTACCGTGTGCGTTTGACCATGGACGGAGAGTGGAAGCTCTTCATCTCCACCTTGCCGGAAACTGTATTTTTACTAATATTCAGCATGGTTGATGGATCATTTTTGTTGAGGTCTGCTTGCCGGGTCTATGATTGCATCCATAAGATGGTCAAACCTTTTATCATCAGAGGTGATAATCAGGGTTGTATCGGGACGCTTTTCTATAATATACTTCAGAAATCCCTCGATCTCATCAGCAGACATGCCTCGGTAAGGCGTTTGCAGAATGATCAATTGGGACTCTTTCATCAATGCTCGGGCTAAAACGATCTTCTTGCGAATGGTACCTGATGTACCCATCCCCCGTGGTAGGATTTTGGTTCCCAGTCCCTGTGATTGAAGGTATTCACCCAGACCGGCAGCTTCTACCACCTCAGTCAGTTTCCCCCCCATCTCTCCGTTCATAGGTTTGGTATCCATGAGGATGTTCTCAAGGATGGTCCCTTCAAAAAGTCCTCTCGCAGAAAGGGCAGTAGAAACCTTACTTCTGAAACTGGTCAAACAAAGGGTATGCACTGAAAGGCCATTGACCATAATGGCGCCGTCAAATTGATCTCTCAGTCCCAGCAAAGAGTCGATAATGGCCCAAACCGCAGGGGTATTGCACCCATGCATTCTAATTTTTTCCCCGGACTCAATATGGGTATTGAAGTTTTCGAGCAATGTCTTTCCCGTCTGAAGATCTTTGAAAGTCACATCTTTCAACTCAATCGCGAACCCTTTCTTATTTTTTACATTCGGAACATCGTGCCCGGCGTCATCGTCTAGTTTAAGGTCAGCGACATAGCCGATTTTTTCAAGACCGGTCAAAAGGTCATAAACGGTCTCCATGCTCATTACCAGCTTCTCTACAGAAGACATCAATAAGATGATCACGATCTCCGAAGCCACCAATTGACCGATGTTGATCTCATTGGCCTGGACCAATAAACCACCAATTATCAGAAGCGAACCCATAATAAGTACCTGGAATAGTACGACCATCCAATACTTGACTAAAAGCACGTTGAAGTGCCTTTTACGGGCCTTGAGGTAGCCATCCATCAGGGCATCTGTTCGCTGTAAGTGCAGATTGGTAGAGCCGTACATTTTGAACATGTTCAGCGATCTTCCTACATCCTGAAGCCAATGGGCAATTTTGTATTTGTATGCGGATTCGTCAATGCTGGCTTGAAGTCCGGTCGGTCCGGTAAAGCGAATGAGCAGGATCAGTAATGTCACCAGTATGATCCCAAAAGCCATGAAGAGGGGATGGTAAAGGGAAAGCAGAATCAACCCAAAGACGATTTGCAAAAGAGCTGAGGGAAGATCGAGAAGTATTTTTGCAACACCCTTTTGCACATTGACCGTATCGAAAAAGCGGTTGATGAGTTCTGGAACAAAACGGTCATGTAAAGGAATGGTCTGAAGTCGTGGCACGCGGTAGGCAAACTCAAAGGATGAATTTACAAATACACGCTGCTGGATACCCTCCGAGATCGACAATTGAAGCACATTCAAGGCTCCGGCAAGCATGATCCCAATGATGACGACGATGACGAGAACCACCCAGGAGGTGGACATTTGGCCGAAGGATACGTAATTGATAATCGCCTGAATACCAAGAGGCAAGGACAAAGAGAGCAAACCTGCGATGATGGCATACAGGTACAACAACCCAATATCTTTCCGTTCCGCAGAGAGGAGTCTGAACAGACGCTTAAGTGGATTTAAGTAATTCTCATTGTTTCTGTCAGCCATTCCGGTATCGAATAAGAAGTGTTACCTGAGATGATAGTAATACTATCATACAGTACAACCATACTGTTAACGTATACCCTGTCCCATTGTTTCTGCCCAACAAGTTTTTTTCCCGAAGTCGAAGGCAACCGTTCGATTCGATGGAATTACCATCCCGTCCAAGGGTCACTTTTCTATCCACGTAGAGATAACTATCCGGGAGTAGTTCTGGTTTCACAATCTCTGTTTTCAAAATGCTTCAAATTAATCTGGAACAGGTCATCAATCCCTTGTATAATGCAGAATAAGTCCGCTGTATCCATACACCAACTCTTCATTTTGAGCATCAATATTGATTAAAGTCGTCCCCCCATTTCCCGGCATACCTTCAACAGCGAGTTGATTGCCAAGATGGTCAAAATCAAGGACCAGATCGTCGGTAGCGCCAGAACAACTGATGGCCCCTTCATAAACTACAATCTGTTGGGATTTGCGAACCTCGAGGCGGTTGATGTCTGTAAGGCATTGCGGTACATTGGAAGTTGTATTGCCACCACCATCCGTAACCCGATCAAGGGTCCAGAAGGTTCCGCCATCGTCATTGAGGAGCAAGCGGTGGTAATTCAATGCCAACTGAGCTCCACCCACATTGATATTTTCCCCACCATCGGCACTCCCGGCAAACTGATTTTCAGCTCCTGCAACCGCCCAGTTTCCGATGCTGTCCTGAAAAATGATGTCAAAGTAAAATGATCCGTTGTAAAGGTCTTCGGATTCGAAATAGGCCCAGCCCGTAATTTCATCTTCCTGGTTGCACCCACCGGTCAGCACCGCCGTATTCTCTGCCAGGTAGTCAACCTCATTGGGGTAAAGGCTGATCCGTGCTCCAAAAGCAGCATCAGAGTTCTGCTCGGCTGCGTAGATGCGGAGGGTATCTTTCTTACTGCAAGAAGAGAAGAGCAAAGCGAAGGCTAAAGCGGTAAGTCTAAAGTAATAATATTGGGACATGGTATTCAGCGTGTCTTTTGGTATCTGACAGGTTGCAAATATACGACAATTCAAATTGAAGACTTCTTCATTGAAAGCCTTCTTCAATGCCTTTTAGCACCTTCTTTTCTTTCCTCGCTTCTCCCGCGTACTACCGTTGGGAGCCTTTAACTCAGAACCCAACTTAAAGCTTGCAGAATAACGCTTTCCAGAATCTCACATCAACACCAGTTTCAAAATTTCCTGACCTCCACCACTTTGAAGCCTTAAGAAGTAGATTCCGTCGGCCAGATTTTCGCGATCAATCCTCAGTTGATGGTGACCTGCTTCGAGCACCTGATCAATTACACGCTTGACTACACGCCCATTCATGCTCAACACATCAATGCGTACTTCACCGACGTGGTCCGACTGGAAACGGATATTCATACGGGAGGTTACCGGATTGGGATAACACTCCAGACCACTTGGAATTAGCGCCTCAGGCTGATCAGCAGAGAGTATGACCGATGTATCACATCCAAAAGCCATTGGGGTAAAGTCTACCAATCCCAAAGATGTATTGTCGTACCCATCATAAATCTTCGCAGCCACCAAAGCCGAATCTCCTTCACACCAGCAATTATTGGTCATATTAACATTCTCCTGACCGATTTTCTCTACATGGTAAGTCAGATTGCCACAAAAATAATTGCCACTGTTGGTCAAGACGCCATTTTCCTTTACGATGATCCCGATCACATTATTGGTGATGACATTATCGGTCAATTCTTCCATTGAATAGAGGTTCCCATTGTTGGACAAACTGGTGTAATATCTATTGACTCCAATATTGTTGTCGGTAATCCAACAGTCCCGGACCGTGCCTTTGGTTGCGACCGCGAACTGACTGTGTCCCCTGAACTCGCAATTGGTCAATACCGTCCTCTCCATGTCAACTCCGATGTCATTGTCCCTGAAAAGGCTGTTGGAAATGTTCTTGTCTGCTCTATGTGCAGCTATATGATTGTATTCAAACAGGCAACTGTCTATAAAAAGGATGGTTGAACCGGAATAGCCGCTCATTGCCGTGGAGTTGTATCGAAAAGAGGAATGGCTGGCCTGAAGTGGTCCGCCTCCATGACAGCATTCAACCTGCACCCCCTCTTCGGAATATTTTACAACCGCATAACTCAGGTTGATGCTCCCCCCTACCGTATTCATCACTTTTATCCCATACCAATCCAGACTATCGGGTTTCGATTGAATAGAGGTAAATACAATACTATCGGTCACCGTCCCATTTGCAATCATATCACCTCTGATCTCCAGGAATTTGCCATCACTGAACCGGACCTCAACGCCTGGCTCAATCGTAAGACTGAAGCCGGGGAAGAGTACAACATCTCCAGTCACGAAATAGGGGCTGTTGGCCAGGGTCCAGGTGGTATTGGTATAGATGCCACCGCTGACATTGGTTTGAGCCTGGATGGAAAAGAAGGAAAAGCAGGCGGCGAATAAAAGCAGGCAATGGAATTTCATGGGATGACGAAGGTTTTAGGGCAATAATATATGAGAATAAAGCGATTTCAAAAATGCAATAAAAGGTGGACTTTATTGCAATTATCGCCTGCGTCTTCTGCCTCTCTTCTCCCTGGTACTCCGGTTCCTCGCCTTGAACTCTGGCTCTTTCTTCTCTACCCACCGGATGAATTTCTCCATTTCAGGATGCTCTCTGAGGCGCTCTATGGTATGGTAATGGTTGTACAATTCCCGCTCGGTAAAAACAGAATGGATCTTGGAATGGCAAACCTTGTGCAGAGTGACCTTCTCTTTTCCTTTGAAGGTTTTCGGAATCAGATGGTGCTCGTTGATGGAATTCCCAGCGATCATTTCCCGTCCGCAGATCTGACACGTTCCGATGACCTCCTTTTCGTCCTTTTTCCAACCCATTTTTCTTTCGAATCCTTCTAATTAAATTCCAACCTAAATTTTAATTGCAAACCCCTGTTCCGCTTCCTGGATTTCAGAATTTTTCCCTAAATTAAGACAAGTAATAAAATCTTTAGGCCTATGCTGTTCTCGATCAAGCTCATCATCTTTATCATTCTCGCTGTTATCTCCACAGCGCTGATCATCATCGGTTCCCGTCGCTATGTGGTTCCTATGAAATTGATCTTTGGCAAAGAAAGGCTGCGCAAGAAAGGTGCCAGAAAACTTCTCGGTGCCTATTTGGTGGTCACCGGATGCGCCATTGCCCTGATCGCTATCATGGTTCTTTTCTGAGGAGTTTCTCTACCAAATAAGGCGCGGTCTGAGATTCCTTTACTTTGAGGATTCCTTCTGGCACGCCCATATAAACCAATTCTCCCCCTTTGTCCCCGCCTTCCGGTCCGAGATCGATCAACCAATCCGCACATTTGATCACTTCGAGGTTGTGCTCTACGATCAGCACCGTATTTCCCTTTTCGACCAATTGCTCCATGGAAAACAGCAATTTTTTGATGTCGTCGAAGTGGAGGCCGGTGGTCGGTTCGTCGAAGATGTACAAGGTCCCTTTTTTGTCCTTGGCCAGGGCCAGGAAATAGGCCAGTTTGAGACGTTGAGCTTCTCCGCCGGATAAGGTTGCTGAGCTCTGTCCCAGCCTCAGGTATCCAAGTCCCACCTTGTTCAATATCTCCAGTTTGCTGCTGATCTTATTCTGCTCAGAGAAGAAATCTACCGCCTCGGCAATGGTCAGGTCCAGCACTTCGTATATATTCTTCTCCTTGTAGCGGACATTGAGCACTCCCTTTTTGAAGCGCTTGCCATGGCAAACATCGCAGGTCAGGGTGATGTCCGGCAGGAATTGCATTTCAATGGTGACGGTCCCTTCCCCTTTGCAATTCTCACAGCGTCCTCCTTCGACGTTAAAGGAGAAAAAGCCGGGCTTCATATTGCTGATCCGGGCGGCTGGCTGACTGGCGTAAAGGGCACGAATATCGTCGTAGGCCTTGATATAAGTCACGGGATTCGAACGGGCACTCCTTCCAATCGGGCTCTGGTCCACCATTTCCACGAATTTCACCTGGTCCAGATCCCCTCCAATGGAGGTATGGTAGCCGGGTTTTTCACCATAGGACTCGAGGTTGCGCTTGATGGCCGGGTAAAGGATGCTACGTACCAGGGTAGATTTTCCTGAGCCGCTGACCCCCGTGACCACTGTGATGGCATTCAATGGAATTTCGACATCGACGCCTTTGAGGTTGTTTTCCCTTGCTCCCTTGATATTGATGCTGTTGATTTTGGGGCGACGTACCAGCGGCAGGGCTACTTCCTTGACCCCGGTCATATAATCAGCGGTGAGGGTCCCCGCCCCCAGCATGGTATCTAATTTCCCTTGAAAGACCACTTCTCCTCCCAGTTCGCCTGCACCTGGTCCCATGTCAATGATCTCATCGGCCTGGCGGATCACGGCTTCGTCGTGTTCGACCACGATCACTGTATTGCCCAAATCGCGGAGGTTGTGCATGATGCTGATGAGGCGATCGGTATCTCGCGGGTGAAGCCCAATGCTCGGCTCATCCAGGATATACATGGCTCCTACCAATCCACTCCCCAGAGAGGAAGCCAATTTGATCCGCTGCATTTCTCCTCCGGAAAGGGTTTGCAGCTTCCGGTTCAGGGTCAGGTAACCGACACCCACCCGAACCATATAATCAAGGCGCTGGTGGATTTCGTTGAGGAGGCGCTTTGCGATGATCTGCTCCTGTGCATCCAGTTCGAGGTTGATCATGGCTTGTTGAAGATCGGTGATCTCCATGAAAAGCAGCTCGGACAAGGTATGTCCACCCAGTTTCACATTGTTGGCATCCTTGCGGATGCGGCTCCCCTTGCAGGAGGTGCATTTGGTATAGCCCCGGTACCGGGACAACATCACCCGGTACTGGATCTTATGCATCTTCGAACGCAGAAAGTCGAAGAATTGATTGTAGCCCCAGGCATAGCTGAGGCCATCTCTGACATGGTCTTTTTCGGCTTCGGTCAATTCGATGAAAGACCGGTGGATGGGGAAGTCGGTTTTGGCAGCCTCCGCAATGAATTCATCCTGGTATTTCTTCATCTGGGCACCCCTCCAGGGGGCCACGGCTCCTTCAAAGACGGAGAGGGACTTGTCGGGTATGACCAGGTCTTCGTCGATCCCGAGTATCCGCCCGAATCCTTCACAGGTCTTACAGGCTCCAAAAGGACTGTTGAATGCGAAGAAATCAACACTAGGGACTTCAAAGGTGATCCCATCCCGTTCAAACTTTTCGGAAAATCCTCTGAATGGCTGCGCATCGACTTTGACTTTGCAGGAACCAAATCCTTCCTGGTAGGCGGTCTGGACAGAATCGGAGATACGGAATGCGAGGTCAGGATCGTCTTTTTCGCGGAGTTTGAAGCGGTCGACGAGCAGCATGAATTTCTCCACATTGTCGGCAAGGCCATCGCGTTCCAACAGGTCTTCAATTTCTTCGACCCCTTCGTCGGTGAGAATTCGGGAAAATCCTTTTTGCAGGGTGACTTCGAGTTCTTTGCGGTATCCTTCTGAACGGGGGATGATCTCGGCCACGATATGAATGGCGGCGCCTTCTTCCTGCTCAAGGATATATTTAACGACATCACCAACGCGGTCGCGGGTAACCAGTTCACCGGAGATGGGGGAATAAGTTTTACCGATTCTGGCGAAAAGCAGCTTCAGGTAATCATAGATTTCGGTCAATGTCCCTACCGTGGAGCGGGGATTGGAACTGGCGGTTCTTTGCTCGATGGCCATGGCCGGGGAGATGCCCTGGATATAGTCTACGTCCGGCTTTTCCATCCGTTGCAGGAATTGGCGGGCGTAGGAACTGAGACTTTCTACATAGCGGCGTTGTCCTTCAGCGTAAAGGGTATCAAATGCCAGCGACGATTTCCCTGAACCACTTACACCGGTGATCAGGACCAACTGCTTACGGGGCAATTCTACCGTGACATTCTTGAGGTTGTTGACGCGCGCGCCTTTGATGAGGATATTCTTCTGAGCTGCCAAATGATGTACCTTTTCTTATATAAGGCGCAAAGGTCGGAAAGGTTTAGGGATTTTGGAATGGGTAGTCTGCCCTTGCAATTTTTCAGTCATTCCTTCAATTTTTAAGGTTAACATAATAGGTCTCTTAACAAATAGGTTTATCCAATAGATTGATTTGAGACCAAACCGGGAATCGTATATGTTGATTTTCATACGCGTCTATGCCGCCATTTAGTCCTGAATTGGCAAATATCCACCTCTGAGCTGATACATATCCACCTCGGAGCTGATTAGTATCCACCTCTGAGCTGATGTGTATCCACCTCTGAGCTGATGTATATCAGCTCCTGGGCTTATATATATCCATCTGAAAGGTGATAGGCATCAGCTCTCAGGCTAATACATATCCATCTGTAAGGTGATAGGCATCAGCTCTCAGGCTTATATATATCCACCTGTAAGATGATGCATATCAGTCTCTGAGCTGATTGTATACATGTCTGAGCTGACGCCTATCAGCTTGCAAGCTTATTCTAATCCACTTACAAGTGGATATGCATCAGCTCTGGAGCTGATACACATCCACTTCTATACTGATATACATCAGCTTCCAAGCTGATGTATATCCACCTCTGAACTGATATAGGTAAGCCTCTAAGCTGATGACTATACACTTCTGTACTGATACACATCAGCCTCTGAGGATACTACTATACCCCTAGGAGCTGATAACAATACACTTCCACATGGATTTTCATCAGCTTCCATATAGATTTTCACCAGCTTACGAGTGGATTTTCATCCACGCTGCCCTGGATTATTTCCGCTTAAGTTCTTTCACTCAGCCAATTAATCGCAGAAAGCATGGTTATCCCTAAAGGAGCGAATTGTCGAGCCCTCAGTCGGCGACCTCGAAATTGCCGCCTGATAAATAAGACCTGGCCATGCAAACAGACAATAGACTGACGACTCTAAGCTGGAGACCTTATTTATAATAATTCCCTACCAAAATCGTAACATCTACATAGTCCTCACGTACATAAGGAATGAAAAGGGTGTGGTATGCCCAATTTTTCCCGTGTACAACCTCAAAAGGCCCGCTTACGGGTATGTTAATCATTAGATCGTTTACGCTAACACAGGACACATGCACACGCCATTACTGCCCAAAGAAGACCAGGAATTGGTAAAAGATTACCTGACTGGAGATGAAGGAGCTTTTGCAGAGTTGATGAATCGGCACCAGAACCGAATCTTTACGACGATATTTTTCATCGTAAAGGAGCGCCCCATGGCCGAGGACATCTTTCAGGAGTCGATGATCAAGATCATCCGACTGATCAATGCGGGCAAATACGACGAGAAAGGCAAATTCGTTTCCTGGGCAGTTCGCATCGCCCGGAACCTCGCCATTGACTATTACCGCAAAGGACGCCGCAGTCCGCAAATGATCCGTGAGAATGAAGAATACGACATCTTCAACACGATCAATGTCTTCGAGGAAAACATCGAAGACAGGATAATAAAGGAAGAGAACGCGCGTTATGTTAGGGAACTGATCAAGCAGATCCCGGAAAAGCAGAGAGAGGTGTTGATTATGCGGCACTATGCGGGGATGAGTTTTAAGGAAATCGCTGACGTTCAAGGGGTCAACATCAATACTGCCCTCGGACGTATGCGATATGCACTGATAAACTTGCGTAAGCTTTCCGGAGTGACCAAATTGGTTTCCGACAATGAAAAGGAAGTACAACAATAACGATATTCTCAGATACATCTACGGGGAAATGGAGCCCCGGGAATCAGATGAATTCCTGGATGCCTTGTGTACCGATGATGCATTGTTCAGGAGGTTTGAGCAGGCTCAGGAAGCCCAAAAAGCCCTTGCACCAATTGATCTGAGCCCCTCCCAAAATTCAGTGGACAAGGTGATGCACTTCGCAGGAACTTCTGCGCGGCGCCGTCTCCAGGCCGGTAAGGCACCTGCCTTCGGTAAAGGTTCATTGTTCCAGCACCATTTTGTATCGGTCGGGATGGTATTCTTCACCTGCATTATGATAGGCATCGCGTTGTTCGCATATAAGATGTCTACTGCAGAAGAGAATAACTGGTCCAACAGCAAGGATGCGCTGAAATTTGAAAACAATGCCCTCGATCAACGCCTGCAATTTGCCAAGGAGCGTTTGGGGGACATCATCGAAAACCAGACTTCCACTCCCCTACCCGTTCACCACGATACCTATCGGCTGGTGAATACAGATCTTTCCCAGGATGTAAAACCTGGGGTCGTGCTTCTGAATATCAAATAACCATGTTGAAAAGCGTAACGGCCATCATACTCGGAGTTTTGTTCTCCTGTGCCTCGCTTTTGGCACAGAATCCGGAGATTCGCAAGATTTCTTCCGAAAATGCAGACACCTATCAGAATGCATCGATATCCTCGATCAATCTGAGGATTGAAGCCGGAAAAGTCTGGATCAATGGAAACCTCATTCCCAAAAAGGACCTCCCCAAAAGTCTGCGGGAGATCGATCCCAATATCCATTATAAATCCGCGGCCTTTGGCGTCGGCGAGATCGGCTTCAATCTGGGTGGGTATGAATACCTGGTCAAAGAAGACCGGATCATGGAACTCCCCTCCCGCACCCCCGAAACTACCCCACTCAAAGACCGTCCTTCAAAGGATGCGATGGAGGAATACTATTCAAATTTGAAGCGGGAATCCCCCAATCTTTTTTACAGCCTCGGCCGCGAAGCCGCCCTGACCGAGCGGGCCAGAAACCTGATCTATGAGTTCCAACTCAAGCAGGGCAAAGACAAGCAGAAAATCCGCGAAGAATTGACCGTAGTCCTGGGCCAGTTGTTCGAAATCAATGAGCACAACCGCCAGAAGGAGATCGTCGAATTGCAGCAGATGATTGATGCTGCTCAGAAAGAGATTCAGTACCGCAAAGCAAACAAACAGCTCATCATTGACAATACGGTGGAAGAGTTGATTGGGGAGTGAAAATCCAATCAAGGTTTCATCGCACCCGGCTCAACCTCTTCGACATTCATTTTAACCAATTCTTTGAACCTGTCCCACTGAGACGGAACCTCCTCCTCACACAATACATAGATCATTTCGCCTTTTTTGTCCAGTAACCAGAGGAATCCTGCTGCTTCAAAATACCCTTCGAACATGGACCAACGGTAGTGAATGTCGTAGGTTTCGTAATAGAGGGAAAAGCCTTCTTCGGTGAGGGAAAAATGGATTTCTTTTGCGGTCTCTTCCTCTATATTCTCTTTGATCCAGCCGAAGTGGTGCATGCGATCCCAGAGATAGGAGCCGCTGCGGATCAACTCGCGCAAGGTGATGACGGCCGCTACTCCTGTGAAAAAGATGAAATTGAAAGCTGCAATGGGACGGTAAAAAATGAAGTAGGCGGCAATAACTATCGCCATAAAAACAGCTCCCAGAACTACCCTCCTCTTCCGCTGCTGGTGGGCAATATTGAATTGCAGGGTCCAGGTTTTCCGGAAAATTTCAGGGGTTACCTTTACTTTGATCCGATCCTCAGCCATAAATCAACGCTTCACAATTTTTCGGGATATGCCGGGGAGGGCCGTGCGGTGCCATTCCAATAAGTAGAGGCCGGCAGGTTCTGCGCTCAAGTCCAATTGGAACTCTTTTTCATTTACCCGGAGGTATTTCACTAACCTTCCGTTGACATCTAATATCAAAATTTCCCCTGCCCCTTCCTCCAATGCTATTGAAATTGGCCCATCGGTGGGATTAGGACCCAGTTGGATTGCTTTTTCATTCAATGGATCGTCGAGCGCAATGACAACCCCTTCATGAATGGTAAAATATCCCCCGGCACCCAGTTGAACTTCGAGCGTCTGATTGGGAATATTGTACTGCCAGCTTTGCACCGAGAATCCGTTGACAGATTGGGGTTCAAAATTGAGCCTGCTGAGGTATATGGTTCCGCCATCCCGCATATAACAATTGTAGGTTGCGGTGTCGGTTACTTCCATGGCGAAGTCGGTCTGGACAGTGGTACTGCACAAGGTCATGGCTCCCAGGCTGAGATCGGTGCCATTCTCGAAGAGAAGTTGGACAAATGTTCCGGCGGTGTCCTGGCTGTAATAGATTAGGTCCCCATCGCCGGAAAGGGTTCCGGGAAGCTCATTGGTAGTTGCGGTTCCGGATACGCTGGCCACATCGATGTATCCTGCTTGGTTCACGGAGATTCCTCCACAAGCCGGACTGCATAACTGGTTCACTACGGGGATGTCGGTCGTATAAGGTAGCAGAGAGCTGAGAAATTTGCCATTGGAGGAGTTGCTTATGGTTCCCCTGAAGGTGGTATGGTACTGGAGGGAGTCGTATTTCCATTCATGTCCCTGGTCTAATTTTCCGTAGGTATCCACCCCGCCGTCAGCGGTCAGGGTTGCCAGCAATTCGACGCCCCCTTTTTGATACAATGCCTGCCCGGTCCCGCTGATATCGGTAAAGTAGCCGGTGAGGGAATCTCCATTTTCCAATCCATAGCCGTGCAGTTGATAGGTATAGTCATGAGGGCCTGAAGTGCTCCTGATGTCATCGGCCAGCAGGAAATGTTGTCCATGCACCATCATACTTTTGCGAACGATGTCGGCCCCTTCATAATTGGTTCTCACTTCTGCGTATTTCAAGCCCTCGAGGTTGATGCTGCGTTCGATGAAGGCATCGGCGCCATTGGCGCTGGCGGTGGTTCCGGTGGCCGGTCCGGCGCCATCGACCAGGATCAGGTTGTGGTTATCTGCCTGGCCCACCTCATCCCGACGGTCCCATTTCAGGTAACCGGGGTCAATGGCCAGCAATTCGCCGTGGGCGAAGAGGATAAAGCTGGAAGCGTCGCCCTGGTTATGCCCTTGGGCGGCAGTTCTGGCGCGGCCGTTTTTGGAGGTGAAGTGCATATAGGTTGCGGAGGAATCCCAGCGGTTGCGGTAAACGAGGTTGCCACTCTCGGCCAGGGTTTGCATGGATTCAAAACTGGCAGGATTGTCGGGGGTCATGGCGCAGAGGTAGTCTGCGACGACATCGTCGGTGCTGTGGTGGAGCATTTGCCAGAGGCTTCCCGGCTGGACATGGGCCCAGCGTGAGTAGTCCACCTTGGGAGAATATTCGGGCTTTTCCCATATAGCCAGTTCTTCCCAGGCGGTAGCGACAAAGGCATCTTCCAGGGCAGGGTTGCGGCCATCGGGCATGCCGATTCGCAGGACCCATTCGAAGAGCAGGTCATAGTTCGAATCGTGCCAGGGGTGCCGGATGTTGCGGGTACCTCCATTGTAGCTGATGGTCATGGTGGTATCGTCGGGAATGAAATTTCCGAGGGCATGGAAGAAGGGAAGGACGTGTTTGGATCCGAAGCGGAGGTAGTGCGGGCCTTCAGAATAGCCGGCTATGGTGCCGGTGGCGGACTGGGAAGCACCGGAAGTCCAGAAGACATTGTCGATGTTGAAGAGGGCCAGGTTGAACCAGTTGCGGGGCTGGCGGTCGGAATTGGTGTCGTTCTCGTCGGCGAGGACGATGGCGGTCAGTCCGAGGGCACCACAGGTGCGGAGGGCATGGTTGTCTACGTGGAGGCTGAGAAAGCCGAGGCCAAAGAGGTCGAAGGAGGCCTGCTCGTAGAGGTTGCCGGCGTATTCCATGAGCAGGGCCTTGGCGGGGGCCAGCAAGGAGTCGGGGGTGCCGGCTCCCTTGAGTAGGTCCCAGGCGATGGCATTGTTGATCAACTCATTGGAGCGCCAGAGGTATTCGTTGAAGTTGGGATAGATTTCGACATTGGTGATCATTCGCTCCAGGGTGGTGATGGCCTGGTCCCGCAATTGGATTGATTCTGCAGAAGTGAGGGTATCGAGGCCATTGGTTCCCGGTTTACGGTCGAGGAGATGGAAAAATGCAGCATTCTTAGCGATGAATGAGGCGCGGCGGCGTTTGCCGTTGTTGTCCAGGACGGCTGGCGGGCTGTAGGATTGCAAGTCGCTCCAGAGGGATTGGAAGATGGCCGCAGGTTCCGGGTTCAGGAGATAAGTCCGCAAATCCCCCAGCTCAGAGGTCTTGATCAGGGTCCGGGGAAAGCTTGGATCTGCATTGGCAGGGGTCCAGGTGCCTTGGGCGGAGAGGGAAAGGGGCAAAAGCAAAGCCAGAATGGCAAAGGAGCCTCCCAATTTTAGCAGTAAGGCAGAAAGCACGGGAGTCTTCAGCCAGTTAAATAAGCAATTTCGCATAAACCAGTTCTGTATAGCAGGGAGAAATTACGGCTAGATCGGGCATTTTCCAATCCGTATCGGCTAAAAAGACAAGGAACAGCAATGCCAATATCTTTATCTTTCTGCATATTTATCAACTATTTTTAGTATCTTGCAGCAAAGATTAGAAAAGCAGAAAAAGATTGACTGGATTGACATGAGATGTCAATCCTACCCCTGAGAATTGTAGAGTCATTGCTGGTCATCCTCCGAACAACACACATTGCTGTGAATAACTTTTGTAGTTATAGCAGTGGTGGACCAGATAATTTTGATCATTAAGCGAGAACAGCAGAACAGAACCATTATGGCAAAAGACGTAAAAGCCGAAAAGTTAAAGGCCCTCCAACTCACGATGGACCGCCTCGAAAAGTCCTACGGAAAGAACATCGTCATGAAATTGAGCGATGAGGCAATCCAGGACATTCCCGTAATCCCTACGGGATCCCTCTCATTGGATGTTGCCCTCGGTGTGGGTGGTGTACCCAGAGGCCGAATCGTTGAAATTTACGGACCGGAGAGTTCAGGTAAGACTACGCTTTCCCTCCACATGATTGCAGAAGCACAAAAGAGTGGTGGCCTGGCTGCCTTCATTGATGCTGAACACGCCTTTGACCGCTTCTATGCTGAAAATCTTGGCATTGATTGCGACAACCTATTCATCTCACAGCCCGATAATGGTGAGCAAGCCCTTGAGATCACTGAGAACCTGATTCGTTCAGGTGCCATCGACATCATTGTAGTGGACTCCGTGGCAGCATTGGTACCCCGCGCTGAGATCGAAGGCGAAATGGGAGATTCCAAGATGGGCCTCCAGGCCCGCCTCATGTCACAGGCGATGCGGAAATTGACCAGTGCCATCTCCAAGACCAATTGTACCTGTATCTTCATCAATCAGTTGCGCGAGAAGATCGGTGTGATGTTTGGCAATCCTGAAACCACTACCGGTGGTAATGCACTGAAGTTCTATGCTTCTGTCCGCCTGGACATTCGCCGGATTGGTCAGATCAAGAATGGAACCGATGTTGTTGGAAACCGGGTCAAGGTGAAAGTTGCCAAGAACAAGGTTGCTCCTCCCTTCAAGATCGCCGAATTCGACATCATGTATGGAGAGGGTATCTCCAAAACAGGCGAGATCATTGATATTGCCGTTGAGCACAATATCATCAAGAAAGCAGGTTCATGGTTCAGTTATGGTGATGACAAGCTCGGCCAGGGCCGTGACACCGTCAAAGCTCTCCTCTCTGACAATCCTGAATTGCAGGAGGAGATCGAAGGTAAGATTCTCGTTCTGATGGGAATCAAAGATGCAGTTGAAGCTCCTGTTCAGGAGAAAGTATAAAAGTTTAGCAGACTCTTTTCATCAAAATGGGCCTTGCCCATTCACAATTGAGGTCGCCAGTGCTTGGCGACCTCTTTATGTATATCTAAGTTTCGGGATTCTTCCCCTTTTCCGGAGGCAGCTCCTAAAACCAATGCCAAATCCTCTCGTTCAGCTACTTACCAAAAGTTGTTTTGTATTTCCAATTGGGAGATCCTAATTTGTGGAAGCCAACCGATTCCTATGAACAACTTCATCCAACTTTGGGCCTTTCTTGCACTCATTTCATTCTCCTTCCAAAATGTTTCAGCACAATGCGGGGTAGCCATACAGCAAAATGGAAGTGCTTGCGTTGCCGTCGGCCCCTATAACAACACCAATTCCTATACTTCCTGGCTGACGAATGCCCCTCAGTATACTTACAATTGGACGGTTCCGGGAAATGCACAAATTGTGAATGGTCAGGGGACACCTGATATTGAAGTTAAATGGCTTGCTCCCGGCCAGGGAAGTATAAGCCTGAGCATTATGGATCCGATTGGTGGATGCATGGATTTCAATTCTATTTCTGCTGGTGCCAGCGGCGCAAATGTCGCAAGCCCGGTCCAAGGTCCCGATACAGTTTGTGCCGGTGACACCATCCAATTCATCAATTCGTGGTATTATGGTCCCGGATTTGGCATTACCTATTACGGGTATTATTCCCATAACGCAAACCAGATATCGTACATCCAGAACCAGGTTCCCTCGGCCAATTTTACTTCTTATGACACTCTGGAGTACAGTTGGGAGGCCGGCCAGGATTCGGCCTTCATTGTCTTTGAGCACTTCCGTGTATCTACAGGTTGCGTTGATTACAGTAAAAAAGATATCATACTTTTGGGAGGGATCAGCGGTCCGGAAGAGGTCTGCGCCGGCGATACCGTCCAATATACACTGCTGCATGGGTTGTCTTCCAATACCTGGGCCGCCACTGGAGGAACCATTGTCTCCGGACAGGGAACTTCGACAGTGGAAGTCGTATGGCTTGTAACCGGCTCACAAAGCCTTTCCTGCAACTGGACCCATCCGATCTATGGCACTAAGAATTCTTCCCGCCCAATCAACATCGTAACCTTAACTCCCCCTTTAATCTCAGGTCAGGATACTCTGTGCAACTCTCTCAATGGTATGTTTAACTACTCTATCCTGCCCCAGCCAGGCCACTCCTATTCCTGGGCGGTTAGCAATGCGACATTTTCCAGTGGACTCAATACCGGACCTTTCATTCAAATTATCCCTGATACCCTCTCCCCTATTACCCTAACACTCTATGACCAGCTAGGTTCCTGCCTTGATTCGAGCCAGCTCGTTATCATTTATGAATATCCTGGTTCCATAATAATTGCCCCGGATAACGTATGTGATTCCACCATTGCCGAGGTCAAACTGGAAAGAAACCTTCCCGGAGCGACTTTCAATTGGACCGTCAATGGAGCCACCATAACTGCCGGACAAGGAACTGATTCCATCAACGCTGTCATGACTCCCTCTGGCTACAGTACTTTCCAGGTAAATGTTTCGTGGAATGGGTGCAACAGTTATCTGAAGGACACCATTGCAGTATATGCAAATCCTGACGTCTACCTAGGTCCTGACCTTACTATTTGCCCAGGATGGAGTACACTTCTCCAAGATTTTATGACCAATTGGAATGCCATCTATCTCAATTCAAATGGCCAGGCAAGTCCTAGTGTTTTGGCAACAACTCCTGGAGATTATTGGGTGGAAAAAACGTACAACTATGGCGTTTTGTCATGCTCTGACCGGGACACCGTTTCGGTTTCTTACTACCCGATGCCGACTCTTAATCTTGGTCCAGATACTGTGATATGCACCAATCCTCCCTTTTTACTCGATGCCGGATCTGGATTCTCAAGTTATGCATGGAGTACTGGCGGCAATTCCGCAACCATCCCTGTCTCCGTCTCGGGGACTTATTCTGTCACGGCAACTGCAAATGGATGTTCCCTTTCAGATACAGTTGTAGTTACATTTTCACCTGCAGCATCTTTCAATCTTGGTCCCGATCTTGATATTTGTCCGGATACTTCTACAATAATAGATGCAGGAACTGGCTTCACTACCTACCTGTGGTCAAATAATAGCAGCGCACAGACCCTCACCGCTTCTACAGCAGGGCTTTACTGGGTTGAGGTGACAACATCTTCCTGCACCGCCCGTGACTCCATTCTGATCGGTATCCTCCCTGACTGTGTCTTCCCCGGTGATGCCAACCATGATGGAATAGCTGACAATACTGATCTCCTGAATATTGGGGTGGCCTTTGGATCTGCCGGAGGAATACGGCCTCTGGCAACCCAGGGCTGGTACGGGCAAACGGCTCCGAACTGGTCATTCAGCTTCCCCAGTACGGTCAACTACAAACATGCAGACAGCGATGGCAGCGGGATCGTAAACGATGACGATACCCTGGCGGTCACCAACAACTATTTGCTAACCCATAACAAGACCTCTGGGGTCAATGGCGGAGGTGTTCCCTTGAAGTTGATCCCTCAGCAACCCTCCTACTATTGGGGGGATACCCTCGCGGTTGATTTGGTATTGGGTGAGGCCATTGATCCTCTGGTAGATGGCTACGGGCTTACATTTAGCACCCAGGTCCAACCAAACAGTGCCGTTCCTGGTGCATTCGACGTGAGGTTCCCAGCTTCTTTCATGGGCACAAAAGGAGTGGATTTATTGACCTTATGGAAGGCAGACGTACAACCGGGGCAACATGATTTCGCAGTGGTCAGGAACAATCAGCTCAATGTGAATGGCTATGGGACGATTGCTACCCTCTATATTCTTCCAGACAGCAATCTCTTCGCTGGGCAGGATTCTGGTTTTTTCGAAATTGATCTCCTGAACCCCTATTTGGTCGACAACAATTTACAGAGTTTGAATATCTCATCCTCAGCTACGACCATCACGGTTCTCAATCCCACACTTGCAGGAGCCCAGCCTTTCCAGCTTTCTCTGCAGGTCGCCCCTAATCCAGCCGATCGAAACAGCAAAATCTCCTATTCAGCATCAATAGGACAAACAGTCCTTTTGCAGGTACTGGACCTACGAGGTAAGGTGCTCATCGAATCTGAAGTGATGGGCACAGGTCAAAGACAAATCTGGTCAGTTGTTACGAGTGGATTAAGTGAGGGAATGTACTTGGTGAGAATCGGTCAGAATGGTTTTTATTCAGGGGAGAAATTGCTCATTCAGCGGTAAGGTGGAATTCCAGCAGGATACACGCCTTTCTCTCAAATAAGAGAAAAAAGATCATCCACCTTTGGAATTGTCTCGGAAATAAACCCTTCTCCATATTTAGATCTTATTCGATGGCCAAACTCTATGGCCCGTGACTCTATGTAACGGAAAAATTCAGGGGAGGAAATGTAGGTCGCAGGCTCATCGCTGTTTGGATCGTGGAACTGGGAGCCAAAAGCCTTGATGGCCGCCATTTTGGTTTCCCAATGCGCAGAGATATCCACTACAAAGCTGGGCTCGAGGTAGAAATCCTGTATGTATTTGAAAACTTTCACTGGCCGCCAGGGTTGCTGGGCCTCTCCATCCAGAGTGGTTTCGATGCGTCGAAGCCCACTTAGAAAAGCAGCGTTGCGAACCAAACTGGAGCCTTTGCCGTGATCAGGGTGCCGGTCATGGGGGGCATTGATGAGGATGATCTCAGGCTGGTACTTCCGGAGCATTTGGATAACCGGAATTTGATGCGCCTCGTCTTCAACAAAGAACCCATCGCGAAACCTTAAATTTTCACGTGCATCCAGTCCCAATATCTTTGCGGACGCGGCCGCTTCCTGGTCTCTGATCTCAGCCGTACCCCGCGTTCCCAATTCTCCCCGAGTCAGGTCAATGATCCCTACTTTTTTCCCTTGAGACTTTAGCTTGGCAACGGTCCCACTACAGGCCAGTTCGACATCATCAGGGTGTGCCGCGAAGGCCAGTACATCTAATTTCATGGATGCTCCTATTGGTTGTGAATCACTAAACGCTTTCGGAGTCCAATCTGTTTCCCCTGAATGCTTTTTCCTGTGAATTCAGCCAGATAAATGCCTGCCCGCAGTCCTTCCGGCAGGTCCATTTGAAATTCCTGCCCGGACCCTGGAAGCGTATAACTGTAGATTTTCCGTCCTTGTAAGTCCCATAAGCTGACCTCACCACTTCGAACTGTCGTTCCATCCAGCCTGAAATTTAATTGCCGCCCCTGAAGGGGGTTGGGGTAGAATAGTCCCTTTACCAAATGGGGGTTCTCATTCTCCGGGCGAGAGGCCAATGCTGTTTTGAAGCTGGCAAACTCAGGCCGGATCATCAGCACACCCGGTTGATTGGAACTGACAAACTGCGCATTTTGACCCTCATAATAAACCTTTCCCAAGGGGCCGTTCTTGTCAAATCCGACTCCCAAAGGCTTGTTGGTACTTTGGCGGATTCCCAGCCAGAATATGGTGTCTACGATCTGAGGATTGATAAATGTAAACCTTTGGAAGTAATTGACGGCCGTATCGTAATTGACGATCATCCCTGACCCCTGCTGGGTGGTAAATGAATCCGGAGCCAAAGTATCCCAAAGAGTCAATTTAAAGGTTTCCCCATCCATGCAGATACTCTGAGAAATGACCGAATTGTAATTGAGGGTAGGCGCAAAGGCGATCCAAACCGCAGAGATCGTATCTGGCTCAGGAATTCTGAATTCCTGGCAGAAGGAACGGGCGTAAGTCAGTCCATACCCGGCATCCGGTTGTCCGTCGTCATACCCCAACAGGGAATCCACCCGGAAATCAGTTACGAGAATATCGTTCTCTGGTCGGGTATCCTGAATGGCACTTGCCTGGGCGGTGACCCGTAGGGTCGCCACCGAATCCAGGTTTCCTGCTTGCAGGGAAAATGTACCGGCAGAGATGATGCTGTTCGCGTAGGGTTGAATTCCAACCGTAGGGGGTGCCAGTGAGGTAGTGCCGGTGAGGGTGCTTCCACTCACGGGTTCCGACAAGGCTACTCCTATGTCAACACTGTTGAGTGGCCCGGAAACATTGCTGACCTCTACCCCTATTGGGTTGGAGACCGCTGCAGCATTGTAAAATTGATAAGGTAAGAAAGTGTAATCACCTAAGAGGCTTCCGGTGAAAGCGGTGGGAGAAACATCCACGAACTCGGTCTGGGAGAGGGAGCGGTTGGCATCAAAAGTAATATAGTCGAGGTGCCAGACATCCACTTCACCATTGATCGAACCGTAGTTTTCAAAACGAAACCGGAATTCAGGGTGGAAGTAGGCGGAGTCATTCAATACCACCTGGACATAAGAGAAACTATCCTGAGCGACCCCGGTGCCGGCTACCGACCATACCGTGACGTATTCGCCACTTCCGGTGGTGTCGAAGGCAAGGATCAATGAATCTCCCTCCTCCGGTGTATCACTCCAGCCACCTCCCTGGTAGAAAAAGCTCAGGATCAAGCTGTCAGAGACATCGAACGCGCTGAGATCAAAGGCCTGGGTTTCTATAAAATCTGCATAGGTTACTTCCAGGAAAGGTGAATGCTTCTTTTTGTCGTAGGTCGCTCCATCGAATGAGAGTGCGCCTTTGCTGGGTGTTTTGCGGGAACGCAGATTGGAAATGGTGGGGGTATAATCGTCTACCGGAAAGGCCAACCACTTCAGGGTATCCAGTTCCTCCAGGGAAGAAGAAAAATCCTCAAAGAAGGGAAATGGAGCTGTGGCGGTTGTACGCAATGCGGATTGGGAGGTAGATGCGGCGGAGTAAGTCCGGGAACGACTCACCTTATGGGTAGCAGGTGCCGATCCCTGATCGAAGTCGGTAACAAGGACTTCCTGAGCTGGTAGAAGAACAGGTATTCCACACAAAAGACCGGCAAGAATTGACAAGCAAAGGATTCGCATTCTGATCATTTATCTCTTCAATTGAGTCACTGAGCCCCAAGGTTAAGCAAAATAGTTCGGAACTTGGGGGTATTTGGCTTTCCCCTACCCTTGATCATCTTCCTCTTCCTCGGGTTTGTCGCCAGGAGGTTGAGAAGTTAGACTGTCACCCGACTCTTCAAAGATCATGTCTTCGATCCCTTCTTCAGGTTCCGGCCCCGCGATGAACATGGTTATAGTTTTACCCAGAATCATCGAATCTTCAGGATAGTATTTAGGTTCCTGACGGATCACGGTTCCTTTTTCCTCGGTCGCACTTGGGTCAAACCGAACCGGACCGATGTTCAGACCCGTTTTGTGCAATTGAGAAATTGCTTCCAGATAGTGCAGGCCAACCAAGTCGGGGATTTCGACCTTCTGAGAGCCGAGGCCACGGCCTACGTACAAGACCAATTCGGAAAATTTAGGAAGGGTATCTCCCTCTTTTACACGCTTCCCCTTGTACTCTCCATATCGAACCAGGTTCTTAAATTCATAAGGGATGTATTCGATTTTTTTGATTCTCAATCCTGCGCCATCTAAGAGGAGCTTGGCCTGGTAGGTGGATACATTGAATACTTTGGGAATCCTGACCATAGGGGGAACTCTTTTATTTACGGTCAGATAAATTTTCCTCCCCGGCTTCACATCACTATTGGCCGGAGGATCCTGGGAAATCACAGCTGCTGGGGAAAGATTGCTTACATAGATGGAATCTGCCACCTCATAGCGCAATCCCTCAGCCTCAAGCTTTTCGATCGCTTCCTCCAGATTCCCTTCAGAAACGGTAGGAACCACAACCGATTCATTGTAATTGGTATAACTGGGAAGAAAGAGATTGAAGAAGATCAAATAGACCAATCCTCCAAACGCAATGAACCCCAAAATGATCAGCCAGAATTCCCGACTCTTAAAGTACCTTAACATGGGGCCAAAAATAGTTAATTATGGTGGAATAGATATTGAGCATTTAGGACAGTTAATTGTGGAAAAGCTCCATCAAGGCAATATTTCTCTTAAAATAGCCTTTATCGTCTTGATTTGATACTTCCACCGGTAAACTCTGGCAAGAAAAAGTTCGGGGTCACCTCCTGCATCCAGCCTTACCTGTTCCCAACATTGGTTCAAGGCTTGGGTAAAGGGGGCGAGACACTGGGACAAACCCGTTGGCGACCATGGTTGGTCTCTTGCTTCCAGTTGGTACCGTAGCAGAAGGGAAGCATTGAGGAGGGTTTTCTCTGCTGGCTCCTGAGGGAGGGGATTACGATTGGGGAAGAGGGAAGGTCGCACTTCATTTCCGGGGATTGAATCTTTCTCAGGGAGGCTTTTTTTAGCAAGGATTCCCTGTTCGATTTCCGCCGCACGGGTGAGTAAATCTTCGTCATACCTTCTGAACCGAGTCAGAATTTGACGCTGGGCCCCGAGGCTCTTGTGGAGTTCAGGACTGCGTAAACTATGGGTCAAGGCAATCTCAATCTCCTCAAAATCCTTCTCAATAGCTGTTTGATAAGTACTGGGAGTAAAATTGAAATTCAGGTATCCGCTCTTTCCATCCCAATCGAGATTTACCAATTCACCGGGAACCATGCTCAACTTACTCAGGTTCTCAGGCAGCACTTCCAGACCGTGCAAAGCAATACACCAATCCTGGCCTTTCGTTTCAGGAGCCGGGGCGATCATCGGAATATCAGTGATGTCATTTTGCAGAAATCCGCATGCCACCAACTGCTGGGCCAATGTGCTGCTTTGCTGGAAGAGGAAGTTCTTCATTTCCTACCAGTGGAGTCTCTTTTGCTTGAAGGCAAATCCCAGCTCAATACCGATGTACAAACGAAAGCCATCCAGAAAGTCGGGTTTCCAGGAAAAGGGGAATTCATACCAGTTCTGTACAATGCTGTCCTGCACGTAATTCTGGCCAAACCCTCTGAAGTATTCCAGTCCGATCAGGCCTCCATATACGATATTGTCTTTGGCTCCATAAAGATTCTGCCAACCGATGGTTGCGCCAAGTCCCCACATATTGAACTTGTCCCGGTTAAGAAAACTCAGACCTTCATTGTACTGGTTGACCCACATTCTGCGGTAAGCTGCCTGGGCCTGGAGAAAGGGGCCTCTGGGTGAATTTCCGGAGAAGTACTTTTTAGCTCCTCCCCGGAGACCTATTCCATAGTATTTTTGAGGGTGATCGGGTCTTCCGAGTCGGTCGTTGGATTTGGGAATCCAGTTATGGTGATACCCGTGTGGGCTTAAAAACCACCATATTTCTCCTTTGAAGCGGTTTTCCACAATTACACGGATCTCTTTGAACAGGCCGGACACCGGATCAACCTTGAACAGTCGATCTTTCTTGATCTGCCCAAAGGTTGCCTGCCCAAACGTTGGCATGGAGAGCATCAAAGCCAGTATCACCAACAACGCTGTTCGCTTCATAGATTAAAACTAAGGAAATTTCAGTTATTGGCCCGTATCAACATCTTTGGGTGAGTTTTCTGAATCTTCGTCAAGGTCTATTTCCATATCCAGGTCAATAGAGAAGTCAAGGTCAAGATTGGCAACCTCAGGGTCATCGGGTCCGGCCTTTATTCTATCAAGATTCAATCCCGGCATAGATTCCAGGTCCATTGGCCCAGGTTGGGAAGTGAAGGAAATACCCAGTTCTCGCTCCCAACGAGTTAGTTCATCTTCCTCTTGCTCTTTCCACTTCTCGGTCTCTGTCTCTTTCTCGATCTCTTTCTCGGTCTCGGTCTCTGTCTCGGTCTCTGTCGCGATCTCTTTCTCTTTCTCTGTCTCGGTCTCGGTCTCGATCTCTGTCTCTTTCTTTTCCCTGTCCTCGTCCCCCCTCAACGAAATCCCCAACTCCCGCTCCATTCGCGCCAATTCGTCTTCATCCCCACGCATATCAGGCAACTCCATTGCCT
>CAYGRE010000042.1:0-34934 GCA_964352215.1 uncultured Bacteroidia bacterium
AAGGTAGGTTATGCACAATGGTATTTTCCCAGTTTCAATGGGTATTCTTATCTTCGTACTAAGATTTTTGTTGAGAGAATTTTCTGCAAAAGAAAACCCCACATTTTAGGTTGGTAGACCTAGCGGGGTTTCAAAAGAGGACAATTCAAAAGTACAGCAAATAAGAGTGAATCACCAAGTATTAAGGTGACAAGTTATACCCCAAGTATGAACAATGGGGGTTCTTTGACATAAAAAATAGGAAACATTTCTGGCTGAGTCCCTAGAATAGAAGACGATAGGAACAGAGCAAGAAAATGAACCCAATTATTTCGAGGTGCGCATGTTCGTACCCAAGGTCTGTAAGCATACGGTCTTACAGACGCTTCCGATTCGGGAAGTGGGAAACCGTAAGGGCTCACTGCCGCCATCCTTGGGGTTGGTTTAAAAACCACCCCAAGAAGGCTGCATAAGTCAGAATGTATCCTGATAGTCTGTGCTTATTGCCATCACGCCAATGAAGAACAATAAGAAGACACAAAGACCCCGGCCTAATTAGAGCCGGGGTTC
The DNA here is from genome assembly GCA_964352215.1 of uncultured Bacteroidia bacterium. Classification (GTDB taxonomy): domain Bacteria; phylum Bacteroidota; class Bacteroidia; order J057; family JADKCL01; genus CAWUKT01. The sequence goes on from CAYGRE010000042.1 coordinate 550, forward strand.
TATTTTTCAAATATAGGGAAAGTAACTTTACGTGCCACATCACCTGATCAACATTTTGCGTTTAGGCTGCAAGCTGTTCCCAATCCCGGTCGGTGTCATGGATCAGCAATTCCAGTTCCCCGGCATCGTTGTAAATGAATTCTGCTGACAGGCTGATAAAGTTGAACCGGAAGGTCTTCATTCGGTGGGCTGCTTCTATCCAATTGACGCGGGAAGAGAATAGAGCAATCAGGTAGCGATAGATAACCATGGCAATCGCGGTGATTATCATAAATAAAGTGTTCTCATGAAGGTAGGAGAAAGGGAGCTTCTTCTACATGAAATCGTTGTTCAGGATGACATAATTCTTCTCTATTGACCCGCGCTGATTGTAGAAGTCAAGGACTTCAGCGTTACTCATGGTCCAGTTGTTAGTGATGATACAACGGTAGATGAATGGCTCCCCGGTCTTGCTGTGGGGATTGCCGTTGTCTTCAGGGATTCTGGATACCATGATCCTGAAAGTCTTGTAATCGTTGGTCATCTGGTAATTGAACCCCGCAACCTCATATTCCACAACACCCAAACGAATCTTTTCCCACTTGGTTACCTGGTTGATATGGTCCCACATTACCTTGCTGTTATTAGCTCTGATGAAGAACTCACAACCCCGACCATCAATATAGTCGATCACTGAACGCTGATAGGCTGCGCTGTCTGATCTGAAACAGTTGATCTTGATTCCCCCATGAGGGTTGATTGTCTTACTTATTTCTTGATCTTTAACATAGCAAATTCATTTTTGCGAAGTCGTGACTCCCGGTCTCCAAACTGGACCATGGCTTCTAGTTTCTATCTACTATGTTGTACGTCTACGGTTTGACGCCTTGTGTCAAACCCAAGGATGAGATTATGATTCAAATTCGATTTTCAATCTCTTGATTTTATCTTCCATGCGAATTGCCTTGGCTTTCACATTGATAAATTGATGTTTGTAAAGGCTTTCTGTATATCTGGTTTGGGCCAAATCTTCTGAGCCTAGAATCGTGACTTTGCAAGTCTCTGTTGTCATTTCCTCAAGGTCCAATAGGATATGGCCAGATCCTTTTCGAGAGTCTGTGTTAAATGAATAAATCCACACCTTAAACTCACTAAAGTCGTCATCTTCAATTTCTTCTCCCTTGGCCGAAATTTGTTTTTGAACCGTTTTAAACAAATGTCCCTTTTCACGATCTAATTGGCCTAAAATCACTTCATCTCCTGATTCAGTGTTTCTATTTAAGAACTCAACTTTTTCAAAAGCCTCGCCAGCACTATTGCCAATTTCAGCAAGGTTGGGAATTACCTTAATTAAGGTGTCAACTATTTTATCTCGATGCTTTTCCTCCCATACTATTGACTCGGATTCAAAAACATCTTTCGCCAACTCTTCAAACTCATTGAACTTTTCTGAGTTTGAAAATTGTCCAGACTGAAGAAGCGGGGCCTCGGCCGCAAGGTGGTTTAAAGAATAATCAAGGCTTTTGGAAATAAATGCCAAGCGTTTTTCAGTATCCCCGCCCCCAAAAAGGGTTGTCTGCTCAACAATTTTGATAGTAAAATTCAACTCAAAACTCCCTTTGGCATAAGCCTTTTGTAAGACCCTTGCATCAACCTTAATACCCCTTAATAATTCAGTAATTTCATTTAAGATTTTTGAATAAGCACCTTGGACACTATTTAGGGCGGCGGGAATGGTCATGTGCAAATCTGCAAATGCACCTTTTAGGCTTGCTGTAAAGTCGTAGCCAAATTGACTAGAATGGGTTGGACATAGTGCTCCTTCCAAAGGCAAATAGTCCTCTGGTATCTCGGAAACTGGAATTAGATACTGCTTAAGAACCTTGTCATTTATATTCCTGTCTTGAATAAAGACTTGATCGGAACCCAAAAGCAAGTCTTTGTATGAAATCTTCTTCGTAATAAAGTTGTAAAAATCCTCGTCTGAGACTAGGAACAAGAAATACCTAAAAACATCTTCATCCTCGTCTTCTTCAACAAACGACCCAACTATTTTATTACCGAACTGATTAGTTCCAGAGAATAAAATAGGCCACTCATCATAGTGATACACCTTGTAGTTGGCCACTATTTTAGGCAAACTAGAGTCAAGCTGACGATATGTATTTACTTCAAACACTAGATGTTATTGGGCGAACCTCTTTTACTTTCACAAAGGTAAGATCAAATTCATCAGATTTATATAAATCCCAATGAAAGGGGTTTCCTGTAAATGGTGTAGGTTTTGTCAACCCTGAATTTGGATCGAGTTCAAAGATGATCAGGTGATTTTTTGCCTTGGGAGATAATCCAAATGTTGTTTTGTAGTGATTCCATACATGGGTCTGGCTTTCATCATCCCACCTATCTATGGAAATGCCCTTCATCCCACACACTTCCTCACAATTATTCAAGTCGTCTGGACGTTTTTCCCTCTCCCAATGTGACTTGAAATCTCTGTCTTTAGGGGTTTTACCTTTCCCAATTTTTCTTGCAAAAACGTACTCAGAAGGATTCGTGTTCCCATTAAGGCAGTCACAATCAGTATCCCCTCTAATATTGGTGAATTCCATTAAATCAGATTTGCGATAATTTAATTCTGTTATTTTAAAGCTAACGATAAATGAGTTAATGAAAAAGTAAAGGGCTACCGAAGCCGCCCCTTGATTATATCTCAATATTCAAATCATTTAGATTGTCATCGTCTGGAACCTCGATCAGAAGGATCACCCGCCTCTTATTTCGCTTCCGATACGGCCTGTCTATGTGCTCGTAGAAGTCGTATCGAAGCACCTTGCTTATCTCTGAAAGCTGCTTGGTGTTCAGGTGCTCTTTTCGGAAGATGTCGTTTACGTTTTGTCTGCTTGTCTGGATACGCCTCCCGAATTCGGCTTTGGTCATCCCAAGGAGCTTGACTTGGGATTCTATTATCTCTCCAAGGATCATTTATCTCTCCAAGGATCATTTCCTCCCCCCTTTCTGAATCAATTGCTGCTGAAGGTCAGTTATGACAAAGAGGGCGTAAGATTGTTCTTAGTCCAGATCAAGAGCGCGTCTTTCATAAAGAAGCATCTGGATTTCAGAAATGGAACTGGATAGGTCTTTTGCGAATTCTTTGCGGGTCTTCCCCCGCGTGTTGGTTTTGACGTGATGTGTGGACATTTTGAGAGAGAGATAAAACAAGCGACCCGTAGGTGTCTCTCTCGCTGTTCGCAAGCCGGAGTGTTTCCACTAACCAGAACCACAAGCCGCCTTGGTTTCAAAGGTAATAAAAGCGGACAGTAATAAGAGAGAGATACAATTGTAAAGGAATCAATCTCAACAAAAAACCATGCCAGATGCTCCTATTTTGACGCTAATTTTAGGCATACCCTAAGTCTACGTCTTCACTTGTAAGTAGGTAACAATATCGTTGATCTGTTTTTCAATTTTATTGCCAGTGTCAAAGTCGATTAGATTAAACATTCCCTGCATACGTACTTGGAATCTGATATCCTCCTCATCACAGTAGAATCCGTCTCTGAATGAAGACACAAACTCTTCAATTGATTCTTTTGGAAGATGGATTACAATATCGATATCTCTTGTCATTCTTGGAATTGAATATAAATTCAAAGCAATGCTGCCCGAAAGCATATATTCAATAGAATTCGTCTCGAGTTTCTCACAAACCCTCTTTAATAGGTCAAGGATCATTTTCTTAATTTATCAATACAATTTGAAACTTGGGTCAATTCCCTCCAAGCTACTCATCCTCTTTATCCAGTGGATTCCATTGCCATCCAAAGTAGTGATAGATCATTAGCCAGGGATTTTCGTTGTATTGTGGTGGGTCGTAGAGCTCAACATATTTAACCTTTTGATCGGCTACAACTCCCCAGCCTCCACTCAGTACACAATGGTACAGCTTTCCTCCTAAAGAGGTGCTTTTGAGTAGCTCTATATCTTCTCCCAGGTCCATTTTCTTTTCGAAGCGTTTCAGGAATTTTTCCTTTTCCTTTTCGGTTGGTGTTTTGGGTGAAGCAGAGGATGATTCCAATGCTTGCTTTTCTTTGATACACAACATCCAGCCGACATACATTTCGATCAACTCGTCATGCTCAAAATTGTCGAAATTGATATCGCGGAAGCACCATGTATGAAGGTTTTCGCCCGTGCATCCGATATAGCTTTTTCCATCGATCTTAAAATTAACCAGATAGATGGGGCTTCTGCCTCCGTCAGGACGTAGAATCTCTTGTTCAAAGATCACTTCAACGGACTGAAAGGGCTTACCAAACTCTTTGGGATGCTGAACCCATTCATTCATATCCTTGATTGCCTGTTCCTGGGTGTAATTCGACACGGGTTTTTGTATTTTAATGATGGTTCCCCGAAAATAATCCATTCAAGGAAACTATCTCATGTTTTGTAAATTTAGGTATGAGCACTGCGGAGAAAAAAGTTAGGATGTCCTTTGAGGAATACCTTCTGCATGAGGAAAACTCTGAATTCAAAAGCGAATTCTATGGAGGTGAGGTTAATGCCATGTCAGGGGGGACAGATGCTCATAGCCTGATTGGTACCAATATATCAGGTGAGTTAAGAAGTGCGCTTTGGGAAAAGGATTGTTTTGCCTTCGGGAGTGATCTAAAGGTCAGGATTGATACCGCAGATGCGGTGGTTTATCCGGATGTCATGGTCATTTGTGGTGACCGCGAATACCACCATGACCGGAAAGATATAGTCAAAAATCCTCAAGTGGTATTTGAAGTGTTGTCAAAAGGAACTGAGGGCTGGGACCGTGGCGGTAAATTCAGGCACTACCAATCTTTGCCATCCTTAAAGGAGTATATATTGGTAGATCAAAATATTGCCCAGGTGGATGTGTTTCGGTTAAATGCGGAAGGATTCTGGGTGAATGGATTCATCAAGAATACTTAAACACACGTTTTCACTGGGGAATCAGTAGATTCTATACTTCCAGTAGAACCCCACAAACGAGAATTGAAAAAAACACCGTACCTTTGCACCGAATTTGACATCAGCTACCATCCCCGGATGGCGGCCGAACGGAATATAAAGCGAAGAAAGTATGCTGACAGTTAGTAATCTCGGGCTCCAATTTGGCAAAAGAATCTTATTCGAAGATGTAAACCTCAAGTTTACCAGGGGCAATTGCTATGGTGTGATCGGTGCCAACGGGGCCGGGAAATCGACCTTTTTGAAGATCATCTCCAAGGAAATGGACCCTACCAGTGGGTCGGTCACCCTTGACAAAGGCAACCGCATGGCGGTCCTCCGTCAGGACCACTTCGAATTCGAAGAAGAGATTGTGCTGGAAGTTGTCATGCAGGGCCACCAGGAAATGTGGAACCTCCGCAAGGAAAAGGACGCCATTTACGAAGACCCCGACGCAACCAATGAAGACTTCATGCGGGCTGCGGATATGGAAGCCAAGTTCGGTGAAATGGACGGTTACAATGCCGAAAGTGATGCCGCCGAATTGTTGAGCCTGCTTGGATTGCCTGAAGAATACCACTGGCAGCCGATGAGCTCTCTGAACGGGGCCCAGAAGGTAAAGGTCCTTTTGTCACAAGCATTGTTCGGCAATCCCGATATCCTCCTCCTCGATGAGCCTACCAACGACCTCGACCCCGAGTCGGTCAACTGGTTGTCCAATTTCCTCGCGGACTATAAGAATACTGTTATCGTCGTGAGCCACGACCGGTACTTCCTTGACATGGTGTGTACCCACATCGTGGACATCGACTTCAAGAAGGTCCGACTCTTCTCTGGTAACTATACTTTCTGGTACCAGGCCAACGAATTGATGCGCCGCCAATTGGCCGACCGCAACAAGAAGGCCGAGGCCAAGAAGAAGGAATTGCAGGACTTTATCAGCCGCTTCAGTGCGAATGCATCCAAGTCCAAGCAGGCGACCAGCCGGAAAAAGGCATTGGACAAACTGGATTTCGAGAGAATGGAGCCTTCCAGCCGCCGCTATCCTTATGTCAACTTTACCCCCGAACGTGGCCCCGGTGGTCAAATCCTGCGGGTGGAGAACATGAGCCAGCGCGGTCCCGATGGGCGCATCCTCTTCAAAGACATCAACTTCACCTACGGTACCGGTGACAAGATCGCTGTTCTCAGCCAGGATCCGGCTGCCATCACCGCCCTTTTTGATATCCTGGGAGGTGAAGCCCAACCTGAAACCGGTATGATCGAATGGGGACAAACCATCATTCCATCCTACCTGCCCAACGAAAACGAAAAATATTTCCACGGTGAGAACCAGAATTACAGCCTCATAGACTGGCTGTCCGAGTTCAAAACCAGTGACGAGCAGGATGAGCAATTCGTCCGCGGATTCCTGGGTCGGATGCTGTTCTCAGGGGAAGAAGTATTTAAGAAAGTCAGTGTCCTCTCCGGGGGAGAAAAAGTGCGTTGTATGCTGTCCCGGATGATGTTCGCCCAGACGAACTTCCTCATCATGGACGAGCCGACCAACCACCTCGACCTCGAGTCCATTCAGGCCCTCAACCAGGCCATGGAAGACACCGTCGCCAATATCATCTTTACCTCCCATGACTACCAGATCACGAATTCGGTAGCGAACCGGGTGATCGAAATTTCCCCGAACGGGATGATCGACCGGATGATCACCTTTGAGGATTATATTACCCGTGAAGATGTGAAGGAGCAGCGCAAGGCGCTTTGGGGTGCGGTTCCTGCTTAGGGGATAATTAATTCTACTTGTTACGGTGGGTAAAAGCCTGGATTCAATTCAGGCGGATTCCCTTGGATTCAAATCTGGGGAATTTCTCTGGATTCAATTCTGGTGACCTTTCCTGTATTCAGTTCCGGCGATGTTCCCTGTATTCTGAAGGAGAACAACTGTATTGCTCCCTGAAAACTTTGGCGAAATAGGAGGGGTTGTCAAACCCGGACTCATACATGGCCTCCGCGACATTTGCGGCTCCGTCGGAAAGGAGTTCAGCGGCTTTGCGCAAGCGCAAACCCCGAATCAGTTGGCTTGGGCTTTGCCCGGTGATCGCCTTCAGCTTTCGGAAAAGCTGTACCCGACTCATTGCCATTTCTTCGCCCAGGCGTTCCACGCTCAATTCAGGGTCGCTCAGATGAGCCTGGATATAGGCTTCCACTTTCCCGAAAAAGAGCTGCTCTGCCTTGGGCAGGACCGCTGAGACTCCACTGGCAACCGATTTGCCCGCTTCTCCGGGTGAGCTCCTTTCCTTCAATTGTTTTTGATGGCCTACCTCCAAATGCTTCCGGAACAATTCCCGCAGTTTGCGACGTTGTTCCACGAGGTTGTGTACCCGCACCTGAAGTTCCCGCGCATTGAACGGTTTGTTCAGATAGTCGTCGGCTCCGGTTTCCAGGCCTTCGATCCGGCTTTCTACCGTGGCGAGCGCAGTAAGCATGATGACCGGGATATGGCTGGTACGCGCATCGGTCTTGAGGTTGCGGCATAGTTCAATTCCGTCCATCACGGGCATCATCAAATCGGAGATCACCAGATCTGGCAATGCCTCCAGGGCAGTGTCCAATCCTTCGCGGCCGTTGGCCGCCTCCATGATCCGATAGCCATCGGCAAATTGCTCCCGTACGAAGGCGCGGATGTCCGCGTGGTCATCCACGATCAGGAGCAAGGGCTGATCTGGATCACCTCCTCCATTCAAATTCAAACCACTCTCTGATCCATTTTCCGAACTCAATCTCCGCTCACTCCCTTCCATAAAGGGCAACTCAATTTCAAACCGGCTCCCTTCCCCAAGCCTACTCTCAACCCTGATCTTTCCCCCCATCAGTTCCACCAACTCCCGCGTCAGGGACAATCCAATTCCAGCCCCCTTTACACCGCGATCCAAGTGCTGTTCCAATCGGAAGTACCTGTCAAAAATCCTCTCCATATCCTCCTGGGCTATCCCTTCACCGGAATCTGAAACCTCAATCCTCAACCCTTCTCCGACCCTGGCAAGAAACTTGATCTCTCCACCTTCAGGGGTGTATTTCACGGCATTGGAAAGCAAATTGTTCAGAACCTTTTCCAGTTTGTCAGCATCGAATCCCCCTTCTTTTCCCTCTCCTTCCCAGACGACCTCATAGGCGATATGCTTTTGCTCGGCCAATACCCGAAACGCTTCCACAACCGGGCGAAGGTAGGCAATCACATCCCCGTGGACCGGGCTCACCTCCAGTACACCTGACTCAATCTTCGCCAGGTCTAAGAGTTGCTCATTGAGGTTGAGCAAATGCTGCGCATTGCGGAGGATTCTTGAGAATGCATGGCGGTTATCGTGGGAGCTATTTCCGTCAGCTTCCAATCCGGAAGATGCTCCACCCTGGTCCTTCCCTTCCGCCAACAACTTTTCCAGGGGCCCAATGATCAAAGTCAGCGGGGTGCGGAACTCATGCGAAAGGTTGGCAAAGAATCTCGACTTGGTTGCATCGAGCGCCCTCAACTCACGGTTGGTACGGAGCTTGAGCCGGTAGCGGCTGTACAAAACAATCGCCAGGATCAGCAAAAGGCCCAGCAGGGCAATAAACCACCATTTCTGCCGGTCCTGGACTTCCAGTTCCAACTGATTCAGCGCATCCCGGGATTGCAGCAGTTCGATCTCCGCCTTTTGCTTTTCCGCCTCCAGTTTCGCCTCACTTTCCACCATGCGGACAGCTATATCACTGGGGAACAGGCTGTCATTCAAATTTATATGCTTCTTCATATAAGCAAGTGCCAGTTTATACTCCCCATTTTCCTCATAAGCATTGGACAACTTTTTGTAGGCAAATAGCTTTGAATGGGGATAGCCCTCCTTGTCCAGCATTTTCTCAGCTTTCTTGCCGTATTCGATGGCCTTTTCCGGCATCCCTTTTTCAATGAACAAATAACTCAGGTTGATATAGCAATCCGCCTCTTCGTTCCACATTTCAAATTGCCTGGCGAGCGCAAGACTGCGGTTGAGGTGGTCCTCAGCCTTGTCCAATTCCTTGAGATTGATGTAGACCACCCCAAGGTTCATCAAGGTGGGAACCATTCCCTGCTTGTCTTTCACTTCCTGTTTCAAAGCCAAAGCCTTTTCCAGGTATCCAAGGGCCGAGTCGGACTCGTTCATATACTGATAGGCGGATGAAATATTGTTCCAATTCGCAGTGATCCCGATCTTGAAATCGAGGGCAGTATTGATGGCCAGGGATTGCTTGTGGAACTCAATGGCCTTCTCATATTGCTTCAGGTCGGTATAGAGATTTCCCAATCGGTTGTAAACGAGAGACAGACCACTGGAATCATTGACTTCTTCCAAATAGGATTTTCCAAGTGTATAGTATTTGATGGAAGCTGGATAGTTCCCCCTTAACTTATTGGTTTTGGCAAGGTCGAGTCGAACATAGGCCAGATTGGAAAAGTCGTGGATCTCCTTAAAAATCATCTCACACTCTTCCAGTATCTCCACCGCTTGTTCCAGTTCTCCTTTGATTCGGTGGAACCGGGAAATGTATTGGAGGGCCATCCCTTCGAACTTTCGGTGACCGATTTCCCGGGCACCATCTCTGGCCTGCCGGGCAAAGAAGAGCGCGGAATCCGGCTGACTTCTTGCAAGTGCTTCAGACCGGTCAAGAAGTTGCAGAATGCGCGTCGAATCCGGTACCGCACCAGATCCCCGGACCAATGAATGACAACAGGCCAACCAGAGGATAGCCAGGCACCAAAACAAACAGAATTGCCCGAAATTTCGCATTTACATCAATATACAAACCTTTTTTTCTCCGGATGTAACCTCCCTGTCTAAAAATGAAACGAGGGTGTCCATTGATTTGAAGGCAAATTTCCTATTTGTATCCATTCCAACAATTATTCGTTTGAAAGCCATTGTCATGAGTAACAAAGCCACCTTACAAAGAACAGAACAGCACGGACAAACCGAACCGCAATTGGAAAGCCACGGCAAGCGAACCATGTCGCCTCCTCCTTTTCAACTGACAGCTCCGGACAAGAAAGGTGCTTCAGAAGATGCGGCGCCCGATAAAGTATTGCCAACCAACGACCCGAAGAGAACCGTTCCTCCACATGTGAGGAATGGTTCTCCTCAAATGAAGGAGTATGCAGCCTTGTATGCTGAAATGCAGGAATGGAATGAGAAGCAGGAGTGGAATGAGAAGCACTTGAAGTCCTATAAAGCAATGATGGGTAGCACAAAGCACATGACCAAGGCCCAGGAAGCAGCATATTACAGAAAGATTGGAGATGTGGCCGATGAGCAGCAATCCCTGCAAGCCATGGTCGCTGAAAGAACCCAGGTTTTGAGAAGCAAGATGCCTCACATCCCTGAATACCAGGAACACCAACTCAGAACTTCCCTGCGGGCCCGTGCCCAGGAATTGCGCACTGTGGTAGGTGACCCCAAAATGCCGGGAGACAGGCCCAATGTTGAACCGGGAAGTATCCAGGATGATGATGCCCTGCGGGACGAATTGGCCCAGGTAGAAGCGGATCTGATTGCATTGGAAAGCAGCAAAGGTCAGCCGGATAAGGTGTTGGGTTTGTGGACGAAATACAGCCCGAAAGGCGAGGATCGAAGGGTGGAAATGGATCTGGATAAGAAAGCCGGGATGGACAAGGGGATGCTTTCAGATCAAAGTGGGAGCCGGACGGTGGAAAAATCAGGAGATCAACTTATTACCGAGGATGAGTTGAGGGTAAGGTCAGTAGGATTAGACCGGGTATCCAGGGTTGACAGTTCCCGGTATGAGGTTACGGACAATAAGAGTTCGTTTTTCCAGCAGACGGATGACAAGTCAGAACTGAACTGGTGGGATCGGAGTTATTCCCGGTCCTCCACTACCAGCAGTGCTTTGACAGGACCGGACGGGGAGAAAGAATCAGAACTTCAAAGTGATTTCAAAAAAGTGGATGCATCTGGTTTTGCCTGGGGTACAACCGATAAAAGTACCGATAACAAGAAGCCATCCGGGGAACGGTACAAGTCTGACACCGTCACGAAGAAGGTGGAGCGAGGAGATGGAAAGCTTGGATTCCGACGGACAACGCAAGGACAGAAGGGTAGCCTTGACCCCACCGATCCGAATGGAAAAATGGAAGATGGATTGGTAACCCACAGCAATTATGGGGGAGGAGCATTGTTGGGCCCAGATGGGGTTGGCGCTTATGCAGATGCTGAAAAAGGCTTCAAGCACCAACGGGAAGACGGATCCTCCATCGGGGCACGTGCGACATTTGGTGGAAAAATGCTCGTCTCCGTAAAGGACCTCGGGGGAAATCCCAAGAAGTATGCGATTGTGATCCATATATCTTCTCAGGCAGGCGTGTTCGCCAATTATGGAAAAGAAAGGGGCGCAGGCAAGTTTGCCGGAGAAGGCGGACTCAAGGCGGCCAATGCCTATACCATCACCAAGATTCTCAGTGAGGAGGAGAAGAATGCCTACCTCAAATCAGTGGACATGGCTGAGGCCGGGAAAACCACACCTTCCCATCCTGAACTGGGGGTGATCTCCACCATTGGCCGGAATTCGGGGGTGGTCACGGACGCCATGCTCGACCAGTTTAAAAAAGACAAGGGTCTGGCGGAGCGTGCAAAAGGGATGCAGGAGGGGGAGTCGATGGATTTGGATGAAGACAAGAGTGCCGAATTGGGTGGAACCGTGGGCAATGGAACCTTCGGATTCAATTACAAGCGGTCCGGTGGACGCAATAAGAAGACGAATCTGGTGATTGTTGGGGGGAATGCGGTACTTACTGTGAGTATCAATTCAAGGAGTGGACATACCGGAGGAGCATCTGTGGAGATGGCCGGAGCAAAGGGAACGATGCAGTTTGGATCAGAGGAAAGCGCAGGGAAAATCGTTCGGATCACCATTCCCAAGAACGACCCCTTGCTGGAAAATATTGCAGCGGAACTCCAGGGTGCAACCCATGAGCACCAGCTGGTGGCCATCAAGGCCAAATACCCTCAGATCAATATCATTACCGGTACCATGAAGGGCAACAAGGAAACCGAAGCGGCCGGGATGGAAATTCCCATCCTGGGAGCCGGGTTCAATGCTTCCGGTGAGTACCGGGAAAAAGAGTTTTCAGACGGAAGTGCTGAATACTACGGTGCCAATGATGTCGGAGGAAATATTTCTGTGCTGGGGGCAGCCATGAAGTCCAACAGCAAGGAAGAGCTGGATGCGAAGGTGGACAAGGATGGGAATGTGGACATGGATCTCAGGGAGACGGATTCAGAATTCAATCTGGGAAAGACAGTGGATCAGCTTGGGAAGAACATTAAAAATGACCCCATTGGTCTGTTGACCGGAGGAGCTAAGACCATGCAGGAGGATTCGGATAGCAGCGGAACCTTCCTGACCAACAATGAGGTGGATTACCTGATCCACCTTGCTAACAGCAAGGAATACGACAATTATATCAACAGCCCGGCTTTGCGCATCGAATGGGCTAAGGCAGTGCGGAGAATCCGGGCCGCCGGCAATGACCGGAAGGCTGCCAGCAAAGTACTTGCAGAGTTTGTCGGAAAGGCCCGCCACGGTAAGAAGGAGGCATTGGAGTCGATGCTGGAATCAGCCGGGCACCGCAATGGGGGGGCACGTTACGAGTTCCCCGACGGTACGGCCGGGATCAAAGGCGATTACAAATGGCTGTTGAGGAGTCGGCCGCTGGCTCAAATTCAGGGATTGCTCAAGGAAGGCAAGCCTGCCGATGCCTTGCAACTTACCAAGGATGTCCTGGTTAAGATCGCCACCGTAAAAGGAGGCCTGGAAGCAAAAGCCGATGCGTTTGAAGACAAATCCCGCCTCGCTGACATGCTGACATTCCTGTCCAAATTGAAAGCCCAGGTTTCAGCCCTTGATATGCATATCAAGAACCCCGAGGCAAAGGCAGCCGACCTCACTCAAAATGCTGAAAAGACCCTTTTTGATGAGGCACTTTCCCGTTGCAAGACCTACAAAGGACAAGAAGCCGGATTCTATGCCCGGGTTATTGATATGATGGGAGATGATTTTGTGAGCAGTTCCGAAACGATTGAACGCGCCAGGATCCTTAAGCAACTCGACGATCTGTACTTGCGTTGGGACGATGACCATGCACTGCTCAAGCAACTGCATGGAAAGTATGGATTTGGCGGAGCCGAATTGGACCTGGATGGGTTGAACCCTAATCGGAAGAAGCTGGAAATGACCCGTGCCGGGGATGCTCCCATGGTCGTGGAAAGTGCGCTGTCAGATACGGTTGGGAAGGGGATTCGCGCTGCAATCAGCAAGATGGAGGCGGATAATGCCCGCCTGGCAGCTGCGGCGGCTGCCAAGGCGGCTGCCAAGGCACGGGAAGAAAGAAAAGCGGCAGCACAGCAGTGGGTCGGTCAGGTGAAGGGGAAGCAAGCACAGGTGTCGGATGCGATGGGGATGTGCAATGGAATGAACCTTCGCAAGCAAACTGCCCTGATTAAACCGGGGGCAATGAGCAGTTGGAACAAGGCGTGGGCCTCCAACGCCAAGGCTGGCAAGGCATTGCTCACCCTTCAGGCCATTACCCTCAATGGCTCCATTGACCAGATCGAGAAGGCTGGCAAGAATGCGCTGGGCTTATTCCAGCAGGCCCTGGCCGCTTTTGAGCGGGGGAACCAGATTCAGCAATATGGAGGGTGAGAGAGGCTTTGGGCTTGGCCTTTTCATCACTTCGAATGTATGAAATCCGTATCAGTTGGCTTTGTTGGGGTTATTTGTCATCAAAGCCCGTTCTTCTTCATCGCGGACCACTGCCTTGACCATGTTTAATCCGGACAAAGCACCTCCCGAAACGAACTTGATCAACTTATTTTCTTTCAAGCCCATTTGCTTAAAGATGGCTTTGGCAGCATGCCCCTGGTGGTACAATTTCGCAGCCTTTCCGTAGAAGTCTTCCAGAAACGTAACCTTCTCCCGCATCAACCGCTTCACATCTTTGAACTGGGGATTGTGACTGCAAAGCAGCACCTCAAAGTCCAACTCCAGCACCTTGTGGAGGGATTCGATCTGCTGGATCATGCTCTCCGAACGCATAAAGTACCGGATGTACTCCTTCACCCAGAGATCAGCCGAAAACAGCCACCCCTGTTCCCGCTCATACAAGCACACCATATCCGGTGCATGGCCGGGAACATGGATGAGCTCAAACTTGTACCTGGGAGTTTCGATCACATTTTCCTCCACCTGGATCTCAAAATTCGGATCCGTCTTTCCCCAGGTCAACCATTGGGCGAAGCTGATCTTTGGCGGTGACTTCATCAACTCGGCACACTTCGCGGTGGCATAGGTGGGACACTTGAACTTCTCCTGAAATGCTTTCAGGTTCCCATTGTGGTCTTCGTGGTGGTGGGTGATGTAGATCTGTTCGACGGGAAGGTCTTTCACTGCTTCCATGGCGTGGGAGCGCATGTGGCTGTGACCAGTATCGATCAACAGCCCATCGATGTAGTAGAAATAGGAATACATCTTCGGCTTTCCGAAAGGGATAGAGCCCATTTTGAACCCCTTGATATCTTCGTGCTGGATGGACTTTGCGATCTTCATTTCTCTGATGTCCCGCTGAAATTTATGTCCCGCTCAAATTTTGGTGGCAGCTTTGTAATTGCCGGGTGTTAGATGGAGGAACCCAAAAATAGCATTTAAGAGGACAGCAAAGAAGGCATACAGTATTTGCGGGTATTGAGAAGGATTGGTGAGGTCATTTTGTTAATCAATGTTAAGTCCTGTACAGTGTTGGTTAATTAAAGTTAATCTTCTAACAACTGAGCAGCCACCTCGTTAATCCATCAAATTCTCTCATACAGAACATAAAATAATATTAGGGTGGCGTCAATCCCGGAAGCACCAATGACATCATCGACCTGGCAGTCTCTACAGAAGCACTTTCCACCTTGGTGACAGCGGTAAAGGCTGCCGGTTTGGTAGAAACCCTCCAGGGAGAAGGTCCATTTACCGTCTTCGCGCCTACCAATGACGCCTTCAATGCGCTCCCCAAAGGAACCATTGCCAACCTGCTGAAGCCAGAGAACAAAGATCAACTGGTCAGTATTCTGACCTACCATGTGGTTGCCGGACAGGTACTGTCCTCCGACTTAAGTGATGGTCAAAAGGCTGCAACCGTACAGGGAAGTAAAATCACGGTAACCCTCGGAGAAAATGCCGTTCTGATCAAGTATTCACAGGCCCGGAGCACAACGCCCGGATTTGAAATACTTGTTGCCTTGATTCGGATTTGAATTGCTCAAAACGAACGGTTCAAGGTCTAAAACTGAAAAATCCCCGATGTTAGTCGGGGATTTTTCAGTTTATCTACTTCTCAAATCAAAAAGTTGTTTTGAGGTAATCAGGTTGTTCCAGCCCTTGCTTTCCAATTCCTTGGGTCCCCTACCTCCGCTTGTTCGTATTCCTGGTCGGAGTCGTCGTCCGCGGCTGCCGTGACTTATTGATATTGGGCGAAACCGAAGGGGTCGTTCCGGGCTTTGGAGGACGGACCACGGGCCGTGGATTGACCTGCTTGTCCCGCCAGACATCCTGGTGGTAGTCCTTTCCCTGGTTTACATTCTGATACGAATTGGGTCGGACGGTTTCCACTTTGGGACGTTGGGTCGGCATGGTAGTTGGGCGGACCGGAGGTCTGACCGTCGGATTGTTCAGGACGGGAGGCTGGTAATCAGGCTTCACTTCGTCCTTGACGATGGCTGGGTACTGCTTCCGGTTTTCCTTCAGGTAGGTCTGGGTCGTTACCGGACGGGTGGGGTGATCTGCCTGGTATTCCTGGACCGAGGATTCCAGATGCCCGAGTTCCTGGATCCGGTTGACCCGGTTGCGGTCTTCTTTGAAGAATTGAGGCCCCATTTTATCTTCCGTCTCACGGGTCCACCTGGTCACGGTTCGGTTGAAGCTGCTGACAGAGGTGCGGTGCTGGTGCTGAAACTGGACACAATGGTTGGTGAAATGTGACCAATGGTAGTGGTGCTGAGGGTAGTTGAAATACCAGGAGGAGAAATGATAGGAGGGAAGTCCCCAGATCACCATGTTTCCGCCCGGACCATAGTAAAATCCCCAATGGTACCAATAAGGACGGGGATACCAGGTCGGGTAGCCATACCACCAGGAAGAACCGTAGCTCATATAATACCGGTCATAGGTGGGGTAATTGTACCACCAGGGATAGCCATACCAATAGGGGTAAGGGTGGTAATGGTGATGGACTTCCACCACCCTTTGATCAACCCGGCGGCTGTAGTCTTCCTGGGCGTAGCCATTGTCCTCCGCATAGTTACGAGCCGCTTCTTCCAACTCTTGCAGGGCTTCGGGGTCTTCGGCCAGGCTCTGCTTCCAATCTTCCAACTCCTGCGCATTTTTTCGGGCAGCTTCCAAGGCCAGCGAATCAGTCAGAGCCAATACGCGTTCTGGATCCCGGTTGTAAAGGTCTCCGAGCACAATGGTCATATTCAGATTGTCGGAGAGGATGCCAAGAATCTCCGGTTGTTGAGTCAGGGCATAGGCGGCTGATGTGATGGTGGAGGGATAATCTCTCAGAAGTCCCTGCATCGCCGCATCCGCTGCATTGTTGAGCTCGTAGATATGGGCCAGGGTGGTATAGTTGCGGTTGCCATGAAAGATGGCATATTCCCGAATCCCTTCCGGGTAGTTGGCCGCGATCTCGCGCAGGGTGCTTTTGTTTTTCTTGCCACCATCAACGATTTCTTCCAACAGTCCGGGGTAGCGTGTCAATTCCCAGATTTCCTCCTGCTGGTCTTGTTCCTGATTTTGCAGCAGTGTTTTGAATTGTTCACTGGTTTCTTTTTGCAGGGCCTGGATGCGGACCAGTACTTCAGGATTGGCGGCGATCTCGAGAATAGCCAGCCGGATTTCCTGTGGGTACATGGAAATGGCCTCCAGTTCTTCTTGCTCGTCTACCATGAGCTGCTGCAACATGGCATCATCCGTCTGGGCAGTGCTGAACAAAGGGATGGTGGCGAATAGCATCAGCATCACCAACCAGAAAATGGGAATATTCAATGACCTTTTCATAGCGCGAAGTTCACGGATTCAGAAAGAGAATAGCATGACGGAAGTCAGGATTGGGTATGAGTTCCATTCCAGCATCTGTTGGGTATTATACGAGTTTGCCATGGCTTGCTGGGGCTTGTCAGGGCTTCCAGGGGTTTGTCAGGGCTTCCCAATATCCCTTGCCGGGCCTGGAGCGAAAATATTTGATATTTTTATTGCTTTATTCTCAAAGGGTTATGCTATCTTTACATCGAACCACTTGGTTCAGACTTTTATTAACAAGGCGATTTTATTTAGCCAGTTGATATTCTCTTCCATCCTCGCAAGAGTATTTGCAAGAAAATTTTCCCCTGAATAAGTACTAGCAATTGTTAAAGCTGCCGGCTTCGGTAGAGCACGATAGGTGTTTCCCTTCAATTTTAAAAGGGACATCCAGAAGGGTTCTGAAGCACCAGTGAAGGTCAGTATAAGTTTTTAATTATTATTGAATGAACATTTTTGTTGCAAAACTCAGTTACGACACTAAAAGTGAAGATCTGCGTGAAACCTTTGAAAACTTCGGAGAAGTAACCTCCGCGAGCGTCATCATGGACAAGATGTCCGGACGTTCAAGAGGTTTCGGCTTTGTTGAAATGGCCAATGGCGAAGACGCAGAGAACGCGATCAACGAACTGAATGATACAGAGCTGCATGGCCGCCAAATCGTGGTCAAAGTAGCTGAAGACCGCAAGTCAAACGATCGTTCTAACTCCAGATACTAAGAGTTAGATTCGTTTGATTTGGAATGAAACGGGTTTCTTACCGCAAGGTAGGAAACCCGTTTTCTTTTTTTAGCCAAGGTGTCGTGGATGCAGCCAGTGGTGTCTTAGATGCAGCCAGTGCTGTCTTAGATGTAGCCAGTGCTGTCTTAGATGTAGCCAGTGGTGTCTTAGATGCACCAAGTGGTGTCGTGGATGCAGCCAGTGTATAGTTTTCAATCGGAAAGTCCCAAGTCCAGAATTAACTTGCCTTTTCAATGATCTCTACGATATGATGAACCGTTTTCTCCTCCTCCTTGTCGCTACGGCTTTGAGTTCTACTCTTTTTGGCCAGGCGAGTCTTCCGACCTTCTTTGATTTTAGCAGTCCGTTGCCTCCGGCGGGTTGGACCTTGTTCCTGCAGAATGGCAACACCACCTATTCCTCGGGGAGTGATGGCAACCCATCTGGCCGGTTGGATGAGACCAACGACCACGTAGAGATTTTCTTCGCAGAAGAACCGGGAGAGTTGAGCTACCACTTGAAGGGATCAACTTTTCAGGGAGCTGCCTGGGATGGCACCTTTAGCATCCAGGAATCAGTGGACGGCGTCACCTGGACCGACATGCGGGTTTTGACCAATACCTCAGGAGTTACCGTCAGCGGTTTCACCCAGTATTCTGATTATCCGGCAGCGACCAGCCGTTATGTCCGCTTCTTCTATACCAATAAGATCAGCGGTTCGAACATGGCCCTCGACGAGGTCAACCTCAGCATCCCTGGTCCCACCCCTCCTCAGGAGATCAACATCACCTTCAACGGTTCGAAGGTCATTTCCGGTGACAACGTGGCCTTCAATGCTCCGGTCAATGACAGTACCGATGTCACCTTTATGGTTGCGAATTTCGGGACCGTCAATACCCTGCTCCTTTCGAATATGACGCTTACCGGTCCTCAGAGCAGCGAGTTCCAAATGATTTCTCCACCCATCGACAGCATCGTCGCCCTGGATTCAGCAGGGCTCACCCTCCGGTTCAAACCCACCCTTGCCGGGACCCGCTCCGCGGTCCTCACCCTCACCAACAACGATGCCGACGAAAACCCATTTGTAATCAACCTGTTTGGAGTGGGGGGCAACCTCGCCTCTCAGCCCGTCAATCCTCCTACCAATTTTACCGCTTCTGACGTACGCACCTTTATGATGGATCTGTCTTTCACCGAGCCGACCCCGGCCCCGGATGGCGGCTACCTGGTGTTGCGGAGGACCGGAAGTGCGATCACCAGTTATCCCACAGACGGCGTCACCTATGTCCGGGGAGATATGATCGGTGGGGCGAAAGTGGTCTACAGCGGGCCGGCAAGCAGCTTCAGCCCCAACAATATCATTGCCTCCCAGGATTATTATTTTGCCATATTCGCCTACAACGGAGCCAACCAGTTCATCAATTACCTTGAGCAGAATCCGCTGAACGCTATGGTGACCAGCGCTTCCCTGTCTTTGCGGGATCCCACTTACTACGATCTGATCAGCACTGATTCAGCTTCTTTCATCTCTGACCTTACCGGTCTGATCCAACCCCACTTTCAGGTGTTCTATGCGAACTACCTCAGTACGATGATCCCATTCAGCTCGCGGGATACCACGGGCTACAACAAGGTGATCAACTGCGCCTACAGCGGTGAGGTCAAGGTCTACACCGAACCTTTCGGTTTCACGCCCAACAACTTCAGCCGGGAGCATATCTTCTCTTCCAGTTGGATGCCGGACAGTGCGACCTCAGATTCTCCACCCTACTCAGACCAGCACAATCTGTTGCCGACCAACCTGACCGACGTGAATATCCCGCGGAGCAACCATCCCTTTGGGGAGGTGGTCAATATTCAGTCTCAGTACCTGGATGGGAAACTGGGGACGGATGCCAATGGCGATCTTGTCTACGAGCCACGTGAATCGGTCAAGGGAGATGTGGCCAGGTCCATCTTTTACATGACCACTGCTTATGACGGCTGGGCCGGGCAGGCCTGGTCCTGGAATGCATTGGTCGGGAGCAGGGTACAGGAACAAGATCAGCAATTGCTGAAGGACTGGCACTTTATGGACCCACCGGATGCCTGGGAGATTGCCAGAAATGACTTTTTGGATACGCTTCAGATGAATCGGAACCCTTTCGTGGACCATCCTGAATATGTATGCTTTATCGACTTTGAGACCCTGACCAAGATCGCGGATACCCTGGGGCCTTGTACACCAGTGGGTATTGATCTGGCTCCTTCCTCGCAGGGGGGACTTGAGGTCTATCCCAATCCCAACCAGGGACAATTTGTGGTTCGATTCCAGGCGGGGCAGGAGCAATCTGTTTCGATTCGTCTGCTGGATGTCGTCGGGAAGTCTGTCTACCGTGAGGCAATCGAAGGGTATACGGGCAGCAATGAGCACCGCATCTATACCGGAGACCATCCCACCGGAGTCTATTTTTTGGAAATGGCTGTGGATGGGCAAGCATATACAAAGAAAGTGATCATCGGACAGTAAGGGGAACCAGAAAATTTAGCCTCTGGGGACCTTGACGAATAGGGAATATTCTGCTTGCCTATGTCTGCATAAGTTGCGGAATGTGGGGTAGAAGGCATAGATTCCGCAGGTTATTGGTTGTATAAGTTGCGGAATGTGGGGCAAAAGGCATAGATTCCGCAGGTTATAGGATGTATAAGTTGCGGAATGTGGGATAAAAGGTATAGATTCCGCAGGTTATAGGTTGTATAAGTTGCGGAAAGTGGGTAGATTCGTATAGATTCCGCAACTTATACGATGAGATGATTGGCAGAGAAAGTGAAATAGAGACGTTCGAAAAGGCAATGGCTTCTCCCAAATCGGAGCTCATTGCGGTGATTGGGCGGAGGAGAGTCGGCAAGACGTATCTCATCCGGGAGTTTTTCAAAGGACGGATAGACTTTGAAATGGTAGGTTTGAAGGATGGCGACAAGCAACAGCAGTTGAGAAATTTTACCTATCGGCTCAGTGAGGTACAGAACGCAACCGATTTGGATGATGTTCCTCAGGATTGGTTGGAGGCGTTTCACACCCTGATCGCATACCTGGAATCCCTCGGAGATCCTGGCCGGAAGAAGGTTGTTTTCATTGATGAATTGCCTTGGGTAGCCACGGCCCGCTCTGGCTTTCTCACGGGATTTAGTTATTTCTGGAACAGCTATGCCTCCAATCACAATGTGGTGGTCGTCATCTGTGGGTCCGCTACCGCCTGGATGATCAAGAAAGTGATCAATAACAAGGGGGGACTGCACAACCGGGTCACTAGAAAAATTGTGTTGAACCCATTTACGCTTACCGAAACCGAAGCCTATTTTAAGTCGCGGAATATCGCCTTTGACCGTTATCAGTTGCTGCAGCTTTATATGGCGATGGGGGGAATTCCGCATTATCTGGATCAGGTGGAGCGGGGAAAGAGTGCTGCACAAAACATCGATCAAATCTGTTTTCATCCCCAGGGACTGCTCAGGAATGAGTTTGGGAACCTGTACAGTTCGCTGTTTACCCATCCGGAACGCTACGAATTGATCGTCAGAACCCTGGCCGGTAGCTGGAAAGGTATAACCCGTTCTGGTATCATGGCGGCGGCTCAGTTGACTGACGGTGGGGGCCTGACTTCGATCCTGAATGAGTTGGAGCAGTCGGGTTTTATCACTTCTTATGTCCCTTTCAACAAGAAGAAGAAGGATACGCTTTTCCGGCTGACCGATAATTATTCTCTTTTTTACCTGAAGTTTATCCAGGATATCCAGAAGAACCAGACCGGGAACTGGTTAAGCCTGAGCCAAACCCAAAGTTGGAAATCGTGGAGTGGTTATGCATTTGAGAATATTTGTCTTCAGCACATCGACAAGATCAAGGAGGCTTTGGGCATCGCTGGCATCCATACCCGGAATGTGAGTTTCTTCTCCAAGGGCACGGATGAGACGGAGGGATTTCAGGTCGATCTGGTGATTGACCGGGCGGACAATACGATCTCGCTCTGTGAGGTGAAATTTTACAATGATGAATACATTCTTTCCAAGGAGCAGGCGGCTCAGATACGCAGGAAACGAACGCTATTCAGGCAATTGACCAAAACCAAGAAGCAGTTGTTAATGGTGTTGATCACCACCTACGGGATGATCGAGGGCAAGCACAGCCTGGGGCTGATCGACAACCGGGTGGACATGGATGATTTGTTTTGAGTAGGGGAACTGTTTCGGACCTGGGAGGCTCAATATTACAGAATAGGTGATCGAGTGTCAGGAGCCTGAGCTCAATGCCCCCAAGCCTTGACGCCTGCCTCAATCCGGATGTCCAAAAAGTTCTCTTCCGGAGGAATGGGGCAGGACCAGCCCGTGGAATAAGCACAATAAGGATTGTAGCACTGATTGAAATCGAGGATTACCGGGATCCCTTCTTTGGGTATTTCCCAGTCGATGTAGCGCCCGCCACCATAAGAATCGTTGCCAGTCGTGAGGTCCGTGAAGGGAATAAAGAGATGGTCTTTGTACTTCTTCTGTTGCAATTCCAGATTCTTGTAGACATTGATCTTCATCTCAACCCCCTTGAGCACGAATTGCAGTTCCCCTTGCTTGACGAAGGTTTTCTGGCGGTTCTGGTTGGAGGTGGGCATTTTGAAAGACTCCTCCTGGGGTGTGGGTACCCATTTGGCTTCGAGACAGAAGTCCGGGTTAATGGGGTAGAATTCCAGTCCACTGAACTGGGAGCGGTCTTCTTCGGTCAGGGGCGAATGCTTCTTGCCGCTGAACTGTTTGTTGAGTTTCTTCTGGAAATCCTCGGCCTTCTCCTGGCATTGGGCAGGGGACATTTGCCCCAGGCAAAAGAAAGCTAGCAATAACAATGCGGTTCGGGCGACCCGGCTGGCGTCAAAGGTTGTTGCATTCATATTGGATCCGTTCTCTGTCGTTTGGAATTTCATCTACGGTCAAAGATAGTTGCAAAACAGACGAATTGCATTCCAAAGCTCATTTCACCAGGGATATGCCCATCTCAGATATGGATCAGGTCTATGAATTCAAGGCTTCCGCAACTTCAGAAGTTGCTTGATGGACAAGACATGGAGCATCAAAGCGAAGGGGGCGACGAATCCGGGAAGGAGGATATAGGGGAAATAGGCAATGAAGGTATTGGGTTCTTCAAAGGCGCCGATCAAAGGCATGGAGAGCACCGCGATGGTGAGGATATTGAACAACAAACCCAGGGCAAGGAAGTTCCAGATCAGGGCCAGGGTATAGTTTTTGCGCCCCTTTCCAAAAGCGATCCAGGCAACGATGGGGGCAGAGATGCCGGCCAGGATGTCAAAGTTCAAGCCCTCAAATGACATTTGAACCGGGGTATTTCCGTTTTCATGCAATATCCAGAGGACAATTTCCACTACGATGCGGAAAGCCTGGGGAACGATCAACCAGGTCGCGGGAAATTGCCGCAGGAGCCGACCCACTTTTTTACTGCTAGCCAGGAACACAATCGCAATCAGACAGCCCAGAACTGCCAGCAATGGTCTGGGAGGAATGGCTTCGAAGTCCAGAAAGAAGTCGTTGAGGCTGAGGATCGAAAGGAGTACGAGCCAGATTCCGATACCCCCAAGCGTAGGAAGGACCACTTTTACCGGATTGGCATAGCTTGCTTTTTTCAGTATGGCGGTCAATCCAGAGGCGGTAATGTATAGCAGAAAGGCAGTGGTAGCTAAGAACAAGATGTTGGCGATGAGGGGAAAATCGGCATTCATAGGGTGTGAAATTAATTTTCCCTAAAAGTACAGCCGGGCCCGATCTCAGCGGTTGACCATAATTGCGAATTTATCGGTGGTGTGCTCTTCCCGGTATTTTTGCGGAGCTGTACCCAAAGTTTGACGGAAGACCCGGCTGAAGGAACTCAGGTTTTGGTATCCCAGCTCAAGACCAATCTCCTGGACTGTTTGGTCACTTTTCCGCAGTAGGGACTGTGCTTTTTCCAGGCGTAGGTGCTTCAGGTATTGATAGGGAGTGCTGCGAAAAATTTCCTTGAAGGCGCGGAGAAAATGGAAGCGGGACATGCAGGCGACTTCTGCGATCTTGTCCAATGACAATTCAGACCGATAGCTACTGTGGATATAGTCCTTGGCCAGGGTCAGACGCCGGTAGGTTTCCTCGCGGGTAACCTCACGGACCGCGGGTAAGCGTTTCATTTCCTTCAGGCAACCAGAGTGGACCGATATCAGATGGACCAGCAAGCGGCTCATCTGTTCTGTTTCCTGCATTTGCTGAGAACCATTCCGGCGGACCTCGCTACGGATTTCCTCAATCAAGCCATCCAGAAACGCATCCCGGTGGTACAATTGGGTGAAGAAGTTCAGGGGCTGACTCATGACCTGATCCGGCTGGTCAAGCAGTTTCATCTCGGAGGTGGTCA
The DNA here is from genome assembly GCA_964352215.1 of uncultured Bacteroidia bacterium. Classification (GTDB taxonomy): domain Bacteria; phylum Bacteroidota; class Bacteroidia; order J057; family JADKCL01; genus CAWUKT01. Next base: position 24,787 of record CAYGRE010000042.1, read on the forward strand.
GGCCAGCGTAGACCTGGTCCATCAACCGTTGCTCAATATGGATATTGAATGTCTCCGTAGAAACTTCCTCATCGATCAGGAGATCGTAATGGTCTCCGGAATTGGAGAGGAAGAAATGGTCCGGGTCGATGGTGACCTCATGCCGGCCAACCTTGCAGTGAGAGCGCCCTTCCAGATTGATAAACAAAGACAAAGGGCCTTTGACTTCTGGTCGGTAGTCCTGCTGGGTTTTGACATTGAGGATACAGGTAGGCCAGCCAATTCCATCGTCTTCCCGCTGGGCAATCATTCTTTTCAGAAAGTGGATGTTGGGAAATTGGGTTCGGAACATACCTTAATTTAGGGTACATCCAGCAAATACTACAACCAATAGCTGAATTATTCTTGTTTGGGAAGCAGATTCAGGGCAATGGCCATCTGAGGATCAATTTCCCAGAGCGAAATGACAGAGATGGGCTGCCGGAACTAAAGGGAAGGTGTCTTGGAACTGGTCATGCCGGAAAGCTTGGATTCTACAACCGTGATCGCTTTGCGGGAGGAGGAGATCAGGTCTTTGTTTCCTTTGGCAAGACGCAGATCGAGGGCAGCACGAAAAGCGTCCAGTGCTTTCTGGTGGTTCCCTCTCTCAAATTCGTTCTTGCCCCGATGGTGATAGATATAATGCAAGAGGCCCTGGTGATTGGGATTCTCTTCAACGAAGGTTTCTAATTTAGAAAAGACCTTCTCCGCCTCGTCATAACGCTGAAGGGATTTAAGGGAGACACCAATTCTCAATTCATTGATCAACAAGAGTTTTTGATTGGCACAATGCTCAAATAAATCCTCTGCTTTGCGCAGGTCTGTCAAAGAGGCTTCAGCATCTCCAGCAATTCTTCTCAGCACACCGAGGGTAGAAAGGCATTTCCCCTTGTACTCATCGTCATCTGCATTTGAAACCTTCTTTTCCAGGTATTTGATCCCTTTTTTATAACCACCGGGGACCTCAGGAACTTCTCTCAGGTCGTCTCCGATCTTGAAACTCAGATTGTAGGGGATAGTCTTGATCATCTATTTAACAACCGTTGGAGCTGGACAAAGGTTTCTCCTGCCACAAAAATAGAAATATATTTTTTCCCGGTGAATTAACGGAAGAGGGATGTGCATCCGGGCAGAAGGATACTGGTAAGGTTCATGGCTGTCACATGGGAGCAGATTGATCCACCCATAGTTATGAAAGTTTTTCCAGCAGCCCCTGCCTGACTTCTTCACTGATCCCATACTTTGGTTCCGGCCATCCGAGCTCGGTATAATATTCCACAGAACGACGGATTCCTTCCAGGAATGGCTTCGGAACCATCCCCAATTCATCCTTTATCCTGAGATTGTTATAGGTGTAGCGATCAGAGTTGATCCAAAGGGGAATGTCGAGCCACTGGCGAATTCCCTCTTTCTTGAGAAAGGCAGGCGGAGCGCTGACTTCCCGGGGAGTGCGTCCGGTGACTGAACCGGTCAGATCAATGATTTGGCGAAGCGTCACTTCAGGATTGGAGGTGACATTGTAGATTGACGACGGAGTCTGGTGGTAGAGGGAGTGCACGACCATATCTACTACATCCTCAACATAGGTCAATGTGAATTTTCGTTCACCAGGGGAGGGTACCAGGATGGGATCCTGCTTGTAGATTTGGTGAAGCCAGAAATAGAAACGATCAGTGTGGTCATAAGGACCATAGACCATTGCTGGACGCAGGATGACATGGTTGAGGCCGGAGGCTGTCAGGATGCGATCGCACTCCGCTTTGCGGGGTCCATAGGAACTGTCGGAACGGTCCCCCCATTGAGAGGAGGAGCATTTGTATAACGGAGCATCTTCATCCACCAAACCCGCAGTCTGATTTTCCATATCATAAGCAGAACAGGAAGAGATGAGAATGTATTTACCAGTATTGCCTGACAATGTTTTAAGAGCCCGCTGGAGAGCGTCCGGGTAATAACAGGAAACGTCGATTACAAAATCCCAGTTTTCGCCAGCGACTTTTAGGATGTCATCCGTCTCCCGGTCCCCTTTGATCTTATTCAATTCCGGGAATAGATGTCCTTGGGTTTTGCCCCGGTTGAAAAGGGTCAATTCAAAGTCAGAAGTGGCAAGGAGGCGGTCCACCAAAGTACGTCCTATAAACCGAGTACCGCCTAAAATGAGGATTTTCTTTTTCATGATTCTGTTTGCTCCTGGGTTTTGATGCGTTAAGCCGTTAAAAAGATACAAAAAAGAAGGGGATGGAGCAGGTAATGGTGTTTACAGGTCACCGGGACTATCCTGGGCGGGATCATTCCGCGTCACCGCCACCGCGTACAGTGCATTCATGATGAGAATGGTAAAGGAATGAAAGAGGCTTTGGAAGAGGGCTACGGCAAGGTGGGTATTGATATAGTTGGAGAAGAAATAGGGCAGCAGGTTGAAGCTGAAGAAGAGTAGGTTGCCGGCGGTGAACCAGAAGAGGAATTGGCGTTCGAGGAAGAGTACCTTCATCTCTTTGTAGATCAGGCTGAAGTAGGTGAAGCCAAATAAGATGATGAGGATGATCTCGGTCGGCCGGGCATAGGTTGGGACCCTGAGGGGGCCATTCAGGAAGATCAGGTCGGCCAGAGAGAGGAGGGTAAACGCAGCGATCAAAATGGGGATTCCTTTCCCGAGGAAGGGGAGTAGCCTTGATAACTCATTGCGGTAGATCATGGCTACCAGGGAAAATTCAACCCAGACATAGAGATGGAAGACTGCAGCATTGTTTTGGTAGACCAGCCCGACCTGGTCCCCGATCCACTGCAAGAGCAAAGTCAGAAAGAGAAGTAACAGGAGCCATTTTTGGGATTGGGAAAGGGCCCTGAACCGGATCAAGGCCAGGAGCAGTGGTAAGCCTGGGCTCCACTGTGCGATGTTCGCGAGGATGAAATACCACTCTTTCAAAAATTCCCTTAAATTGAAGGTAGAATATTGACGATCAGTCTTTTCCTAATCTAATTAATTAACTCCCTAATTCCCGAGTATGTATTCCTGCATTCTTAAAACTTCGATGTGTTTAGGTCTTCTGGCCATTGTATGCCTTACTTCATGCAAAAAAGAAAATAACAATAAAAAGGACCCTGTGAGAGAGAGTTCATTGCTCAAGGGCGATGCGCTGTTAGACCAGTTGAAGATCAAACCAGGAGAATCGGTAGAACTGGATATACCCCTTGATGACCTGTGTGGCTTTTTGGGTGACCCAGGTCAAGACTGTCGGGAACAACGGTTCGCTTCTGATTTTAGCTATTTCCGGATGTATCCTGCTATCAGGAATCTCTATCCTGCAATGGTGATTACCAAGGTTGGCGCCAACAAGCAAGAGGTCATAAATGAAGATGGTTCTTCAGGCTTCCTGCTGGCGAGTCTCGGAAAAGAAGAAGAGCCCTTACAAACCGTTTCCATTGATAAAGCTGAAGCCACCGCATCTGTGAACAAATTCAGACGCTATTTCCCTGGTGCCCCCCAGATCTGGACTGTGAATTACCAACAGCTTTTGGATCTGTTCTCTACTTCGGGCCAATGGGTCCCCGAAGGAGAGGAACCGATCAGAAACCACCTCCAACTGGAATTCTCCATGCAGCAGGACCGCTCAATCGATTTGGCCTTGAATACCTGTTTTGGCAATGCGGTTATAGGAAGATTTTACTTGCGGGAGTTCATCCCGGTATGGATCGACGTATGCCCCGGGCAATGTGAAACGGCAAGCCATTATTTCCTTCCCGTATAGTCCGTCATTTAATACAGCAACATCATGAAAACAATTACAAATACATCTGAAAGGCTTTCCATTTTCCTGACCTGCCTCATCGGGGTCTTTTTCATCTCACAAACGAGTGTTGATCCCCGCACTTCCACTTCCTCAGGAAGCAATACTTCAACAGGTACTGAGGGGGATAGGACCGCAACCATATCCTGCTCCAATCCCAGGTATCTGCCAGGCAGAGATGAAGATGTCGACCGACGGAAAATGGTCGCGAACAATTGTGCGCCCTTTGCGCAAAGGTCAACCCCTCCTGCACAAATCCCTTGTGGCCAAAATGCAGTTCTCTGCGATGAATTTGTCAAGAATATTACTGGAATAATGGAACCCATTGCTGACAACAGCAACGCCCGGTCCAGCCAGCCTCAAGGCCAATTCATTGGCAAAAAGAGCAAAGTCACCCGGAACTGGATGGAGACCAATTATCTGGGGACTGTTCCGGTCAATTTTCGCTTGTACTTTGGAAAAGATGGCCAAGAGTATGGAATGGTGGTGGTTCCGGTGGATGTAAATTGCAATGAAGAAGAGCAGAAGGCCCGATGGATTTCTATTACAGACTCGAAAACTGTCGACACCCCGGATCCCCAAAGCAAAGACAAATGCCTCCTTTGGCAATGCGTCAAGGACTACCAGATTGCTATGGACCAGGAGGTGGGAGTTGGAGAGTATGTGCAAAGCTGGACCTACAATTCAGCCGTACTCAAAGAATTACTTCGGGTAAAGGACCGGTCCGGGAATATTCAGGACGCGACCAAGTTTCATATTGAATATGGGGTCATCGAAGGAGATGGGGCTTATGGAGGCGAAGTCGATGAACTGGACCCTGTTTTTAAGGTGATTTACGATGGCGTTACGACCGGGGAATTATTCAGTGAATATGCGGATTGGGCTCAGCCTTGTCCTGTACTTTGCCCCGGAAACAGGTACTTTGGTACAGGCACGACTTGTTCATCGGTCGCCAATGCGGTGGGTTCGACAAATTAGGCTTACACCTCCACCAACCCCTCCTTGATGGCGAAAACCACCATTCCGATGGTGTTCTTTGCCCCAATTTTCTGGATGATTCGCTGGCGGTGGCCCTCCACCGTGCGTGGACTGATGTGCAAGCGTTCCGCGATATCGGCATTGGAGTATTCTTCGCAAACCAATTGCAGGACCTCCATCTCCCGGCGGGACAAGGCCTCCATCGAAAGGGTTGCTGACTTGTATGATTTTGGTGCCTGCAACCGTTGCAAAGTCAAGCGGGAAACTCTTGGGCTGAGGTAGTAATCGGTAGCATAGACGGAGCGAACTGCTTTCTCAAGTTCATCCGGGTCCCCTCCCTTGGTCAGGTAGCCATTGGCGCCCAGTTCCATGGTCAGGAGGATCATGCTGTCCTCATCGTGCATGGAAAGGATGATCACCTTCAGGTCGGGATACTGCTCCTTCAGGATGGGCAGGACCTTTTGGCCAGACATGACCGGCATGTCCAGATCCAATAGGATAATGTCCGGTTGCACGTGTTTGAGTTCTTTCAGCAGGTGCTCCCCATGCTCAGCTTCCAGCACAACCTCGATTCCTTCAGAATCGTTGAGCAAAGCGGCCAGCCCCTTGCGCAACAGGGGGTGATCGTCAACTACGCCAATCCTGATATTCTCTTCAGCACTCATCTTCATTGAATAAATTTCCCCATCCGCTTTTCAGGGGTTCAGGGTATTTTTGGATAGGTATCCGGATTGTGACCTGCATTCCAGCACCAGGCTGGCTATAAGCCTCCCAGTTTCCTCCCATGGCTCTTATCCGACTTTCAAGGCTTTTGAGTCCCAAACTGGATCGGGCGATGCGTGCCAGTTCAACATTGAACCCCTTCCCGTCATCTTCGTATTCCACCCAGACAAAATCGCGGGTGGCCTGCAACCGACAGGCAATATGCTTGCAACCTGAATGCTTGAGTGAATTGTTGGTCAATTCCTGAACCATTCGATAAACAGACAAGCTCTTTTCCCTCCCAAGCCCAAACTCCTTTAAAGTCGAACCCAAACGCTGCCCCGAATTGACCTCGGGATTGCCTGCTGACAGCCCTCCCTTTTCCCTCCCGGCCAGGAAAGAAAACCTGGTCTTGATCCCGGTCGCCACCTCGATCTTATGCAGAAATACCTGGAGGGCCACCTCCAATCCCTCCGCTTCCAATGCCGGAGGCATTAAGTCATGTGAAATCCGGCGTAGGTCTCCGATCGCCCCACTGACCACCTGTCCCACCTCTTTCAGTTGCTCAGGCTCCACCTCCTCACGACCAGCCCGCCGGGCCAATAAATCCAGGTTCAGCTTAGCAGCTGAGAGCACCGCACCAATGTCATCGTGGAGGTCCTTCGCGATCCGACGGCGCTCATTTTCCTGGGTCTCAAGCATAGAACGCATCAGGTCTATCTGGTGCTCCGACTCGATGACCTGCAAACGCAAGTGCTGCCGCATCACCCGCCGCTGGTAAAGGAATACAAATAGTACGACGCTGATGGTCAGGAACAAAGCGATCAGGCTTCCTCCCAATAATACAAAGCTCAGGTCAGATTCCGCTGGGTCCATACCAATCCAAAGTACGTATTTTCCCCTGTTTTCGGGTGCATTCCCCCCATTTTAATTTCAGGTAGTAGCGCTCTCTAAAGCCGGCCCCTTCCTCCCCACCTTTGCATTGTCAACAACGAAAACACACAACGCAGAACAACCAACAAGACTTTTAGATCAACCTTTTACTGCGAACTCTTTTTATTCGATTACCAACCAAAACCAATTTTAACATGTTCTCTAATTCATTTTTCTTTTCAGGACAAGGTCCTGCGAACAACCACACTATTATCTCTGATTCTTCTTCCGGCAAGAAGGAAATTAACACCCTTTCAAGTGACTCAATAACGCTTATAACCCGTTTAGGTCAAACCCTCTTCTTCCTGTTTGGGCTGATTTTACTCTCAAGTGCCACCTTCGGACAAGATGTCGACAGTGTGTCTTTGAGTACGCTGCCCCACAACCTGACCCTCATTTCCCAGACCAGTACCGCGATGGAATATGAATTGCAGCTGGGCACCGTAAGTGAGCCTGTCAACAATGCTTTTGGCTACTACCTGAGTGGTGAAATAGCCGATCTGGACGGAACCCCGGCTACCCTGGAAGTCGTGCTTGCCAATTCCTGGATGGGAAATTCTACCGAAGGTGACCTCACCGTGAATTTTGATTACACTACTGGAGAGTTCCAGATCACCTTCATCCGTGACGATTCCACTACGGTATCCGATTACGGGCAGCTCATTGAGATCAGTATTCTTGCGGAGCCGAGCCAAAGCATACCGGACGATGCCCGTCTTACCACTGGGAGTGGCAGCCTGATCATGGTAGACAACTCAGGTTTCAAGCGGGCATTGACTTCACAGGTGACTTACCAGCCGCTGACAGCTTATCCAAACCCAACCCGGGGACAGGTTCATTTCCAGGCACCCGGATTCGAAGGTGAATGGTCACTAACCAATACCGCGGGCCGGGTGATCATGACTGGAAACGGTTCGCTGCCCGAAACCATTGACCTCTCAGGGTACCCCAAAGGGATGTACATCCTGGTAGCTCAGAGTGGTGGCCAATATTACCGGTCCACTTTGGTTCGGTACTGATCTTTAAAATGCTTGTAGTTTATCAAGCAACCAATTTTGCCCGGTCCGCATTTCGGACTGGGCAATTTCGTTGCTCAACTTTTCGATCTTCTTCTTGTCGTCCGGACGAAGGGAAACCATGCGGCGGTAGAAGCGAATGAAGTCACCATAACTTTTCCGATGAAAGGAAGAGACCCGCTCTTCCCGTTCCAGGTAGATGCGGAAAGAATGCATCAAAGATTCCATACCGATCGTATTGCCCGTCTGAAAATAGATCATCAACAAATAAGCCCTGGCATCCAGTTCGTAGAAAATATCGGGGATCTTCTTGAAGGTCCGGTTGAAGGCGCGTTCGGCCGCTTCATAATTTTCCTGGTAGAAATCCAGCACCCCCTGGTTGAACCCTTGGACCTCCTCCGCTTCTTCACGTGATCCGGCAAGATGGTGGCTGGCTTCGTTCAGAAATTCTTTTATTAGATCAAATTTCCCCAAGCGACAACCGATCATGACCATATTCTTGTATTGACCATTTGAAAGAGAAAACCCCCGTGACCTGACCAGCAGGTCATACATATCCCAGTTCAGGGTCCAAAGTTCTGGAAAGACCTCAGCCTTTGGATACGATTCCTGTCGGTTAAAATTGTTGATCGCACCCAGGTAGATGTCTCTGATCTCGTCGCTTTCGATCTGGTCGCCATATTCCTGAAGCAACGACCTCAGGCTTTGCAGATCCTCCCATGAGGAGGTTGGAGATAGCGTGGTACACAACAGGTAGTACATCCTTGGTAAAGGATTCCTCATCGTTTGAGGGTCGATCTGTTCAATCAATTCCCGAAATAACTGAGGGCAGGATTGCTCCCCGATGATCTTTTCCCGCACCAGCGAAATGAAGCTAAACTTCAGGATGTGGGTCAGTTCGGATGCCTCAACACTCTTCATCAATTCGATGAATTCAGTATTGCCGCCCCGACCTTTTGAGGATTCAAAGGTAGATCGTTCCATCTCAAGGGCAAGCTTGTCACGCATGAATTGAAGCGAAAGCTTTTCTTTTTCCAGGTTTTTGATCGCCTTTTGGTAATAGGAAAGGAAATAAGTATCCTCTCCCATTTCATTCAGAGCCCGGATCAGATTGACTTCGGAATTGTAATTTTCCTTCCAGTCCCGAAAGGCCAGAAATTCCAAAACCAATTCCAGCAGGGCCGATTTCAGTTTTCGGATTTTGTTGACGACGAATGGCTCCTTCGGGTAGATTGTCCTGAAAGCAGCTTCTTCATCCAGTTCCAGATCGGGCTTGCGGTCGAGGTGGGTGATGATAAAATCGTAGAGGACAACCACTTTTTCCCGGCGGTTGAAGACAGGGGATTCGAGGAAGATCCTGAAGAATTTGCGATCTGCCCTGGAAAACTGAAATAAGAAATGTGCTACCTTATCACGCATGTTGGTCCTATGAAATATACGAAAGTTCCATAGATTCCTGAAGATAGGTGAAGGTGGGTGTTTTTGTCTGGATGAAGGAGGCCGGCTTAGTCCAGGAAGCAACTCTGTCCAGGAAGCAACTCTGTCCAGGAAGCAACTTTGTCCAGGAAGCAACTTTGTCCAGGAAGCAACTTTGTCCAGGTGACTTCAATAAATATTCTGACCAGACCTAGGAGTTCAGATTTTAAGCGTCACTCCTCCCGTTACCAGTGGCCCTCCAATCCCGATTTCTGCCCCTACTCCCAGGAACTTCAGGACCATTACCCGCATCCCAAACCCCACCCGGGCTGCGACCGGAAGGCTGAAGGGCAGATTGAAATCCTGTGCGTTGAAGATCGGGTCATCCGTCTGGATAATGGCTTTGGTCCCATTGTAGCCAAGCCCGACCACGAAGTAGGGATCCAGAAAGCGATTGTCCATCAGATGCACGTTTAACCTGCCCAATACCCTGGGGCGTTTTACGGTTATTGCGTAGGAATATTCTGCGGTTCCGCCTTCTCCGTTGGGGTCAGGCCCGGTTGTCGTGAAGTCCAATCCACTTTCAGCGAAGAGTACATCCACGCCCAAGCCGATCCTGTTGCTGACCATCACTTCCACCCGACCCCCCAGGGGGCCAACGCTGCTGAAATCCAAACCCGCCGGTGTGAATTGCGCATCTACCACCCTCTCCAATGCCGAAGACCAAAGATTGGGAAATCCATAATAGAAGTCGATCATGACCTTTCCCCGTTGGGCATGCGCACGGTTGTTCAACATACAAAGCGCCAGGGCGCTCAATAAGAGCACTGCAAATCTTTTCCTCATCATACCAATTTCCTTTAAACCAATTTTCTGGTTATTCTGGAATTCAGCATGAAAGGTTGTGTTTTCGACGAAGGGTGTAAGAAATTAGCATACTTCGTGGGAATGCAAATAAGAATTGCCCTCCTTGCATTTGTGATCATGTTTGTCTGTGGTGTGATTGCCATTATTGTCACCATGTTGGCTTAAATGATGCCTTGGGGACGCTTTTAATGGTCGATACCCATCTGGTTAGCGCTTTCACCCGATCTCGCGATCACTCTCTACCCATCTCATCATCGCTTTCACCCGATCTCGCGATCACCTTTACCCCTTCTCGCGAAGGGTCCAGACTCTTCGTTTGAAGAGTGCAGACCGATCAAGCCATCGGTTCGGACTGATCGCGAGTCCCCTCAGACTGATCTCGCGATCACCTTTACCCCTTCTCGCGAAGGGTCCAGACTCTTCGTTTGAA
>CAYGRE010000042.1:35034-55215 GCA_964352215.1 uncultured Bacteroidia bacterium
GAGTGCAGACCGATCAAGAGATCGGTTCGGACTGATCGCGAGTCCCCTCAGACTGATCTCGCGATCACCTTTGCCCCTTCTCGCGAAGGGTCCAGACCCTTCGTTTGAAGAGTGCAGACCGATCAAGAGATCAGTCCGGACTGATCGCGAGTCCCCTCAGACTGATCTCGCGATCACCTTTGCCCCTACGCGAGAAGGGGCAAGAGCGACAACGAGAAGGGGCAAGAGCGACAACGAGATCAGTCAGGACCGATTGGGAGGTCCGTCATGACTGACAACGAGATCGGTCGGGACCGATTGGGAAGGATTCCACCGACTGTAAAGGGAAATTAAAACCGGATATACAACTCCGGATCAACCGGCACATCATTCTCCCTGATCTCCAAGTGGAGATGTGGTCCCAGCGACAGACCGGTGTTTCCAACCGTCCCAATTACGTCGCCTTTCTTCACTTGCTGTCCAGGCTTGACCCGCACCTCATCCAAATGGTGGTAGCGACTGCTCATGGGGGAATGATGGGACAACTCGATCAGGTGACCGTTGTTACTGTCCACAGTTTCAGCCAATCTGACCAACCCATCCGAAACCGCAAGTACTTCCGTACCCAATTCCGCCTTCAGGTCAATCCCATTGTGATTCTTGATCTTCTTGGTGATGGGAGAAATCCGCGGCCCAAAGCCAGAGGTTTGGCCCCAGTTGACAGACTTTGCAAAGGGGACGCCAAAATCAGGACCGGTTTGAATTCCGAATGCACCTGGATCTTCAAACAAGAGCTTCACCGCCAGTATGCTGTACAGGTAGCCACGTTCGTGGTCGAACTGGTACAAAGACTCCATTTCCTGGGAGTTGACCCCATTCATATCGCGCAAAGGTTTTGGCCCTCTGTTGTAAGCAATAGCCGCCGAAGTCCAGGTGCCAAACTCCGTTTGGTACTTCTTCAGGTATTGGGCGGCAGCCTGGGTTGAGAGGGCGAGGTCTTTGCGGTCGTCGCGGTCGTTGGCGACTTCCATCCCATAGCTACGCGCGGTAGCAGGCATAAATTGCCAGATACCACAAGCCCCCATGGAGGAATTGGCTTCCGGATCCAGGGCACTCTCGGCCATGGCCAGGTAGAAGAAATCTGAAGGAACAGCTTCGGCTTCGAGAATCGTTTGAATCTCTTTTTGAAAGCGGGCACCTCGCAGGCAGAGCTTCCGACAATAATCCGGATTGGACTTGAGTTTATTGACTTTTTCCTGAAGGCCGGATTCGTAGACGGGGTTGTCCGGAAGAGCTTCCCCGGCAAAAGTCATCGCCGCGGTTCCTTCTTCCGAAACCGGGTCATGGCTGTCCGGTGCCGGCATGGCAGCCATCAAGATCAGCGCAAGGAAAAGGGCAGGAACGATAGCTATATAGGCCCAAAGCGCCGAGCTCCGGGAACGTGATTTATTGAGCATTACAATTCGTTTTTGAGTTTTACTTTGTGCGAAATAGTGCACAGGCAAGTGATCTGAAGCAGACAGCGTTTGGTGGAGCAGGAGCCGGGAATAGGCTGTTTTGCCCTTGAAACCTGCGGCTGCCTGGTCGGCAAGGTATTCATGGGTCTCCTTCAGGGACTTCTTCAAATAACCACTCCAGGGCAGAAACCACCAGAAGCAACCTACCAATTCGGCAAAAAGGACATCCAGAGAATGCCATTGCCGGATATGGGCCAGCTCATGGGCTTCGATGCTGCTGCGGTCTGAAGATGTCCGGTCTTTGGGAGACAGGAAAAGCAAACGAAAAAAGGAAAAACTGGAAGGCAATTGGGTCGGATAGACAAGGGTATAGGATTTACGACGGTCTTTGGGACTTTTTTGGAATAAGCTCAGTACCTTGATAATCCCCCTTGTCAGTCCAAACAGGGTTGTCAACAGACCGATCAGGTAAATTCCCCAAAGCCCCCATTTGGCAATTTTTACCGGTTGAGAATCCAGAAAAGAAGATGAACGCTGTACCGGTTGATTCGCTGTCTCTTCCAACCAAAGAAGTTGATCGTAAGGGACATCGAAACCCTGGTCCACCTGGGCTGCAATCACAGGCTGGGTCGCCGGATCAGTCACCAGTGGAGTGGTTTCTGCGATCTTGAGTTCAGGATCACTCTCCAAGGGGAGGAGTGAGAAATTGACTTGCTGGCCGGGCCAGGACAGGAAAAGGCACAGTCCCAAAGCACTCAATAAGTAGAACCGGTTCCACTTAAAATGAGTGAGGCGGGAGAGGTAAAACCGGTAAGGAATCAGCAGGAGACCCAGCGTGAGCCCCGAGGCGAGTAAAAACCAACCGAAACTATCCATTGCCTTTTTCCTCCTTCTTTTCAGCCTCTTCAATGATGGCCTTGATCTTTTCAATCTCAGCTTCTTCCAAGCCCTCTTCTTCCACCATATAGGAAACGACCTGCTGGTAGGAGCCACCAAAATACTCCTTCACCAAACGTCCAAAGGAATGCTTCCGAAATTCCCCCTGGGAGATCAACGGATGGTAGACATGTGTCTTCCCAAAAGCTTTGTGGCCAACATAGCCCTTGGTTTCCAGAATACGAATGATAGAGGAAACTGTGGTGTAGGGAGGTTTCGGATCGGGGAACTCAGCAATCAAGTCCTTGACAACCGCTTCTTTCAGTTGCCATAGAATCTGCATAACCCGTTCTTCCCTTTGCGTGAGCTTTTCCATGAGCCAAAGGTATAACGCAATGTTGAGTTAATAAACTTTATTTTGCGTTGATTGACGTAAATGTACGTTGTCGGGTTCCGGTGTGTGGTCTGATTGACCCGGTTTTGTGCCCGGAAAGGCTCCTATGGTGGTTTTTTCGAGTTCTCCTAAGGCGGATATTTTTTACAGTAAACTAAGAAGCAGCCGTAGAAAAACAGTAGAAGGTCGAGGTTTGTCAGGGAAAATTGACGGTCTTTTGTTTGCTTTGGAGCTTGAATCATGGTTAAATACATGCTTATGAACACCGCAGTTTTACCCAAAGGGGTTGGCCTGGCTTTTCTTTTACTGTTCTTGCTTATGGCTGGGATGGCCAATGGGCAATGCACTCCTGATCCCAGTATTCCTCAACCGGGTACCTATCCTAGCCCGATTCCCGGAGGTTCGGCAGGCGTACCTTACAGTCAGACGATTGACCTTGTTTCCCGGGGGGACACGGTTTACCTGAGTTTGTTGACCCCATTTGATTCAATTGAGATCAGTTCTGTGACTTTACCTCCGGGACTGTCTTTTATCTGCTCCTCGAATCCCAACCCTTGCATGTACTATCCTCCCAGCGTGGGGGATGCCATCCGTATGTGTCTCAGTTTGGATGGGACTCCCACTCAGAATATAGATTCCAATATTGTACTTGGGCTCATCCTGACCAAGTGGGTAACGGTCGTCGGTCAGCCAGAGGCTTTGTCTGATACAACCGGTATCCCATTTGGCCCGGCAGTCGGGTTGCGGGATCAAATCAAGCCACTCTTTACAGATGTTCGCCTTTCCCCAAACCCCAGCACAGGCCTTTTTTACCTTTCCGGAGAATCCAGTGTCAATGCCCTGGTAACCCTGAGGGTGGTTGATCTGCATGGCCGGGTTGTTCTTGCGTCTGCTCCCCAGAGGTTGGGTCAGACATTTGAGCTTCCGGTCGATCTGAGCGGGCAGGTGAATGGCCTGTTTTTTGTGCAATTGATCAGTGAAGGGCGGAGCGCGAGTTGGAAGGTAATGGTTGAATAAAAGGGAGAGCCTGCATTGCAGGCTCTCCTCGTTCGAAATTATTCCACTAACATCACTTATGATGACTAAAAAGCCCTGTGCTTTCAAGTGTTATTTGGGTGGCGAGGTAATAGCCAGCTTCGAGGGCCGGGAAGTTGTCTTTTCCGAAGGTACTGGCGGGAACGATGGATAAGATGGAGGTCACTTCGGTTGCATCAGAAGACAGCATGCAGATTTTCTGAACGATTACTCGTTGGCCACCGATGGTGCCAAACCATTCCTTGCTGACCCCGAAGCCGGTATCCTTTGCTGCTTTGGTTGCCACGAGGTCCATATCATGACCATCAAGAGAAGATTCTTCAGCCAGTTCCTTTTCACTGAGTTGGTCCTCATTTTCAGTCACCTCGATCAAGATGATCCCTTTTTCCAGTGAATTGGTAAGCATTTGGGCTCCGTCAGAGATCATCCCGTTGATCCAGGTAAGGGAGGCATTTGGGCAGAGGTTCTCGCGGTAATCGTAGAGCCAATTATCGGAGATTTCCCAGCCGGCGGGAATGGTAATGTTGTTCTCGGTAGCAGGAGGCGCCTGGGCATTCAGGTTCTGAAGCGTGAATGAAAGCAGGAGGGTTAAGCTGATGGTTGTGAGCAATTTCATAATCGTCGAGTTAGTGGGTGGTTAATGTGTCGTTTCTATGATGTAAAGGTCTGCATCTGCTCAGCGGGGTAGCAGCGTATCAATGCGGAAAATGGACACCGTATTTATACGGGGGGGAGATAGAACATCGAATCCCGTCTGAGCCTTGTCGGAGGAACCGCTGGGTTTGACTCCGCGATTGAAAAAGGAACCCGTGTCTTTCTTATATTGCCCTATAACTATGAATAACCAGAAGATCAAAATCGCATTGGCAGACGACCACGTTTTATTCCGGAAGGGTTTTGTCTCCTTGTTGGAAATGGAAGATGATTTCGAAGTGGTATTAGAAGCCAACAATGGGCTGGAACTGATCCAACGGATCAAGGGAATTGAGGTGGATATCGTTCTTATGGACATGGAAATGCCCGAAATGGATGGCATGGAGGCAACGGTTCAGTTACAGGGCATCGACCCTTCGATTAAAGTGGTGATGGTGTCCAGCCACGACGACGACGAAATCATCCTTGCCGCAGTAGAAAAGGGTGCCAAAGGGTATATGGTTAAGGATGCGGACCCGGATGATGTGATCGAAGCGATCCGTTCCGTCAAGCAAAATGGGTTCTTTTTCCAGGCCCAGGTTTCTTCCCTCTTGTTGAAAGGGATTGTTCAGAAAGACCTTTTCAAGACGCAGTTTTCCCCTCAGGAAATGTTGACGCCCAGAGAAAAGGAAGTGCTGCAATTGATCTTTGAAGAGAAAACGACGGCTGAGATCGCGGAGCTTTTGTTTCTGAGTCCCCGTACTGTCGAAGGCTACCGCAAGAATATGTTGGAGAAAGTAGGGGTGCGGAATTCGGTTGGACTGGTTGTTTTCGGGTTGAAGCACAATCTCTTGGCCCTGGAATAGAATGCATGCAAACGGCAAAAACGCTTTGGCATCCATGTTCCCATTTTCCCCTTCGGAACCAATAACCCGGTGCTGGTAGGGGATTCTCGGCATCCCGGTGAACAGATGGAAGACCAAGAAGCCCTGTCCGAAGAACTTCAGCGACTTTTCAGTCCGAAACCTTCTCCCCCAAAGAGATAATTAACTTTGGCATAGCAATTGTTATGATAATTGAATATTATCAATCCAGCTATGAAAAATTATCTACCCCTCTTATTCCTCATTCCACTCAGTATTCTCTTCATGCCGTCGTGTAGTTCGACCATGAATCTGACCATCCCTGTCAAGGTTCCTCCCCAAGTGATCATCCCCGACCATATTGCCAAGATCGGTATTGTGGATCGCAGTGGTGCCGGGGATGTAAAAGGGCGTCAGGTGGCCAATGTGCTCGAAGGAGTTGTTTCCGGAGAAGGTATTCTCGAAGATCGGAATGGTGCGATTGCCTGCCTGGCAGGTGCGGAAGCCCGCCTGAACAACGATCAATTGGTGTCCGCAAAAGTCTTGGACACGGTTCAATTGGGTGGTACCGGAACCGGTACGATGCCGATTCCCTTGTCCTGGGACGAGGTCGAGCGTATTTGTAAGCAAAATGGCATGGATGCCTTGCTGGTTCTGGAAACCTTTGATACCGATCAAAGTGGTACGGTCACTACAAGTGCCATCAACCAGATCCGCAATGTCTCTCAGGGCGGCACAATCCGCCCACCGACCCCTTCCTCCAATGCCAGGGTATTGGTGAAAATCGGTTTCCGCCTGTATGATCCGACTTCGAGGGTCATTCTCGACGATGTCCGCCTCAGCGATTATTTTGGTGTGAATTCGAACCGCAATGGAATTCCAGATATAGGAGAGTTTGCCAAGCGGGGAGCGATTCAGGAGTCCGCTTACCTGGGAGGATATTCTTATGGCAGCCGTACCCTGTCCAGTTGGATCAGGCTGCGCCGGGAATTCTACCAGCGCAAAGGCGATGCGATGAAACGTGCCACCCGGATGGTGGAGGTCAATCAATGGGAAGACGCGAAAGCGATCTGGGAACCTCTGACCAGAAGTGGCAATGATAAGTTGGCCGGTCGGGCCTGTTACAATATGGCGATTGCGGCTGAAGTTGAGGGAAATGTCCCTCTGGCCATCGAATGGGCGCAAAAGTCATATACCAATCATGGTGACAACCGGGGACGGGATTATGTGCGGATTCTGAAGAGGCGTTTGTAGGTCTCCGGGCCCATCAAAGCCAGCAAGCCCAGCGCGGGCCCCATCCCTAGCATCAGATACGCATACCGGGGATCCATATTTGTGACCAATTGATCCGTCAATTGGATGCTGAAGATGGTAATGGCAAATCCTATGCTGTTCACGATGGTGAGTGCAGTTCCCTTGTTGGCCTGAGGCGCATTTTGAGCGACCAAAGTAGAGAAGAGGGGAGAATCTGCGATTACCACCAACCCCCAGAAAATAAGAAAGGCCGTGAAAAACAGCGGGGAAGCATAGAGAAATGCCAGAGGTGAGAGCAGACAACAAATCCCAGAAAGCAGCAGGGCGATGGCGGCAGTACGCTTTGGTCCTCGGGATTGTGAGATATAGCCACCGATCACACAGGCTATGCCCCCCAGGCCGATGACAAAGAAAGAGGCAATCGGGATATTGTTCATCGTGCCGGGATGCATGGTCCGGTAGGTCACGAGCATCACCGGAACAAAAGCCCAGAAAGCATACAATTCCCACATGTGACCGAAATAGCCAAAGGCTGCCGACCGAAACCGGGGGTTGCGGAAGACTTTGAAGAGGGCGGTAAAGTCCGGACGTTGACTGGCTTTGCGGTAGGGGCCATTGGGGACGAGTAGGAGCATGATGATCCCACCAAAGGCAGCGATGGAGGAGGTCATCACCAGGACGGCCCGCCAGGGGAGGGCACCGGAGAAGGATTTCAACAAATGCGGAAAGGCCGTTCCAAGTACAAGGGCCCCGACCAGAAACCCGAGGGACTTGCCCAAACCTTTGTCAAAGTGGTCGGCTGCGATCTTCATGCCAACCGGGTAGATCCCGGCCAGGCAGAATCCGGTCAGGAACCGGAAGAGGAGCAGGGTGGTATATCCATTGCCATCGAGAATGGTGCAGAGGTTGAAGGCGGCGCCGGCCAGTGCGCTGAAGAAAAACACCTTGGAGGGTGAGAACCGGTCCGCAAGGGTGAGCAAGGCGAATACCAGGGTGCCGGCAATAAAGCCAAACTGAACCGCTGAGGTCAGGTTGCTGAGGGCGCCACCGGGCAATTGGAAATCCACAGAGAGCTCACCCATGACCGCATTTCCCGCAAACCAAAGAGAGGTACAGCAGAATTGTGAAAGCACGATTATTGGTAATACCCACTTGTGTACGGTCATCTGACAGGAGGCTTATTTACAATCCCTTTCGATCAGCTTGAGGAGAGCTTCAGAGAAGGCCAGCATTTGGTCGACTTCGCCCCCGCTTGCGAGGCGGAGGTGACGGAAGATAATCAAGGCCTTTCCATTGCTTTCAATGTGGTAGACCTCTTTGCGCTTGAGGAATTTTTTCAGATCAGAAGTGAAGAAATTCCTGATTTCCTGTTTCATGGGACCTTTGAGGAGGAACATTTCAGAAAACTTATCGTGCTTATCACTGGCAAGATCCTTGTCCCCGGTCAACTTGGCCAGGCGGTCAAATATCTCTTCTCTTTCCAGGGTGAAGACCGGAATTTTACCCGGTAGCTCGATCTCCTGAATGGTGGTGTGGTAGATTTCTACGGAATAAAAAGCCCCCTCGTCGTAAGTGATATCGCTCAACTCAAAGGAGGGCCCTTCCGGACCACAACTTCCCGTGATGATATTGTTTTTGTACTCCACCGGACGGGTAGCAAAGAATTTGAAGCTGCGCAAAGACGAAGTGTCCCAATTGATGGCTGGGGTATAGGTATAGCCTTTTTCCAGGGCCATCTCCTTGAGTTGAGATTCCCGGTGGTTGAGCCTGGTTTTGGGTTCAGGGCGGTGGCGTGAATTGACCTGCATGGCATTGGGGTGGTCGGAAGTCGCATGGTGGGTACTCAGTCCGATGATGACGAATTGACCACCGGCCGCATCGTAGTTACGTGCATATTCATTGATGTACTCCATAGTGGTATAGTCCACCAATTGGGAATGGGTAAGGTCAAATATGACATGTTCACCAGCGGGAATAGCATCGAGTCGGCGGATCAACTTGAGGAGATTGGCGAAGTTCAGAACGCCCCCCATGCGGAGGTAGTGCTTACCGTCAGACTGGTGGGACTCGTTGATGATGGGGCGGAAGAGCTGGCGGAAGAAGGCGAAGGGCTCCTTGGATGAACGGACCAGGTGAATGAACAGGGTCAGCAATATGCCCAGGACCACCCCCAGAATCAGGCCATAGATGATCGTCATCAGGAAGGTAAAGAGCATAACCATTCCCTGTTCCCAGCCCTTTCGGTAGGTATCTCTCAGACTTTTGGGAGAGGCGAGTTTGTATCCGGTGTAGACCAGGATGGTCGCGAGGGCAGCCAGGGGGATCATTTCCATGAATTGTGCCAGGAAAATGACGATGATCAGAATAAAGAGACCATGGTAAAAGTTGGAAGCCTTGGTCCTGGCTCCGTGGTTAACATTTACGGAACTTCGGACGATCACGGTGATGATGGGCAGGCCACCCAGAAATCCAGAGATGGCACTGCTGAACCCCACGCCGATCAGGTCCTTGTTGAGGTTGGTTTTGCGTCGGAAGGGATCAAGTTTTTCGACTGCTTTGGAGGCGAGTAGGGTAATAATAGAGCCTACCAGGGTGATGGAAAAGACGACTCCCCAGAAGCCTAAGGTATCCGCCTTGGAAAAATTGGGAACAAAGAGGGAGGAGGCAACATCTTCCGGGATGCTCATGTTCACCATGTATTGGGGTACATCCGGGAGGAAGTCGGGCAGATCGATCAGGTATTGCGGGCCCAGGGTGACGGCTGAGCCCAGAAAGGATTGGGTATGTGGGGTAGAGAAGTCAAACAGGAAGGCCAGTGGCAGAGAAAAAAGGAGTACCCACAAGGGGCCGGGGATATAATGTATGAACTTTGATTTGATCCGGGAGTGGAAAATCAACAGTAAAAGTCCTCCCAGGGAGATCATACTGACGACAAGGTTGGCACTGGCGATGGTATCTGGCAGGGTGACAATGTCTCCTATGGGGTTGGTCCCGCCTGACTTGCCACCCATGGCGACATGGAGTTGCTTGACCAGGATGATCACACCAATTGCGGCCAACATGCCGTTGATCACCGCGGCCGGGACAATATTGCCCAGTTGACCCATTTTGAAAATACCCATTACCACCTGGATTCCACCCGCTACCACGATGGCAGCCAGGACGTAGGACCAGCCGGAAAACATGATGTCGGGGTCGTCGGCCAATAAGGTTACCCCTGCCAATGTGACCGATACCAAACCCGCACCGGGACCATGAATACTGATATGTCCACCCCGGTACAGGGTTGTCAGCATTCCACCCAGAATGGCAGAGATCAATCCAGCGATCAGAGGTGCTCCTGATGCCAGGGCAATTCCCAGAGAGAGCGGTAAGGCCACCAAAGTCACGAAAAAGGCCGAAAGCAAATCCTGTCGCCAGCTTTGCAAATATCCTTTAAAGCCTTTTGCTGGCGGAAATAAACTCTTGTCTTCCTTCATTTGGGGAGTCCCGTGTCAATCAATTCCCTGGGGCTTCAAAGTCGGAAAAAATAAGGTCTCCACAAAGGAATAGGGTTTGGAATGCCGTGTAAAATGGGGAAATCTATAGATTCATTTGCCTTGAACACTAGAAAAACCAATTGATTTACCTAGCTTATCGCCATGTTATCCATTGATCAAATATTCGGTTAATATCATGGCAAATGACGGCAAGAAGATGGTCACTCAGGAATACGATAAATTGAGTGACGAGTTAAAGGAACAAATTAAGCTGGTTTATCCTGACGGGTACAGTCAACATTTGATTCAGTTTACGGCAAAAGAAGGAAAGAAGCTCAAAGCGCTTCGGTTTGAAACAGATGACAAAGTCTATCTGATCCGAATGACGGTTATCCAGGCCCAGGACCTGGTCCTCAACGACGACGACTTTGATGAAGATGGAAATCTGATAGAGGACGTAAGGGACGACTATGAGGACAAGTATTCAGACGTCAACTATTTGGATGAAAATGATAACTATGAGGCCTGATTGATGTGAATTATCGAGAAACGACTGGGACCAAAGAGCGTCCGCTGAAGTTAAGGACGTCCCCCAATACCTCCGAATATACGATGCATGTCGATGAGAAGGCCGGGGTTATTCAGTGGTCGGCGGAGCATCGGTGCGGCGAGGGATTTGGGTAGCCATACTTTCGCCTTCATAGCGGATGGCGATCCAGCCATCCAGGATACGCAGCCATATATCTCCATTCTCCATAGTTCGGGTTTCATTGCCGAAAATCTCCTCATTCTGTCTGACGCTCCTGATGCGTGAGCCATCTGTACTTGGTTCCGACCGCACGGTCAGGCTTGAGGCGGTGATTCGGTACAATTCCGGACGGTCAAAGCTGGTCATGTCACCGCAGGCCGGGGAAATGCTGTTGACATAAGTATTGATGACGTCCAGTTCCTGAGCTTGTTCGGATCCTTCAAAGCCGGTAAGGTCGGTATAATCGATCTGATCAACATAAGCTGCCTGCATTTCAGAAGCCAATGGGATATAGCTCCAGTGCCACTTCTCCATTTCGTATCCTGAAGTTCGGGTTGCCCCCTCAGGAGAATCGGGTCGACCAGCAATGGCGTCATAAGTCTGGCAAAAGCCATAGGATTCTGCATTGCTTTCCAGCCAGGTATAAGCAGCTACCTGAGGTCCATCTCCCTCCCACGCTGCTGGATCGGTGGAATTGATATCAATATCCGTACCCCAGTGGTGCCTTGAAGTTCCAGGCATGGATGAATAGTCGAGGATACCCTCTGCACGTTCGGTAGGATCTTCCTCGTTGTGTACCCTCGTAGTTCCATCCGGATTGTCGGAGTTCCGGGTCCCCCTGAATTTTGCATTCCAGATACCGGCCTGGCCGTCAAAATTCCGGGTGGCTGAAACAATCCGTAAGGTAACACCTGCTTCAGCGGCGGCTCTTTGCATACGTTCCCAGGCATAGGCAACCTCTCCCCGCAATTGATAACCATCGGCCTGCTCGAAGTCGGCATGACTGCCGGGATCGAAACGCCCCATCAATTCATCGTCAGAATAGCGCTGCATGACCGGGGATGCTTTCAACTGAAAGGGAGGAGCCTGGTAGCTTTTTCCCGATACGGAAGTTGAGGTCAATCCACCTTCCTGGGTGCTGGATTCATGCTGTTGTTCCGGGGAGTTTTGTACTTTTTCTTCCATTCTGGCAATTGTATGTCGAACCTTATGCACAATATAGTTTATTTTTTGCTTGCTCCTCTATGGTTTGATCAATTGCTAAGTACAAATCATTCCCGCCCTGTCTTCAGATGATAAAATCTTTTCTTCTTGTGAAAGAGGATTGGTATTATGCATGGGACCGGAGTGGTTGAACTAAATTATTTCTCAGAGAATGGAAGCATTCGTTATCGCACAATTCACAGACGAAGTTTTGCATGACCTCTTGCAGCGCTTTGGGATATCTCCTTCAGATTGTACCCCCTTGCGTGGGTTTGAAAACCTGGTTTTCAATGTGGTTCATGAAGGCAAGTCCGCAATTTTCCGGGTGACGCACGGGTCTCACAGAAGCAGGCCTGAGATCGAAGGAGAATTGGATTTCATGATCCATGTAGCGAAAAATGGCCTGCTTACCCCTGCAATTATTCCTTCACGCAAAGGATTGCTGGTGGAATCGACCGGAACATCTCCAAATGATTTTCATGCTGTCTTGTTTGCAAAGGCACCTGGTCAGCCAAGCACCAAAGCGGATTGGGGACCTGATTTTTACCGCAAGTGGGGGAAAGCGATTGGGCTGATGCACCGCTCTGCGCAGTCTTATGTGGCACCTGCTCATATGCAACGGGACAGCTGGGACGATGACGACATCGTCGTCAACGCTGCCCATTACCTCCCGGAAGGACACGAAATCCACCTCCGGCTTTTGGAGGAAGTCCTGGAACGGATGAATTCCTGGTCCACCACCCCGGATGTCTACGGCTTGATTCACGCCGATCTCCACCGCAACAACTTCTTTTGGTACAAAGGCGAGATCACAGCCTTCGACTTCGACGATACGGCTTATTGCTGGTTCGTCTACGACATAGCTGTCATTCTCTTCAGCTCCGCGTTCTACCGGCGTGAGGACCTTTCCTACAATGAATTTGCGGCCGCATTTCTACCGCCCTTCATGGAAGGATACCGCACCGAATACGATCTCCCGGTTGCAGAATTGGATCGGATTGAAGACCTGGTTCGGTTTCGGGAGATTCTTTTGGTGGTGGTACTCCACAAGAAATTAGGGCCAGACCGCTTTGATGAGAGCGCCTTAAAATTGCTGGAGCATATCAATCCGCGAATCCTGTCTGAGAAGCATGCTTTTGATCTGCCGGGAGGATTGTGGTAGGGAGGGCTTTCATGTGGTAGCGTGGTACAGTAGTACCATGGAACCTTGGTACCGGCACTGTAGCACCAAGTGATGGATGAATTGCCCCAACTCTGAAATTCTCAAAGTACATCATCAATATCACCGATGACCCAGACAATTCTTTCACTGTCTTCAAAATGCTCCTTCAGGGTCAGGATGACATTGTCTCCCGGGTTTGCTTCTGGAATGGAGATTCTTACCAGATTGGGGTCGGAGGGAGCAAAATCTTCCTGCTCGGTTCCAAGTGCGCTGATCAGGCCAGTACCATTGACAACCGCAAAAGCTTTGGTGACATCATCTCCGTCGACATTGAAGGCATGGTAAATGGTAGAGTCGATTTCTTCAACACCATTGACAACCGTACAAAAGAGGTTGAGGTCAACCGAGACTTCTTCTCCAGGACCGATTTCTATCAGTGAATTGTTGCTGTCCTGGAGGGTGCAGTTGGTGGTAAGGTTACTTTTTACGGTGGTTACGGTAATGGGATTCATCGTGTTGGGATTTTATTGGTAGTAATTATGTGAACAATACAAAGATGGAAAAGCGTTTACGGGATAGGAAACCAGGGAATTGAGATTTTTAAAAGCCTGAAAGGAGGTCTGAGTCGGATTGCTTTGTCAATGAGGTTGTTACCTGTACCAGAATTTGAAGATCAGAGGGTTTTTAATTAGATTCCTGTTACACCAATTAATTCTGCTGAAACCAACTATTTCCTTTTATACCACAACCAGCTATGCGCTCACAGTCTTTGTACGAATTGTACCAATTGATCCATTCCCTTTCCCCGCATGAAAAGCGCTATT
Source organism: uncultured Bacteroidia bacterium (assembly GCA_964352215.1). Lineage (GTDB taxonomy): Bacteria > Bacteroidota > Bacteroidia > J057 > JADKCL01 > CAWUKT01. Next base: position 48,723 of record CAYGRE010000042.1, read on the forward strand.
TTAAGCTGTTTGCCACTTTTACCGGGAAGAAGGAGGAGAACCACTACACCGCCCTTTTTGATCTCCTGAATGGAAATACGACCTATGCTGAGGATGAGATTCTGGAGTTTGTCACGCAACAATCCTATGGGAGCCATTTTCAATCGACGGTTTATCACCTCTTCCATTTGATTCTGCGGGCGCTGAAGTCCTTTCAATCCGGGAAGACGGAGGAGGCAAAATTGAAGGAATTGGTGGAAGGTGCGAGGATCTTATTTGAAAAGGGGCAATACAAAAGTGCTCAGAAATTGTTGACCAGGGCCCGAAAGAAAGCGGAGCAACGGGAGGATGGGATGGTTTTGCTGGAGATACTGGAATTGGAGCAAACGCTGCTGTTCAAGACGGAATCAAAAAAGCTGGAGGAACGGATTGATGCCCATATTGAGTTGGTTCATCAGCAGATCAAGGGCCTGGAAGAACAGGTGTTACTGGCATCCCTGAAGGACAAGCACAAAGTATTGCGGACCAAGCGTGCCCAGTCGCTGTCGGCAGCCCAGCAGCAGAAGTTCGACGCGTTGATGGACCACCCCTTACTGAAAAAGGAAGAACCCTTTTACTCAATGCGGGCCGCCCAGGATTATCACCATATCCATGGATTTCATGCTGTTCTGCACCGGGATTATGAACAGGCCCTGGAACATTTTAAGGCCAATGCCGATGCCTGGGAAGAAAACCCCCGGCAGATCCAGCGTGCTCCCCGTGATTATATCAGAGCCCTTACCGAGCTGCTGTCTGTTTGTATTGTCTACAAGCGGTACCAGATTGCGGAAAAGGTGACCGAAAAACTGGCACAAGTAAAGACGGTGAGCCCGGAAGATGAGATCTTCCTCATCAACCAGTCCTGTTATACCCAGCTATTGTATTACACCAATACCGGCCGGTTTGCGGAGGGGCGGTCCCTGATCCATACCATTGATAAATTGCTGGAGCGCCACGGCGATAAAGTTCCGGTTTCCAGACGGATCAACTTCTATTACAACCTGGCTACCTTTCAGTTTATTTCCGGAGAATACAAAGAGTCGCTCCGTTGGATCAACGCGCTCCTCAACCTGCCACGTTCCGAGGTCCGGCAGCATTTGCGCGACTTTGCCCGTGTTTTTCTTATCGTGATCCATTTAGAGTTGGGAAATCAGGATTTGGTCGAATATCTCTACCGGTCTACTTACCGCCATTACCAGGGAAAGAAGAAATTGGGTGTCTTTGAAAAGACGGTCCTGAGCCATTTGCGGCAATTGATTTTTCCCGCTTCTCCGGAGGATGTAGAACCTGCCATTCGTACCATGTACAAGGAACTTTGGGATCTTGCCCTGGACAAATCCGCGCGTGAACCGGCCGGGACCTATGAATTGATTTTCTGGTTGGAGAGCAAGATCAAGGGGAGGACCATGGTGGAGACGTTTCAGGAAAGGGTGCGGGAGCGTATGGAGATTGTGGCCCAGGACCAGGATGCCGACCAGTTATTCAAAAGAGGGGATGAGGTGTTGAAGGAAAAAGGGAAACAGCTTATCCAAAGAGGGAAAGAGCTGAATAATGAGTAGTAACCAAATATTTTTACGAAAAAGGAGGCTGTCCACCAGGACAACCTCCTTTTTTGGGGTGCAGTTTTGGGCTCAGACTTGCAAAAATCCCAAAAGATTGGTGCCCGGTTGGTGAAGTAGCCACCTACATTTGATCCTGTAAGTCAAGCAATCATGAGATCAAAAACGAGAGCGCGTCTCTACCCGGAATTTCCGGCCGGGCTCTCCTATGTCAAATTTTACCTAAGGAATTATGAAAAAGTTAGCTGTCTGTGGCCCCTACCAACCTAAGAAAATGGATATTGCAGCCCGTGAGGCCCTGTCCAATCGCCTTTTCGCCATCCACGCCAGAATATTTGAGGGGGTGGAGCAGGACCAATTCAATCGTTATGTCATAGAACCAGCCACGCGTGTCACCAAAATCTATGTTTTCCAGAACGCTTCCCGGCAAGATGTGGGCTACCTGACTTTTCAAAAATTTGAAGCCAGGGTGGAAGGCCGGCTACGCTTTGTCTACCGGACTGAAGTTGGCATGCTACCCGCTTACCGCGGAAACAATACCACGGTTAAGATCCTGCCCTGGCAGATAACCAAGGCCTATATCGCCAGCGGATTCAGGAAGTCATATTTCCTCGCCACGCCCATCCATCCCAATCCTTATTGCGTCATTTACAAACATGGATTGTCCGTCTATCCCCATCCAGAGCGAAGTACCCCTCCGGCGCTGCTCAGCCTGATGGACAAACTCTCTGAAGCATTGCAAATCACGACCGCCGGAGTCCACAGCCGATTCGAAAAGAAGGTCGGTTGGATCGTTCGGGAAAACCTGGTGAAGCGCAAGGAAACTACCTCCAGGAGCGATGTTGCATCACGCTTTTACCTCCGTCAGAATCCGGAATATTTCAAAGGGAATGGGATGATGGTGTTGGTGCCGATCCACCCTGTCCAGGGCTTTCGCCTATTGATGAACCTGCTACGCAGGGTGGTACGCAAACAGCGGCGACTTAAAGGTCAGTGGAAGGTGATACGAGCAACAAATGTATGATGCAAGCAACAGTGGGGTAAACAGAAGACGAAATGGATGACCTGAACAGCCGATTGATTTAGAACGAATACCCATACCGGTCGATGTCTTCCCTGAACATCTCATGGACCATTTGCTGGGTCTCAGCGTCGTAATAGGTCCGGTAATCCGGATCCCGCTCGGTTTTTCCAATGTGGACACTTGGATCAATGGGGATTTCATTGACCTGGCTGATCCTGAGAATTTCCTGGCGGCGGTTCTCAAACCGGGCGATGTAGGTGATGCCATCCGCATCCAGGTACTCATGGTAAAACTTCTTTTCCCCCGGTCCTGGCTCAAAATTTTCGATGAAGTAAGCGAGGCTTTTGTCACCGAATCCTTGCTCCTCACGGTAGTAAGGCTGGTGGTACAAGGAAATGATCCGGTCCCAGGGGTTCCTGATAAAGGTGAATACGAATGATCTAAAGAATTTCTCTGGTCCGATCTTCTTTTGAATCTCACGCGCGGTTTGGTATTTCTCCGCATTCTCAAGCGTCTGCCCCAGGGAGTGCTCAATGCTTGTACCTCCGGTGCCGGGGATATGGATAAAGATCAGCTTTTGATAGATCATTCCCCTAATTTCAGGACTATCCCGAACATCCCCAAATTTTGCTACCGTTCTGAACTGAATTAAGGGGAGCGGAACCATTTATGGCCCTATAAGGTTTATACTTCAATGAGCTTTGACCGCATAAAGCAATTCAGCCACTCCATCGTCGATTTTTCTGAAGCAGAATGGGCCGAGAAGGAGTTAAGTCTTCAGGTGAAGGAGGTGAAAAAGAATGAATATATTTTACAGGAGGGGGAAGTCTGTAAATCTATGAGCTTCATCAATTCGGGGATTTTTCGGGTATTCAGCATGGTCAAGGGAAAAGAGATCACCACGAATTTTTTCTTTGATGGGAGTTTCATGTCTGACTATATGAGCATTGTCACGCGTCAACCTTCCGGGGAATACATCCAGGCATTGACCGACTCGGAAATCGTCACCATCAGTTACGAGAATATGCAGGACATGTATGAGCGGTACCCCAATTGGCAGAAGTTCGGTCGTCTGATCGCAGAGAAGGTATTCACTTCGATGTACAAACGGCAGCAGGAATTTTTGTTTTATACGCCTACTGAGCGCTACCTGAAGCTGATGAAAAAGCGTCCCAAGGTATTGCTCCATATCCCCCAGGTCTATATTGCTTCCTATCTGGGAATCACGCCCGAGTACCTGAGCCGGATCCGCCGGGAGTTGCGGGAGACTTCCTGATAGGACCATTTCTTAATATATGTCAATGAAACTCTGTCTCCCTTCCCCGAGCTTCGTATTGTTATCTTAATAACAGCATTATGAAAGCAACACTTAACAAATGGGTGCCCCGCATGATCGGCGCGCAAATCAATATAACGAATCTGTTTTCGGGTCAGGCGGCCGGGGAAAAGGCTTTTCAGACCTTCTGTACCCCACGTAGGGGAAGGATTCGTCCCAAGGACCAGGATTTTCTGAAGAGCTGCCAATCTGAGGCCATGCTAGCCACGGGGCAGAATGGGGTCAAGGCTTATTCCTGGAATGATGCCGGGAAAGATACGGTCTTGCTGTTGCATGGTTGGGAATCCAACGCAGCACGCTGGAGCCGCCTGATCACCTTGTTGGTGAAGGAGGGATACCGGGTGGTGGCCATTGATGCACCAGGACACGGTGCTTCGGAAGGCGATCTGTTCAATATTCCTTATTATGCAGAGGGGATCAACAGTGCGGTGCAGACCTATCAACCTTCCTTTATTGCGGGTCACTCTGTGGGCGGCGCTTCTTTGCTCTACTTCATGAGCCACTATGCCCGGCCAAGCGTTCGCGGAACTGTGATCATGGGAGCTCCTTCAGAGCTGTCACCTGTGATCGATGGTTTTAAGAGCATCCTGGGGCTGTCTGATGGCAGCATTCAGAGTTTGGAACGTGTGTTTCAGACGAAGTTTAATCATACGAGTGAATACTTCTCCAGCCAAAGATTTGCCAGAGCGATTGAAATTCCTTCGCTGGTCATTCACGACGAGGAAGACAAGGTTTGTCCCTTGCCAGATGGGCAGGCGATCTACAATCATTTGCCGGAAGCCGAATTGTTTGTGACCAAGGGATTGGGGCATGGATTGCAGGATAAGAGGGTCTATGATCGGATCATTGAATTTTGTGGGCAAGTGCCGGATGCGGGGCGGTTTTTAGTTGAAGAAGAGATGGTGATGTCGAATTAGGGGAGGGCGGTTACAAACCCTTAATCAGGTTTCAGTGCTGGTTTTGGGCCCCCTGCAAGGTCAGGATGACCATCTGAAATGGAGCGAAATCCTGCATTCCGAAAGGAAAGGAGCGCGCAAGCGTTCTCTTAGCAAGCCGCAGGTGTTCGAAGTGCTACACTTACTCTTGATAGTATTACCCCTAACGGTTGCGGCCAGGTACCCAAAGGGTGCGAGCCTTGCGACCCTCAATGCTGCGGTCGAGGTGGCGTAACCTTCCGTTAATGAATCTGTAGAGCATGATAGTAATGCTATCATTCTTGAGGGTAATACCCTGCAAATTTGCGGGTCAAGACCCTCGGGTTTGCGGCTTTTGGAGCTCGGTCTCGCGCTTCCATTACCCTCGGTCTTGCGCCTTCGTACCCTCACAGTTGAGGGTCAGGAGGCGCACTTTTATAGACCCTTTCTATCATCTCTGCTAGTAAAGCATTGAAACGGTTCGTTCCTACAGGTTGGGTTGTATGAGGGTAAGACTATCAAGGTTGGAGGTTCCCATCTGGAAGTTTGCGGATGGTGACTGGAAACGGTTCGCGGGTAAAATGGGTTTTTCTTGGGGGTGGTGGCTGATTCAATCACTTTTAGGGTGTTTGCTGGAGATATTTCTATTTACTACTTCTGGAAGTTTAAATGATTTATTTGTTCCATCAAGTTATCCAAGTCTTCCCAGAGAAGGTTTAATCTTTGAATATTGTTGTAGGAGTTGGGTTCGATTCCCGTTCTGGGTACTGTAAGAATTAATTTGACAAAACGCCCGTTTCAGGAATTGGAATAGGCGTTTTGTAATTTGGGTTAAGACGGTTGACCTTTCGTTTTATTGAAAATAGCACTCTCTAAGCTAGCAATTCATTTAAGGTTTCGAAGCCGGATTTTAACGGTTTCTCCTGTATTCTCAGCAACTATTATGAATGGTGGAGCCAATTCCAAACCCCCATTCAGCACCGTTTTCAAAGTTGAAATATGAAAAGCACCTGAGAAATGGCCGGGCCTTAGGTAAAAAATGCCTATAAAATCCACCTGGTCTCGGAATACCAAGGTTCCAAAGTCACTGTCCTGTGTTAAAATTACTTGACCTTGAGTGTACGAATCGTTCAATAAATCCATATCACTTCTTCCAAAGGTTCCATCTTCAAGAATGGACTTCGTTTCAAATCCTTCATCACGAAGGTAATTCACAACTTCCAAGCCAATGTTCTCATCAGCTAGGATGGGAAAATCATGGAGGTTCATTATGCGATTTTCAATTCAATGAAAAACTCATTCTGATCAAATTTTGACGCATATCGAATAGCTTCAAGCACATCTTCACGACTGATGATAGGGTGTTGCTTGGCGATCTCATCTGCTGATGCTCCACTGCCCATCCACTCCAAAATCAGTTGCACACTGATCCGCGTACCTTTAATGCACGGTTTTCCATTAAGGACTTCAGACCGGGATTCGATGCGATTGAATGAATTAGTCATACTATAAAAATACCTGAGATGTGTGGGTAATTCAAGTAATTCCCCAATTTTGTAATGATTATGAACTATTATACATGAATACTAATCATTGGCGTCCGGTTAAATCATGACCGTGCCCAAGAATAGATGATTCCTTC